>DATESL010000001.1:0-44984 GCA_035270825.1 Candidatus Onthovivens sp.
AGTAGCTCAGCTGGACAGAGCACCGCCCTCCTAAGGCGGGGGTCGCACGTTCGAATCGTGTTTGGGACGCCAGAAGATTATGCTGAAAAAAATGCAATATGTATTTGTTTCAGCATAATTTTTATATAAAATACTTTAATGACTTCTTAATTAATTACTATAAGCGTCTTTTTAGATAAGTGGATAATTCTTTGCTTTGATCGTAATTAAATCGCAATACTAATAAAGGAAAATTAACAATAACGAAAATAAAAATACAAAATGAGAAAGAACCATATCTTTATACAAAAAGATTAACATTAAGAAGTTTTTCTTTTAACGATTTAGATGAGCTATTTTTACTATATAATGACCAAGAAGTGAATAAATATTTACCCTGGTTTATACATAAAACTAAAGAAGTAACAAAAAAATATTTTGAAGATAAAATACTAAATGAAATCAGTAAGGGTGAAAGCTATTATTATGTAATTGAGGATAAACTTTCAAAAAAAGTAATTGGTTATTTTTCAATTAATAATATAGACTTTCAAAATATGGGTGTAGATCTTGGTTATGGAATTTTTAAAAAGTATTGGAACAAGAGAATTGTTAGGGAAGCTGGTTTAGAAATAATTAGATATCTTCAAACTCTGGGATTTAATTATTTAACAGCAACCCATGATGTTAATAATATAGGAAGCGGAAGAGTTTTGCAAAAAATCGGAATGAAGTATTGCTATTCTTATGAAGAAAGATGGCAACCAAAAAATCTTGATGTTATATTTAGAATGTATCAGATTTATTTAGATGGGAATAACAAAAGAGTTTATATGGAATATTAGGATAAATATCCCCATCATTTTATTGAAGAAGAATTATTTATCTAACTCCCTTATTAGTGATACAATTACAATTGATTTATTCTGATAGTTATGATAAATTAGTAATGCGTTGGGGCTTTAGCTCAGCTGGGAGAGCGCTTCCATGGCATGGAAGAGGTCACCGGTTCGATCCCGGCAAGCTCCACCAATTAAAAAATAACACGATTAATATCGTGTTTTTATTTTGTTTTTTTGATTTTGAGAAAATTTGAGGAAATAATATCTAATTTATTTATTTAAAATTAAAGGGATACTTAATAAGGAAATTGTCTTCATTAAAACTTCTTATAATAGTTTCACAGAACAATATATTCATCTCTTTAGGGATATTGGCAATAAAAAAAGTAACGATTCCATTCCCTTTTGAGGATTAGATGTTGAGTTATTGTGGTAATAACTGCCCGCTACTTTCTCAAAGATTTTATATATATTTACATAGTTTGTCAATAGAAGAGTTGGAGATAACAAATAAAACATTAAATTCATATTAATAAAGGCTTATTAAAGGTAAATATTTATAAGACTTTAAGATTATAAAATTCACATTAATATTGTTTTAATAAAACAAACATTTACTCATCGTTTTACAAAAAATAGTTAAGGATCTCACAATAAATATTTATACATTTTCTCATAAATATGCTAATATTTTGATATATGAAAAAACGCGAACAATTCTGGAAAAGATATGGTAAAGCCATTATTCAATTAGGTATTTTATTAGGTGCTTGTGTCCTTATTTCTTGTATCTTTTTAGGGATTTTATTTTGGACCGAAGTCCTCTCTTATGTTGATGGTGAATTCGTTTTTAATTCCGAATATTACGAGATATTTACAAATAGCTGGTATGGATATTTATTGTTTTTTATAACACAAATTGTTTTCACAACAATGCTCTCTTTTGCTCCAGGTGGTTCAATGACTTTTATTATTTTTGGCACTGCTGTTTTTGGAGCAAACTTTAATACATTTCTTTTAGTATTTGCAGGTGTTGTTGTTTCGAGTGTTTTAATGGATTTTCTTGGAAGATTTGGAGGAAATAAATTTTTAAAAAGAATCTTTACAGAAGAAGATTATGCAAAAGCAACAAAACTACTTGAAGAAAAAGGTACTATTTATTTACCAGTCATGTATTTATTACCAATATTCCCAGATGATGCAATTTGTGCAATTGCTGGAATGAGTAAAGTTAAGTTTTGGTATCACTTGTTAATTATTATTCTTTGTCGTGGAGTTGGCGTGGCAACGATTGTTTTTGGTATTAATATTATTCCATTTGAGACCTTTAAAACTCCTTATGATTGGATTCTATGCATTACCGTCATTGTCTTCTGGGTCTTGACATTAGTCAAGGGAGCACGCTATATTGATATTAAGCTAACAAAATATCGTAAAAATAAAGATGAAATTAATAAAGCGGAGGATGATAAGGATGAAACTATTAAGTAATTTAGCTTCTCGAGATTTATTTATTAAACTCGTAATAGCTGTTGTTGGATTTGTAGTTGGTGTGCTTTTTATTGTTTTCTCGGGAGAAGGAATTTTAAAAGATATTATTTGTTATTTTATTGGGGCTATTTGTATAGTCTATGGAGTATATTTAGGAGTTACTAAATTAATTTTTCTAAAGAATAGTATTTTGGATTATTTAGATGCTTTTATTCTCGTTGCTTTTGGAATTTCAGTAATTGTTTTTTCTCGTGATATTTTAGAATTGATTGCTGTTTTTGCTGGATCATTTTTAATTCTTGTTGGGTTGCTTTATATAATTCGTTTTGTTATTATTCCGAGATCTTTTAAAAAAGAAGTTATCTTTTTAACTAAATTTTGTATTTATATTTTAATGATTGTTTCAGGTATTTTAATTATTATCTTAAATGCACAAATTATTCAAATTTTCCCTATTATGATTGGGGTCTTATTAATAGTCCTAGCAATTCTTATTTCGACATTTGCAATTATGCGTTTTGTTCGTTAAAAATGAAACTAATCTCTTGGAACGTCAACGGCTTAAGAGCATGTATTACTCATGGTTTCTTCGATTTTTTAGCAATAGAAAATCCTGATATTATTTGTTTACAAGAAACAAAGATGCAAAAAAATCAAAATGTTGAAACTTTTGATGGATATTTTGATTATTGGAGTGAAGCTATTAAAAAGGGTTATAGTGGAACTCTTATTTTAACAAAGATCGAACCACTAAATGTAATTTATGGGATTAATGATTTATATAATGATGAAGGAAGAGTTATCACCTTAGAGTTTGATAACTTCTTTTTAGTTAATGTTTATTCACCAAATTCTAAAGATGGCTTACTTCGTCTCTCTTATCGAATGGAATATGAAGAACATTTAAGAAACTATTTAAATGATTTAAAAAGAACTAAAGGAGTCATTTTATGTGGAGATTTAAATGTTGCTCATAAAGAAATTGATATTAAAAACCCTAAAGCTAATTTAAGATCAGCAGGGTTTACTATTGAAGAACGTGATAAATTATCTCTTTTATTAGAATCTGGTTTTATTGATTCTTATCGTTATTTATATCATGATAAAATTGAATACTCTTGGTGGAGTTATCGCTTTAATGCTCGATTAAATAATGCTGGGTGGAGAATTGATTATTTTATTGTTAGTGAATCATTAAAAGATAAAATAAAAGAGGCTAAGATATTAACCTCAATTTATGGAAGTGATCATTGTCCGGTTCTTTTAGAAATCTTTTAACGATTAAAAACCATCATATATAATTCAATTTCTTCTTTGGTGGCTCCTGCATGAGCCCCTTTTAAAAAGGGAATCTCATCATCGCTATTATCAAACATATATTCATCTTTAGAAATTAAAAAATAATCACCTAAAGTAGAATAAAATAAAGGATGAGGCTCGCCAATACCAAAAATATTTTCACTAATTATTTGATCTTTTGTTAGAAGATGAAAATGCTTTTTATATTTTTGATTATAAATTGCTAAAAATTTTGTTTTATCTAAAACATTAAAGGAAGCAAAGCGCCCTTCAATTGAAGAACATTGTTCCTTATCTTTTAAAGTAGCCATTAATTCCAAATCTTTTTTAGTAAAGATTGAAGAAGTATCGACAAATCCATGATCTGCTATTAAAATAAATAGAGTTTCAGGATGTTTTTCGATCATTGTCTTTAAATATTTTTCTAACTTTAAAATTGTTTTTAAGATCCGAGGTTCACTAGTTCCAAATTCATGCATTGAATGATCTGGTTCAGGAGAATATAAATAGGAGAACTCAGCTTTATTTAATACATTATCACATTCTTTAAAGAAGGCCTCCATATCAAAGTTTCCTTCAAGATCATGAAATAAATGTCCCTTAACTTGAAAAGCAATTTCTTTTCCTGCCTTTTTATTAATTAAATCAAAGATATAAGTTGGTTTTAAAAAGAGTGAAATAACGTCCAAACCAATACTTTTATCAGCAACTGAATCACGATTTGTAAAAACATCAATAAACTTATTAATTGGTGAAAAGTATTGATTCCACCCAAGGAATCCAGTTTCAACTGGATATTTACCAGTTAAAAGAGTTGTTGTAGCAGCAACGGTGGTTGGGGGATAAACACTTTTAAATTCTTTAAAAATATGTGTATAAATATAGGGAATAAATTCCTTATATTTTTCAATAATATTTTTACCAAAACCATCAAAAAGAACTAATGATATTTTCTTTTTCTTAGTTTCACTTAGTAAAGTATCAAGTGGAGCATAAGTAGTGTGAAATGGTTCGACCTCAAATTTCTTTAAAATAGAAGAGGAAACATTAGTTAAAGACTCATTTAAATCTAATTTATTCATAGAAGTATTTTAGCATAAAGTTGATAAAAAAAATACACATTCGCGATGTGTATTTTTGTTTTTTTGTTTTTGTGACTAGATAAGTCTGTTGTAGTACTCAACAATTGATGCTTCGTTAATTTCTTGGCTTAATTCACTTCTTTCAGGGAGTCTTGTAAAAGTTCCACTTAAAGCTGTTTTATTAATTTCAAGATATGGAGCAGTTGCAGGGGCACTTTCTAAGCTATTTTTAATAATAACTAAGTTTCTTGAGTTTTCTTTAATGCTAATAACGTCACCAACCTTACAGGTGTAAGATGGGATATCGATTTTTTTACCATTAACTAAAACGTGACCATGGTTAACTAATTGTCTGGATTGTCCACGGCTAGTAGCAAAACCTAAACGATAGGTTAAGTTATCTAAACGGGATTCAAGTAAGACCATGAAGTTAACACCAGCAATACCAGCAGTATTGCGAGCAATCATGAATAATCTACGGAATTGTCTTTCATTAACGCGATATAAATCTCTTAATTTTTGTTTTTCAGTTAATTGTTTACCGTATTCAGATTGTTTTTTACGATCTTGACCGTGTTGTCCTGGAGCATAAGCTCTTTTCTTTAATTCAACACCAGTTTCAGAAAGTGAAAAGCCTAATCTTCTTGAACGTTTCCATCTGGAATCTAAATTTCTCATATGTATCTCCTTTCTTTACTATGTAAAGAGAGTATAAATCCCTTACTTCGGATGAATTAGATTAGTGGTTTCAAACTTGTAGCTAAGTTTACTCCCTAACTTAAATTAATAAGTTTAATTACATCGGACAAGTAGTATTTATATGCTGCATTTACATGCTTAATTAATATATCAAATTCATTAACAAAAAGAAAGAAAAAAATGCACTTTTTAATGTTTTAGATTGATTTTAGAGGAGGTCAGTAATTTCCTTTGCTTGGAAGGAAAAAAAAGAGTGATATATTATAGTAATTAAAGAGATTTTATTATAAAATAATAAAGACGAGGTATTTAACATGAAAAATCTAATCTTTAATTTATTAAACTTTCTTCAATTGACAACTTTAGCAACAGCCGCTGATGATAATACGCTATTAGTGATTATTTTGACAACTGTTGGAGTTGGTCTTTTACTTATCGTTTTAGCGGTCGTTTTAGTAATTATTATGATTCCTCGCAAATGCCAAAAATTATTTAGAACCCGTGAAAGAAAATATGAATATTTACATTCTTTACTTGTTTCTCAAGATGCTCAATATATTCAAAGATTAGAAATGATTAGTCGCACCAATCTTTTATATGGTGATACTTATTCTCAGTTTTTAAGAAGATTTAAAGAAATTAGAGATACAATTGATGTTAAGTGTGGAGAAGATTTAAATGATTTATCAACACTCTTGTTTGATAAAAAATATAAAGAGTTTAAAGCTCATTTAAAAGCCACTGAAGCGACTTTTAATCAATATGATACAACAATCAATACATTAAATAATGATTTAATTCATGTTATTAAACCAGAAGAAGATTGCCGTCAATCCTCGCTTTTATTAAAAGATAAATTTAGAGATGTTAAATCTAAATATAATAGTAGTGAAGGTTCTCTTGCTCCTCTTGCTAATGTCTTTGAAGGTTTATTTTTAGTTGTTGATAAAAAGTTTAATGAATTTGAAGGGTATGTTGAAACTGCTCAATATGACAGTGCTAATGCACTTTTACCTGATTTAAGTAAAGTTTTACAAGAAATTTTGGGGATTATTGAAGAAATGCCTACCTTATTAGTAGAAATTGATGATCATATTCCTCAAGAAGTAAATTATCTTCATGAAAAATATGTTGCTTTAGAAAAAGAAGGGATCACTTTAAAACATTTAAATATTCCTGATAAGATTAAAGAAATTAATGAATCATTACAAACCTTAAGAGTTAATTTTCAAGCTTTAAAAATAGGCAATAGTCAGGAAGTAATTGGGGGGATTCATCAATTGATCAATACTTTAAATATTGCAAGTGATAAAGAAGTCCACGCTCATGAAGAATTTAATGAAAAATATGAAAAGACTATCCGTTTCTTTAATGATACGGAAAGAAATATTATTAATGTTGCAAACATCTTACCTAAATATAAAAAAGTTTATATTATTGATGATCAACATGAAGAACAATTAGCCTTAATTCGTGAGTCTTTAGAAGAGGCATCAAAAGCCAAAAGAAGATTAGATATTTTCGTTCACTCGATTAATAAAACTCCATTTACTGTTTTAATTGAACAAACAAATGAATTAGACGAGGCAACTTTAAAAATTAAAAATGAATTTGAAAACTTTAAGTTCTATTTAGGTTCTTTAAAAATTGATAGTGAAGGCGCTTTTAAAGCTATTAATGCTCGTTATTTACAATTAAAACAAACTGAGGCGATCTTAAGAGATTTTAATTCAGAGAAAATTTCTGCATTATATAAAGATGATATTAATAGTTGCTATAATCTAATGGATCAAATCAATGCAACTTTAAAAACAATCCCACTTGATGTTATTGTTTTAAATAATTTAGTTAATTCCTTAAATGATTTAGCAACGAAGGTAATTAGTGAAGTTGATGATCTTAATAACTTTAAATCATTAGCTCATGATAATATTCTTTTTATTAATCGTGACCGCATGAAATTTGCAGATGTTAACTCACTTGTTAGCCAAGCTGAATCTTTATATTTTGATGGTGACTACAAGAAAAGTTATGATATGACTTCAGAGATTTTAATTAAACTTAACGATAAGGATAAATTAAATTAACTAATGATTTATTTTGATAACGCTGCTTCCACCAAACCATGTGTGGAAGTTTTAGATATATTTTACCATGAGGCTTTAAATAACTATGCTAATCCTAGTTCAAGTCATCATTTTGCTTTGAATAATTTCTTTGCTATTGAAAAAGCTCGTCGAGCTATTTTAAATTCTTTAAATCTTGATTATAAAATCTATGAAGTAAATTTTCTTAGTGGGGCTACTGAGGCTAATAATTTAGGAATTATTGGTTTTGCTCATGCTTTTAAAAACCGTGGAAGACATTTAATTACTTCAGCTATTGAACACTCTTCTGTCTTAAGATCATTTCAAGAATTAGAAAAAGAGGGCTTTGAAGTTACTTATTTAAAACCTAACTTAGATGGTTTTATCAATCTAGCTGAATTAGAAAAGGCTATTAAAAAAGACACTATATTAATCTCTATAATGGGTGTTAATAATGAAGTTGGTTCAATTTTTAATGTTGAAGAAATCTCTAAAATTGCTCGTGAAAAAAATATTGTCTTTCATAGTGATGTTGCTCAGGGCTTAGGGAAAGTTGATTTTAATTATAATGATTTTGATATGATGACTTTAAGTGGACAAAAAATTCATAGTCTGAAAGGAATTGGCCTTTTAATTAAAAAGAAGAAGATTCGCTTAGAAAACCTCTCATTTGGGGGCAATCAAGAAAATAAAATTCGTAGTGGAACACAAGATTATCCCTCAATCATGGCTTTAACTAAAGGGATTGAATTAATAACTAAAAATCGAGAAAAAAACTACCAATTAGTCGACGAAATTTCAAAATATATGATTACAGAACTAAATAAAATTAAAGAGATTAAACTTCATTTATATAAAAGAATGAGTTTTTATATTTTAAATATTTCTTTTCACACTAAAAAAGCTAGTGTGATTGTCGAGGCTTTATCAAATGAGGGAATTTATGTGTCTTCAATGAGTGCTTGTAGTGAAAAAGAAGCACAAGAATCAGGAGTTTTGAAAGCTTTTGAAGAAGATCAATTTGCTGCTGGTAACGCTATTAGAATATCATTTGGAATTTATAATACCGTAGATGAAGCTAAAAAATTTATTGAAGTCTTAAAGAAAATTTTAATTAATGTTAAAGGAGTCCGCTAATGGAATTTAATTGTATTATTGTTCGTTTTGGTGAATTAACCACAAAAGGAAAAAACAAAGTAGATTTTATTAATAAACTCTCTTCCAAAATCCGTAATGAATTTGCTAAAAATAGTTTAGAAGCAACTATTATTAATCGCTACGATCATATTTATATTTATCCAAGCAAGAAATCAGATTATAAGATTGTTGAAATCTTAGAAAAGATTCCTGGGATGTATTCTTTTTCTTTAGCTTTAAAAGTTGAAGATGCTGAGATTGAAAATATTTTAAATATTTCCTTAGAAGAAGTAAAAAAAGAAGAAGGAAAAACTTTTAAAGTTTATACTCGTCGAATTGATAAATCCTATCCTTATATAAGCGATGATATTAATCGACAAGTAGCAAAAAAGATTCTCTCTAATACCCAGTTAAAGGTTGATGTTCATCATCCTGATATCTTATTATCAATTGAAATTCGTGATGATGGAGCCTACTTTTTTACCAAAACTATTAAAGCAATGGGAGGTTTACCAGTTGGTAGTACCGGCAGAGCTTTAATGATGTTAAGTGGGGGGATTGATTCTCCTGTGGCGGCTTATTTATTAATGAAACGAGGAGTTGAAGTTAGTTGTATTCACTTTGCCTCTCCGCCATATACAAATATTGGAGTCATTAATAAATTAGAAGATTTATTAAGTGAATTAAATATTTATCAAAATAAAATTAAATTATATATTATTCGCTTTACTAAAATTCAAGAGAAGATCTATGAGATTTCCCCAGAGGGCTATCCAATTACTATTATGCGCCGTATGATGTATCGTTTATCATCGATGTTAGCTGATAAATTACATATTTCTGCTTTAGCAAATGGTGAATCAATTGGGCAAGTTGCATCTCAAACCTTAGAATCACTTGCTACTATTAATGAAGTCACAAATAAAGTTATTCTTCGTCCATTAGCTGTAACTGATAAACTAGAAATTATTAAAATCTCTAAAGAAATTAATACTTATGATATTTCAATTCGTCCATTTACGGATTGCTGTACAATCTTTGCTCCAAAAAATCCTAAAACGAAACCGCGTTTAGATGAATGCGAAAAAATCGAAGCTAAATTTGATTTTACTCCCTTACTAGAAGAAGCAATCATTAATTTAGAACGAAAAATCATCAAATAAAAAAAGAACCGTGAGGTTCTTTTTAATTTTTAATTATTATCTAATAACTATTTAGCTTTTTTAGAAACTTTGACAAGTTCACTAAAGCCTTTTTCGTCATGGATTGCAATTTCACTTAACATTTTTCTGTTTAAGTCAATTTTAGCAAGTTTTAAACCGTGCATAAATTTACTATAAGAAATGTCATTTAATCTACAAGCTGCATTGATACGTCTAATCCAGAGTTTACGATAATCTCTTTTCAATAAACGACGATCGATATATGCATATTGAAGGGAATGCATTACTTGTTCTTTAGCTGTCTTAAATAATAAATGTTTACTACCAAAATAACCCTTGGCTTGTTTTAAAACTTTCTTACGTCTTGCATGGGTTACTGTTCCACCTTTTACTCTCATAATTTATTCTCCTTATTACTATTGTTGAATTAAATATTTAATTCTCTTATAATCAGACTTTGAAACTGATTTTTGTTTTCTTAAATGCATTTTTTGTTTGTGGGTCTTATGAGGAGCTAAGTGGCTCATATAAGCTTGCATTCTAACGACTTTACCGGTTCCTGTAACCTTAACTCTTTTAGTTAAAGCTTTTTTACTTTTCATTTTTGGCATAATAATATTTCCTTTCTCTTTCTACTTTTTACCTTTTCCAGCAATGAATGCTGTCAAAAGTCGACCTTCCATAAAGGGAGCTTTCTCAACGACTCCAAACTCTTCAATGGCGGCGATGAAGCGTTTCATTACTTCCTCACCAACTTCAAGGTGAGCCATTTGACGCCCTCTATAACGTAAAGCGACTTTAATTTTATTTCCTTCGCTTAGAAATTTAATCCCGGCTTTAACTTTAGTATCAAGATCATGTTGACCAATTTGAGGAGTCAATTGAATTTCTTTGACCTCAATAATTTTTTGATTTTTCTTGGCTTCTTTGGTTTTCTTTTGATTCTCAAAACGTTGTTTTCCATAGTTTAAAATTTTGCAAACTGGTGGAGTTGTGTTTGGTGAGACACAAAGTAAATCAAGTTCATATTCCTCGGCTTTTTTTAATGCTTCATAGCGGGTCATTTTACCAAATGATTCTCCATTTGGACCAATAACCAAAACCTCTGGGAAACGAATTAATTCATTGACCAAGTCAGTGTTTTTGTTTGGACGACGATCTTTTCCATAATTGGATGCGTAATTAAAGTTAGCTATAGTAAATTCCTCCTTAAAAAATAAAAAACGAACCATAGAAATAAGCAGTGGTCCGTTATAAAATTAAATATTTAAAATTTAATTGTAGCATTTACCAATTGATTTAATCAATCTGGTGAGAAGCGGACGCCCATTCTTTCTACGTACTTTGATATATTACTCTAATTTATGGGCATTTGCAACACTTATTTCATTTTTAATTTTCTTAAATATGATATAATTCTAATTGTCTGTAAGAGGAGTAAAAGGATGAGTAAAAAGAAAATAGTTGTCTTTGATTTTGATGGGACTTTAGCAAATTCACTACCATTAATTGGGTATTGTTTTGAAAAATCACTAGCTAATTATCTCAAAGAAGAAGTCAAAGAGGAAGATGTATTTAAATATAGTGGACCAACTGAAAAAGGAATCATTAAAAAAATTGTTAAACCAGAGGATTTCCTAACTGCTTTTAAAAAATATTTAGAAATTTATAACGAGAAACACGATGAATATATTAAAGAAATTGATGTTAATTTGATTAATTTACTAACTGATTTAAAAAATAAAAAAATAACTGTTGTTTTAGCAACAGGACGCGGAAGAGAATCAACAATTATTTCATTTAAAAGACTTGGTTTAAATAAGTATTTTGATGGAATTTATACTGGAAGTTTAGTTAGGGTCAATAAGGCCGATTCCTTAAAAAAGATTATGAAAAAATACGATGTTACTAGTAATGATGTGATTTATATTGGTGATACTTATGCTGATTATCTTGAAATGAGTAAAGTAAATATTAAACTCTTAAGTGTTCTTTATTATAACATGGCTGATGAGTTGCGTTTAAAGGGAGTTAATGTAGAGAATTTGGTTTATTCAATTAAAGAATTAAAAACAAAAATTGAAGAATTTATTAAATAAAAACGAGGATTTAATCCTCGTTTTTTTATTTACTTTTTCTCAATCTTGGCTTTAGCCATTGTATCATTAATTAAGCCTAAGGCTCGACGAGCACTTAGATCAGAACGAACTTTGAAAAGAGCAGGAACTACTGAATACTTATCTTTTTTACCATCGTCCTTTAAAGGAATTGGTGAATCTTTATAATCTTTTAAGTTTAAATTTAAATGTAATTTAAGATTATTTCCACGAATTGTAAGAATACAGTAAAGGATATTATTTAATTTATAAGTAGCATGTTCTTTGGAAATACGTTCATGTAAACCATACGCTAATAATTCATTTCGAATTTGGTTATATTTTTTATGCATTCCAGCATCAAGAAGTTTAACTCTTTTTTCATAAGGAATATCTTCATAAGGAGTCTTTTCTTTCTTTGGAGTTTTCTTTTTAGCTTTTAAAGGAGCGGGAAGAGTTACTATTTTTTCTTTTTTAATAATGATTTCTTCAACAATAACTTCCTTGCAAGGAGCAGTTTCAACTGCTTTTTCTTCTTTTTTCACTAAAACAAAGAAATAATAAAGTAAGCTTGCAAGTAGAGCCCCACAAATTGTAGGAAGAATATAAACCCAAGAATTAATGAGGAATTCACTATTTCCATAAAGGATAAGTTCTAAAAACCCTGCAAATAGATAATATAGTGGAAGAAGTGTTCCACCAGTTAAAATCATGGCAACAAGATTTGTAAAGGCAAAACTTAAACCATAAATTAATCCACGGATTTTTCTAAATCTTTTATGAGAGAATAAAATTAAATAAACAAAGATAAAGATCGTTGAAAGAATAAATAAACTAGTAAAAATAATTAAAGTGACATTAGCACTTTGATCAAAGAAGGAGAGATCAAATCTAAATGAAGTCATGATATTAGTTGGTCCAAAAGCCCCCCATAGAGCCATTAAAGCAAGGATTGTCCCAATTATTTGTGCAAGTAAAGCAAGGAAGAAATCTTTAAAATCATAATCTCTTTCTTCCTTTTTATGAAATAAAGATGCAATTAAATAACCAATACTAACTATTGGATTGAAAGCCGCTTTAGAAAATAATCCAAAAGCATAAGTTAATCCACATAGTACCAAACCCATAAAAAGTGCTACCAATATTATTGAACCAAAATTTATCATTGAGTTTGGATTTTGTCTTTCGTAGAGATTCATCAAGGTTAATAATCCAAATGAAAGCGCAACAAAAGAGAACGTACCTAGTAGTTCAGCGGCGAATTTTTTAAAATATTTCATAAAATAAGTCTCCTCTTAATATAATTATGTGTTATATATAGATTTAATGCAAATATCTTTTTATTTATAAAATAGGAATAAAAAAACAGGACTTAAATCCTGTTATTTTATTCATGGTGACCCTAAGGGGATTCGAACCTCTGACCCACAGCTTAGAAGGCTGTTGCTCTATCCAACTGAGCTATAGGGCCATGCAGGAATTATATTAGCATAAAAGGAATGTTAAAACAATACTATTTTTATTGTTGAAAATGAAAAATAATGCTATATTTATTAAGCACAAAGGTGGAATGAGTAATGGCAAATTTAAGTGAAAAATTAGTGAGTATTATCAAAGAGGTCTTAACAAATAAGTATCAATTTAATGATTTAAATAACCTTACAATGATTGAAATCCCAAAAGATAATAGTTTTGGTGATTATAGTACAAATATTGCCATGCGTTTAGTTAAAGTTCTTGGTAAAAATCCTCAAGTTATTGCAAATGAATTAAAAGAAGAACTTGAAAAGAATCCTCTAATTGAAAAGGTTGTAGTGGCAGGACCTGGCTTTATTAATTTATTTTTAGCTCGTGATGAAATCACAACAGTTATTAAAAAAATTATTAAGGAAGATGAAAATTATGGTCGTAGTGATCTTGGAAATAATGAAAAAATAATGGTCGAATATGTCAGTGCTAATCCAACTGGTGATCTCCATTTAGGACATGCTCGTGGAGCGGCTTATGGTGATACATTAACCCGTATTTTAAAATTTTGTGGTTATGATTGTTTAAGAGAATATTATGTTAATGATGCTGGGAACCAAATTAAGGTTTTGGGTGATTCCCTTTTTGAAAGATATAAAGAAGCTTTAGGACTTCCTTTTGACTTAGAAAAAATTGGTTATCAAGGAAAAGATATTAAAGATTTAGCTCTAAAATTAATTGAGGAAGATGGTAATAAATATTTAGATTTAAAGGAAGAAGAAAGAAATGATTTTTTCCAAAGAACTGGTTCAAAATTAGAATTAGATAAAATTAAAGTTGATCTTGATTTATATCGAGTTGGTTTTGATCATTATCAAAGTGAATTAGATTTATATCGTAAGGGTAAAGTTGAAAATGTTTTAAAAGAATTAAAAGCTAGTCCTTTAACTTATGAAAAAGATGGGGCTTTATGGCTTAAAACTACTGAATTTGGTGATGATATGGATCGAGTTTTAATTAAATCAGATAAAACCTTAACCTACCTTGCTCCAGATCTTGCTTATCATAAAGATAAATTTGACCGTGGATATTCAGCGCTTATTGATTTATTTGGGGCTGATCATCATGGTTATTTAGTTCGTTTAAGAGCGGGCTTGGAAGTTTTAGGTTATGATTCAAAAAAATTAGATTTTTTAATTGTTCAAATTGTTCGTTTAATGGAAGATGGTAAGGAAGTTAAAATGAGTAAAAGAACAGGTAATGCTGTAACTATTCGTGAATTATGTGAAGATGTTGGAGTTGATGTTGCTCGTTATTTCTTTATTTCTCGTCCAATTGATTCTCATCTTGATTTTGATTTAAATTTAGCTCGTAAACAAAGTAATGATAACCCAGTTTACTATATTCAATATGCCTATGCGCGTATGAATTCTATCTTAAATAAATACAGTCAATATTCACTTCTTGAAACTTATCCTTTATTAAATAGTGATAAGGAAATTGACTTAATAAAACATCTTGATGATTTTAAAAATACCATTGAAGAAATCTCTAAATCTAAAGAAGTAAATAAGTTAGCTAATTACAATTATAAATTAGCACAACTTTTCCATAGTTATTACAATGCTTCTTTAATTATTGATCTTGAAAATATTGAGCTGACCAAGCAAAGAATCGCTCTTATTAAAGCAGTAATGATTGTTATAAGAAACGGCCTTAATTTACTTGGAATTGAAGCTCGTGAAAAAATGTAAATTAAAGATTATTTTTATCTGAAATTTTAGTTTGTAATTAGTTAACTAATTTGTTTATACTATATACATTATTTTATATGTATAAAATAGCAGACTAAAGTCAGAAGGAGTAGTGTTATGGCCAATAAAAATCACATTATTAATTTCGTGAATGTTTCGAAGATTTTTGATGATGGAACAATCGCGGTTGATAATTTTAATTTGTATGTCCGTAAAGGTGAATTTATCACATTTTTAGGCCCTTCAGGTTGTGGTAAATCGACAACTTTAAGAATGGTCGCAGGTTTTGATTTTCCTTCTAAGGGCGAAATTATGCTCAATGGAAAAGATATTTCAAACCTCCCACCTAATCGACGACCTATTAACATGGTTTTTCAACGCTATGCGCTTTTTCCTTATTTAGATGTTTATGATAATGTTGCTTTTGGTTTAAAACTTAAAAAAGTACCAATTCTAAAATTTGATAAAGATCATCAACCAATTATGGTCATTGACCGTAAACGTATTAAGAGATTAAAACATGAAATTTCTTTAGCTAAAAACAATAAGCATTTAACTAAAGAAGAAAAGATTATCAAACTTGATTCTTTAAATGAAAAATTAGAAAAAGCTAAGAGTGAATTAATTCAAGCTTTTAAATATCGTAAATTAACACCAATTGAAATTGATGAAAAAGTTGCTAAAGCTTTAAAAATTGTTGATTTAGATTCGCTTGAAGACCGCGATACTGCTACTTTAAGTGGTGGACAACAACAACGTGTGGCAATTGCTCGTGCAATTGTTAATGAACCAGAAATTTTATTGCTCGATGAACCATTAGGGGCTCTTGATTTAAAGATGCGTAAAGAAATGCAACTTGAATTAAAAGCAATGCATACTAAACTTGGAATTACCTTTATTTATGTTACTCATGATCAAGAAGAGGCTTTGACAATGTCAGATACAATTGTCATTATGAAGGATGGAATTATTCAACAAATTGATACTCCTAAAAACATCTACGATAGCCCAAAAAATGCTTTCGTAGCTGACTTTATTGGTGATTCAAATATTTATAATGCCACAATTAGTGGCAAGGATAAAGTTCGTTTCCTTGATTATAGCTTTGACTGTCCAAATACCTTTAATAAAAATGATAAAGTCGATGTCGTCATTCGCCCTGAAGACGTCAAGATTTGTAAAGAAAAAGATATGATGATTAAAGGAAAGATTGTTACTAAAGTTTTTAAAGGACAAAGTTATGTTTATTTAGTAATGATTGGGAAAAATGAATTATTAGTGACCTCAACTAAAGAACATAGTGAGGGTGATGAAGTCTTTATTTCAATTGCTGAAGATGTTATTCATATTATGGAAAAAGATTTTACTACTAATATTTATACCGATGCTTGGATTAATAAGATTAATGAAGTGATGATTGATGAAACTCCATTTGAAGTTAAAATTACTCAATTACTAGAGGGGTCAACTCTTGATGATGATGGATATGTTATTAGTAAAGATAAAGCTCATCGCTATGATTTTAATGATGCTGATGTGGTGGCTGAAATTCCAATTGATAAAGTCCAAATTGTTGATGATTTAGAAGATGAAAAAGTTAATGTTATTGGAAAGATTGTTGATTTAGTTTATAAGGGAGATCACTATCAATTAATTGTCAGAACTGAAAGTGAAGAAGATTTTGTTTTAATTACTCCATATTCATATAACTTAGAAGATACAGTCGGAATTAGCGTTAATAAAGAAGATATTAAGATTCGTCTTAAAAAGGAATTGAGTGAATATGAAATTTAGGTTTCAAAGGAAATTACTGGCAATTCCTTATTTACTCTTTTTAGGTTTATTTGTTGTTTTACCAATCTTTTTTGTCGCTTATTATGCATTTACTGATTCAAGTGGTAATTTTACTCTTTTAGCCTTAACTAATTTCTTTACTTCAACCAATAAGTTAAATGTTTTATTAACCTCGCTAACTTTTTCTTTTATTAATACAGTTATTTGTTTAGTAATTGGTTATCCAATTGCTTATATCTTAAGTAATAAAAGTTATAACAAAAACGGGGTTATTATTATTCTTTTTATTATGCCAATGTGGATTAACTTTGTTTTAAGAACATGGGCCACGCGCGATGTTTTAAACTGGATTGGTTTAGGGGGAGGGAATAACCCTTATGTTGCTACTACTATTGGTTTAGTTTATAACTTTCTTCCATTTGTGATTATGCCTTTATATAATGTCATGCTAAAACTTGATAAATCACAAATTGAAGCTGCTAGAGATTTAGGGTGTAATCGCGTCCAAACATTTACTAAATCAATCTTTCCTCAATCAATTCCCGGGGTTGTAAGTGCTGCGATGATGGTTTTTATGCCGACAATGAGCTCTTATGTGATCAGTGATGTTTTAAGCGAAGGGAAGATTATTTTATTTGGAAACTCAATTTATTTAAGTTTTACAAATAATTTATGGAATGTTGGTTCCTTTATTTCCTTAATTATGTTGGTTCTTGTTGGAGTTTCAATGCTTTTATCAAGAAACTACACAGAAAAAGTTAAAGAGGAGGGACATTCCAAATGGTAAGAAAACTATTAGCTAAAAGTTATGTCTTTTTGATTTTACTTTTAATGTATGTGCCAATTTTAGTTTTAATCATCTATTCTTTTACAGTTTCAAATAATATTGGTGAATGGAACGGGTTTTCTCTTGATTTATATGCGCGTCTATTTCGCAATAAAGATATTATGATTGCTCTTGGGAATACAATTATTATTGCGATAATCTCTGCAATTTGTTCAACAGTTCTAGGAACTTTAGGGGCAATTGGAGTTTATTACTCGAAAAAAAGAAGTAAGGCAATTTCAGAAACAATTACACAAATTCCAACCTTTAATGCAGAAATTGTTATTGCTTTAAGTTTAGTCTTTACCTTTGTTTTTGCTGGTTCTTATATTTTTAAGGCGGATTTATTTGGTTTTTGGACTCTTTTAATTGGGCATATGGTTTTATCATTGCCATTTGTCTATTTAAATGTGAAACCTAAGCTTCAACAAATGGATCCAAGTTTATATGAGGCTGCTCTTGATCTTGGTTGCAATCCAGGGAACGCCTTAAAACGCGTTGTTTTTCCTCAAATCTTTCCAGGGATTGTTAGTGGATTTTTATTAGCATTAACTTTATCACTTGATGATTTTATTGTAACTGTTTTTACAACTGGTCCTGGTTTATTAAATGGGGCAGGAAAAATTGTCACTATTTCAACCTTTATTCAAAGTGTTATTAAAAAGAAAGTTGTGCCAATTGAATTAAGAGCTTTGACAACTGTGATCTTTTTAGCTGTTGTTGTGGCCGCAATTTGTGTTTCAATTTATCAATTTCAACAACGTAAGCGTGCTAAAAAACGCATTTATACTCGTAAATATATTGTTTTAAAAAATATTAGTATTGCAGCTACTGGACTGATTTTAATTGGGTTAGTTATTACGATGTTAGCACTTATTGCTACAATGTAGGGAAGGATGAAGAATATATGAAAAGAAAAATATTAAATTTAATTCCTAAAGTATTAGTCCTTGCTGGAGTAATGAGTTTTCTGACGGGTTGTAGTTTAACGGGCGCTCAAGAAGAGACAGTTTATTTAAAAATTTATAATTCAGGCGACTACATTTATACTCACGATCCAGATAATGGATATGAGGAAAAGGATTTAACTGAACAATTTGTTGATTGGATTAACTTAAAGGAAAATAAAGAAACTTATTTTGGTAAGGATTTTAATAAACGTATCGATATTATTTATGATATGTATGATACTAATGAGACAATGTATAACGAATTGAAAACTGGTAAATCGAGTTATGATTTAATTTGTCCAAGTGATTATATGATTCAAAAGTTAGCCAAAGAAGAAATGATTCAAAAAGTTGATCGCAGTAAACTTGATAACTATTTTAATAATTCTTCACCCTTTTTAACGGGAGAAGATGGTAAATTATCAAAAGTAATTATTGATCATGATGATTTATCAAAGGGAACAATGAATGATTATGGAGTTGGATATTTCTGGGGGACTTTAGGTTTAATGTTTAATCCAGGCTCACCCCTAATTAAAAATCGTAGTGTTGAAGAAGTGATTGAAGATTTTACTGCTCCTAATGGCTGGGATGCTTTATGGGAAAAAGAAGAACACTATAAAGGAGTAGCTTCAATTAAAGATAGTATTCGTGATTGTTATGCTTTAGGAATCTTACATGGTTTAAAAGATCAAGATGGTCAAAATCAATTTGCGAAGCTTTATAAGGACTATGATGGTAATTATGATGACCCTGAGTATAATTTAAAGCTAACTGAGTTATTTAATCGCTGTGATGATGAAACAATTAAAATGGTTGAAGATGCTTTAATTGCTCTAAAAGATAACATTTATGGCTTTGAAGTTGATACTGGTAAAACTGATATTGTCACTGGCAAGGTGGCAGTTAACTTAGCTTGGAGTGGAGATGCTGTCTTTTCAATGGATACTGCTGAAGAAGTTGAGAATTATCTTTATTATACAATTTCCTCTTATGGCGCTAATATCTGGTTTGATGGATGGAGTATTCCATCCTCCTCAGAAGGCGATTCCTTAGAAGCAGCTTATGCTTTCCTTGATTTCTTAGCTATCCCCTCAATTGCTGCAATGAATATGGATTATGTTGGTTATACTTCATTTATTGCTGGAGATGAGGTTCTAGGACTCGTTCATGAGTGGTATGATGGAGAAAGTGAAGATCTTTATCCATATGATTTAAGTTATTTCTTTGATGGCACTTTAAAAGATGGTGAAAGTGATCCAGTAGTTTATATTGAAAATGAGCAATTAAACCGTCAAATGAGGGCTCAGTATCCTCTTGAATCAGATTTAAATCATTTAGTCTCAATGGAAGACTTTGGGGCTCGTAATGATGCTGTGGTCTTAATGTGGGAAAATGTTCGTGTTAATCCCCTTCCATTATGGATTTCAATCTTTGTTATTTCATCATTTGCTTTTATACTGGTTTTTTTAGGAAGTTATAAAGTTTTAAGAAAAGTAAAATTAAAGAAAAGAAAAGCTTTAAGATTAAAGAAATAAAGTGTTATTCTCTTGAATTTTCTTCTTAAATATGCTAATTTATTTTAGCACGCTCCCTTAGCCAAGCTGGTAAGGCAATTGACTGCAACTCAATGATCAGTGGTTCAAATCCGCTAGGGAGCTCCATTAATAAAATAAGGTCGAATAAAATCGACCTTTTTTGTTGCTTTGTTATCAAATATTGTCTTAAATGTAATTTTTTTGAATCTAGTTTATCTTGAGTGATAAATTTGTGTAGTTTATAAGGTTTTTTAATTAGTCAACGGAGATTATTTGAGTCCTTATATATAAGGATATAGGGAAATAGGTGAAATATTACTATTTCATTTCTAAACATTTTCTTAATTCATACAATAATTAGCATTAAATATGATAAAAAATAATTTGATTTTCTAGACTACTCAAAAAGATCATTAAATAATAAGGTAAAACAACAAATTATGTGCTAAAAGAATAGGGAAAATTTATTCTATTTATAATAATTATCAATAATTAAAATATTAAGAAGGCCAAAATAGAGCTAAAACTTGTTTGAGAGAAGCGTTAACTTTTGATTTTTTAATCATTTTTTAGCTATTTAAAAAAATATTGTTTTTTTTCGAAAAAACAGCCACACATCGTACTTTTATTAAAATAAAAATGGCAAAAAATGAAAATTTTTCACTTATTAAAAATGACTATTTTTATTTAATTTATAAAAAGTCGCTTATAGTCGTACTTTTATGGAAAATCAAGAAAAAAGATATTAAGAACACATTAAGATAAACAATAATGTTTTTACTTTATTTTAAATGGTATTAAGAAAATCTTAATGTAATAAAATCGATATTAATACGGCTCAATCGTACTTTCATATAGTCCGTGAAAATAAATATTTTTAAATAAATTTTTATCCATTTTGTACTATAATCGGAAAAATAGATATTTTGTCAATTTGTCAAAAATTTATTATTTACAACCTATTTTGAGGAGTGTATAATGATGTCCGTTCAACAGAGAACGAAACAAACAAATTGTCAGGGGGAAAAAATTATGGCAAACAAAAAATATTCAAAATTAGTCGGTCTTGGAGTTATCGCATTAGTCGCAACAAGTGTATTTGGTTATACAGTGTATGCAGCTTCTTCACAAAATAGCGCATATAACGGAAACTTAAACTTTACAGCTGATGCAAACGTTAGTGCAAGAATTGAAGTCTCTATTAATGGAGTTAAAGATGATACATTAACACACGAATTCGTTAAAAATGAAGTTAGTACAACAAAAGATTCCGCAATCGCTTTAGGCGAATGGGTTGATACAGTTGAAAACAACTTATTAAGCAAAAGTAGCGAAGTTTTATTTAGAATCATCAATACTAGCCAAGTCTATGCTTTTAACTTACAAACAACTTATAACGAAACTTTAGACAACGTTATTACTAAAGGAGCTCAATTATCAAAAGTTGAATCAACAATTGCTGTTGGTGGTCAAACATCATTCAAATATGTTTACTCAGTCGTTGATTTAGATTTAAATGCTTCAATTAGTGCATCATGGGGTTTTGCTTTAACAGCAATCGCTAACTAATTAAGTTAGCCTCTATAAAAATAAAAAGGGAAAGAAATGAAACTATCTAGAAAATTAACTAAAATAATTTCCAATATTGTCTTTTATACAATGTTAGCATTTGCTAGCATTGTTTGTTTTTTTAGCGCAATAAACGGATCCATTTCTTTCTTAAATTTTGAAGTTGCAACAGTTGGTTCAGCCTCAATGGTGGCCAGCGGTTATGAAGTCGGTGAGAAAGTGATTGTTAATAATCTTGGAAAAGAGTATCAAGTTGGTGATGTTGTTGTTTTTGAAAAATTTAACAAACTTTGGTTCCACGAAATTATTAGTATTGAGGATGGAGTCATCCAAACAAAGGGTTCTTCTAATCCTAATCCTGATCCATTTACAATTACTGCAAGTGATATTCAAGGATATGATACCAAACTTGAATTTGGTTGGATCTTTTCCACCACAAGCGTGATTGTTATTGCCTCAGTCTTCTATGTTTCATTTATGTTTTCTTTATTAAAAGAAGGTAAACAAATTATTAATAATGAAATTAAAGAAGAAAAAGAAATTATTCACGAAGTTAAACCTTCAAAAGAAGCTAAATTAACTCGTTTAGATAAAGCAAAACCAATTAAAACAACAACACTAGCCTTAGCTATTATTGTTGGTTTAAGTGGAGCATCTCCAATGACCATTCTTTATGCAAATGAAAACATCTCATCAAGTTATACTGCACCTGAATTAACTTATAAAGGAACAGGAACTAATGATGATTTATTAGGTGATGTTGGTGAAGAAATTCTTAATATCTTAGTTGATGCTAATGATTATCCTGCTTTAAAAAAACATTTAAATATTAATAAACACAATGATTATTATTTCATTGATAGTGAAGATAGTGCTATTGGTAGTTATATTAAAGATATTGTTGCTGAAGAAGTTGAAGAAGATACGTTCTCATTTAGAATTGTTGCTGGATATGAAACAATCAATAATAGAATTTATTATTATCTTGATTTATATGTTGCCGCAACTGATATCTCTAAACTTTCAACTACAAGAGATCATTATTTAGGAATCAGTAATTTGTATTCCTCTAAAAAAGGCGTCTTCAACAATCAAAATCAATTACTTAAAGATGCTGAAAACTTTACCAAATCTAAAGGAACAGTTTATTCAACTCCTTATATGGTAAGTGAACCGGTCTATAACGTAATTGATCACAATCAATTCGAAAGATAAAATTAAAAAAATATGATTAAAAAAACGTCAATTAACTTGATGTTTTTTTATTATAATAAAGGTATAATAAAGTTAAATTAAAGGAAATTATAAATTATGGATTATATATTAGATATTGTTTTTGTTGGTTTAATTCTGATTGGAGGAGCAATTGCTCTTTTCCGTAAAACAACAAATGTTTTAGTGTTTTTAGGGACTTTTATTATTAGCTTTTGCATAATCTCTTTTGGTTTACGTCAACCAATGACTGATTTTATGGATGTTAGAGTCTTTAATTTTCTTTCGCCTTCATTGGGGGAAGTCGGGGCTGGTGTTGATTCTTTAACAACTTATGTAAGAGATTTAATTATAAATGCAACCGGATCAATTTCTGAGATGATGGATCCGCTTGTTTTAGCAAGTGCTACTGATATTGCAAAAGGGGTATTTTATATTTTTGTCTCGGTATTTTCAGTGCTTGTTTCCTTTATTATTGGTTTAATTATTTCAAATACTGTTTCTTTAATCATCTATTTAGTTAAAAAGAAGAAGCAAGAAAATAAAGATGAAACTAGAGTTGAAATTAAGAGTGATGAAAATAAGAATGAAGAAAAAAATAGTGGAAAAAGAAGTTGGAATCGTCGTTTTATTAGTGGAGGAATTGGTTTAGTTTCAACTGCTTTTGTCTTATCACTAGTTGTCTATGCATCAAACCAAGCCTTTATTGCTCATAAGAGTTTGAAAACTCTTGATGTTCAACTAAATAAGTGTCTCCGTGAGGAATTTATTCGCTATGATCAATTAAGTGAAGAAGTTTTTTCCTTTATTGATACTAGTAAACAATCTATTAGTGATTTAAAAGCTAATGTTCCTGAGTATTATAATTTTATGGATGCAATTAATTCAATGTTAGTTGATTATGAGTGGATCTTTACGGCTGCTGCAGATTTAAATTCAAATTACTCCCAATCATTCCCAGTTGCTTCAGAAAAAGTTCGCGTTATTAGTAACACCATTAATGCCTCATTAAAGGAAGGAGAAGCATTTTTAAAAACCTTTGATGAGAAAGTCTCAGAAGCAGAAAAACTAGCTACTAGCGTTGAAAATGAAATTAATTCCTATGTTGATCAAATTGAATCTTATATTAAGGATTTCGATAAAACTTTGTTGGATATTAATAATAAAATTTCTGGCTTAATGGAACCAGATCTTTCTTTTCTTCAATTTGGACTTTTTAAATTTTTTAATGATATTGATTTTGGTTATTTAAGAGTTAAAGATGAAGCTGATAAGATTAATAAGATTGAGGATCTATTTGATGACTTCTATTATGCAATTGATGTCTCCTTTAATAATGCTGCGATTGCTTATAAAGCTGATATTAATTCATTATTAGATAATGGTGAAAAAATCTATAATGATAATAAAGATCAAGTTAATACTGAGTTAGCAAGCATTAAAGAAACAATTGATTTAACCCTTCGAGATAGTAAGAAATTTTTAGATCAAAGTAATCAATTTTTAAATTCTCAAGCTCAGATTTATCCTCGCCCATAAATTAGATAAAATTTATGGATATTTTGTTTTTTACTCTATACACTTTTTAAACTTTGTGGTAATATTAATAACGCTACTGATGTAGTAATGTTTCGGGGCGTAGCGTAGCTTGGTATCGCGTCTGCTTTGGGAGCAGAAGGCCGCAGGTTCAAATCCTGTCGCCCCGACCATTAAAATTATTAAAGAAAAAACGCTTGAGAGCGTTTTTTTATTGCTTAATATTTTTTAATAAACTAAGATTTTATTTATAAGAAAAAGAGGATAAAAAAATGAATCCAATTCAATTCGAAGATTTTTTAAAAATTATAACTCCCCTGGAAAAAGAGTTAGCAGTAAAGATTAATGATTTATATTTAACTAATGAATGTAAATGCGATATTAAGGAATCAGCAAGTGGCTATACTCTTTCCTATATTTCATTAATTACTAAAAAAACAGTTGCAAACTTTGTCTGTCGTAAAACTGGCTTAAAAATTCGCCTTACTCCGCCTAAACCATTTGAGTGTGATGAACTTATTAGCAATTTTCCTCTAAACATGAAAAACGATATGATCAAAGCACATGACTGTCTTAGATTACAAGGGGAAGATGTTTGTAATCCAAGATGTCTAATGGGTTATCCTTTCACTTTAAATAATGAAAAATATAGTAAGTGTCGTTCAATGGCTTTTTTATTTTCAGTGACGGAAGAAAATATTGAGCATCTGATTGCATTAAGTAAAAAATCTCTTCAAAATTAAGAAAAGAAAAGAAACAAACAAAAGTATAAAAAAGTCTTAGGAAAAGTTATCTTAAGACTTTTTTATTTCTTTTGTTATTTAATATTTTTTAGATTTTCTTAAAAGTCTAAAACTAGCCACAATTCCTAAAAATCCAAGCAAATTTAGTTGCATTAATTTTAGGTTGAGATATGATATATAAGGTTATTAAAAAAAGAGTTATTTAGGGGTAAAATTATGTTGAATTTTTTGAAAAATGAGATGGATATGACAACGGGCAATTTGCTCAAAAAAATACTTATTTTTTCCATCCCCTTATTCTTAACAACTATTTTACAACTACTTTATACAAGTGCTGATTTAATTGTTATTGCCCAATTTAGAGGATATAATTCGATGAATGCAGTTGGTTCAACTGGTTCTTTAGTAAACTTAATTGTTAACCTCTTTTTAGGGTTATCAACGGGAGCTAATGTTACTATTGCTCAAGCTATTGGTGCAAAAAATAAGGAGAAATCTTTAAAGTTAGCGCATAATGCTATTTTACTTTCAATAATCTCTGGATTTGTTGTGGGGATTATTGGGGTTTTCTTTTGTGGTTATTTTTTAGAGTTAATGGGAACACCAACTAATGTTATTGCTAAAGCAACAACTTATTTAACAATCTATTTTATAGGGGCGCCCTTTTTGATGATTTTTAACTTTGGAGCATCGATACTAAGAGCGATTGGAGATACAGTTAAACCATTAATTTTCCTGATGATTTCTGGATTTACTAATGTTGGTTTGAATTTTGTTTTTGTTCTTGGTTTAAATATGGATGTTGAAGGTGTTGCTTATGCCACGATTATTAGTGAGGCCGTGAGTGCTATTTTAGTTATTTGGGCCTTAATGCGTAAAAAAGATGATAGTTTTGTTAAGTTATCACTTAAAAGTTTAAAATTCTCCTTAACAGAAGTTAAAGATATCATTCGTGTGGGGTTACCTAGTGGGTTACAAAACTCAATCTTTTCAATTTCTAATGTTTTAATTTCCTCCTCGATTAACTCTTTTGGAGAAATTGCTCTGGGCGGGAATGTGGCGGCTGGAAATATTGAGGGATATGTTTATGCCTTTATTGCCGCTATTCCTCAAACAACAATTGCTTTTGCTTCTCAAAACTATGGAGCTAAAAATAAAGAGAATATGAAAAAGATCTTTAAGTTTTCATTAATTATAGTAGTTTTAGGAACTTTAATAACTGGGGGTTTAGTCCTTTTATTAAATGAACCTTTATTAAGAATCTTTTGTACGGAAGAGGCGATGATTCCATTTGGAAGAAGTCGTTTATTTATTATTTGTTCAACTTATTTCTTGTGTGGAATTATGGATGTTTGTGCTGGTTATCAAAGAGGATTAAATCAAGCCATAACTCCAACTGTCATTACATTTATTTGTGCAACCCTTTTACGTGTTGTCTTTATTGTGACTCTTTTTAAATATGTTCCCTTCTTCCATACACTTGATTGGATTATGCTTCTTTATCCTATTACTTGGGCTTTAGCTTCAGTTATTCATTTGCTAGCAATCTTTAAACAACAAAAGAAAGTCTTTGCTCAATTTGATAAATATCATCAAGATTTAGTGATGCAAACAAA
This sequence comes from Candidatus Onthovivens sp., assembly GCA_035270825.1. GTDB lineage: Bacteria > Bacillota_I > Bacilli_A > RFN20 > CAG-826 > Onthovivens. Next base: position 26,881 of record DATESL010000001.1, read on the forward strand.
TGGTAATAATATCAATATTAATTCAAGTATTGTCTATGGAGCATGTTCAAAAGATGAAAAATAAGCAAATAAATAATATTTTGCAAATTATTTTAAACATTTAATTCTAATTTATGTATAATATATTAATAAGGATAGAAAAGAATGAACCTACCAATGATTTTAGTAAATTTTGAAACAATATTTCATACCGGGAATGAATTTAATTTAACCGGTCTTTTTGATTTTTTACTTTCAATTGCCATTATCATTGTTTTTAATTTATTCTTTGCTTATTTTATTAAAAGAAAAGTTGTTTTAATCTTTACTTGGATCTTATCTTTATTATTAGTAGGGGGAATTATTTTTAAATTAAATAATTTTGTGTTAATGATACTTGGATTTTTAATCATTTTAGTAATCATCTCTCTTTTTGTTAATATGAGTGATGTTAGAGGGTTAGTAACAAATAAACTTAATCTTTCCTTTAAAGGAACGATTGCTAATCGTAAAAAAGAGATTCAAGAACAAAAGATCTTTGATAAAGAAGAAGTTTATAAAACAATTAATGAAGCAATTATTTATTTATCAAAACATAAAATTGGGGCCTTAATGACTTTTGAAAGAAATAATGATCTTTCCGAAATTATGAAAAATGGCACCATTATTAACTGCCCAGTAACCTTTGAACTTTTAATTACAATCTTTTATCCAGGAACGAGACTTCATGATGGGGCAGTTATTATTAAAGATAATTTAATTAAAGCTGCTAGTGTTTATTACACACCAACAACGAAAATATTAGTTGGAAAATATGGCTCTCGTCATCGTGCTGGGATTGGAATTAGTGAAATTAGTGATGCGGTAACAGTTATAGTTAGTGAAGAAACAGGCCGAATCTCAATTAGTGTTAATGGAGAATTAGAGTCTTTCTCAATTGATTCCTTCTATACTGCTTTTGAAAATATAATGGGGGACGGAACAACATCAAACCCAGTTGATACTTATTAAAAATACTAACCATCAGGTGTTATAGGTTAGTATTTTTTATTTGTAGAGATTTTTATACATGAGTTTATTAAAAAATATGTTATAATATTAAAAGAAATTTAGATTAATATCAGTCTTGTAAAATTAATAACTATATTAATCATGATGAAAGGAAAATTATGTCATTACACATTAAAGATGGGGCACATTTTGCCAAAACAGTTTTGATGCCAGGAGATCCCTACCGTGCTAAATATATTGCTGAAAATTATTTAGAGGATCCAGTTTTAGTTACCGAAGTTCGAGGAATTTTAGGATATACTGGGAAAACCAAAAGTGGAAAAGAAATTAGCGTTATGGCTAGTGGAATGGGAGTTCCCTCAATTGGGATTTATTCTCATGAATTATACACTCAATATGGAGTCGAAGAAATTATTCGTATTGGTACTGCTGGGGCTTATCAAAAAGATATTCATGTTGGGGATTTAATTCTTGTTTCAAGCGCTTGTTCTAATTCAAGTTATGCCTCTCAATTTGATCTTAAAGGAGCAGTTTTAGCTCCAGTTGCTGATTTTAATTTATTACTTAAAATGTATAATCTTGCCTTAAAAGAAGAGGTTAAAGTTCATGTTGGTTCAATTTTTAGTAGTGATATTTTTTATGATAATGATAAAGATTATTATAAAAACTTTCAAAAACTTGGAGTTTTAGGTGTTGAAATGGAAAGTTATGGCTTATTTATCAATGCGATGAAATTAAATAAAAAAGCCGGCTGTATTTTAACTGTTTCAGATTCTTTTGAAAATCCAGAGGAAAAATTGAGCGTTGAAGAACGTCAAACAAAACTTGGAGCAATGTTTGAAATTGCTCTAAAGATGGTTGATTAGTTTTTTTAATAGTTAGTTTAAAATAAAAAGAAAGGATTATATAAATGGTACTTAATGATATTCTCATTGGCTTTGGAATTGCTTTTAGTGTAATTATTGTTTTAATAATTCTTGTTTTTGGCATTGCTTATCCTTTCTTTAAGAAAAAATATATGTATCGTAACTTTAAAAATATTTATTATAAAAAAGTTAAAGCGATTTGTGATATTAATGATTACTATTTAATTAATAAATTAGTCGTGACAAATAAAAAGACAATCATTTGTCGAATTGATCATGTAATTTTTTCTAATAAATATATTTATGTGATCAAAGATCGTTATTATAATGGAGCTATTAGTGGAGATAAAGAAGATGCTGCTTGGATTTTTTATAACTCTAAGGGTGAAAAACAAGAAATTCCTAATCCAATGAATGTTAATACAATGCGAATTGATAAATTAGCAAAAATTACAAATATCGATTTATCTTTTTTCATCTCAATTGTTTTAATAAATAATGATGCAGTTATTAAAAACCCTAAAGATTTAAATTCTAAATCATCATTTATTACTTCGACAAAAAGATTAAAAAGATTAATTTCATCAATTGAAAAACGTGATATAAAAAATATTGATCCGGTTAAATTAGAATATGCCGTTCATGATATTTATAAATTATATGGTAAGGGGAGAGAAATAGATGGTGAAGAATAAAGTCTTTTCAAAATTTATTAAAGATCTACCAAGCAATTTAAAAATTAGCGCTTTTATTACCTTAATTTTATGTTTTGTTTATGCTTTTTTAACGCTCTTTTTAAGCTTTGTTCCTCTTCAAGGCCTTAACTTAATTTTAATTATTATTGTTTTAAGTTTAATTGCCTCTTTTATTACACCCTTTTTTAGTTCATTTTTAAAGCAAAATACTGCTCTTCACTCTAAAAGAGAAGATGAAGTAAGTTTTAAAAATTATCTAAAAGATGTTTTTTTAGGTCATAATAAAATTTATAAACGTATTTTTAATGTAAATCGAGTAATTATTAATTCGGTTTTATTTTTTGTTCTTGGAACAATTCTTTGTTCCTTTATTATTTATGCAATTTTTTATGCTTTAAAAGATGCTCATGGGTTTTATGGACTAATGATTGAAATTGAAGCTGTTTTTAATTCTTCATTAGAAATTGGGGAGATCAATACGATGATTAATGAAATCCTTCTTCGTCCTTCCTCACAAGAAATCTTAAAACTTCCGCAATTATTAAATGGTTTTATTACATCTTTTTTAGCTTTTAGTTATTTTCTTTTTGCTTTCTCACGTAACTTTATTAATTTCTTTTTAGTGAGTGCTGTCGCTCCAAATTTACCACCTGTTCTAATTAATCGTTTAACTAAAAAAGTCCTTAAAAATGGCGTTAATGGCTATTATAAACTCTATTTTAAATATAGTCTGATTCCTTTATTGATTTATGTTATTTCTTACACGGGAACCTATTTTACTTTAGGTTATCTTTTAACCTTTTCAAGTGCTTCACCAATCATTTATGCCTTAACTTCATTTATGGTTTCAATTGCTTTAATGTTGCTATTTTTACCATTACTTTTTAATGCTAATGAAGAAGTTGCATTTTCTTTTATTAATAACTTCTATGATTATGCTCTTAATCAAGTGAAGGCAGAAGTAGAAGCTTCGCGCGGAATCTCTAATCCACTTCCTGCTAATTTTAGCTATGATGTGTTGATTAAAGTCATGGAACAATCTAAAAATATGACTTTAGATTATTTTAAAAACTTAGATGCTCCAAATTATGATCCCTACTTTATTATTAATGATTTTGCTAAAGAGAGCGAAGATCGTACTAAAGACGAGGAAAAAGAGAAATAGTTTTAATGTGTTAAGTGATAGTTATCTTTAAGATAATGCTATAATAATAGTGACAAGGAGGATTCAAAAATATGGAGAATCGTAAAGTCGTAATTATTGGTGATGGAGCTGTTGGTTCAACAACTGCCTATACCTTAATGCAAAAAGATTTTGTTAATGAAATTGTTATTATTGATATAAATAAAAATAAAGCTGAGGGAGATGTTTTAGATATGATTCATGGAATCTCTTTTGTGAGTCCTAAAAAACTTAAAGCGGGAGATTATAAAGATGTCAGTGATGCGCATATTGTTATTATTACTGCTGGAGTTGGACAAAAAGATGGTGAAACACGCATTGATCTCTTAAAAAGAAATATAAAAGTATTTGATTCAGTTATTGAAAATATTAAACCTTATTTAGATGAAGATGCAATTGTTTTAGTTGTCACTAACCCAGTAGATATTTTAAGTTATTATACTTATAAAAAATTAGGAATTGATCCAAAGCGTGTGATTGGGAGCGGAACTGTCTTAGATTCAGCTCGTTTAAAATACATGATTTCTGAAGAAATTAATGTTGATGCTCGTAATGTTCATGCTTTTGTAATTGGTGAACACGGGGATAGTGAGGTCGCAGCTTTTAGTGTCTCTTCAATTGGAGGGTTATCAATTACTGATTATTTAGCTAAAAATCCTCATAAAGATTTATCAACTCTAGAACAATTTCATAAAAGCGTTAAAAACGCTGCTTATGATATTATTGATAAAAAGGGTGCTACATTTTATGCGATTGCTCTTTCAACAACTAAAATTGTTGAAACAATCTTAAATAATCAACAAAGTATTTTAACTATTTCAACTTTCTTAGAAAATGAATTTAATGGTCAGGTTGATAACATTTATTTATCACTACCAGCCATTTTAGGCTCAAAAGGTGTTGTAAAAGTCCACCATTTAAACTATTCTTATGAAGAGGTCCTCAAAGTAATAGAAAGTGCTAAAATCTTAAAGGATCAATATAAGGAATTAAATATTTAAAAAAATGCAATTTGTTAGTTTAATTAGCGCTGAGGAATTCTTCCAAGGCGCTAATATCATAAATAACGTCCTAATGACATTTATAGGAGTAAGTTTTATTTTTACTCTTCTTTTTTTATGTGTTTTCTTTTTCCCAAAAAAAATTTAAAAAAGCGACAAATTTTCATCGTTTTACAGTAATGATTAAAGCTCGTAATGAAGAAAAAATGATCGCCGAAACAATTGAAAGTATTCGTCATAATAAATATGATCAAAGCTTAGTGCAAATTATTGTCTTAGCTCATAACTGTACTGATAATACAGCAGGAGTAGCTAAAAGCTTAGGGGCAAGAGTTATTGAAATTAATAGTACTGAAGAAAAGACCAAGACGGCAGGATATGCCATGACTAAGGGCTTAGAAGCCCTTAAAGATGAAGATCATGAATTCTTTGTCATGTTAGATGCGGACAATCTTTTAGACGAGAACTTCTTAAGTGCTTATAATGATGCCTGTGATGCTGGAGTTGAAGTTGGAAGATGTCATGAATCAACTAAAAACTTTTCGAAGAATATATATAGCGGGATGGCTGGGTTGTGGTTTTTAAGAGATTCACGAATAAATGGTCGTGGACGTAACACACTTCATTTAAATACGATGTTATTTGGAGGTGGTTTTTTACTATCACATAATATTGTTAAAAAATATGGTTTTGAAATTGATGGATTATGTGATGATTGGGAATTAACTATTAACTACTTATTAAAAGATGTTAAATCTTTTTATATTGAAGATGCCATAATTTATGAGGATCAATGTACTTCCTTTAAAGAAAATCTTAAACGCTTTAATCGAAGTGGTGCTGGAACAATTCGTTTATTAATTCATAAAGGACCAGCCTTAATTACTAAATTCTTTAAAAGTTTTCGTTTATCATGTATTGATACATTATTTAATCTATTAATGACAGTTGATACTCTTATTTTTTGTATTTGGATTCCCCTCTTTTATGGATCAACCTTTATTTATAAGTTAGTAATTGAAGATTATAATTTCCTTTTTGGTCCATTTAATTTTGGTGGGGATACTGGTTTTATTTATAATGCCTTATTTGCCTTAGCTGTTTTCTTTTTGATTCCATTTATTATTCAAGGTTTTTTGACTTTATTCTTAGAACGTAAATTAATTAAAGTTGAAAAATGGCGCTATATGATTTTACCTGCTCTTTTAATGCCCTACTTTATGATTATTTCAAGTATTGGAATTACTTTAGGAGTCTTTTTTAAACCAAGTTGGAAACAAGTTGAACGCTCTGGAGTTTCTACAATTAAGGCTTTAAAAGAAAAAAGAAAAGATAAATAAAAGGCAAAAATATTATTGCTTTTAAAAGATGAGTTATGTATAATAACTAAGCATGCAGGTGTAGTTCAGTGGTAGAACGCTACCTTGCCAAGGTAGACATGCGAGTTCGATTCTCGTCACCTGCTCCATTTATAAAATAACACGATAATTATCGTGTTTTTATTTTGCTCATGTGCTTTTTATGTGTGCTCTTTTAATTTTAAAGGAATTCTTTTTGAATAATATAATAAGCATGTTAAAATATTAAACATATAAAAAGATATGGAGAGTTAAAATTAATGAATAAACATATTATTAAAGTTAATCAAGAAAAGTGTATTGGATGTGCAATGTGTCAAAAAGATTGTCCTTCTATTAATATTGAAATGAGTAATAAGAAAGCTCTTATTAAAACTCAGACTTGTATAATGTGTGGTCATTGCGTAGCGGTTTGTCCTAAAAATGCCATTTCTATTTCAGGATATGAAGAAGAACCCTTAGAAATTGAAAAGATTGTTACTTTAAATAATGAAGAATTATTACAAGCAATTAAAATGCGTAGATCAGTTCGTCAATTTAAAAATAAAGAAGTTCAAAAAGAAGTTATTGAAAAAATTATTGAAGCTGGGCGATTTACACCAACTGGATCTAATGCTCAAGATATTTCCTACATTGTTTTAAAAGATAATCTTTTAGTGGCTGAAAAGATTGCAGTGAAATTTTTTAAAAGATTAATCCCTGTTGCTAAGATGTTTAGTCAAGTAGCAAAAAAAGCAATAATTGATGATCATTTCTTCTTTAAAGGTGCCCCAATAGCAATTTTAGTTCTATCAAAAGATGAACTTAATGCAGGTTTAGCTGCTAGCAATATGGAATTAATGGCACAAGCTCAAGGACTAGGAGTTTTATATAGTGGTTTTTTTGCACTTGTTGCTAAATACTCTTTAAAACTTCGTAAACTCTTAAAAATTAAAAAGAAAAAAGTAGTAACGGTTTTAGTTCTTGGTTACCCAAATGTTAAATATCACCGTACAGTTCAAAAAGAAAAAGCAAATATTAGTTATTATTAAAATCTAATAAGAAAGGGAAAATTATGGCTATTGATAAATCTTTTAATGAAGGAAAAGAAATAATTAAAGTTTCAGATATTATTCAAAAATATCATCGAAAATACCAAACAATCATTATGACTTTTCAATCTCGACCACTTGAATTTTTATTAAAAAATAATTTGATAGAAGAGATTGAGGATGTCACCTTAGGGACAAGTTATGTAAGAATTAAACTTTACAATGTAAAAAATAATCCAGAAGTAATTTTTATAGTTTCTCCAATTGGAGCTCCAACAGCTGTTGCGGCCTTAGAAGAGTTAACCTATATGGTTGATGCAAAAAACATTATTGCTTATGGATCGTGTGGAGTTTTAGATGAAGAAGTTGTTGCTCAACGCTTTATTGTTCCGCTAAAAGCCTATCGAGACGAAGGAGTTAGTTATCATTATTTAAAGGCTAGTGATTATGTTGAGATCAAAAACCATCAGTTTGTCAGTAAAGTTTTTGAAAAGAATAATTTAGAATTTGTTAAGGGAAATACTTGGACGACGGATGCTTTTTACCGAGAAACAGATATTCTTTTTGAAAAAAGAAAGGCTGAAGGCTGTATTTCTGTTGAAATGGAAGGAAGTGCTTTAGAAGCTTTTGCTAATTTTCGTCATTTAAATTTATATTTATTTTTCTATTGTTCTGATGCTTTAAATATTGAAAAATACGATAAAAGAGTATTAGGAACTGCTGAAGAAGGAAGAACAACTAATTTTGATATTGCTCTTTTAATTGCTAGGGAAATTGAAAATGAAACTAATAAAACCAAATAGAAAATATTATTCTTCTTATTTAGAGGCTATTAATGATAAAACTAGTCAAAATAAATATGATTTCTTTTATAATGGAGAAGGTGATCTTTATAAAAAGGTTATGGAATATCATAAGGGGATTAATTTACCACCAGGTTATGTTAGCGGAGATGTTTTATGGCTTGTTGATAGAAATGAGTTTATTGGTGAAATTAATATTCGTCATAAACTAACACCATTTCTTGAAAATTATGGTGGGCATATTGGTTATGCAGTTAGTGGTAGTAAAAGAAATCAGGGATATGGAACAATCATGTTAAGGGAAGCATTAAAATTTATTAAAGAGAATTTAAAGTTAAACAAAGTTCTTCTAACTTGCGATGAAGATAATTATGCTTCAACTAGAGTAATTGAAAAAAATGGTGGAGAATTTATAGATTTAGTTATAAATTTAATTGATAACAAAGAAATTAAAACAAAAAGATATTATATTAAGTTAATTGATTAATATTTTCTGCTAATTAATATTAAGAAGTGTTAAAATAAATACTAATAGGAGGAAAATTATATGAAATGGTTTAATAGCTTACCAAGAATCGTACAAATGATTTTACTTATCATCCCATTCGTTGGATGGGTCGTTGAAATCGTTGTAAGATGGAGTGCATTTTTAAGTAATAAAAGTTTACTTACTTTATTATTTGCAATTCTCTTTACATTCTTTGGTGTTGGATTACAATTTGTCGATTTCTTCTGGTGCTTATTCTTTAAACACCTTATCTTTGCAAAATAATTTTCTAGAAACAAGACTTATAAAAAAAGAAGCATTAGCTTCTTTTTTTATATGAATAAAGAACAATTAATAGTATAATTGTTAGAGTTTAAGGAGATTGGTATGAGTAAGAGAACTGAGTTAGCTAATTTAATCTTTCCAAAGATTAATAAGACAATAAATGATTTAGAGGGTTTATATCCAGAGCGTGATTTAAAGATGGGTGCTATCGTAACCCGTTTTGCTCCCTCCCCTACTGGTTTTTTACATACTGGTTCTCTTTTTACAGCCTTAATCGCTTCTAAAATTGCCTTAGATAGTGAAGGGATCTTTTATATTCGCTTAGAAGATACTGATACTAAGCGAGAAATTAAGGGGAGTGATGAATTACTCATTAGACAATTAGAAGAATTTAATATTAATATTAATGAAGGTTATTTAGGAGTGAAAGAAGAAGGCAGTTATGGTCCTTATAGACAATCATTACGTAAAGAAATTTATGAAGTAGTGATTAAAGAAATGTTAATTAATGATTTAGCTTATCCATGTTTTTTAACCGAAGAAGAATTAACCAAATTAAGAGAAGAACAAACCTTAAATAAAGAAATTACTGGAGTTTATGGATCTTATGCTATTTATAAAAATTTAGATCCATTAACAGCAATTGAATACATTAAAGCAGGAAAACCTTATGTCATTCGCTTTAAATCAAGTGGTGATCACGCAAATAAAATAAAAGTTAAAGATGAAATTAGAGGTGAATTAGAACTCACGCAAAATGATCAAGATATTGTTATTTTAAAATCAGATGGCTTACCTACTTATCATTTTGCTCATGTTGTTGATGATCACTTTATGCATACGACACTTGTCACGCGCGGAGAAGAGTGGCTTCCTTCCCTCCCAATTCATTTAGATTTATTTGATGCTTTAAACTTTAAAAGAGTTAAGTATGCTCATTTGCCAGTGATTATGAAATTAGATGATGGACATCGTCGTAAGTTATCAAAGAGAAAAGATAGTGAAGCAAGTGTTGATTACTTCCTTGAAAGGGGTTATGAACCATCTTCTTTACTAGTCTATTTAATGACAATTGCTAATTCTAATTATGAAGATTATTTAGTTAGAGATAAAAACTATGATTTAAAGACATTTAAATTTAATTTAAAGAAGATGAGTTTAGATGGGGCTTTATTTGATTTAGATAAATTAAATTTTTATGCTAAAGAAATTCTTGCTAAGATGAATAAAGAAGAAATAGCATCTAAAGCTTTAACTTATGCTTCTTTATATGATAAAGATTTTGAAAGCTTTATTAATAATGATTATTCAAGATTTATTGAGATTATTAATATTGACCGAGAAAAGAAAAATCCTCGTAAAGATTATGCTAAATATAGTGATATCTATGATGTTATTAAATTCTTTGATTTAAATATCTATAAAGAGATGTTAGAAAAGCTGACCCTTAATTTTAAAGAAGGATTATCAAAAGATTTAATTATAAATTTCTTAGAAGATTATAAAAATTCATTTAATTTAGAGGGTGATGAATCAACATGGTTTAATAATATTAAAAGTATTGCTGCTCGTCATAATTTTGCAAGTGATTCTAAAACTTATAAGGAAAACCCAGGAGCTTATAATGGAAATATTAATGATGCTTGTGAGATTATTCGTATTGCAATCACTTTAAGAAATATAACTCCTAATCTTTATGAAATCTTAAAAATTATAGGTAATGAAGAAATTAAGCTCCGTCTTGATTTAATTATTTCCAAACTCGCTTAATTTATTATATAATACTTAAATAGCATCTAAGCGCATTATATGCCTAGATGCTATTTATTCGTCTTTATGGTCTGTTGGAGAAGCGGCTTAACTCATATCCCTCTCAAGGATACATTCACGGGTTCGAATCCCGTACAGATCACCAGTAAAATTTAATACCGATTCAAGTTTATTAGAGTCGGTTTTTTTATTATTTAAAGACAATTAAGAAACAAAATATTGATTACTTCATTTTAAACGGGACGAAAAACGGACAGTAATTTTTGTCTTTTTAGACTTAATTTTTATATTTCAAACATTAAAAGGATATCGACTCCTATTAAATTCTGTTAAATTGGAGCTCGTCTTTGCTATAATTAAAAAAATATTCAGAGCTAGAACTATATATTTCAACATTTATATGATTATATAATGACTTTTTAAGTATAAATTATTCATTATTTTCTTGATCTCATAATCTTATTTTAATTTTTAGATTGTCAATTATTGATAATGATTCTCAAAAAATTAAGTTGATAAGCCAACCTTAACTAAGCAAAATAAAATCAATATATGGAGTATATTAATATGACAATTAGTAATAAAATCTTAGAACTTAGACAACCAAAGAAGTTAACGCAATAAGAGCTTACACAAATTTTAAATGTAACAAATTTAGTTAATTCAAGATAGGAAAATGGTAATAATATACCAGGTATTGATATGATTAAGAAAATAACAGATACCTTTAATATTTTAATTGGAGAATGATATGACTCAGTTGATGAAACAAAAACTAAAAATTACGAGAATTATGATTATGGTAGAATTTTCTAGTCTTTATATGTAAGAATATTGAATTATGTTATAAATATTAATGATTCTTTCATGTATATTGACTTAGGGTTCTGACTTAATATTGACGATTTTACATTATTATTGTAAAGTATTAGAGAATTAAACGTAAGTCCGACAGTACAGTGATTTGCAACGCCTATGTCTGGAGTAATCTAGAGGAGTGGTGTAATTCATTTATTTGGACGGAATTTCTCTTTATCACAAAGGGTTGTTGAAAGGAGAGATGATATGAAATCAACGCACAAAACTCAAATATTTGACTATAACAAGGTCGAACAAAAACAAAATCCTATGGAATGGTGGGAATACTTTGGAATTCATTCTAAAAGTGGAAAAATTCATGTTAACACCAAGCGTTTTAAAAAAATTTTAGTATTAGAGGGAGCTGAGATATTTCTAAAAGAGGGTATGCTTAAGAATAGAACAACGAGCTACCTTATACCAAAACAGAAACACCGTTATGATTACAAAGTGAATATAATGCGTGATTTATTGTCAAATTTACAAAGAGATTGGAATCAAGAATACAAGGTTCTTTTAAATATTGTCAAAACATCAAAAGATGTTTATGAAAGTGAAAGGTTTGACTCTATAACAATGACAAGTTGTTCTGAAGATATAGATGAAATAGAAGCAGAAGCTCTTTTTGAGTCCTTTAAAAGGCAACCAAAATATGAATTAATTATTCAATCTCTTTATTGTCAATTCATCAGTAAAATCTGTACAGAAGTTGATAGGTATACATTAATTTTTATAACTGAGTTAGGTTATAGTCAAAAAGATTTTAGTATGCGTGATTTTAGATCATTTACTGATGGTCTCAAACATGAAACGAAAGCCAACCTTATAAATACGCTTAAAGGATTCAATGCGTTTAATATGCTTCATAAAATTAATAACTTTTTAAAACACAATACAATTGAAGCATACAACGGATTAAAAAAAGAATATCCCAATAATGTTAAAAATGTAATCGGCAATTCACATTACAAAAACGGAATGTTTGCGGGTGATTGGATAGTTTTAAAGAATGGATATATTGATAATATATTTCAAAAACTAATAGATTTTTTCGAAGATTATTGTAGTACATTTTTAAACGAAGATTTGGAAGAATCAAATTGGAATTATGATGATTATTTCAAAGATGTATTTAGAAAAATTAAAAGCTTTGACCATTATTTAGGGGTTGATTATTAGGAGGTTAGTAAAATGAATTTTGATAGAAAAAATGCCATTAAAAATGCAATGGTTGATTCAATAATTGATATTGACAAATTAATTGAATGTGGTGATTATGAGACAATTAAGGATGGACTTACAAATTATCCTTTGACAGTGGACGAATACGTTGAAAAAATTTTTAATGAAGGGAAAAAAAGAACCGTTTTTCAATATATGATCGATAATAATTATATTGATACTGCGAGATGGTTTGTGAATTCTAAAGGCGAAGAAACATTCCAGTCTGTGTTCGAAACCGAATTCGATAATAAAATAAGAGATGGCGTTGCATTAATAAATGACAAATATTTTTACCCAGGCAACGATAGATATTTATATGGTTATTCAGATCAAAAAGTAACTCATGAAGAAGTTGCTGAGAAAATACTGAAGGAATTAGCTCTAAAACTTGATAAACAAACTTTAACAGCTGGATTAACTAAAGAATATTTTGATAAGCTTTTTGAACAAGGTGAGTATGAGTTATTAGTCATCAAACTTTGTGTTAGACTTGAGGCTATACTTAAATGCGATTTTCATTATGAAGGAACTTTTGAGGAAATGCTTTCGAAGTATTCTACAGAATATGGTTTTAACGTTATAGATGACGGGTGGGGCTATACAAATAATGAGGAGACTTATTTGAACGAATTATTTCATAAATTAAGAAAATATAGAAACGATATTGTACATGCAGAAAAGAATCAAGAAAGTTTATCAGAAGAACAATTAAAGAATGCAATTGAATGTGTTTGCAAACTTGGATAAGGAGGATGAAAGAAAATGGATAAATATCAACAATTTTTATTTAATAACATAAGAGTATCAGCTGATATGGCTAAAAAAACAGAAGTAAAGAATTCTTCATCTTACAATAGCGGAAATCTGTATAATTACGATACAAATTTTGGCGCAAAGGATTTTTCATTTCGTGGTGGTATTATATCAATTACTCAGAATGATAATTATCATGTTCATGAGTATAACATTAATATAGTTCATCCAGTGATAAGTGAAATTTGGATTATAAAAAAAGGAAAGAAGGTTATTGGTACAAATCTAGAACAATTCTCGAGAAAGGTTGTTATTGACTTTGATCATAAATCGCCTTCTATCTTTATATCATTTAAAGATGATTTAGCAGATGCAATTGAAATTCCAATTGAATATATTGATGCTGATAAGAAGGCTTGGGATGAAAAGGTAAGAAAAGAAACTGCCGAAGAATTAGCAAATATTGTAAATGTTAAAATTACAAAAGCGGATTCACTTGTTAATATTCTATTTAGGCCCATTAATAAAAACTATATACATTGTAAAGTAGTTCTTTATTACACATATACTTTTAACGGAGAAAAACAATATCAATTAATTGGTGAATTTAAATCTGTCGAAAATATGTTTTTTATTCCAATTACTAATCTAGGACATGCTTCATATGCGATTTGCTTGAAGCAGTATGATAAAGAAAATAAACTTATTTATGAGTCGGACAAAATTGTGTTTCAAATTACATAGCACTCCGGATGTATGAGGTCGAAAACCAACAGTGATAATAAGTAATTAAAAAGCGTGTTGAAATTATAATAGGAAGGTCTATGTTAATATGAATAGTTACCGAATATGAATGCAAAATTACATAGTATCAAAGTAACTAACTTGATAGATTCACCATTCAATATAGGAAATAATAACTTTTTAAATAGCGATTGTTTCATTAGTTCAGATGATGAATATAGACACACCAAATGGATGATTTTATGGAAAAAAGACTTGTTCTTGCTTCGCAATTACTTAAGGGAACAAATCCGATTATCATCGGTATTGGTAACAACGAACTCTGTTAGTTAAGGTTGAAGCGACATCTTTTGACAAATCTTAGATTTATTTATGACTGTTATCTATGGTTTTGTTACAGTAATGTTGTCAATTCTTTATACATTAGAGTGTCGTTTCTATTATCTTGAAACAGTTAAAAATATTAATGAGATTACAATTAGTTGTGTTGGTGGACTTTTACCTTCGTTAGGTAAAGTTGAAGGTGAATGGGTTTTTATTAATTGACTTTTATGAATGGTAAATGGGATACTAAGTCCTATTGAATATTGTTCACCAATAATTTATTTTTCTATAATTAAAAAGATATTCAGTGCTTAATCTTTATATATTTCAAATATTTATATAATGACTTTTTAAGTTTAAATTATTCCTTATTTTTTTAATCTCATAATCTCGTTTTAATTTTTAGATTATCAATTATTGATAATGATTCTCAAAATATGATATTGATAAACTAACCTTAACTAAGTAAAATAAAATTAAATTAAGGAGTATATTATTATGACAATTGGTAATAAAATCTTAGAGCTTAGACAACAAAAGAAGTTAACTCAACAAGAGTTAGCTCAAATATTAAATGTAACAAATTTAGCTATTTCAAGATGGGAAAATGGTAATACTATGCCAGATATTGATATGATCAAAAAGATAGCGGACACTTTTAATATTTCAATTGGAGAATTATATGACTCGATTGATGAAACAAAAACTAAAAATTATGAGAATTATGATTTTGGTAAAATTTGGGTCTATAAAAAATATACAATTATCTCGATAATTTTATTAATAATTGGGGTATGCCTTTTCTGGTTTCTTATGCCACTTTTATGGGTAAATGACATATTTGTTAGGGGTGAAAAATTTTTGGTTCTTCTTACATGGATATGTTATATAGTTTTGCCTATTATAGCTGTTTCTTTTCAAATAGTGCAGTTTTTAAACCTACTTACGTACAGCAGAACTAAATTTTATCGCAAAGAGTATAATAAAGCCTTAATGATTTATGGATGTTCATTCCTCGGTGTTGCAGTAATTTGTTCAATCATTTATATGATTCAATGGATACATTAAAAGGAGAAATAAAATGAAAGTATTAAGTATATTAACAATCGGAGCCTTAGCATTTACAATTCAACAAAGTGCAGACTTATTAAACGCATCAAATAAGATTAATTCTAATGAAACAAATGAGAGAAGTAATCAAATTTCTTTGCATTCAACTGAGAAAAAAACTAGTAAAGAAGGATCCAAATTTAAGGTAAAAAAAGAGTTAAATTATAAAGATAAAGTGGATAATCTTTTCATTTTTGGTAATTATGATAGTTTTGATTCAATTGATCTGCAACAACATTCAAAGAATAAAAATAATATTTATGTCTATTATGATTTATATTTAGATGATAATGATTATAAAGAACATCAAATTATGCAAAAAAATGCCACTATTTATTATTATAAAAATGGCATTAAAACAATTGACTCATATAATAGCAATTCGATAGATATAAAAGTACTTAGTAATGATATTAATAAATTTGTAAATGAAAAACTGATGATGATATCTAAAGAAAATTCTTTTAAAAATTCATTAAATCTGAAAACTAATCATTTAAATTCTCTTGAGAATCAAACAACATGGATTTCCACATTTTCAGGATCTAATAGAGATGAAATGAAACCTTATGGTTATGTTGATGTTGACTTTGTTGTTAGAAAGTACCGTGCTAATGATGTCAGCAGTCTTTATATATTAGAATCTAATTTCTCTTTTATACCTGGAAAAATCGCTCGTACATTAGGCAGTTTAGAATATGGAGAATGGTACAATAGTTCTGGGTATGTCAAAGTTGAGCCAGTTAGAGCATGGCATGATGTTGGTTATAATCAAATAAGACAAGGTGGAACACCTGTTTATAAGGATGCGTTCCCAGTAAATAGTCCAGGTCAAGTCACTATTAATTCTACTTATTCTAATGGAGTAACACTTGGTCATTCATTTAAAAATGGTTTTAGCTTAGATGGTTTAACTATTGAGAATGAGACCAGTGTTGGCGTTAACATATCAGAATCATATAGTAAAAGTTATACTAATGTAGAACCAGCATTGAGTACACAAAAAGATCCTATAAATCCAAAAAAATACACATGGTTATATACTTATCTTGATCCTAGAAATGAGACCAATCATTTAAATACAAGATACATGTTTGAGATGAATAATAAAGGTCATGATATGTATGAAGGCGATATTGCTTTCACATATGATTACCAATTTAGCGTGGCAGACAATGTTATTGGTAACTTTGAAGTAAAGAAAATCGATGGAAGAGATGTTCATGATTGTTATTAAAAAATGATTTGCAATACACTATATCAATAAAAAAAGATGATTTAATTCATCTTTTTTTAATATTGTTTCATAGAATATTATTTTATCTTAATCTCTTGACCATTTATTTCTAAGGGAGTGTTAAAGAATTTATTTAAGAATAGATACATATAATCTAAATCTTTAATTCCGCCAACTTCATAGCTAGAGTGCATTGCCAGTTGACCAAGACCTAAATCGACTCCTAAGATATTAAGATGAGAATTTAATAAAGCTCCAAGAGTTGAACCGCCTCTTTGACTTGTCTTATTATAATATTCTTGATAGGGAATATTATTATTACTAGCAATTAATTTAACAAGTGCAACACTTAAAGGAGAAGAGATATATAACATATTAGAGTTATGTTTAATAACTATTCCTGAATTGATAATAACTGGCTGAGTATCGTATAAATCACTGCGATTAGGATTAAGAGCATGAGCATTATCTAAAGAGATCAAAAATGATCTCTTTAAAGAAGAAGATAACTCTTCATCATTTTTATTTAAACTATGATTAATTCTTTTTAAGATTAATTCTAATAAAGTTGAATCAGCCCCCTCAATTGTTTTTGAACCAATCTCCTCATTATTAAATAAAGCGATTAGATTGATTCCTTCTTCCTTAGAAGATAATAATCCTTCAACTGATAAATAAATTGAAGCGAGATTATCAAGGCGACTTCCATAAATGAATTCATCATTTAATCCACCAACTTGAGCTGGAGTTTGGTTATAAGTCTCCAAATCATAAGCAGCAATAGCTTCTTTATTAATTTTTAATTCTTTAGCTAATAATTCTATTAAAGAAGATTCATCTCCTAAAGAGATTAAAGGTTTTAATTCATTATCTTTATTATAAATATAACCATTATTAAGTTCACGGTTTAGATGAATTGGGACGTTTGGAATAATAAAAGACTTTTTTAAATCAACTAAATGAGTTTTTAGTGTATTATTATCATTTATTACAACTTTTCCAGCTAAA
Source organism: Candidatus Onthovivens sp. (assembly GCA_035270825.1). Lineage (GTDB taxonomy): Bacteria > Bacillota_I > Bacilli_A > RFN20 > CAG-826 > Onthovivens. The sequence goes on from DATESL010000001.1 coordinate 44,608, forward strand.
CCAAGTGGTTTATCAAAGAAAGTACTTAAGATTGGACCACCATAAATTTCTACCTCTAAAGAATTATAGAGATTAGTTTTAGTTTCTTTTAATCTTCTTACTTTTAGAGTTGGTGAATCAAGATGACTAGCAACTATTTTATAATAGTAATTAGTTTTAATGTTTTTAGGGATCTTAAAAGCAATTAAAGAAGCACTGGTTTTAAAATAATAGTTTTCTCCTGCTTCAAGCGTTAAATCATTATCTAAACTCACTTCTTTAAAGTGATTATTAGCTAAGATTTTACTTACTTCCTCCACACAGTGATATTCTGAATGGACATTATTTAGAAACTTTATTAATTTGTTATGCATAGTTATTACCTCAATATTTCTACC
>DATESL010000002.1:0-25019 GCA_035270825.1 Candidatus Onthovivens sp.
TGAGATTAAAAGAGTTTTTGAAGGAAGTGAGATTGAAGTCGTAATTCCGCCCCTTTGGTGTACCACAGATAATGCCGCTATGATTGCAAAACTTGGATCTTATTTATACGAGAGGAAGGCTTTTGCTCCTTTAAGTGTAGGGGTTGATCCTTCATGGAAACTTGAAGACTATAATAAGTTTTAAAAAAATTTAAAAATGATATAATTTAAACATTAATATTAAAAGAAAGAGAAAAGATATGCTAACGAACAAGAAATTAACATTAAAGATGAGTGATGATTTATTAAAAGAGGGAGAAGAAGTTCTTCTTTCTGGGTGGATTAGAGGAATTAGAGATAATGGCTCAATTGGTTTTATTGATTTTAATGATGGAACACAGTTTAAAAATATTCAATTAGTTTTAAATGATAAGACAGCTGATTTTGAAAAAGTTAGTCATTTTCGTTATGGTTCATCAATTGAAGTTAAAGGAAATATTCATTTAACTCCAGAAGCAAAACAACCTTTTGAAGTAATTGTTAGTGAGGCAAAACTCTTAGGAGATTATGCTGAAGACTCTCCTTTACAAAAAAAGCGTGCTTCTTTTGAATTTTTAAGAGAGATAGCTTATTTAAGACCTCGTACCAATACTTTTTCAGCCTTAAATAGAGTTCGTAATAAATTAGCTTATGCCATTCATACTTATTTTCAAGAAAGAGATTTTTTATATATTCAAACTCCAATCCTCACAAGCAATGATGCTGAAGGAGCAGGAGAATCTTTTAAAGTTTGTACTGATTTTAAAAAACCAGATGAGTTTTTTAATCGACCAGTTTCTTTAACAGTTAGTGGACAATTACACGTTGAAGCTTTTGCCTTAGCTTTTAAAGATGTTTATACTTTTGGTCCAACATTTCGTGCAGAAAAATCAAATACAGCTCGTCATGCTTCAGAGTTTTGGATGATTGAACCAGAGATTTCCTTTGCTGATTTAAGCGATGATATGGATTTAATGGAATCATTTTTAAAATATATTATTGGGTATGTTTTAAAGGAATGTAAGGATGAAATGGAATTTTTTAATACCTTTATTGATAAAGGAGTATTAGAAAAATTAAATAAACTTTTAAATTCTTCCTTTAGCCGTTTAACTTATACTGAGGGGATTGAGATTTTAAAAGCTGCTCAAGAAAAAGGTAAAAAGTTTGAATATAATAACATTACTTGGGGGATGGATTTACAATCGGAACATGAAAGATATTTATGTGAAACTCATATTAATGGACCACTCTTTTTAATCGATTATCCAAAAGATATTAAAGCTTTTTATATGAAATTAAATGCTGATAAAAAGACTGTCGCAGCTTGCGATTTATTAGTTCCAGGGATTGGTGAGATTTGTGGTGGTTCTCAAAGAGAAGATGACTACGAACTTTTAAAAGAAAGAATGGTTGAACAAAGAAATGTTGAAGAACTTGATTGGTATTTAAATTTACGTAAATACGGAGGTTGTTCACACGCTGGTTTTGGTCTAGGATTTGATCGTTTATTAATGTATATTACTGGTTTAAGTAATATCCGTGATGTCCAACCATACCCACGCACACCAGGAGGTTTAAAATATTAATTATGTTAGAAGACAAAAATAAAAAAAATAACGAGAAGATTAGAGAAATCACTCGTCAAAAAGTTGATGTTTCAACTGTGGAAACAGTTGAAGTTAATCCCCTTAATGAAAAACGTTATAAAAAAATCTTTATTACTTTTAGTATTTTATCTCTTCTTTTATTTGGCTATGTTATTTATCAAGTTGTAATGATTTTTATCAACTTATTTGCTTAAGGAAAGACTATTTATTGATCTCTTGAGGAAGAGTTTGGGTCACCGATTCTTCCTTTTTTATTTGTTGATCGCTTTTTGGCATCTTTAAATTAGTATTATAAAAGGAATTTAAATCAACATTATCTAAATCTTTTCTAAACATTGTTTTAGCTAATTTAATAATTCTGATATCGCGAGAAACTTTAGCTAAAGTTACAAAAAGATAATAGATAACTCCACTAAAACCAAGGAGGAAAATAAAGTAATTAGTCATTTCGGGACCGCTAAGGAAATGAGGTTCATTAATCATCACTAAGTTTTCAAAGTCAAACCCAAGTGGTGGAAAATATTCTAAAGTTGACCAATCAAAAACATGGAATAAAGTTCCTATTCCTGTTTTGATATCAAAAATTGATTCCATCCAGTTTCCATCAATAAGATGATAGACACAGTAAATTACTAAAGCAGTAATCATTAATAAAGTAGGTGCAATCGAAGCTTTATAAAAGCTTTGGTAAGATTTAGCAAAGGCAATTCTTCTAAAATCAGCTGGATTATTGATAGCACGTGAGATAACTAACTTACTCATTAAGTTATCAACGGAGCGACCATAATAATTCATTAATTTTTTAATTCCTAAACCAATTAAACCAATAAAAGCAAATAAAGAAACAAGGATTATAAAAATAACGAGGATTGTTTTCCAACTAATATTTAAAAAACCACTATTTGCTAAAATATTTAAAATCATTTAATTAATCATCCTCTCTTGTCAAAACTGATTGATCACGGAAAGAATTTTTTTCTTCCTCTTCTTCATTAAAAGAAGATCTCTCATTAACTTCTTCATCGCGATTATAAGCAATAGAAGAAGGTTTATAGTTTATTTTCTCATTTGAGATATTATTTGAAAGATTTTCATTTTCATTTAATTTTTTTAATAAAGACTGAACTGCACTCATATCATTGGCTGATAAATATACTTGGTTAGTTGTATTATAATTAACTGGATGAGGAGTAATGGTTTCAGTTTGTTCAGCTTCAAATTCATTTGCCTTTAAAATATCATCAGCTTTTTTATCTTCTCTAAATTCCTTAAAAGCTCTTTTACGAGTTATTAGGCGAATTAAAATAATAATGGTCATAATAAAATTCTTCACTAAAAAATAAAGACCATAAATTATTAAATAACCAAGTAAAAATGGAAACGTAATCGTATAAATTATCCCAAGACCAAGGGTCTTAAAAAATGCTTTCATATTATCTATTATAAACGAAGAATCTGAGATTTAAAAGAGATTAAATCTCTTTTTACAGATTCTTTTTACTTTTAACTTTTTTAATTATTTTTAAAATAATTTCTATTATAAAAGTAGTTAAAAAAGTTAAACTAAAGATGAAGATAGTCAAAGGGAAACCAAGCTTCCTATAAAGGATAATATAAAGAAGATAATTTAAAATTACGACTCCAATTTGCATAGGGGCTAAAATATATTTTCCTTGATGGAAGTTATTATAAATAATAAGGGCGAAAAGGAGAAAAGAGAGAGCAAAAAAGACTAAAGCAATTGGTAAATAAATAAAAATACTCATAATCATAAAAGGAAAGATAATAAAGCCACTAATTGAAAGAATTAAATTTGAAGAAGGGAGCTGAGTGAAATAGACTTTTAACTTTATTAGTTCAAATTTATTTATTATAAAAGTAATAATAACTTCTAAGGTTGAAATAAGATAAATAACCATTAAAATAAAGTATTCAAAATAGGCATTATCACTTAGATTAAAGATTTTTAAGACATTTTCAATAACATTAACATTTAAGATATAATAAATAATTACTAAAGATAAGATTTGCATTCCAAAAAGAATAATTGAAGATAAAACGATTACCAGTTTTTCATCTAATTTAAAATGAATAAATAAACCAAAAAGAAAACCAATTAAAAGTGATGGTAATAACTGATTAAAAAAGAAGTTTAAATCAAATAAACCAATCACTAAAGCTAAACCAAGAGTTGTGATAAAATAAATTGGATAGTATTTAAGTTTAGTTAATGAAGCAACCAGAGTTGAAGTAATTGGCATTAAAAAAATAAGAACAAAACTTGTAAAAGGAACATAAGTTCCTAAGATAAACATAATAATTGTTAAAGCACTCATTAAGCCCATAAAAGGGAGAGAAGTCTTTAAGTCTTTTTTATAAGTTATTAGTTTCATTATTTAAAGTTTATCATAATTCTTTTTTTGAGAGTGAGTTATTTTTTTGTATCATTTTAAAACTCTCTTTTCTTTCAATTTCTTATATCAAGAAGAGGAAAAATTTGCTAAAATAAATACTATGGATTTTAAAAATAAATTAAATGAAAAACAATATCTAGCTGTCACTTCTTCCTCACAATATTTACGAATTATTGCTGGTGCTGGGAGTGGTAAAACGCGAGTTTTAACATATCGAATTGCTTACTTAATTAGTGAAGAAGGTTATCGACCAGGAGAAGTTTTAGCAATTACTTTTACAAATAAAGTTGCTAAAGAAATGCGCGAAAGAACTAAAGAATTATTACCTGATTATGATTTGTCATTTCTCCAAATTCAAACATTTCATGCTTGGTGTGCGTTCTTTTTAAGAAGAGAAATTAGATTACTTGGTTTTCCAAGTCATTTTCAAATTCTTGATGATGATGATCAAACACTTCTTATTAAAAATATCGCTGAAGAATTAGGTTATAAAAGAAGTGATGAAATTGTTAAAAAAGCTCTTTCTTATATTGGTACTCATAAAACTTATGGACGTTTACCAAGCGATTTAAAAGATGTTAAAGCTGAGAGTAAAGTTCTTCTAGAATTCTTTAAAAAATATGAAGAGAAGAAGAATTTAATGTTTTCTCTGGATTTTGATGACTTATTAATTTATGCCATTAATATTCTTGCTTCTAATCCTGAAATTAGAGAAAAATATAGTCGATATTACCGTTCAATTTTAGTTGATGAATTTCAAGATACTAATGATTTACAGTTTAAATTATTAACTCTTTTAGCCTCTTCGAGGACCTCAATTTATGTGGTTGGTGATCCTGATCAAACAATTTATACATGGCGCGGAGCTAACCAAAAGATTATTTTAGAAATTGAAAAATATTTTGCTCCTTTAGAAACAATTATTTTAAATGAAAACTACCGTTCAACTTCTAATATTTTAAAAGGGGCTAATTTACTTATTGATTTTAATAAGGAAAGAGTTAAAAAAGATTTATTTACCAATAATGATCAAGGCGATGATATTTTATTAAAAGCACTTGATACAAAATATAGTGAAGCAAGATTTGTTGTTAATAAAATAAAAGAATTAAATCAACTAACTAAATCTAATAACTTAAAGCGTTATGCTATTTTATATCGTTCGAGTTATCTCTCACTTCCTTTTGAAAATCTTTTAACTGAAAATAGATTATCTTATAAAGTATATGGAGGAACTAAATTCTATGCTCGTAAGGAAATTAAAGATGTCTTAAGTTATTTTAAACTCTTAATGAATCATAGTGATGATATCTCATTTGAGAGAATTATTAATGTTCCTCGCCGAAAAATTGGGAAAATTTCCATTGCTGATTTAAAAGCCGCTGCAAGTTCTAATTCCCTTTCTCTTTATGATTTTATTTTAAATTCTCATACTTTAGAGCATTCAATTCGTGGGGGAATTATTTCTACTTTATATGAATTAATTAAGAAGATGGAAGTCGTTGAAAGAAAAATAAAGGAAAACTTAGAAGCCTATAGTGAAGTTTTACATAACTTTTTAATTGATATTGGATATATTAAATATTTAAGTGATGATGAAGATAATGAGGAGCGTATTTTAAACGTTAAAGCTTTAATTGATGAAATTAGAAACTTTAATAAACAAAATGATGGGGCCCCTTTTAGTGAATATTTACAAAATGTAACTCTTTTATCTGCTCAAGATGATATTGATGATTCTAATAGTGTGACTTTAATGACTGTTCATACCGCTAAGGGTTTAGAGTATGATTATGTCTTTGTGGTTGGAATGAATGAGGGCGTTTTTCCTAATGCTCGCGCTACTCTTCAAAGAGGATATGAGGGCTTAGAGGAAGAGCGAAGACTTGCCTATGTTGCTTTTACTCGTGCTAAAGTTGCTTTATTTGTTTCCTATAATCGTGATTATAACTATTCAACTAAAACTTATGGAACCCCCTCTAATTTTATAAAAGAAGCTCAAATTAAGGAACCATTTACTTATACCCATACTGTAAAAGATAAAGTAAGTTCTTTATATGATCAAATCTTTGGGCAAAAAGAAGTTAAAGCTGCTACCACATTAAACGAGAAAAATAATATAATATGGAAAGTAGGAGATCATTGTCATCATACAAATTTTGGCGATGGAGTAATTATTGAAGTCAACGGTGATATCTTAGATGTTAATTTTGAAAACTTTGGTTTGAAGAAGATGCTTGGAACTCATAAGTTTTTATCTAAAAAGGAAGATTAAAAATGGATTTAGAGAGCGCTAAAATAAAACATGAAGAGTTAGTTAAAGAGATTGAAAAATATTCTTATGAATATTATGTTTTAGATGCTCCTAGTATTAGTGATTATGATTATGACACTTTAATGAATTCTTTAATTAAACTGGAAGAAGAATATCCCCTACTTATTACTCGTAACTCGCCAACTCAAAGAATTGGAGGAGTTGTTTTAGAGGGCTTTTCAAAGATTAAACACCAATCACTAATGATGTCTTTAGGAGATGTCTTTTCTAAGGATGAATTAATTGCTTGGGTTAATAAATTATATAAAGAATTAGGAAGAAGTGTTCCTCTAACTTGTGAATTAAAAATTGATGGTTTAGCGATGTCTTTAGTTTATGAAAATACCAATCTTATTTATGCTGCAACTAGAGGAGACGGACTTATTGGGGAAGATGTTACTGTTAATGTTTTAACCATCCCCTCAATTCCTACTCGCATTAAAAAAAGTGGAAGAGTCGAAGTTCGCGGTGAAATTTATATGCCAAAAGCCTCTTTTAAAGCTTTAAATGAGGAGCGTCTTGAAAATGATGAAGCATTATTTGCTAATCCTCGTAATGCTGCGGCTGGTTCAATTCGTAATCTTGATTCTAAAATTGCTAAAAACCGTAAATTAGATGGGTGGTGGTATTATTATATTGATGCTTATAAAGAAGGGATTAAAACACACTTTGAAGCTTTAAATAAATTAAGCTCCTTAGGATTTAAAGTTAATAAGGAAGCTCGTCTTTGTAACTCCCTTGAAGAAATTATCAAATACGTTGATGAATACACTTTAAAGCGTGAGAGTCTTGATTATGAGATTGATGGGATTGTTTTAAAAGTTAATGAATTTGCTCTTTACGATCAACTTGGCTACACCGCTAAAACTCCTAAGTGGGCGATTGCTTTTAAGTTTCCCCCACTTGAAGTTGAAACGCGTCTTTTAGATATTAAATATACTGTTGGAAGAACCGGAAAGATTACTCCTAATGCAATATTAGAAAAAGTCTTAGTAGATGGTTCCTATGTTTCAAGAGCTACACTTCATAATGAAGATTATATTATTAGTAAAGATTTAAAAATTAATGATTATGTTATTCTTCGTAAAGCAGGAGACATCATTCCTGAAGTGGTTAAAGTAGATTTAAGTAAACGAAGTGGAAAAGAAATAGATTTTAAAATGATACTCCAGTGTCCATACTGTCAATCAAGCTTAGAAAAGATTGATAATATGCATTATTGTTTAAATACTAGTTGTCCTTCAAGAAAAATAGAGGGATTAATTCATTTTGCTTCTAAAGGAGCGATGGATATTGAAGGGATGGGTGTTAAAGTCAGCGAGGAACTCTTTAACTTAAAATTTATTGATTCCTTTAGTTCAATTTATCGTTTATATCAACATAAAGAAGAGTTATTAGAATTAGAGGGTTGGAAAACTAAATCAGTGGAGAGCTTATTAAAAGCAATTGAAAAATCTAAGGAAAATTCCTTAGAAAAATTACTATTTGCTTTAGGAATTAAAGAAGTTGGAGCCAAGATGGCTAAAACTCTTGCTAGAACTTATCTTTCTTTAGATACTCTAAAGATGGTGAGTAAAGAAGAATTATTAAAATTAGATGATGTTGGAGAAGTCTTATCTTCTTCAATTGTTGAATATTTTAAAGATGAAGATAATTTAAGATTATTAGATGAATTAAAAGCCGAGGGAGTAAATTTGAACTATTTAGGAGCAACTGATTTTATGAGTGATTCATTCTTCTATAATAAGAAATTTGTCCTAACAGGTAGTTTAGAGAGTTATTCTCGAGATGAACTTGGAACTATTATTGAAGAGTTAGGTGGAAAAATAGTTGGTAGTGTTTCAAATAAAACAGATGCCATCATTTTAGGAGATAATCCTGGATCTAAATATCAAAAAGGATTAGATCTTGGAATTAAAATTATAAATGAAGAAGAATTAAAAGATATTTTATTAAAGGAGTTAAATAACGATGAAGAGAGTAAGTAAAGAATTATTAAAGAGCTGTGCTAAAAGTATTAAATTAGAAATGAAGGAGAGTGAATATGACCTCCTTGAAGAAGAATTCGAAATAATTTTAAAGCAATTAGATTTAATGGGTGAAATTGAGGGGATTGATGAAGTTATTCCCTATGATTATCCTTTTGATGAAGAAACAAGCTATTTACGAGATGATGAAGAAGGAGAAGTTTTAACTCCCAAGGAAGTTTTAGCAAACGCTAAAGATCATCATGAAAACCAAATTAAATTACCAAAGGTGGTGAATTAACATGAATTATTTAAATAAATCAATTAGAACTATTCATGAAGCTTTAGTTAATAAAGAAGTTACTTGTTTAGATTTAGTTAAAGAAGCTTTAAGAAAAATAAAATTAGATAAGTGTAATGCCTTTGAACTTGTTTTAGAAAAGAAAGCTTTAGAAGAAGCAGCTCTTTTAGATAAAAACGGGATTGAAGAAGATAATCTTTTTTATGGGATTCCTTATGTTTGTAAAGATAATATTTCTACAAAAGGAATTATTACAACGGGTGGGAGCGATATTTTAAAAGATTATATTCCCTTATATGATGCAAAAGTTATTGAAATCTTAAAAAATAAAAAAGCCATTTTAGTTGCTAAAACAACTCTTGATGAACTAGCAATGGGCGGGACAGGACTTTCTAATCATTTAGGAGTCCAAAAAAATCCTCTTGATCACTCTAGGATGATTGGTGGTTCCAGTAGTGGAAGTGCAATTGCAACCTTAGAGGGGGTTACGCCTTTTGCTTTAGGAAGTGATACTGGTGATAGTGTTAGAAAACCAGCTAGTTATGCTGGGATTGTTGGTTATAAGGGGACTTATGGAAGTATTTCTCGTTATGGTTTATTTTCTTTTTGTCCATCTCTTGATCATATTGGGCTTTTTACCCGTAATGTTGAAGATAGTGCTTTAGTTTTTGATTTATTAAATCATTTTGATAAGCATGATTTAACATCTTCAAGAAGAGAAAGAAAAGAAGTAGTTCCCTTTTTAAATACTTCTTTAAAAGGGAAAAAGGTTTGTTTAATTAAAGAGATTAATGATTCATTTAAAGATTCAATTGCCTATCCTGATTATTTAAAATCAATTGAGGAATTAAAAAGTAAGGGACTAATTTTTGAAGAAGTCTCAATTAATGTTGCTCTTTTACAAGCTCTTTATCCAGCCTATATTGTGATTTCTAGTAGTGAAGCAACTTCAAATAATGCTTGTTTAGACGGGGTAAAATACGGTTTAAGAGCAAAGGGTGAAACTTATGAAGATATTATTAATAATACAAGAAGTGAGGGCTTTGGGGAATTAATTAAAAGAAGATTTATCTTAGGAGCTTATGCTTTAAGAAGCGAGGCTCAAAATAATACCTATTTAAGAGCTAAAAGAGTTCGTCGTTTAATTGTTGATGAAATTGAAAAGATTTTTAAAGATTATGATTATATTTATACACTTGCTAGTCGTATTAGAGCACCAAAAATTGATAAAAGAACTGATAATTTAGATGTTTCAAAATTAATTGCCGATAATATTTTAGCAATTGGTAATTTTGGTGGTTATCCATCAATTACGATTCCTCTAGCCTTCTATGATCATTTACCAATTGGGGTTAATATTACTGGTAGAGCTTTTGAAGACGGGGAAGTTTTTGCCCTAGCTTCTTTAGTTGAAAAAATGATTGGAATTAAAGACTTTAGTGTGGAGGAGGAAAACTAATTATGAATTTTGAAGCAATTATTGGACTTGAAATCCATGTTGAGATGAAAACAAAAACGAAAATGTTTTCAAGTGCTCCAATTAATTTTGGAAGCGATCCAAATACTAATGTTAGTGTGATTGATTTAGCTTTTCCTGGGACTCTCCCACTTGTTAATAAAGAAGCAGTTAGAAATGCAATCCGTGTTTCAAATGCTTTAAAGATGAGAATTGATCCTCTTATTCGTTTTGACCGTAAAAACTATTTTTATAGTGATTTACCAAAGGGTTATCAAATAACCCAACAAGATTATCCTCTTGGAAGTGAGGGGTCATTAGAGATTAATGATGATGGGATTAATAAAATAATTGGGATTGAAAGACTTCATATGGAAGAAGATACTGCCATGCAACATCATATTGGAACATCTACTTTAATTGATTATAACCGTGCCGGAATTCCGCTTGTAGAAATAGTTTCTAAACCTGAAATGCATAAGGGTAGCGAAGCGAGAAAATATGTCGAAAAGATTAGGGAAATCGTTACTTATTCTGGAGTTAGTGATGGGAAAATGGAAAATGGCTCTTTAAGATGTGATGTTAATATTTCTCTTAGACCTTATGGAAGAGAAAAATTTGGAACAAAAGTTGAAGTAAAAAATTTAAACTCCATTGCTAATATTGAAAAAGCAATTGATTTTGAAATCTACCGTCAATCCAGATTACTCTTACAAGGAATTGAGATTACTCAAGAGACTCGTCGCTATGATGAAACAAAAAAAGAAACTGTTTTAATGAGAGTTAAAAAAGATGCTGCAGATTATAAATATTTCCGTGAAGCAAATATTCCTCAAATCAGATTAAGCAATGAATTTATTGAAGAAGCAATTAGAACATGTCCTGAATTATATGAGGAAAAAGTTGAAAGATTTATTAAAACTTATGCTTTAAATGAACAAGATATTCGTATATTACTTTCAAGTGTTGAACTTGGAGCATATTATGAAGAGATTGCTAAACACTCTTCTAATTACCAAAATATCGCTAACTTTGTTATTTCTTCACTTTTAGGATATTTAAATAAAGCAGGGATTGAAATTAAAGATCTTAAGACCAACCCTTTATATTTAGCAGAGTTAGTTGATTTATTAGTTGAAAAGAAAATTAACTCAACGCAAATGGCAACTATTTTTGAAAAGATTATGAGAGAAAATCGCAGTGCATTAGAGATTCAAAAAGAGATGGGAGCAATTTTAATTAGTGATGAAAAAGAAATCTTAAAACTAATTAGAGCAGTTTTAGATACTAATCCAAGTTTAAGAAGTGATTATCAAGCTGGTACAACGAGGGCAGCGGGGTTCGTGATGGGACAAATCATGAAGAAAACTGGAGGAAAAGTTGATCCTAGTGTTGCTAATCGTTTGATTGTTGAAGAGTTATTAAAATAAATATTTATTACTATTATTTAAAGAGACTTACCAAGTCTCTTTTTTGGCTTATAATCGTTATTATTCTTAAAAAATATTGTTGGATGTCCATAATTTATCCCATAAATAAAGATTAACTAACTATTTTAATTTTATTCTTTGTTATTTAGAAAAAAGGTGCTTAAAATTAGATACTATTATTTATTGACATGACAGGAGATTATTTATGAAAAAGGGAGTATTGGCTATTGTCTTAGGAGTTTTTTCCTTAGGATTAAGTTCATGTAGTGGAGTTATTGGACAATTGGGTGAACAAGGTTTACCTGGAGATAAGGGACCTCAAGGAGAAGTAGGATTACCTGGGAAACCTGGAATTGATGGTAAGCCAGGAATTGATGGAAAACCAGGAATTGATGGTAAACCAGGAATTGATGGAAAACCAGGTCAAGACGGTAAACCTGGAGTTGATGGGAAAACCGCTTATTCTAACACTATTTTACCATCGATCAATGGCTATGTGACATGTGATGTTGGGAGTGCATTAGTTGGAGAACATATTACTTTTAAAGTTATCTCTAATGAGGGTTATAAACTTGAGATGATTGAAGTTAAAAATGGAATGACTATTTTTAATAAAGATAACTTTGAATATAAAGACAATTCTTATATATTTGAAACCCCAATGCTTAAAAATGGGTTTGTTGTTCGAGCAACTTTTAGTGAAGTTTTACCAACTGATAATGGAGTAACCACAGGAGATGGGACGGCTGAAAAACCTCTTATTGTTGATCCAGAAGTTATTAATGAGACAACTCTTGATGCTATTTTTGAAAATGTCGCCACAACCCCAGGGACTACGCATGTTCAAGTTGGAGATAAGACTTTTGTTGCTCCAAAAAGAGAGGTTACTTTAAGTGGTAGTCAAGAAGAAGTAACTTATAAAATTGAAAATCTTGATGTTCTTGATACTTTAGATGTCTGTCAAGAAATCTTAGAAAAAGGTCTTAATAATGATCCGACTTTCCAAGTTAAATATATTAAAACAGTAGATAATTTACCAGTTGAACAAGTAGTTAAAATAGTTCCTTTTGCTGGGGTTGAATATATCCAAAGGAGAACTTTAAGAAAAAGAGCACTTCAAAAAATTTATTTAATTGAAACTCAAGCTCAATTTGCTCAAATTGAAGCAATTCAAGAAGCACTATTTAAAGATAATAAGAGTGATTTCAGTGTGAAATTTATAGGTGATATTGTACTTGATGAAACTTATACTTATATGAAAGAGTTTCATGGAACAATTTATGGAAACAATAAAAGTATTACAACTAATAACTTTTTTGCAGTAGGTGAAGAAACTAATAAATGCTTTGATTTTTTTGGCGGAACATTAAAAGATTTAACGATTATCCCAGGGATTAAAACAACAACCAAAGAAGAATATGATGAGCGTAAATTTGCTGCTCCTTTTGCTGTTAGATTAATTGAAAGTGCTTATATTGAAAATGTTTCAATAGGAAGAAAAGATGATGAAACCATTTATTATACGGAACAAAATCAAACCTTTTTTGCTCATCATATTGGTCTTTTTACTCCAAGAGTAAAAACGAATGTGACGATTAAAAACGTTAGAAATTATCTAAATTATAATATTGGTGGTAGTGGTTATTCTTCATCAATTATTGGTGGCTATATCATAACAGGTCCAAATGCTGGGAGTGTTAATGTTAGTTTTGAAGATGTTATTAATTATGGGAATGTGAGTGGAAAGGGTGTTGGTTTATTACTAGGAAATGCTAATTTACTTTTTGAGGAGCATGGTCTTGGAAGGGGAATAACCTTAAATATTAAAAATTGTTCTAATGAGGGTCAACTCTTTGGTAGTGTTTATTCTACTCTCTATTTTGGGGGTGCCCTTGTTTCACAGGCAATAGCTGATCAATATATTGCTGCTTATCCTGAAGTTTTTACTAGTGCCAATAATGTTAATGGCGGGAATAACACTAGCGGGATTGCTTTAACTAAAGATGATTTTACTTTTAGGGTTAATGAAGATAAGGGGGTCACTATTGAATATAAGGGAGCAAATCCTGAGATTAGTCAAATCTCTGCAGAGATTAAATATTCCCTTCTTAGTTTAAATGGTTCATATCAAGTTCATACAAAAGCCTCAGCTATTACGACACTTAATAAAGATACAAAGAAAGTAACTTTCCCTGATATAAAATATGCACCCTTAACTGATGTAATTCACGCTAATGAAGAGGGAGCTAAACCTGATGTGATGTTTGAATTTATATATGATTCTTTAACTAATAGTTATAAATTATATTTTGGTCTTGATAAAATTGATGGAGGATATGAGGCACCAATTGGTGGGTATCAGCCACAACTGGTTATTAAAACTTATAACTCGGAATATAATCCTGGGAATAATGGTGAAATTATTCTTACACTCTAAAAAAAGAACTAGAGAATTCTTGTTTATAAGTCTTATTTGTTATACCTAAAAGAGAATTATTACAATTATCTCATGTTTTTTGTTGGTGATGAGTATTAATAATAATCTAGCGATTCTTTTTATCAAGGAGCCTATATTGCTATTGGAGAGGAGGAAGTTTTAAAGATTTTTCCTATGAAGTTTTTAAGATAGATCTTTAAGAGAACATAAATAATAAACCTTTAAACAGTAAAAATCAGGAATCAAACTCCTGGTTTTTTATTTAATGTATCAAGAAGTAATGAAAGTCGAATGAAGAATTTTAACTTGTCCTTAATTACGTACATAGACAAGAAGATGAAAAATAAGTAAGAATTTAATTTGATTTTTCGGGGGGGGGGTAATATTATTATATTATTGTAGATGTCGTAAAGTTTTTATAAATAGAAATATAGGAGAAAAATATGAAAAAAAGAAACTTAGCAATAGCTTTATCAGCATTGGTCTTAAGTCTTACCTCATGTAGTGGGGCAATTGGTCCTGTTGGGCCTGCTGGTCCTCAAGGTCCTCAAGGCGATCAAGGAATCCAAGGACAACCTGGAGTTGATGGAGAAGACGGGAAAAACGGAGTTGATGGAGAAGACGGGAAAGACGGAGTTGATGGAGAAGACGGGAAAGATGGTCAGGATGGATTAAATGGAAGTGATGGTAAAACTGCTTACGCAAATACTATTTTACCTGCTTTAAATGGTTATGTTTTACCAAGTATTGGGAGCGGAGTAGTTGGAACGGATATCACCTTTAGTGTTTATCCTGATTCGGGTTATGTTTTAGATACAATCAGTGTCACTTCTAAAAGCGTTAGTTTCGATGAAACTGATTTTATTTTAAATAATAACGTCTATACTTTTACCACCAAAATGGTTGAAAACGGATTTGTAGTGAAAGCTGTATTTCAAGAAGATATTGTTTTTAATACGATTAATGAGATTAATGATCTTCTTTCTTCTAATCCTGCATATAAAACAGTTCATGAAACCATAACTTTTCTTGAAGGAGAAGGTTATTCTAGTGAGTTATTTAATGCAACAATTGATGAAAGTAACTACTATTTTGATTTAAGTGATAATAAAGCTGTTTATCTTAATAAGGACGGAGGGACTATTTATCCTCTTGATTATGTTGGTAGCTTTGAAGATTGTTATGCAGTGGTTGGTGATGCAACTGAAAAAGCATATTATGAAACTAAGGGCACAAGCATTTATTTAGAAAATAACTATTTAAATACTGAAAATGAATTATCATTTATTTCTAGTTTTGATGTTGGAAATAATAATTTAAATATTCCTCTAACTTATCTAGGGGAAGTGGGAAAAACTAAAGATGTTTTAATTAGAACTAATAAAGATAATTTAATTATTAATAATGCGACTGATCAAATAGATCATCAAGGAGCTGCTAATAAAGTTTTAATTAAAAAGACAGCTAATAATTCTTATCATGAAAATGGATCAATTCTTAGTGAACTTGTTATTAATGAGGGGAAAGTCGTTTTAGGAAAAGTTCTTGGTGCTCAAGAAGAAAAAGGAGTTGTTAAATTAGTTAAGATCAATTTAATCGATAATACTAAAGTCGTTACTTTAGAAAATAATCTTGTTATTGAAGAAATTAATATCTCCGCTGCACCTAACACAACAGTTAGTAACACTAATATTAATATTACAAGTAATACTAATAGTGAGGTTAAAACTACTACTGTTCAACCAGAAATTAAAGACAGTGTTTCGGTTGATGAGATTTTTACCAATAGTGAAGTTAAACCAACTGAACAAGTAGTTATTAGTGAAATTAATAATGAAACAGAGTTAAAAGCAATTGTTAATGGCGGAAACTATATTTTAAAAGCTAATATTGAACTTAATAGTATTATTACTCTTAATAATAATAAAAAAGTCACTCTTGATTTAAATGAAAAAACAATTGATTTTAAAGGAAATAGTCAACGTCCATTTGTAATTCCTTTAACTTCTGATTTAATTATTCGTAACGGAGTAAGTAATCGCAGCGATCTTAATGGTGGAGGAATTGTTTCTTCTAACGTCCCATTATTTGCAGATAACCTTTATTCAAACTATGTCTGGGGAATATTTAAAATTCAAGGTAATTTAATTATTCATGGTGGATATTATAGTGATAAGGGAGCTGATGGAGCACTCTTAAGAGTTTATGACAATGCAACTTTAACAATCTATGGTGGAACATTTGCCTGTGAGTTTTCAAACTCAGTTCTTAACAGTGAAGGAAAATGTGAAATTTATAATGGTTTATTTACCAGCACTGCTTCTAATAGATATAGAGATAGTGCAGGAGGATTACATGCCTATACTGTTCGTTCAAGTAATGATTTAACAATTCACAATGCAACAATTAGAGGAATTCAAGGTGGTTTAGCTTTTAATGGAGGAGTTGGTGAAGTTTATAATGTTGATGTTGAAGTTAAAGACACTAATTATGAGCTTGATAATAGAAATACTTCTCACTATGCTTTATATGTTGCTGGAGGAATGGGAGTTGTAGATGCTAAAATTTATGGTGGTAGTTATAAGAGTAGTGGTGTAGCAACTATTTGTATTGGTAACGCTACTCCAGGTGATGGAGGTATTACTCAACCTGCTAATTTAACAGTCTTTGGTGGAATGTATGATAAGTTGCCTCAAGTTGGAGCACTCAATACTAAGTTAATCACTGGTTCAGCGGGCTTAGGAAAACTCTTATTAAGTGGAGGGAAATACTTTGCAGATCCTCTTACTACTGAAAGTGATGTTGTTTTAATTGCTAATGAGCATGAAGTTAGTTTTCAAGATCCTTATTATGAAGTTGTTAAAATCTAATCTTAGCCTTTAATTTTATTAATAAGAACAATAAAGGAAGTAGCGACTACTTCCTTTTTCCTTGTTAAATTTATCTAGTTTTTTAAAGACTTTATCATAGAATTATACTCAGTATGTATCTGTAGCTTATTTTTATGAAAAAGCTGCATCAGAAAGGTAAAAAGTTATGAAAAAAGGCTTCTTAAGTTTAATGTTAGTTGCGCTAACTTTTTCCTTATCTTCTTGTACTGGTTTAATTGGTCCAACGGGACCAGAGGGACCAGCAGGGGAATCAGGAATTCCTGGAATACCTGGAGAAGATGGGAGACCTGGGACCCCTGGAGAAGATGGGAAACCCGGGATTCCTGGAGAAGACGGGAAACCTGGAATTGATGGAAGCGATGGGAAAGATGATTATGCCAATACCATTTTGCCTTCCTTTAATGGTTTTGTGACTGTCGATTTAGATAAAGCATTTGTTGGAGAAGTAGTGACTTTTAAAGCAATTCCAGATGCTAATTATGAATTAGGGAGTATTAGTTTAACTTCTAAAAGTGTTAGTTTTTCTAAAGATGATTTTACTTATAATGAAGAAGGGTATTACACTTTTGCAACCACGATGGTTAAAAACGGCTTTGTGGTTAAAGCAGAGTTTAGTAAAGATTTTTTAACAACAGGGGTTGATAGTCTTACTTCCTTTTTTAGTACATATCCTGATTTTCTTCCTTTATATCCTTCAGTAGTTTTAAATAGTACTACTAAGGGCAGTCTTGATAAGGAATTATTAAATAATAAAATTGATCAAAATAATATTTTTTATCATTTAGAGTCAAGAAAACTTTATTTAGTTTCACCAAATAATGAGATTTTATATCCTTCAGTTTCAATTAATATTCCTCGTCATGAGTTATGGGCTTTTGTTGATGATGAGATAGAATTAAAACATTTTAGTGATTTAGGTTATGGAGTAGCTTTAACTCCTAAATTTGTAGTACCAAATGAAAATGAAGAAGATTATCAATTAAGTGTTAGTGGAAGTATTGATGTTGGTAGTGATATTTTACCACTTGATATTATTTATACTGGTAGAGCGACACCTTCTTTAACTCCAGCTTCTATTTATTCTTATTATAACGATTTAGTAATTAAATCTTTAGATCGCGACCTCTATCATTATGGGATTGGACAACAAGTTGTTGTTGAAAATACAGGCAATTATACCTTTTATGAAGATTCGACAGATTTAAATAGTTTAATAATTAATTCAGGGAATGTTACTTTTGGTAAGGGTGGTAAATATATATCTCAACAATTATCACTTGTTAATGTCCATTTAAAAAACGCTGGAGATAAAGTTAATTTCATTAATCATGAATTTATTACTGTTTTGCATTTTTCTAAAAGTGAGGCTGTTACTTTAGTTAATGATAGTTTCTTGGTTAATAATGTGACTAATTCTGCAATTATCCAAATGGTTTATGATAGTAGCGTTCCATATGCTTCTAATGGGGCTGATATCTTTATTAATAGTACGGTTAAACCAGCATCACGAGTCAGTGTTAAAGAAATAAACTCAGTTGATGAGTATTTAGCAATGACTGATGGTCAAGGACATTATAAATTAATGACTGATTTGAAGATTTTAAGTACTTTAGAAATTAAAAACGAAATTCATCTTGATTTTAATGGTCATACGATTACTTATCAGGGAACTAGTGGATTTGTCTTTGATGTTAATAGTTATATGAAATTAAAACTTAAAAATGGTCCTTTAAATAAAATTGGTCCTAATGAGGGCGGAGTTAAATCTGTAACTATTCCTACGGCCTCTGATAGTGGAAAATATGGAATTGTTAAATGTGAAAGGACAGGTTCAACTATAACAGTTTATGGTGGCTATTATAGTGATAAGGGTTTTAATGGTGCCTTGATTATACTTGGTGATGGGACTTCTGACGGTAATATTTATAATGGATCCTTTGTGGCTGAATTTGCTAATGGAGTAATTCATTCAAGTGGAGGTCTAAAAATTTATGATGGTTATTTTTATACCGAGTCATCTAAAGCTATGCAAATTGGTGTTTTAGATAAAATTTGGTCTTATTGCCTTACTTCAACTCAAAATATGGATCTTTATAAAGGACGTTTTAGAGGAGTTGCTGGTGGGATTGGGATAACTGCAGGTTCTGCCACAATTCATTATGCTGATGTTGAAGTCAAAGAGCGCAAATCAACAACAGTAAATAATGCTGGTTACGCTATTTTATTTCAAAATCAAGCAGGCATGGCCTTTACAATCGAAATTTTGGATGGAGTTTATGCAAGTAGCGGAAAGGCAGTTGCCAAAATTGGTACTCATAGTAGTGAAACTTCAATTATTGAAACAGATTCGACAATTAAAGGCGGAGTCTTTAAAGCTCTACCAGAGATTGCTGGAGTAAAAACTAAATTATTTGATTTAACTAATAAGAGTGAAAATAAAATTGAACTTGGTAAATTCTTTATGGATCCATCAATTGATGGCACAATTGATCCGAAGTCAAAAGTGACTAAAGTTGATGATTATTACTTAGTTGAAACTAATTATGATATTATTTAAGAGGGTTTAGACTTTTTACTCTAGACTTCTTTTTTAGAGAAGTTTTGATGGATTGAAGTGGATTGATGAAAATTATCATAATTTCAGTCCAAAAAAGTCCCGCGCTCCCCCAAAATGTCTTCAATCGAAAAAAGTCTCTTGTTTTTCGGGGGAGGGGTAATATTATTATATTATTGTAGATGTCGTAAAGTTTTTATAAATAGAAATATAGGAGAAAAATATGAAAAAAAGAAACTTAGCAATAGCTTTATCAGCATTGGTCTTAAGTCTTGCCTCATGTAGTGGGGCAATTGGTCCTGTTGGGCCTGCTGGTCCTCAAGGTCCTCAAGGCGATCAAGGAATCCAAGGACAACCTGGAGTTGATGGAGAAGACGGAAAAGACGGAGTTGATGGTGAGGACGGGAAAGATGGTCAGGATGGATTAAATGGAAGTGATGGTAAAACTGCTTACGCAAATACTATTTTACCTGCTTTAAATGGTTATGTTTTACCAAGTATTGGAAGTGGAATTATTGGTGAAGAAGTTACTTTTAAAGTAATCGCTAATGAAGGTTATAAATTAGATACAGTTGAAGTTAGAAATGGTGCAACCATTTATGATAAAACTGACTTTAATTTAGCAACTGGTTTTTATACCTTTACTACTCCAATGGTTAAAAATGGTTTTGTCGTTAGAGCAACATTTGCTGAAGTTACAAATACTGATAGTGGTTTAACCGATATTGGAAGTGGAACTGCTGAAGATCCACTTATTGTTGATCCAGCAATTATTAATGAAAAAACAATTGAAGATATTTTTACAAAAACTAATGCTTCAACTGATGCTCCAGCGGTTGTTAAAGTTGGTGATGCAGTTTTCGTTGCACCAGAAAAAGTTGTTGATTCATCAGGTACTGATCCTGTTACTTCATTTAAAGTTGCCAGTGTTGATGTTTTAGATACTTTAAATGTTTGTGCTGAAATTTTAGAAAAAGGGTTAGCAGTAGAACCAACCTTTAAACTTGCTGATAAAATAATTGTTCCTTTTGATGGTATTGAATATATCACTGAAACTACAAAAACTCGTTCAACTACATTAGGTAAGAAAGCTTATTTAGTTTCAACTGAAGCTCAATTTGCTCAACTTGCAGTAATTAAAGCTAATTTATTTGCCGACAAGGAAGCTGATTTAAATATTAAATTAGTTGATGATATTGTCTTAAGTGAAGATTATGTCAGAATTAATACTTTTGAAGGAACTATTTTTGGTAATAATCATTCACTAACTACTCGTAGCGTTGGAGCTAATTGGGCAGGGCATGCCTTTAAGTATTTCTATGGAACAGTTAAAGATTTAACAATTATTCCAGGAACTCATATTACAACTAAAACTGATTATGATAAGGGTTTACTTGCTGCTTCATTTACTGAAAGATTAATTGGTAGTGCTGTAGTTGAAAATGTTAATGTTGGTACAGAAGCAGACTTAACTAAAGATCCACATTATGTTGAACAAAATGATAGCTTCTTAGCTACCTATATTCAAGGTTCTTCAATTAGAAATGGCAATACAACAAACGTTACTCTTAAAAATGTTAAGAGTTATATCAACTATGATGTCCATGGTAGTGGTTATGCTTCACCAATTATTGGTGGATATGTAATGTATCATAGTGGTGATTTATCAAGTAATGATCGTCCAACTACTGCTAACTTTATCAATGTGACTAACTATGGTCGTATGGATGGTAAGGGTGTTGGTTTATTAATTGGTAACTCGACTAACCTCTTTAATTCAAAGGGAGTTGGTAAAGGCGGTTTAACCACTTTAAATATTGAAAATTGTGTTAATGAAGGTATATTAAATGGAAGTACCTACTCAAGTTTATACTTTGGTGGTCCTGAAACTACTCAAGTTGATGTTGATGCAAAAATTGCTTTATATCCAAATACTTTTAAAGGCGCAAGCAATGTCAATGGTGGTCTAACAAGTCATGGTATTACCTTAAAAGCAGCTGATTTTAGTAAAAATATTATTAGTGATGATAGTCTTATATTAAAATATTTAGGCAATAATACAGATGTTGCTAAATTATCTGCTGAGATTAAATTCTCAATTTCACGTCCTGGACATGGATGGCAAATTCATACTCCAGCTTCTCAAATCACTGCTTTAGGTGATGATAAGAGTGTTAACCTTAACGATCTTAAAGTTGGTAACTTAACAAATATTGTTTATAGTGATGAAGAAGGTGGAAAACCTGGTATTAGTTTTGAACTTAGTTTTAATACCGGTACTAATGAATATACTTTATATTTAGGAACTCCAAAAGCCGAAAGTGAATATGTTATTCCTGAGGGTGGATATGCTCCATACATTTTAATTAAAACTCATAAAGCCGATGATTCAGTTAATGGAAGTATTATCATTAAATAATTACTTCTAATAGATTATATTCTTATAAAGAACTTAGTGAAAACTAGGTTCTTTTTTATTTTAATATGATTTTAGTTAGTAATAAAAAATAAAATTATGAGAATAAAATCCTAAAAAAATAAATGTAATTTGTTCAATTTTAAAATTATTAGTCACTTAAATCGTTAAAACAGAGAATATATCTTGTTTTTTTAAATAGATGTTAGATATAATTTAGATTAGATTAGATTATGTTTATTTTAGACGAGAAGTAGTCTATGGTGAAACCATTGCTTTTTTGGATAATGCTGTTCCGTTTTAACCTCACTAGTGATTAAGGTTTGAAAAATTATAATTATTTTTCCTTGATTTCGTGGGGGGGTATTATAAGACCATAGATTAAAATCAAAATTTTATTCGAGGAGAAAAATATGAAAAAAAGAAACCTAGCCATTATTTTAGCTGCGCTTGTTTTATCAATTACTTCTTGTAGTGGATCAGTTGGTCCGATGGGTCCAATTGGAGACAAGGGCGAACAAGGAGATAAAGGTCCTCAAGGCGATCAAGGATTGCCAGGAGAAGACGGTAAACCTGGAATTGATGGGGAACCAGGAATTGATGGCAAACCAGGAGAACCAGGAATTGATGGGAAACCAGGGGAGCCAGGGAAAGACGGTCAAGCTGCCTATTGTAATACATTCCTTCCATCCCTTAATGGTTATGTGACAGTTGATCTAGGGAGTGCTGTTATTGGAGAAGAAATTACCTTTAGAGCTATTCCTGATACGGGATATCTTTTAAAGACGATTAGTGTTAGTTCTAAAAGTGTTAGTTATGATGAATCAGATTTTTCTCAAACTGGTTTAACTTATACATTTACAACACAGATGGTTGAAAACGGCTTTGTAGTTAAGGCTAGTTTTGAAAAAACGCTAATTTATAATCAAATCGATACTATTAATGAAGGGTTAACTAATTTAGCTATCAAACCACTAACTCCTAATAATGCTTTTGAAAAGATTGAAGAAATTACTAATCAGAAAAGAACAAGTTATGGTTATTCTCTAGATTCTAATTTCTTTTTATATGATTTTAATGAACATCAAGTGGTTTATCTTAATGCTAAGAGGGATGTAATATATCCAGCTAATGTTATTGTTGAACCAAGCAACTCTTGGGCTTTAGTTGATAATAAGGCTGAATTTGATGATGCACAAGCTAATAACTATAATCTTATTCTTGATGATAATTATACTCTAGAGAGAAAGGATATTACCCTGACGAGTGGTTTTGATGTTGGAAATAATAATTTAGGATTAGATTTAACATATACGGGTGGTTCAAATACTGAAACAAGCAGTGTTATTATCAATACTAATAAAGACCGTTTAACAATTAATAATGCTTATCAAAGCATTAAACATTTTGGAACTGTAAGTGATGTTACTATTTTAAAAACAGCAAATGATTCTTATCATGAAGAGGGAGTTATTACTTCAAGTTTAGTTATAAATGAAGGAAGAGTAGTTTTAGAAAATAAAACTGCTATTATTCCTCTTGTAACAATTAATATTAAAGATAGCAATGCAGTTGTTAAACTTGAAAATAATTCAACAATTAAGGCTCTTGATTTAAAAGCGGAAGCTAATGTTGAAGTAAAGAAAGAAAACTATGCTATTAGTAGTTCAACGGAGAGTAAAATAGATGTTGCAACTCTTGATCCGGCCGTTGCAACAAACGTAACAGTTGATGAAGTCTTTATTGATTCAATTGTTAAACCAACAGTTACAGAAACAATTAATGAAATAAGCGATCTTGATGGGTTAAAAGGAATTGTTAATGGTGGGAATTATCGATTAATGAATAATTTAATATTAGATACAACGATTTCAATTTCATCAGATTTTTCGACTACTTTAGATTTTAATGGATTCACTATTGATTATGTTGGGGTGGCAAGCAGAACTTTTAAAGTTCTTGCTGGAGGAACATTAACTGTTAAAAACGGTACAACTAATTCAATAGTTAAAGATTCTGGAGGCGTTTCTTGTACCACTCCATCAACTGGATTAGGTGGAGAACAAGATATTAGTTATGGTGTTTTTGATGTATTTGGCAACTTATTTATCCATGGTGGATATTATAGTGATGTTGGATATTCAGGGGCTACTTTAAGGGTTCGTGGTAGTGGAGTTATTAAAATTTATAATGCCTCTTTAGTTTCAGATTATTCTAATTGTACTATTTATTGCGATGGCGATATAGAGATTTTCAATGGATTTTTCTATACTGAATCCTCCAACCGTGTTGTTTTAAATCAAGCTAGTTATTATGCATATTGCATCAGATCAGCTGGTACATTTGTCATGCATAATGGATATGTGTTTGGAATTCAAGGTGGGATTGCCCTTATAAGTGGAACTGCAACTATTTATAATTGTGATGTTGAAGTTAATGATATTAATTATGATACCGATAATAGCAATAGAGCGTTTTATGCTTTATATGTGGCTGGAGAAAAAGGAGTTATTAATGCTAATATCTATAATGGTTCTTTTAAAAGTAGTGGATATGCTGTCGCTCAAATTGGCAATGATAATGATGGTGGTAATAAAGAAGAAGCTAATGCTAGAATATATGGAGGAATTTTTGAAGCTCTTCCTAAAGTTGGAACAATAAATACAAAACTATTTAACAATTCACCAACCATTGGGAGCGCTACTCTTTATGGAGGAAAATACTATCAAGATGTCAGTGATAGTAAATTTGCAGGAGCTTATATTGGAGAAGGTTATGAAGTAGTTTTTGAAGATCCATATTTTGTTGTTAAAAAGATAGAGACTATTTAAATAGATCAATATATCAAAAAACACTTAGAATTACTAAAGACTTAGAGCAAACACTCTAAGTCTTTTTTTACATTTATTTTAAGCAATTAGATAAGAAAAAAAGAGTCTTTTAGAGAATAAAAGCTCTCTTTTTTCTTTTATTTAAGATAATATTATTATTTTATATATATTTTATTAGGAAATTATTTTTAGTGTAGTAAAATAAAGAATATCTTAGGAGAAATTAGAAAGATGAAAAGAAATAAAATACTTCTTTTTGTTTTACCATTAATGGCTTTTGCAATTGCTGGTGCCTTTAATGTTAAAGATCAAAAAGTAGTTACTAGGGATAGTAACTTAATTGTCTTAGTCAAAGATCACTATAAAAGTGAAGATGCTTT
>DATESL010000003.1:0-3611 GCA_035270825.1 Candidatus Onthovivens sp.
CATTACAAGTCTGACATTTAGTGTAGGAACAAAAAAATATAATTTTCCTCTTGATATTCGTTTTTTCGTTAATCCAAGCGGAAAATATATTAAAGATCAAGGAGTCTTGGAACTAACAAGTTTTGATATTGCTAAAAAAAGCAAATATCAATATGATTACAATATCGAATATAAATTTACTTACAGCCAATATTCCTATGATCTATTTTTAAAGGGAATGAATAATGATTACATTAATGGACTTTTTTATAATTCAATTATTAGAGTTTATGATGATAATTATCGCTTAATTAGTACCCATGCTGGTGCTCCTATGGACTCTGAGCTAAGTAATTATTACTATATTCGTATCCTTGCTAGTAATAATTTCTTAGGTTATTTTTCAAATGAAAACATCGCTTTTGAAGTGGATGGATATTCTCAGCCAGCCTCTTCTGATTCTGATTATATGAATCCAACGATTCTTAAAGTTCAAGGAGAGGCTTCCGCCTATCGTTCAATCTTAGAAAAACAAGAAAACCTTTATAAGGGTTTAAATTAATTTAAATTCTTTTATTACGTACTTAATTAGATTAAAATCTATTCATGACCTGGATAGATTTTTTTAATAGTATTGAAAAGAAAGATTACTTTATTGAGTTATTAAAGTTTATTGATGATGAATATAATAATTATTCCTGTTTTCCTCTTAAAGAAAATATCTTTAGAGCTTTTAAATTAACTCCATTTGAAGAGATAAAAGTCATAATTATCGGACAAGATCCCTATTTTAATAAGGGAGAAGCTAACGGCTTAGCCTTTAGTGTTAATAAGGATATTAAACTTCCTCCATCTCTGAGAAATATTTATAAAGAAATAGAATTAGAATATAATGTTTCTTTAAAGGGAAGAAATGGAGATTTAAGTTATCTTTCTACTCAAGGTGTCTTTTTAATTAATTCTATTTTATCAGTTAGAGAAGGAAAACCCCTTTCACATCAAAATAAACTCTATCAAGAATTCTTTAATGATCTCCTTGATTTTCTTTCCAAAAATAAAAGCAATCTTTCTTTCCTTCTTTTTGGTAAAGCTGCCCAAAAATATGAAAAAAAAATTACTAACCCTCTACATCAAATAATAAAAACCACCCACCCTAGTCCGCTCGGAGCAAATCAGGGCGGGTGGTTTAATAGTTTGGTTTTTAAAAAAGCCAATGATTATCTTAGAAGTTCTAACTTAAAACCAATTAAATGGTATTAATAACCAGGACAGATATAACAATTTGGGCCATGGAAGAAGTGGAGATAAATAATATATCCAGTAGCAACTAAAAGGGCAATTGACATCAATGTAACCCCTCAAACTGTATAAGTATATAAGATTTTAACTCTTTTAGGACGTTCTGGAGGAGTAAGAGAAAGTAAGACTATTCCAACCATTGGAATAAAAAGACCAAGAAGACCGTAAAGAAAATTGATAAATTTTATTTTCTTATCATCTTCATGTTCGATATCTTTGATGGTAGTGGATTTAGTGACTTTAGTCCCACAAAAGGGACAATAAACATCAACGTCTTCAAGATGATTGTTACATTTAGTACAATACATAAGTATCCTCCTTTAGAAGATTATTCTATAAATATCCCAAAACAATGTTTGGTTAACAAAAGTTATTATGATCATAGTAACGGTATATAATAATAAAAAAAAGATTGTATTAGCCATTGCACCTTTTAAACATAAAAGAGCGAAGGGATTACTATACTTTCTATTAGCAAAATAATAAATATAACCAAGAAAAGGAATTGCAATACAAAAAATTAAAATTGCGACCTTGGCCTTACTGTTAACAATTTCTTCTTCATTGTTAGCAATAACATTTACTAGGTCACGAATATAGAGTTTAGACCCACAGCGCGGGCAATAGACGACCTTAGAATCTACCTCGGTTCCACAATTTCTACAATACATTTTCTTTTTAATCTAATCCTTTACTAAATTATAGCATATGTATAATAAGTTGTATTAGAAATCTTTTAATGATATATTATTAATTAATATGGGAGCTAGTATTTCTGGCTGAGATAAACAAATTAATGTTTGACCATTAACCTGATCTAGGTAATGCTAGCGTAGGAAATTTATCTTTTAATTTTAAAAATGAAGAAAAACTACCTAGCAGTAGTTTTTTTATTTTTGATTAAAAGGAGAGTTTGAAAAATGAAGAAAAAAGCATTGCATTATAGTTTACCTTATGTTGGATTGTTGTTTCTTTGTCTTTTTGTTTTTATGCCTTTTGGTTTTGTTAATGTTTATTTAAAAATTGATGATGTAAAATCTTTTCATAGTTTAGGATTATATCAACTAATTTTTGGGGGAGGAGAAATAACTTCTTCCTTAGAAACAATTAAAGTTGAATTTAATCCCCTTTATTTTCTTGCCTTTATTATCTTAATATTAGGATTTGTTTTTTATGTTATTAATGATATTTTAAAAAGAAAAAAGAAAAATACATTTGGAGTCGGATTAACATCTCTACTTTTCTATTTTATCTCTTTTGTTAGTTTTGCTTTAATCTTTTATTTTTATCCTTTAACAAGTAATGTTTCTTCCCTTGTTGGTTTTAGGGAAGTTGAAGTTATTGGTTATACCTATGGGATCTTTCTTTTTATAATATTTATTTTAATGCTCCTAGCTTTAAAAGAAGTGGTGAACTATAAAAAAATAAATATTAAAGAAATAGCAGAGATTGCCATTTTAATTGCTCTAGCAGTCGTTTTAGATAAAGTAACTTTTTTTAAAATGCCAACTGGAGGAAGTGTTAATATTAGTGCTCTTCCTTTAATGATTATTGCCCTCAGACACGGTCCCTTTAAGGGCTTATTTGCTAGTAGTGTTGTTTTTGGCTTAGTAAGTTCTCTGCTTGATGGATATGGGTTACAATTTTATCCCTTTGATTATTTTATTGGTTTTGCAGGGTATGCCTTTATTGGTGTTAGTTATTATCTTGTTAGAAGAATCTTCAAAAAGAGTAATGAAACACATCCTCGCTTAATGCTTGGAGTCGGAATTGTTAGTGGATCAATTGTCGCCTTTATTATTAGAATGATTGGATCAAGTCTTTCTTCAATGATTTTTTATGATTATACTTTAGAAGCGGCATTAATTTATAATCTTAGCTATATTCCTTTAAGTGTCTTTATTTCAATGGCAATCCTTTTAGTCTTAATTCCGATTTATATAATTATTGACCATCGATTTAAAATAAAAGATTCTTTTTATGCAATTAAAGAAAATAAAATCAGTTTAATAAATATTATTTTATTAACTTTAACAATAACTATTTTAGTCGCTTCAATTATTATTTCTTTACTAATTATTAATAACATTATTGTTTTTTAAGTTAAGTTAATCTTTAATTTAATTATTTTTTCTATATAATAAGATAGTAAGAATACTTTTTTTGTACGCTTACAAAGATAAGAGGGGTAAATATGAATTATGATTGCATTATTGTTGGTGCAGGACCAGCTGGTTATTTTTGTGCTTATGAATTAATTAAACTAAAGAAGAATTTAAAAGTCTTAATTATTGAAAAAGGAGTGGAGTTATCGAGAAGAAAATGTCCAGTTC
>DATESL010000004.1:0-187579 GCA_035270825.1 Candidatus Onthovivens sp.
CAATTAAATGAGTGAAATCCTTTAAGGTTCCAAGTTCTCTATTAATACTCATATAGTCTTTTATGGCATATGGTGAACCCAATACTCCTTTACGGGCTTTTTTACCAATGGGATTAACTGGTAAAAGATATAAAATATCGGTTCCTAAATCCTTTATATATTGAAGATGTTCTTCAAATTCTTTAAACGTTCCTGATTCAGTATAGTTTCTTACAAACGCTTGATAAATAATTTTATTACGTAGTCCTTGTCCTTTAAAATCTAGATTTTTTTTCATATTTTTCTCCTAATAACAATATATTACACAATATTTGTTTTATTTCACATATTTTATTAGTAATTTCAAAAAAAGATATTATAATTAGGTAAATGAACAAAAAAGAATCAGGAATTTTACTACACATCTCTTCTTTACCAAGTAAATATGGAGTTGGTACTTTAGGGAAAGAGGCTTTTAAATTTGTTGATTTTTTAAGTGATTGTGGCTTTTCATACTGGGTTCTTTTACCACTAGAAATAACGGGTTATGGGAATTCACCTTATCAAAATTCAAGTGCTTTTGGCAGCAATTTCTACTTTATTGATTTTGAAGCTTTGATCGCTGAGGGTTTATTATCAGTTCGTGACCTTCAAGGAATAAATTTTAATGATACGCCTAAAAAGGTGAGTTTTACTTATATTTTTGCTAATAAATTGGCTATTTTAAAAAAAGCTTTTAAAAGATTTGATATTAATAATGAAGCTTTTCAAAAGTTTAAAAATAATCGTCACCTTTTAAAATATGCTATTTATATGACAGCTAAAGAACTTAATGATAATAAGGCATGGTTTGATTTTCCCCTTAATTATCGTTATTACGATAAAGAATTAGAAACATATTTAACTAAAAAACACTCTAAAGAAATTGATTTTTATATTTTCCTTGAATTTATTTTCCAAAAACAATGGGCAAAACTTCATGAATATGCTAAATCAAAAAACATAGAGATAGCAGGAGAAGTTTCACACTTTCTTAATTTAGATAGTGATGAAATGTATACCACTCCTCAACTTTTTTTAGTTGATAAAAGAAATCAATTAACTTATGTTGCTGGTTATCCACCTGATGAATTTTCTGATGTTGGACAAAAATGGGGGAATCCTTTATATGACTGGGACTTTATGAAGGATGATAATTACCGTTGGTGGAATGAAAGAATTAATCGAGCTGCCTCGATGTATGACCGTGTAAAATTAAACCATTTCCAAGGATTTAAAGAATTTTATGCTGTTCCTTTTCGCAGTG
The DNA here is from genome assembly GCA_035270825.1 of Candidatus Onthovivens sp. Lineage (GTDB taxonomy): Bacteria > Bacillota_I > Bacilli_A > RFN20 > CAG-826 > Onthovivens. Next base: position 1,286 of record DATESL010000004.1, read on the forward strand.
AAAATGCTAAAAAAGGATCTTATATGCCAGGACCTGGCTTAGACTTCTTTAAAAATAAAGAAGACTTAAAAATTGTCGCTGCTAATCTTGGTTATTATACTGATTCTAATAATTTTGTTGATGAAGCAGGATTTAAGTCGATGAAAGTTACCAATTATGGTTTTTTTGGCACTCATTGTGGGGATGAAAAGTATTTACCAAGTAGATTACCTAGTAATTGTTATGCTTATATTGGTAATCACGATAATAAAACTTTAAAAGAATATATTGAAAGTCTTAATAAAGATGATTATCAAATATTAATTGAAAAGGTTCAAAATGAATGTCGTATTCTAAATGTTGAATTTGGAAATGAAATTATTAATAATAAATATCTTCATTCTAAAATTATTGAATTACTCTTTGCTTCAAATGCAGATTCAATTACTTTAACAATGCAAGACATCCTTTTTGAGAGCAATGAAGCCCGTATGAACATTCCTGGAATTCTTGATCAAGAGAACTGGACTTACCGTTTTCTAAATCATCAAATTAAAAATTCGATTAAAGATGAGTATAAAAAACTCAATAAAAAATATATGCGATAGTTATCGCATTTTTTATTGTTTTAAAAAGATTTTAATTTTTTCTTTGTCATGGTGCTGATTATTTGACTATTTAATTGATAGTTAAAAAATACGATAACAATCGTATGAATATTGATTTTATGTAAAATTTGAGTTTTTTATCTATATATTTTGCAAGATTTTAAAATTATTAAGTATTTATCGTTATTTTTCTTCTTGACACTCAGATATAGTCGTTTTAAAATGTAAGCGGTTTCAAAATAAAATATGAAAAATAAAGAAGCAGGAATACTCCTACACATATCCAGTTTACCTAGCAAATATGGCATAGGAACACTTGGAGAAGAGGCTTATAAATTTGTTGATTTTTTAAAAGCTAGTAAGATGAAGATCTGGCAAATTTTGCCTCTAAACTTAACAAGTTATGGAGATTCTCCATACCAAAGTCCATCTAACTATGCTCTTAATTATTACTTTATAGATTTAGATATTCTTCATAAAAAAGGGTTACTAGATAAAAAAGATTATGTGAATGAAGATTTTGGCGATGATGAGACAAAAATTGATTACGGAACTCTATATCTAACAAGAGTGAAAGTTCTAAAGAAAGCCTTTGAAAGATTTAATCGTAAAGATAAAGATTTCCAAGAATTCTTAACCAAAAATAAAAACTTCGAAGATTTCGCTGTTTTTATGGTTATTAAAGAAATAAACGAAAATAAGCCTTGGATGCATTTTAAAAAAGGATATCGCATATATTGTCAAGAAGTCTTTGATAAAGTTAAATCAGTTTATGAAGACTTATTCCTTTTCTATATGTGGACTCAATTCGAATTCCTTAACCAATATTTTAAATTAAAAGAATATGCTAATGAAAATAATGTAAAGATCATGGGGGACCTTCCATTATATGTTGCAATTGATAGTGTTGAAGCTTGGAAATATCCAGAATTATTTGCTTTTAACGAACATAATGAGCCAATTAATGTAGCTGGATGCCCACCTGATGCTTTTTCAGTTGATGGCCAACTTTGGGGAAATCCTGTTTATAATTGGGAGTATCATAAAAAAACAAACTATAAATGGTGGAATGAGCGAATTGATAATGCTTTAAATCTTTATGATTATTTACGTATCGATCACTTTAGAGGGTTTAGCGCTTATTATTCAATTCCTTTTAAAGATACAACCGCTCGTAATGGTAAATGGGTCAAAGGACCTGGATTTGATTTATTTGTTGATAAAAAAGAACTACCAATTGTAGCTGAGGATTTAGGTTTATTAGATGATGATTTTTATCAATTAATGGATCAATGTGGTTATCCTGGAATGAAAATTGTCACTCAAGGGTTAGATAATTTGGACGAAGATAATATCTGGAAACCTTCTAATTACACTTATAACTTCTTTGCTTATACTTCAACTCATGATTCACAAACTTCAAAACAATTTATTGAAGAGCTTGATAAAAAAAGTAAGGACATGCTTATTAAGGCAATCGAAAAAGAATGTAAAAAATTCTCACTACCATTTAATAAAGATGCCTCTGAAGAAAGTTTAGTATATACCCTTTGTGAATTAAATTTAGCTAGTGCATCAAAAGCTGCCTTATTACCACTTCAAGATATTTTTGCAATTGGTAAAAGAGGACGCATGAATTTTCCTTCAACTGTTTCAGTTGATAACTGGAGTTGGAGAATTTCTAAAGATGAATTTGATAATAACTACGATATAAAAGTTTCGTTTTTAAAAGGTTTGGTTGAAAAATACCAAAGAGATTGATTATTAAATCCGTATTGGATTAGTAATATATTTTAAAGTTTTCATAACAAGGAGGATATAATTTTTATGAAAAATAAAAGGAATTTACTTGTTGCAGGTTTAGCATTTGTTGCTATTACCGCAACCGCTCTTACCAGCTGTGGTAAGCCAGCAACCGTACTTATTTGGGGACCAACCGATCACGTTGATGTCTATAATAAAGTATTTAAGGAATTTTCAGAAACAGAAGAAGGAGCATTCTTTAAAGGAATGGGTATTGACTATGCTGGTAGTGGAGATAGCGGTGCTTATTCAAACTTATCGATTGACCCACAAGCTGGAGCAAGTGTTTACACTTTTGCTAATGACATGTTAATCAACCTTAAAAGAATTGGTGCTTTATCCAAATTAAATGCTGAGCAAACAGCTTGGATTAAAGACAATCACGTCACAGCTGCTGTTGAAGCTGGAAAAATTGGTGGCGATTATTATGCTTATCCAGTTTCTGCCGATAATGGATACTTTATGTATTTAAACAAAGAAGCATTTGAAGGAACAAACGTTTGGGATGCAACCAGTGATAATTTAAAAGCTGGTTACACTTTCCAAGATCTCTATGCTGCTTTAGATCAAAAGGGTGGAAAATGGGCTAATGGTAAAGTTACTTGGGCTATTGGAGATGCTTGGTATGTTTCTGGAGCATTCTTTGGTGCAGGTACTGACTATTCTGTTACATATAATGATAAAGGTGAACAAACCGAAGCTAAATGTAACTTTGGTTATGATGTTGTTGATGGAAAAGAAGACTATACAAAAGGTTTAGAAGCTGTTGAAGCTATTAAATCAACATTTATGAATGCTGATGGATCAATAAATAAACACTTCTTATATAGTGATGGCGGAACCGAACCATTAAATGACAACATTACAAAATACTTAAATAGTGAAGAAACTCCACTTGCTGCTGCAGTTTGTGGTACCTGGAAATCATCTGAAATTAAAGGTGGATTATTAGATACAACTGGTCAACCTATTAATAAAGGATGGGGCGAGAATGCTCGTGCAACAGTTTTACCTATTCTAGAAGGTGCTAAAGACGATTACTTATTTAAAACATTTGCTGGATTTAAATTAATGGCTGTTAACCCATATTCAAACTTTGCTCAACAAAGTGAAGAACATGTTGCTGCTTTACACACACTTGCTAAATATCTCTCTGATGACTATGTCTCAATGGAAAGATTTGCAAGTACAGCTCTTGGACCTTCAAATATTAAGGCTCAAAAGAATGAAGAAGTTGCTATAGACTATGCTTTAACTGCTTTAAATGAACAATATGCCCTTGACAATAATAATGGGTTTAGAGTTCAAGAATCAGTTCCAGCTAACTATTGGACACCACTTGAAGTCTTTGGTAAAGGTTTATACAATGCTATGAAAGACGGAACTAAGGGTGCTTTCGACACTGAAGCTAATATCAAAAGAACTTTAAAACAACTTCAATTTGATATTGAATCAGCTGCTCAATAAAATAATCTACTTATTTTAATTAAATATTCTAGGGGGATTTTCCTCCTAGAATATTTGCCTTATTAAGGAGGAAAAAAGATGGCGAACTTAGTTTATCTTCACCTAAATAAATTTGAAAGAATTATTTACAGACTAAAGTCATTTGTCTGTAATGTTCCAAAATCCATATTTAACTTTTTTAAAAAAATTCCAATTTTATTTGTGAATTTATTTAAAAAGGTTTGTTCAATTTTTTACAATTTACGTGATTTTATGCTCTTTGGTGATTACAAAACAAAGATCTCTTTCTTGATTTTTGGTTTTGGAAACATTGCTAATAAACAATACTTTAGAGGTTTTTTATATTTAATTTATGAAATTGTTTTCTTAGCTTACATGATCCTTTTTGGTGGTAAATTCTTAGGTGATTTTGGCACTTTAGGAACAATTGAAACTTATGAAACAGAAAATGGTTTTAAAGTTATTGGCGACAACTCATTTAATATTTTATTATTTGGGGTGGCAACAATATTAATTTTATTTTGTACTGTCTTTGCTTGGTATTCTTCAATTAAACAAGCTTACAGTGTACAAAAATTAAAATCAATTAATGCTTGTTTATCAACTGGACGTCAAGACATTAAAGAACTTGGTAATAAATATTATCATGCAACTTTATTATCCTTACCAATGCTTGGTTTAATTGTTTTTACAATTATTCCATTAATCTTTATGATTTTCGTTTCTTTTACAAACTATAATAACTTACATATGCCACCAGAAAAATTATTTACCTGGGTCGGATTTGAAAACTTTTCAACTCTTTTAACCGGTAATGGATTAAGTGGTGGTAACGCTGTTAAGTTCTCTTATACTTTCTGGAATATCTTACTTTGGACATTAACTTGGGCCATTTTAGCAACATTTACAAACTTCTTTATTGGAATGGCTGTGGCAATTGTTATTAATAAAAAGGGAATTCATTTGAAGAAAGTTTGGCGAACGGTTTTAGTTACAACAATTGCTGTTCCACAATTCATCTCTCTTTTATTAATGTCTAAAATGCTTTCTACAGATGGTGTTTTTAACCTTATTTTAAGTTGGATGGGTGTTGGTCCAATTAGCTGGTTATTACATCCAACTTTAGCTAAAGTAACAGTTGTTTTAGTCAACCTTTGGGTTGGCGTTCCTTACACTGTTTTATCATGTACAGGAATATTAATGAACGTTCCAAGCGATTTATATGAAGCTGCTAAGATTGATGGTGCAAACCCTTATAAAATGTTTGCTTCAATCACCTTACCTTATATGATGTTTGTTTTAGGTCCTTCATTAATTACAACATTTGTTGGAAATATTAATAACTTTAATATTATCTTCTTAACAACTGGTGGTGGTCCAAACTTTGATCCAAATATGGTTTCAAGTGCCGGACAAAGTGACTTGCTGATTACATGGCTCTATAAATTGACCGTTAACAATCAAACTTATGATATGGCATCGGTCATTGGTATTTTAGTCTTTATTGTTGTCGCTACAATCTCACTTATTTTCTATGGACGTAGTAGTAGTGTTAAAAATGAGGAGGATTTCCAATAATGAAACAACCACAACTTGGAGCTAAATTTAAAAGAAATATTTCAAATACTGTTATTTATATTATTTTAATTATTGTTGCAGTTTTTTGGCTCTTTCCATTTGTTTACTTATTTATTCAATCAGTTCGTAGTGGTTCAGGGGTTTCTTTAGAATTCTGGCCAAAGGGTGAAACATTTAGTTTTCAACACTATATTGCCCTATTCACCGATCCAAAATATGAATTCTGGAGATGGTATGGAAATACATTCTTTATTTCTATTGTTACTGCCGCTATTCAAACTGTTATTACTTTGATGGTTTCTTATACTCTTTCAAGATTAAGATTTAAGGGACGTCGTGCCTTAATGAAGATGATGTTAATTATTGGAATGTTCCCTGGATTCCTTGGAATGATTTGTATTTATCGTATTTTACGAGAACTTAATTTATCAACTAGCGTCTTTGGTTTAATTTTAGTTTATATTTCAGGTTCGGCTATGGGATATTACATTTCTAAGGGCTTCTTTGATACAATTCCTAAATCCTTAGACGAAGCTGCCATGATTGATGGAGCTAGTCGTAATGTTATTTTCTGGAAAATTATTTTACCACTTGCTAAGCCAATTGTTATTTACACAATTTTAACAAGTGTTATTGGTCCTTGGGGTGACTTCATGATGGCAAGTTATTTAATCGGAAGATCTGCTCAAGAAAATTGGACGGTTGCAATAGGTTTGCAACAATGGCTGACGCCAACAAACTCGGGATTCTATTTCACGAGATTCTGTGCCGCTGCAATTGTTGTTTCGATTCCAATCGTTTTATTATTCTTCTTCATGCAAAAATATTATGTTGAGGGAGTTACTGGCGGAGCAGTTAAAGGATAAATGAAATTTAGAAAATTTATATTAATCGGATTGTTACCAATTTTAGTAACAAGCTGCAACCCTGGTTCTATTAAAGAAGTTGAAATTCCTGTTAATCAAATTGATGATAAAAATCGTAATTATTATGAAATCTTTCCAATTGCTTTTGCTGATAGCAACGCTGATGGGAAGGGTGATTTAAGAGGGATTATAGAAAAATTTGATTACCTAAAGTCTTTTAATTATAAAGGATTATGGTTAACACCAGTTCATCCTAGTGAAACTTATCATAAATATGATGTTGATAATTATTATGAAATTGATCCAGATTTTGGGACAATTGCAGATTATGATGAACTTGTAAAGTTATGTCATGAAAATGACATGACAATTATTCTCGATTTAGTTTTAAATCATTCTAGCGATGATATTGAGTGGTTTGGAAAATCATATGCAGCTCATGCAAGAAATAAAGTTGATGACCCATATTATGAATACTATAACTTTAAACCTTATAAAGGTGGTTCAGCAGATCCTGGATATACGATTAAAGGAAATTTACAATATGAATCACAATTCTGGAGCGGAATGCCTGATTTAAATCTTGAATCAATTTTAAAAAATCCTGATGGTTGCTTAGCTAAAGAAATTAAAGATATTATGAAATATTGGTTAATTGACCGTGATATTGATGGATTTAGACTTGATGCTGTTACTTCGTTTTTTACCGGTAACATCCAAAAAAACAAGGAAATCTTAACTTGGATTAATACCGAAGCTAAAAAAATTAAAAGTGATGCTTATATTGTTGGAGAGGCCTGGACAAGTACAAGTGAAATTACCCAGTACTATGAGACAGGAATTGATAGTTTCTTTCAATTTGAAGATCATGCAGCCAATGGCTATATTGCTCAAACCCAAATTGCTCAAAATGGATCCTATCCCTTCTATGCAATGAATCAAAATCTTAAAACTGCTAAAGGCGGAGTTCCTGCTCCCTTTGTAGCAAATCATGATACGGGTCGTTTAATTGGTGCTGCCTTAGGTAATACCAAACCAGAAAATGTTAAGTTCTTACATGGAATCTTAGAAATGATGAATGGGGCAACTTATAATTATTATGGCGATGAGGTCGGAATGGCTATTTGTCCACCAAAAAATGGTGAGAAAGCAAAGGATGAAGATAAACGTCAACCAATGCCTTGGGGTGACAAATACCAATGTAAAAGCGTTTTAGGATCAACAAACTGCGAAGATGAAGTCAAATATCCTCATGGGACAGTTAAAGATCAAGAAAAAAACCCAAATTCGATTCTAAATTATGTTCGTAAAGCTAATACCATTCGCAATCAGTTTATGCCAATTGCTCGTGGTGATATTAAAGAAGTTTATGTTAGTGATGATGATGCCTTAGGAGTTATCGAAAAAACTTATAAAGGTGAAGTCGTTTATGTTTGTATTAATGCTTCTAATACTAAGACCAAAGATTATGATTTCTCTCAAATTGGGGGAGAAGAAGTTGTTGGTCAATTAGTTGCTCTCGAAAATACTTATATTAAAAAAATCGCTGATAAAAAAATTAGTATTCCCCCAAAAGGGATTGCAATAATTCGTTAATAGGAGGATAAATTATGGCAAAATTAAGTTTAAGACATATTTATAAAGTCTATCCAAACGGTGTTAAAGCTGTTAATGACTTTAATATGGAAATTGAAGACAAAGAATTTATAGTATTTGTTGGACCTTCTGGGTGTGGTAAATCAACGACTTTAAGAATGATTGCTGGACTTGAAGAAATTACTGCTGGTGAATTATATATTGGTGATAACGTTGTTAATGATTCCGAACCTAAAGATCGTGATATCGCAATGGTTTTCCAAAACTATGCTTTATATCCACATATGAATGTATATGATAATATGGCTTTTGGTTTAAAATTAAGACACGTTCCAAATGATGAAATTCATAAAAAAGTCCTTTGGGCAGCTAAAATATTAAAATTAACAGACTATTTAGACCGTAAGCCAAAAGAAATGAGTGGCGGACAACGTCAAAGAGTTTCTCTTGGCCGAGCAATTTTAAGAAATCCAAAGGTTTTCTTACTTGATGAACCACTCTCTAACCTTGATGCTAAATTAAGAACAGAGATGAGAAGTGAAATTTCGAAATTACATAATCAATTACAAACAACATTTATTTATGTTACTCATGACCAAGTTGAAGCTATGACCATGGGAACGAGAATTGTTGTTATGAAATTAGGTTATGTTCAACAAATTGATACTCCACAAAATCTTTATAATTATCCAATTAATAAGTTTGTTGCTGGATTCATTGGAACACCTCAAATGAATTTCTTTGAAGCAACAATGCTTAGAACTGACAATGAAGTTAAAATTACTTTTGATTATTGCGAAAATAAATTAACAGTTCCATTTAATGATTTATTAAAAGTTAGACCTAGATATTTAAATGGTAAAAACCATATTATTGTTGGTTTAAGATGTGAAAATATTTCACTTGATCCTGAAATTATTAAAAAAAGTAAGAATTTAATGAAAGTTAAAGTCTCCCACTTTGAAGAATTAGGAAATGAAACTTTAGTTTATGGTGATATGAATATGGCTGGTGATGGATTCGTTGAATCTTCTACCAGAGTTATTATTAAATCCTATAATGGTTCACTTGGCTTAAAACAAGGTGACGTTATTGATGCCGCTTTTGATTTAACTAAAGCTCAATTCTTTAATCGCGAGAATGAAAACTCTATTTCACCACGTGTCCCAGTCGAAAACGTTTTTGACTGTAGCATTGAAAAAGGAGTTATTTCTTTCCTTGGTAATTCATTAAAATTACCTAATGCAATTAAATGTAAAGATTTAAGTGATGCTCAACTCTTTATTCCAACAAAAGCAATTAATTTTGATGGTGATATTGAAACAGTTGTTGTTGATTTTGAAGAGATTAATGGCGTAAAACTCGCTCACTTAAAAATCAAAGATCGTGTTTTCTTTGCAATCGTTGATAAAGTTTATAAAGTAAACGAAAAAGTTAAAATTGGTTTTGATTTTAAACAAATTTCAATTAAAGTTAATGATAAAGATGTAGTGGTTCCATTACCAGTTTATGATGAATATATTGGAAGTTTTACAAATTTAGCTAACAATAAAAAATCATTTGAATCTATTAAAATTTTAGCAAAATCAATGGTTGATAAAAAAATTACTGAAGCTAATCATCTTAAAATGGAAGAATTGTCCGCTCTTGGGTTAAGTGATGAACTAATCAAAGTTTATAAAGAAGATTATAAAAAAGCCATTCAAGATGCTAAAGATGCTCGTTTATATGCTTTAGGAACTGGCGATATGACTAAAAAATCTAAAAAGGCAATTGCTGATAAATATAAAGCAGATGTAGCTGAGGCTAAGAAAACTTTAGAAGAAAAATCCACATCTTTAAGAGAATTAAAGGCATCAGTTGCTAAATTAAAAGATAAAGAATTAGTTGTATTAAAAACTAAAGGCGACAAAATTAATGAAGATTTCAAAGTTAAATCTGAAAAAATTAATGAATATTATGAAGCATATTTAACTGATTTAAAAAACGGTACTGAACACTTTATTAAACTTGGAAAAGAAAATGAAGCTGCCGCTCATGAAATTCTTAAAAATGAATTAGATATCGAAGAAGCTAAGTACAAAAAAGCCGAAGAAGAAATTAAAAACCTTCTCAACACTGAAACAGATGAACTTAAAAAAGAGACTTTAAAAAATGATCTAAAAGTTTTAAAAGCAAAACATAATAAAGAGGCAGAAAAAATTGTCTTTAAATCTAAAATTTTCTACCTAAATGTTAATGGTCATTATATTAGAAGTAATCTAGATATCAACGGAAAAATTGTTCAAGCTTTAGGTGTCGATTTATTTAAATCAAATTATCGCTTCGAAGTTGAACATTATTCATACAAGATTAGCGATGAAGGCTTTAAAGTCAAAGTTCTAGAAATTCTTGATTTTGGAAATGAATTATTTGCTAAATGTGATTATTTAGGAAAAGAAATTTATGTTTCGGTTAATAAAAATATTAAGGTAAATCAAGATTTATTCTTAACAATTGACTTAGAACATATCAGATTATACGAAAATAAATTTGATATTAGACTCTATTAGTGGTTTTAAAAGATTTTTAATCTTTAAAATAAAATGAAAACGATAAAGGAGGATAATTATCTATGAAGAAAAATCGTTTATTAATTGCAGCTTTAGCTGCATTCACAGTCGGGTTTTTAGGCTCATGTACACCAGAGGAAGTAGTTCCACCTACACCAGAACCACCTATTGATACACCTGAGTTACCAAAAGAAGAAGGTAAAATTACATTCTACTTAGAACTAGATGAAGCAAGTGTCAAAATGGAAAACTATACATCAATCTGGTTAACAGGATGTATGACCGAAAATGAGAAAGATGGTTGGGGAAACTGGCCAACTAACAAAAGCGCCTTGGAGATGAAAAATCTTGAAGGAACACAATTCTACTATGCTATTCATACTTGGGATGAAGCTGCTTATGGCGGAAATCAACCAGAACAATATGCTGTTGTTTTAGGTTATAACGACAATGCTACTACTCTTAGCGATGCCAATAAAGGTTTAGTCTGGCAAGATCCTAGAAAATCTGATCAATGTCTAGAATTTGGTTATCCAGACAACGCTTCATTTGAAGCACCAGTTGACGGATTAGCAACTTTAGGGAAACATAAATTTTCCACTAATTTACCAAAACCTTTACCACCACTTAAAGACTATGTGCTCCAATTTAACTTTAATCAATCAGTCCCAGAATATGGCATTCCATTAATTTTTGGTTCTTTTAACGGATGGAAAACTCCTGGAGAAGGTAAACCTAATGTTGATTATATTAATGAAGCAAAAATGACAGTTGTTGAAGGTACAGACCGTAAATCATGGCAATTTGTTGTCCCTGAAATGGTTGCCGATATCCATAAATTTAATGTTGTAGTTGAATATACAACAATTACAGATTCTATTACATGGAATAAAATCGATGAATGCAAGGCTGCTGATGGTGAATTCACTGTTTATCAAGCTGATGGTGATGGATGGGTTCTTGAATTAGACGCAACAATGGATTTTGTTACTCAATTACCAGATCCATCAATTACATATGATTATACTTTTATCTTAGAAAATAGTGGGGAAGCTGGTTTAGGCGAAAACATCGCTCCTGGAATATGCGGAAACCTCTTTAGTTGGACTTACACTGCTATGAATCTTGTTGATGATAAATGGACAGTTACTGGTAATTCTACTGCCATAAAATTAGAATTTGGAATCATCAATATGAACGAAGGCGGAACAAGCTGGGTTGGAAAATTCAAGTCCGAAGATGGAAGTAATTTATCAATAGTCGCTCCTGCTAAAGATGCTACAATTATTGTTACTGGCGATTTCTCCAAATTAGGTATTGAAGAAAGCGTTGCTACCGTTCGTTTAGCTTAATAATTTTTATTTAAACAACCTAGGTTTTAGACTTAGGTTGTTTTCTAAAAAAGTATTAATGATGCTTTTTTAGAAAACAAAAAAGGAGATATTAAATATGAAAATAAGGAAGAGTGCTATTATTTGTTTAGCATTTAGTTTAGTAACTACTTTAGCTAGTTGTACACCAGCTGAAGGTGGAGGCGGCGTAGGAGGTGGCGATAAGCCAAATTTTCCTACCTATGAGGAGCCAAGTATTCAAATTCATTATCAAAGAAATGATAATAAATATGAAAACTGGGCTTTATGGTTATGGAATAAGTCAGCAGATTTAGAAGGAAAAGATTATCTTTTTAATGGAACTGATAGTTTTGGAGCTGTTGCTTCCTATCCTTTAAGTTTATTAAAGTTAACAAAAGGAAGTGGAGAACTTGGTTTTATTGTTAAAAGTGCGGGAGATTGGAGCCAAAAAGATTATGATGGCGACCGTATTATTGACTTGGCTAAATATGAAAGTGATGAAAATGACGTCTATCATGTTTATTTAAAAACCGGTGATGCAAACATTTATACCAATCCTGATCTAGAGATTATGGACGGTTTTGTTAGAGCTCAATTTGAATCTTCAAGACAAATTAGTTTTGAGACAAATAATGAATTTACTTCCTATAAAATTTATGAAAATGATACAGTTTTAGTTTCTACAGAACTAGATAATCCTGCTAAAGGTGGACGTTTTAATTTCTCTAAAGGACAAGAAGTTAATTATAAAGCAACATATAAGGTTGAAGTTACCTTTAAAGATTCTAAGAAAACTTTAGCTGAAAACGTCTCAGTTAGATCGCTATTTAAAACAGAATCATTTAATAATGAATTTTATTATGAGGGTGATGATTTAGGAGCTTATAATTATGAAAATAAAACAACTTTTAAAGTTTGGTCACCACTAAGTGATTCGATTACCTTAAGAGTTTATGAAAAAGGAACACCAGTTGCAGTTAATGCAACACTTGGTGATGATAAGTTTACTGAATACGGAATGACTCTTGGAGAAAAAGGTGTTTGGAGTTATGAAATTGCAGCTAATTTAGAGGGTAAATATTATACTTATTTTGTTAAAAATTATAAAAATGTTAATGGAAAAGAAATTTGTGACCCTTATGCTAAAAGTTCTGGCGTAAACGGTTTAAGAGGAATGATTACTGACTTTAGTTTAACAAATCCTGAAGGATGGGACGATATTAGTGCTCACCCATATGATCGTAAGGAATTAACTGTTTATGAAACTCATATTTCAGATATTTCTTCAAGCAGAACATGGACCGCTGATCGCACATTAAGCGCAAAAGAGGGAAAGCTTTTCAAAGGTGCTTATAAAAGAGGAACAACCTACACTGAAAATAACAAAGAAGTATCAACAGGGTTTGATCATATTAAGGAAATGGGTGTTAATGCTGTTCAATTTGTTCCAATTTATGACCAAGCTAATGATGAAGTTAATATGAAGTTCAACTGGGGTTATAATCCACTAAACTATAATGTTTTAGAAGGTGGATATTCATCAAATCCTCATGATGGCTATGCCCGTATTAAAGAATTTAAAGAATTAGTCACAGAATATAATAAAGAAGGCATTAATATTATTATGGACGTTGTTTATAACCACGTTGCTGGATTAGGCGGTTCAAACTTTGATGTTTTAATGCCTGAGTATTATTTTAGATACAATGGACAAACACCAAGTAATGGAAGTGGCTGTGGGAACGAAACTGCAAGTGAAAACAAGATGTTCCGTAAATTTATGATTGATAGTACCAAATTCTGGGCTAAAGAATATAAATTAGGTGGATATCGTTTTGATTTAATGGGTCTACATGATTTAACAACAATGAATGAATTAACTGCCGAAGTTAAAAAGATTAATCCAAATATTGTAATTTATGGTGAACCATGGTCTGGAGGTACATCAACCCTACCTGATTCATTAAGTGCAAAACAAATTAACGGAAATAAATATCAAGGATATGGACAATTCAATGACCAATTCCGTGATGCTTTAATTAAAGGTGGATTAAATAGTGCTTCAACAAAGGGTTGGATTACTGAAACTAATAAGCGTTTAGCTGATGAGAGCCAAAAAATTCAATTAGGACTCAAAGGAGTTACTTCCTTGAGTGGCGATGCAACAATCTATGATCCTGATAAAACAGTTAACTATGTCACATGTCACGATAACTACACTCTTTATGACCGTATTAAAGTAGCTGGTATTAATGATGAAAAACTTATTAAGAAGATGAATACTCTTGCCAACTCAATGATTTTAACTTCACAAGGAACAAGTTTTGTTTTAGCGGGCGACGAATTCCTAAGAACTAAAAAACTTGATCATAACTCTTATGAATCATCATATGAAATCAATGAATTAGATTATTCATTAAAGCTTAAAAATATTGATACAGTTGAAAATTATAAGAAATTAATTGATTTTAAACAAAATACCAGCGGAATGCATTTAGGTAAAGAAGATAACTTAACAATTGATTTAGGAGTAACTTTTGACCTTTCAACACTTAGTTATAAGATTCAAGACACAAATAGAGAATACTTGATTGCTCATCGTAATGGTTATGGCGAAACTGATCCATTAAATTTTACTGGATACACATTAGAATTATCAACACTTGGAAGAAATGATCTTATTCTAAATAATGAAGTTATTCTTGAAAAATTTGAAACTATTATTGCTTACAAAAACATTTAAAAGTATACCTCCTTTAGGCTAAGTTTTTGTAAAAGATAATAGAAATCATATTAAAACGAGCTTCGGCTCGTTTTTTTAATCTATTTGTTTATTCAAATACGGATAAGTGATATAATTTATTCATGAAAAAGCATTTAAAACATCTAACTATACTCCTAGTCACAATCTTTTTAACAGCTTGTAATGTTGTCGATGATGGAACATCAGAGTTTAGATTGTTTTTAGAAAAGTGTACATATGAAAAAGCATCTAAAGAAACAATTGATGGTTCAATAGCAGTAAAATATGAACAAACCAACAATGGAATTATTAGTCAAAAAAACGAACAGATTGAATTTATTAATGATATTGAAAGCTTTTATTATAGTTATGAAATTAATTATACCAATGAACTAATTAAAGATGGTATCACACACAAAAAAACAATTATTGGTAAAGATGAAAATAATGATTATCATCGATTTGTAAAAATAAACGAAGAAGATGTTATAGTCAAAAAAGTATCATTTCAAGAAGCATCAACAGCTGTACAAAATATTTTTTATCGTTACGATGCTAGTTTTAAAAGTGGTGGTATATACTTTGCTGAAACATTTAAAATTAATCTCACAGGAGTCGCTAAAGGAATGTTTTTAAATGAAGATAAAACACTTTTAACATTAAAAGCTGTTGATTCTACAACACAAACTGGTGCTGAACTACACCAAGAACTAGTTATTAATAACTTAGGTTTGTTAAATAATGTAAATGAAAAGCTATATATATTAAACACACCAAATGAAAGTGTTTATAATGTTGAGTGTGATTATAATATCGATATAATAAAAGAAGAATTAGTTTAACCAATTCTTCCTGTGATGTCTTTATAAAATAATAGTATGTATATATTGATGAATATCGTTTGAACAAGAAGAGTTAAACACAATTCAATCATTAAATAAATATCATAAACTTGTAAATTTTTAGGCAAGATGTAATCGGTATAAAGTCCAATCAAAACCAAAACTAATAAAAGTAAAAATAATACTAATCCAAAATTTACTACTGCAATAACTATTTTGTTTAGTTTTTTCTTGTCAGAAGAGAAAAACATTTCATTATAAAGAAGAGTTCCTCGAGAAAAAGATCTAATAATCATTACGATCATGAAAATAATGAAAATAATACCCATTGCTTGAGCTAATAAAGTCAAAAATAAATCATTTGCGGAATCTTCACCAAGAATGTTAATCATGGTTAAAATCATAAATGTCGAAGACAAAAGCAGGAGACCAATATTTGCGATTAAATAAATAATTCTATAAGCTTTTAATTTCATATTTATATTCTACTTTATGGTAGATTAAATGCAAGATATTTGTTAAAATTAGGCAGACAAATAAGGAGAAAATATATGGAAAAATCTGCTGTATTACATATTGGAAATTCTAATTTTGCTTATCCTAATAATGAGCACGAATTATTTATCAGAATAAGAACAAAAAAAGGAGATAAATTTGAAAAAATTGAACTTTATTATAATTTTTGCCACTTTTTCTATTTAAAGTCTAAGATTAAAAAACTTGATTATGAATTTTCAGATGAATTATTTGATTATTATTCGACAAAAATCATAACCGATGATCAAAGAATTTCTTATGTCTTTAAATTTACAACCGATAAAGAAGAATTGTTTTATTCAGAAGATGGGTTTAATGAAAATTTTAATCAAAAGGAGTCGTATAAAATATGCTTTAGATTTGCTTATGTTAACAAAAGCGATATCATCTATGAAAATACTAAATTTCAAGGAGACGTATTTTACCAAATCTTTCCTGAAAGATTTGCTGCAGGAAACAAAAACAAAGATTATGTTACAAGAGAATGGAATAGTTTAGATTTAAAAAATAATCCATTTTTAGGGGGAGATATTAAAGGAATTATCAATAAACTTGATTATATAAAGGATTTAGGTATTGATACCATCTATTTTACTCCGTTAACAGAATCTGGAAGCAATCACAAATATGATGTTATTGATTATATGAAAATTGATAAACAGTTTGGTACTAATAAAGAATTTAAATTATTAGTTGATAAAGCTCATGAAAAAGGTATGAAGATTTGTATTGATTTAGTTTTCAATCATATTGGTTATAATAATAAAATATTTCAAGATGTCGTGAAAAAAGGCAAAAAAAGTAAATATGCTAATTGGTTTTTTATTGATGGTGAACAACCTGTACAAAAACCATTAAATTATAAAGCTTTTGCTGATTTTTATGGTATGCCTAAACTAGATACTAATAATCCTGAAGTTATGGATTATATGATTAAAGTAGGGAAATTTTGGATTGAAAAATTTGGGGTTGATGCTTATAGACTAGATGTTGCTAATGAAGTAGCTCACAGTGCTTGGCAAGCTTTTAAAAAAGCGATTATAAAGTCAGATCCTAAAGTTATTTTAATTGGCGAATGCTGGCATAATTCTGCAAACTATTTAAGTAATGCTGAATGGGAATCCACAATGAATTATCCATTTACAAATGCTTGTGAAAATTTTTATGTGAATAACACTTTAGAGCCAAAACAATTTGTTGATAAACTCAATGGTTTGTTGCATCGTTATACAGAAAACAACAATCGAATGATGCTTAATCTATTGGATTCACATGACGCTCCTAGATTCTATACTTTGCTGAACAAAGACAAAAGCAAGTATTTATTAGCTATATTAACCATGATTTTCTATATTGGTTACCCAATGATTTATTATGGAAATGAAATATTTATGGAAGGCATGGGCGATCCAGACAATAGAAGAGCTATGGATTGGGAGAGTAAAGAATTTCATACCAAAGAACACGAATTATTTAAAGATATCGTTAAACTTAGAAAAAATGATATTTTGAGAAAAGGTGATATTAAAATATATAACGAAGAGAATTTAGTAGTTATTGAAAGAATAATTGGTAAAAATACAATAAAGGCAATCATTAACAACACTGAGAAAAGTATCACAAAAAAATATAAAAAAGTCTTATTACAAAATAATTTTGACAATGGTGTATTCAAACCTTATTCATTTATAGTTGTTAATTAATAGATTAACACTATAAAACAACTAAATAACTACTAATATTATATTTATATTTATTAGTAGACAATTTTTGAGTAATAATATAAAATATGAAAATAAGACAAGTCTTTAAAGATATTAATTTATAGCGAGATACGAATGGTGAAAGGTATTAATTAAAACTTTATAGATATCACTTATGGTTGTAAAACTAAAAATTAAGAGATCTAGTAAAACTAGATAAATAAGGTGGTAACGCGGAAATATTCGTCCTTAGAATTTTATTCTAAGGACTTTTTTATTAAAGGGGAAAGATATGGAAATCAAAGAAAGTCTATTAATGCCAAAAACTGGGTTTGAAATGCGTGGTAATTTAAGCACAAAAGAACCGAAAGTCTTGGAAAAATGGGAAAAAGAAGATGTTTACAACAAAATGAATGCCAATAAAGACAAAGAATTTATGTTGCATGATGGTCCACCATATGCAAATGGAAACATGCACTGTGGTCATATGTTAAATAGATTATTAAAAGACTTTATTGTTCGCTATAAAAATATGTCTGGTTTTAAAACAGATTTCATTTTTGGTTGGGATACACATGGTTTGCCAATTGAAAATATGGTTACTAAACAAGGAATTAATCGTAAAACAACACCAATTCCTGAATTTAGAACAAAATGTAAAGAATATGCTTTAAAACAAGTTGAAAATCAGAAGAAAGATATCAAAAGACTTGGATGTTTAGGTGATTATAATAATCCATATTTAACATTAAATCCTGAATTTGAAGCTAAGGAAATTAACTGTTTTGCAAAAATGGCTTTAGATGGTTTGATTTATAAGGGTCTTAAACCAGTTTATTGGTCCCCATCAAGTGAATCTGCACTTGCTGAAGCTGAAATCGAATATGCAGACGTGACAGCTCATACAGTTTATGTTTCATTTAATGTTAAAGACGGAAAAGGGCTATTAAGTAATGATGATAAATTTATTATCTGGACAACAACTCCTTGGACTTTACCTGCAAACTTAGCAATCTGTGCTAATCCTGAATTTAATTATGGTCTTTTTAAAACCGATAAAGGCAATTTTGTCTTCTTAGAAGAATTAAAAGATCAATTAGTCGAACTTCTTGGTTTTAAAAAGTGTGAATTAGTTAAAACTTTTAAAGGAAGTGAATTAGAAAGAATCATTTGTAAACATCCATTTTATGATCAAGAAAGCTTAGTCATTTTAGGTGATTATGTTACTGCTGAAACTGGTACTGGTTTAGTTCATATTGCTCCAGGACATGGTTTAGACGACTATTTAGTGTCATTAAAATATGGCATTAAACCATATTGTCCAGTTGATGAACACGGAAAAATGACAGCAGAAGCTGGAGAAAGACTTGCGGGTTTATTTTATGCTGATGCTGATGTGGAAGTTATTAAAATTTTAAAAGAGAATAATGTCTTATTAAAAGAAGAAGATATTGTCCATAGTTATCCTCATGATTGGAGAACACACAAACCAGTTATTTTTAGAGCCACAAAACAATGGTTTTGTTCAATAGAACCAATACGTGAGCAATTAATTAATGCTATTAAAAATGTCTCATGGTCACCAAAATGGGGTGAAACACGTATGACTAATATGATTAAAGATCGTAATGATTGGTGTATTTCTCGCCAAAGAATTTGGGGAGTACCAATTCCTATTATCTATTGCGAAGATGAGACACCAATTATTGATAAAGATGTTTTTGAACATATTGAAAAATTAATTAAGGAACATGGAAGTAATGTTTGGTATGAATTAAGTGAAAAAGAATTATTACCTGATGGTTACACTAACCCATCATCTCCTAATGGCATCTTTAAAAAAGAAACCGATATTATGGATGTGTGGTTTGATAGTGGATCTTCTTGGAATGGAGTACTTAAAGAACGAGGTTTGAAATACCCTGCTGATTTATATTTAGAAGGAAATGATCAATATCGAGGATGGTTTAATTCATCTTTAACATTAAGCGTAGCTAATACAGGTGTTTCACCATTTAAGGCTATTTTATCACATGGTTTTGTAATGGATAATTCCTGGGAAAAAATGTCTAAATCAAAAGGAAATGGAATTGATCCTTTGAAAATTATCAATGTTTATGGAAGTGATACTTTAAGACTCTGGGCTAGTTTGATTGATTATCAACAAGATGTTAGGATTAGTGAAGATATTGTTAAAACAATTAGTGAACAATATCGTAAAATTCGTAATACTTTTAAATTTTTACTTGGAAACTTAAATGGTTTTGATTTAAAAGAAAAAGTAGTCAGTGATGAACAAATTGATATTTTTATTCTTGCTAAATTAGAAAAAGTTAAAAATTCCTTTATTGAAGAATTTGAAGAATACAATTTTATTGGGGCTATGAGTGAGATTTTAAAGTTTATGAGTGATGATTTATCCTCATTCTATTTAGATATTACTAAAGATATTCTTTATTGTAATGAAGAAAAGTCTTTAAGAAGATTACAAGTTTTAAGTGTTTTAGATGAAGTTAGTAAAACTTTAATGCTTCTTTTGAATCCAATTCTTCCATTTACTATGGATGAAGTTCATGAGTTTTATCCTTTTAAAGAAAAAGCTAATTTGATGTATTATAGCTTCCCTACAATTACTCATAATTATAAGGAAAGTATACTTGAAGATTATAAAGACTTAATCTCCTTACGAGATGACGTTTTAAAAGCTTTAGAAGAAGCTCGTAGTAAGGAAATTATTGGTTCTTCTCAACAAGCTTCCGTTACATTAAATATCTTCAATAACAACGTTGAAAAAATCTTTAACGAACTTGGAGCAATTGAACAAGAACGTTTATTCATTGTTAGTAAAGTTAACTTTAATGAAGAATTAAATGAAAATAAGGGCGAGGTAGCCTATGTTAGTATTAAACATAATAATGGTATAAAATGTAATAGATGTTGGAATTATTTCGATAATGATGATATCAGTGAAATTGAAGGAGTAAATTTATGTCCAAGATGCGCGACTATTTTAAAAAAGTAATTCCTGCTATTAAAGAAAATTACAAAACTTTAATAATTTTTGGAATTATTACTTTATTTGTTTTTATAGCTGATATAGCTACTAAGTGGATTGCTGTTGAGATGCTTGGTCCGCTAAAACCAGCTCCAGAATTCTTTGGTGATTTAGTTAATCAAAGCGGAGAAAGTGTTTCAATTATTCCTGGATTTTTAAATTTCACATTATTAACTAATAATGGAGGGGCTTTTGGTTTAGGAAATGGTGAATTATGGAGTCGTATAGTCTTTATTATTATTAGTTGGGTAGCTTTTATTGGAATTTTTGTAGTTTTAACTTATCTTTTTACAAAAGGAAAAAAAGTTAATTTATTATTTCTTATTTCACTTGCTGTTATTAACGGAGGGAATATTGGCAATTTAATTGATCGTACTTTTTATTGGGGGACACCTTGTGGGGTAATTGATTTTATTGATATTGGTCCTTTAATCAAAGGATTTGGTGTTTTTAATATTGCTGATGCTGCTGTAATTTGTGGAGTTGTCTTGATGATGATCTCTTTTATTGTTGATTGGATAAATGAGAGCAAGGAAGAATCTAAAAAAAGTAAAAATGAAAAATAGTTATGTCGTAGGAAAAGAAATTGTTAGTTTAAGGCTTGACAAAGCTTTAACTCTTTTTGATAGCAACAATTCCCGTGAATTTTATTCTTATCAAATTAAAGAGGGTAATGTGAAGGTTAATGGAGAAATTAAGTCTCCTTCATATAAAGTTAAAGAAGATGATGTTATCGATACAACATTTATTAATAAAGTTCTTGATGAAAGTTTAAAACCCTATGAACTCGAACTTGATATCGTTTATGAAGACGATGATCTTTTAATTATTGATAAACCACGTGGATTAGTTGTTCATCCAGGAAGTGGACATCATGATGATACGCTTGTTAATGCTCTTATTTATAATAAAGTAAGCTTATCAAATAGTAATGGAATGTATCGTGTGGGGATTGTTCACCGTATTGATAAAGACACGAGTGGTTTATTGTTAGTGGCTAAAAATGATTTTACTCACGAACGGATTGCTAATCAATTAAAAGATCATTCTATGCACCGTGAATATATCGCCTTAGTTGAGGGTATTATTGAAGAAGATCAAGGAAAAATTGTTGGTTCAATTGGACGTAATAAACAAAATCGCTTAAAGATGGCAATTGATGCTATTAACGGCAAAAACGCCACAACTTATTTTGAAGTTGTTAAAAGATATAAAAAATATACATTAATCAAATGTCGCTTAGAAACAGGTAGAACTCATCAAATTAGAGTACATTTATCTTCAATTTCGCATCCAATTGTTGGTGATGGACTTTATGGTGGAGGGTGCAGTGTTTTTAATAAAGGACAATTACTTCATGCTTATAAATTAACCTTTGTTCATCCAAGAACAAAAAAAGAGATGTCTTTTGAAAGAGACATCCCTCTTGAATTTAATGAAGTCTTAGAAACTTTAAAGTGATAAATCCTTTTTAATTTCTTCAAAAGTAATAAAATTAGTTTTACAAATTTTTGTTAACTCGTTCAAACCAAATTTTTTAGTGAAAGCAGTAGCAAAGGATTTAACTTTAGAAGAAGCACCTAAAGGAACTCGAACGCTATAAGTTTTGTTGATAAACTCAATTTCTTTTAAGAAAGTATAGCGAGCAATGCAACTTGCTAATGCAATGCTTGGGAAATAAGATTCGCCTTTTTCTTGAAAGATTATTTTCATTTCTTTTTTCTCAATATCTTTAATGTATTCAAAATATTTATCTTCAGGGGTAAATTGGTCAACATATAAATTTGTAACATATGGACATTTTAAATGTAAACGGTAAAGGCAGTGGTTATGTAAGATGGCTTTGATTTTATTAAGATTGAAGCCATTTTTAGTAGCATTATTGTATTTTTCATTGCTTAACACTTTTACTTCATAGAAACATTTATTTAAAATCATAGGAATCTTTCTCATAATATCGGTATCTTTAATCTTTTTAGAGTCATTAATTCCTAATTCATCGACTAATTTCATTGTTTCTTGATCAACATAAGCTGCACAAACAACAATTGGACCTAAAAAATCACCAGTTCCGACTTCATCACTACCAATTTGTTGATTTATATCGATATAATATGGAGATTCCTTAACTATTTTTACTTTTTTAGAAATATTAATTGGTTCACAATCAAATTTACGGGCAATAGCCATTGGATCCTCGCCTTGGATTGTTACTTTAAAAGCAGTCTTCTTTTTATTATCATAAGTTGTAATGATAAAATCAGGAGTTTGAACAACAAAAAGAATATAACCAAGATTTTCCTGAATTATATTGTTTTTGTAAGTTTTATAGATTTCATCTAATTTTGTTTTGTCGACTTTTATCGTAATCATTATATTTATTATAGCACAAATCGACTAATAAAGAAATTTGTTTCCAAAATCAATTAAATTGAGGTTTCATGAAGAAAATGATAATATTTAACTATGCAAAAATCTTATGATATTTTAGAAATAGATAAGGTCGTTGAGCAAATATATCAATATGCAAAAACACCTTATTCCCAATATTTAATCTCTTCCTTAAAACCATATTCTGATCGAAGGATAATTAAAAGAGAATATCAAAAAATTTCAGAATTAATTGAAGTTGTTTTTCGTTTTGGTGATTTACCTATTTCTAGCCATTTAAACGTCGGTTTAGAGATCGAAAATATAAAAAAAGGGAATATACTCGACGAGTACAAATTGAATCTTCTAAAGGATGAAATATACAATACTGGAGAGTTAATAGCTTTTTATCGTAAAACAAATGTTGAAACCAAACTGATAAAAGAAATGTTTAATTCGATGAAACAGAATATGAGTTTGTATCAAAGGATTCTTAAAACAATTTCCACTGAAAATACAGTTTATGATAATGCAACAGTTGAACTTGCTCGAGCAAGAAAAGGTTTAAAAGAAATTGATAAGCGAATTCATAAAGCCTTAAACTCTTATCTTCAAGCAAATAGTTCTCTAATGACAGGGGATAATTATGTTTTAAGGAACGGTCATTATGCTGTTCCAGTAAATACTAATTTAAAAAATAGTATTAAAGGTGTTATTCATGATATTAGTGATTCGGGGCAAACAACTTTTATCGAACCATATGAAATTTCAGAACTAGAAAACGAGAAATCTGTCTTGGAAATGCAGGAAAAAGAAGAAGTTTATCGTATCTTAAAAGAATTATCAGGACATGTACTTTTTGATAGCCAACAATTAATAATAAACAATAAAACAATAGGTCAATTAGACTTTATCGCTTGTAAAATCAAGTATTTAAGAAAATTTAAGTGTACAATCCCTCATATTACAAATGATACAACCATTAATTTTTATGGTGCAAGACATCCACTTATGAATCAAGATCAAGTTATTGCTAATGACTTCGTATTTAATAGTGAAAAACCAATGATGATTATTAGTGGACCAAACGCTGGTGGTAAAACTGTTGCCTTAAAGACAATTGGAGTACTAACTTATTTAACTAAGATGGCAATTCCAATTACTGCACAAGAAGGTAGTGAATGCGGAGTAGTTTCTAACATCTATGTCGACATTGGAGATAATCAATCGTTAGAAGCTAATCTTTCAACCTTTAGTGCTCATATTAATTCGCTTTCAGTAATTCTTCAGTCGGTAAATAGTAATGATTTAGTACTTATTGACGAAATCGGGAACGGCACGGATCCAAAAGAAGGTGAAGCTTTATCAATTTCTATCGTTCAATATCTCTTGGAAAAGAACTGTATTTCTGCAATCACGTCTCACTTTCCTTTATTAAAGAAATATGGATTAGAAAATAGAAGAATTCAAAGCGCATCATTTATTTTTGATGAAGAAAAGATTAATTCTACATTTAAAATAATGCTTGGTGTTACTGGAAAGAGCTTTGGTTTTGTAATTGGTGAAAAGTACGGAATACCACAAGAAATTATTAAAAACGCTAAAAGTTTTTATAATGATAATTATATGTCAAAAGAAGATCTCAAATTAGAATTTTTAGAGGATAAAGAAAGAACTTTATTCTTTAAAATGCAACAGTATGAAGAAAGAATTAATGAATTAGAAGAAAAAGAAGCATTTTTAAAACAAAAAGAAGAGAAAATGAACGAAAAAGAAGAGAATTTAAAAAATCGTAAGATTGAAGAATTGGATAATCTAATAAACGAAAAATCAAGCGAAATTAATGCAATTTATAATGAATTTTTAAAGGAAAAAAACCTTAAGAAAACCACTGAACAATTAGCTCTTATTAATATTGAAGATAGTATTATTGATGAATTTAGTGTTGGTGATTATGCTGAAGTTAAAGGCATGAACACTAAGGGTAAGATTACGCGAATTTCTGGCAACAAAATTACTTTAAATACAGACTCAGGTTTTAGTATTAATTCAACGCCTGAAATGTTAAGAAAGATTAATACACCTTCTAAAATATATAGAAAAAACAATGATTTAGATGACAAAATTCTCAATGGTAAGAATGTTTCTATGTCGTTAAATCTTGTTGGTTATCGTGTTTTTGAAGCACTAGAAGCTTTAGATTCATATATTGCTAATGCTAGAACTAGAAATATCAATCAGGTTAAAATAATCCATGGTTACGGAACAGGAAAACTTCGTCAAGGTATTTGGGATCATTTAAAAACTTCGCGATTTGTTGAAAGTTTTGAACTTGGAAATTCAACTAATGGCGGAACTGGATCCACAATTGTTAAATTAAAATGAATGAATTATTAAAAAAAGAAATAGATGTACTGCCCGAAAAACCAGGTTGTTACCTCATGAAAAATATCGATAACGAGATTATCTATATTGGAAAAGCAAAAAATCTTAAGAAAAGAGTTTCTCAATATTTTTTGCGTCCACAAAATGGCAAAACACAGGCAATGGTCTCACATGTTGATCACTTTGAAACAATTGTTACTAAATCAGAAAAAGAGGCTTTGATTTTAGAAATGAATTTAATTCAAAAGCATTATCCACGTTATAATATTCTCTTGATGGATGATAAACATTATCCCTATATTGCTTTAAATATTGCTACTCCTCATCCTTATGTATCAATTGCTCGACATGTTACAAATAAGAAAAATCTTTATTTTGGACCATATCCTGACTCCTCATCAGCTTTTGAAGTTGTTAGTATTATTAACCGCTTATTTAAATTAAGAAAATGTCAGACTATTCCTCGTAAAGAATGTCTTTATTATCATATTAATCAATGTTTAGCACCTTGTATTAATGATATTAAAAAAGAAGATTATGATGAGATTTTAAAAGATATTAAAGCTTTTTTAAATGGCGATAACAAGAAAGTTCTTAAAGAACTAGAAAATAAAATTAAGTATCATAGTGATCAATTAGATTTTGAGAATGCTAATGATTATAAATTAATGTATAACTCTATTTTACATATAAATGAAAAGCAAAATGTTGAATTAAATAGTTCGTTTAATCGAGATTTTATTTCCTTTGCTACAAGAGATAATTATGTAAATATTACTTTCTTAATCTATCGAAAAGGTTTATTAATTGGAAAAAAATCATTTATTTATGAGATTATTGGAGAGTTATATGAATTTATAAGTGAAATGATCTATCAATTTTACTTAATAAATGTTGCTCCATCCATAATTGTTGTTTCTAATAAAGAAATTAAAGATATTTTACTTGAATTATTAGATGTTAAAATTGAAAATCCTACAAAAGGTAAGTCTTTTGAAATCCTCTCAAACGCCAGCATTAATTCAGTTGAATCTTTAGATGAGCATTTCAATACAGCTCGATTAACTGATAATAATCTGGATATCTTAGAGGATTTAGGAAAACTATTATCAATTCCAACACCTTATCGCATTGAATTATTTGATAACTCTCATCTTCAAGGTACTAATGCGATTGGTGCAATGGTTTGTTTTATTAATGGACAACCAAACAAAAAAATGTATCGTAAGTTTAATTTAAATAATGACAATACTAAAGATGATCTAGTCAACATGAAAGAGGTTACTACTAGAAGATATCTGAGACTTAAAGAGGAAGATTTGAAAATGCCTGATTTAGTGATAATTGATGGAGGAATTAATCAAATTAATGTTGTGAAGGAGTCTTTGAATAAAATTGGGGTTAATATTCATATTGCTGGTTTATCAAAAGATAGTAAACATCGTACCAGTTTATTGGTGACTTCTGATAACAAAACAATTGATTTAACCGAGAATAAAAAACTTTTCTTTTTGTTAACGAGAATGCAAGATGAAGTACACCGCTATGCAATTAAATTTCATTCTAATAAACGCAGTAAAGGTATGTATAATTCAATTTTTGATGAAGTAGAAGGAATTGGTAAGTACAGAAAAGAGAAGTTGAGTCTTCGATATAGTTCAATTAATCTGTTAAAAGGTGCTACTTTAGAAGAACTGGAGCAGTTATTACCTAAAAATGTAGCTCTAAATTTATATAATAAAATAAAGGAGAAATATTATGACTAAATTTGAACAAATATTTAAACTTCTAAATGAAGATTCAAAACTTGAAGCACTACAGTTTTTCACTGCAAATAGAGAAGAACTGGAAAAAGAGGACTTCATTCAATCGGTTAATGCCAATCTAGAGATATTAATGAGTTTGAACATGAGTGTAGAAATTTTTAATGAAATTGAAAGATATAAGAATTATCCATATATCAATCAAGAAACTGAAGAATACATAAATTCACTTTTTGAGATTGTATCGGCTAAAAAAAATGCAGCAGAAAAATCAAAAAGCGCAGATTTCTCGATAACCACATTAAAGAAAAGATTAAATTCGAACAAATTTGCGGATATTTTCACTGCAATTTCAGAGATTAAGAATTTAAAAGCAAATGATAGCATTGATTTATATTACGTATTGGTCGATGAAATAAAAGAAAAACCTTTAGATTATAAATCGATAATGATTTTAAATTTTCTGTTAGAGGAAGCTTATGATAATTTCTTTAAAATCGTTAATAACAACAATGTCTTAACAGAAATCAACCCAAAGTTATTACATAAGGTTTACGCAAGTAATAATACAGTATTTCAAAGCAAAATCTCTTTTATAAAAGCTAATAACAAAAACATTTCCTATAATTCATTAATTGAGGTCCTAATGTTCTGTTATTGGTTAAAAAAGTCGCCTTTTTTCAATTTTACAGAGACGGAATATAATGATCTGATTATTGCTTCTCTTGAGTACGCACATGATTTATTTGGTACTTCAAAAGAAGATGATGCTATCTTAAATCAGATCGATGATAAATCAAAAGATTTCGAGATTGTAAAAAAGAATTTGATTTCTTATTATGAAGAATTTAATGACAAGTATAATTAATTAGTGATTTACTAGTAGTTTTCTAGTAAATATTGTTTTAATAATTTTAAAACAAAATCAATTTTAAAATTAATTAATGGATTTAGTAATAAAAATTATTGGTTTTTAAAGTCTTTAGATTGTTTATAAAACTGACTTAGTATATAATACTAAGCATATTGTTGAAAAGGAGAATATAGAAAATGGCAACAAAGTTAGAAAATAAAGGAAATTCTTTAATCGAAATTACAGGAAAAGTTACAGCTGAGGAATTTGCAGTAGCAAAAGAAGCAGCTCTTAAAAAAATAGCACAAACTGTTTCAATTAAAGGTTTCAGAAAAGGTAAAGCACCTATAAATTTAGTAAAAGAAACCGTTAGTGAACAACAAATTATTAGCGAAGCAATCAATGAAGCAGGTCAAAAATTATTTAGAGAATCTTTAAATGAACATAAGGTTCAACCAGCTGCTCAACCAGAAATGGATGTTACAAAATTTGATGGCAACGAGGTTGAATATGTATTTAGAGTTATAGTCGCACCATCAGTTGAAATCGGAAAATACACCGGAATCAAAGTTGAAAACAAAAAAGTAAGCGTTACAGCTGATGAAATTGAAGCAGCTATCGCTAAACTCCTAAATGAAAATTCAGATTTAGTTTTAAAAGATTCTGAAGCAGCTTTAGGTGATACAGTCGTTTTTGATTTTAAAGGTTATATCGATGGTAAAGAATTTGAAGGCGGTAGCGCAGATAACTATTCATTAGTTTTAGGTAGCAACCAATTTGTTCCAGGTTTTGAAGATCAATTAGTTGGTGTTAAATCAGGCCAAAAAATCGATATTAACGTTACATTCCCAGAACAATACGTTAAAGAATATGCAGGAAAAGATGCAAAATTTGTTTGTATCGTTCACGAAATTAAGACAAAGAAAATTAATGAATTAAACGATGAATTCGTAAAATCATTAGCTTTAGAAAATGTTAATACCGTTGAGGAATTAAAACTCAATCAAAAAGAACAAATTACACAAACTAAAGAAAATGAAAAACTTAGTAATCAATTAAACGAATTAATTGGTAAAATTGTTGAAGGTTCAAAATTTGAAATTAACGAAAAGATCATTGAAGCTGAAATTGCTAGAAATGTTGAAACAATGATGGAACAAATTAAGCAAAATGGCATTACATTTGAACAATATAAAGAAATTACTGGTTTAACTGATGAAAAAATTCATGATGAAGTCGCAGTTAACGTTCAAAATCAAATTAAACAAGCATTAGTTCTTTCAAAGATCACTGAGCTTGAAAAATTATATGTAACAAAAGAAGAATTAGAAGAATACTATGCAAATGTTGCAAAACAATATTCCATGGAGACTGAAAAAGTTAAAGAAATTTTCGCTAAAAACGAAGGTCAAATCATCCAAAATATTACTAATGGAAAGATTCAAACCTTCTTAGTTGAAAAAAACATTAACGTTAAAAAAGAAAAAACAACAAATTAATTAGATTATAAGGAGGATTGGATTAATGAGTATAAACACAAAAGATATTTTTAGACTACCAGTTCTCATAACTAAAGGATTAGTCTTATTTCCTGGTTTTAGTGAGACAATTAGTGCTGAAAGAGAAATAAGCAGACTTGCCGCAGAAGAGGCAATAAGCAATAATGATACTTATTGTATTTTAGTGTCGCAAGTTAAGTTAGAGAATGATGAAATCGAGTCTTTCAAAGATATTTTTCAAGTTGGAACTTTATGTCGTGTAATGAACGTTAAATCATCGGGCAAATCGCCAAAATATAATGTTCAAGCTTTAGATAAAGTTAATTTATTTTCATTTGAAAAAATCGATGGTATGTTTTATTCCAATGCTGAGATTCGTAAAGATAACGAGGAAAACGCTAAAGAAGAAATCGTTTTAATGAAAACTTTTATTGGATTGCTTCAAGATAATGGACTTACTACATTATTTACAACAAAATTAAATGATTTTTATTCATTATTAAAAAATGCAACTGATACGACTTCATTTATTAACTTCTGTGGTCATAATTTAAATATTGCTTATACTGAAAAACAAGCTGTTTTAGAAGGTAATAATAATCGCGAGGCTATCGAAGCTTTAATTGAGATTCTAGAACTTAGAAATAAAGAAAATAAATATCGTAGAACTATTAACCGTAAAGTCAAAGAAAGTTCTGAAAAACAACAAAAAGAATACTTTTTAAGAGAACAAATGAGAGCTATCCGTAAAGAACTTGGTGAAGAATCAGAAAATGCTCCTCAAGAACTCATCGATCGTTTAATTAAAGAGAACTATCCTAAAGAAGTCATTGATAAAGTTAAAGAAGAAACAAAAAGAATTACCAATATGCCTGCTGGCAGCTTAGAAGCTTCCTTAATTCAAGATTACATCGATAATTTAGTTGCTCTACCTTGGGTTATTGAGACTGAAGATAATAATGATTTAAAACACGTGAGAGAGATTTTAGATGCTGATCATTATGGTTTAACTAAGGCAAAAGAGAGAATTTTAGAATATTTAGCTGTTAAAAAAATGAATGGTAATTTAAAAGCACCTATTATTTGTTTTTATGGCGCTCCTGGAACCGGAAAAACTTCTCTTTCTAAATCTGTTGCAAGGGCTCTTAACCGAAATTTTGTTAAATGTGCTTTAGGTGGGATCACTGACGAGGCTGAGATTAGAGGTCATAGAAGAACTTATGTTGCTTCAAGACCAGGACGAATCATAAACTTACTTAAAAAAGTTAAATCAAAGAATCCTGTTTTCTTATTAGATGAAATTGATAAATTGGCATCTTCAAATAAAGGTGACCCAACAAGTGCTTTATTAGAAGTCTTGGATCCTGAACAAAATAATGCTTTTAGTGATAACTATTTAGAACTTAGCTATGATTTAAGTAAGGTCTTATTTATTTGTACCGCTAATGATTTAGGAAACATTCCTGAACCACTTCGCGATCGTTTAGAGTTAATTGAAGTTGATTCTTATACAACTTTTGATAAATTACATATTGCTCAAGAACACTTAATTAGAAAACAAATTGGTGCTAATGGTTTAGATAAATATGAAGTTAGCTTTAATAATGACGCTATTGAATATATCATTGATCACTATACAAGAGAGTCTGGTGTTAGAGAGTTAGAAAGAAAAATCGCAACAATCTTAAGAAAATTAATTGTTACTTATTTTTCTCTTTCCGATGATAACAAAGTAAAAATTGTTGATATCGATGTTGTTAAAGAATTACTTGGTACTGAGATTTTTGATTCAACTAATAAAGAAAAAGAATCCCAAATTGGAGTTGTTACTGGATTAGCTTACACACAATATGGCGGTGATATTTTGCCAATTGAGGTTAATTATTTTAAAGGATCAGGTAAATTTATTTTAACTGGTAAATTAGGTGATGTGATGAAAGAATCATGCTCAATTGCCCTAGATTATGTTAAAGCTAATGCTGAAAGATATGGGATTGATTCTGAATTATTTGATAAAAATGATATTCATATTCATGTTCCAGAAGGTGCAGTTCCTAAAGATGGACCTAGTGCAGGCGTTGCAATTACAACAGCAATTATTAGTGCTTTTACAAAAAAACCAATTAATAGTGATATCGCTATGACAGGAGAGGTAACTTTAAGAGGAAATGCTTTAGCAATCGGCGGTTTAAAAGAAAAATCTCTTGCTGCTCTTAGAAGCGGTATAAAAACTATTATTGTTCCATTTGATAACAAAAAGAATGTTAATGAACTTCCAAATGAAGTCAAAGATAACTTAAAGATCGTTTATATGAAAAACGTTGATGACGCATTAAAAGAATTGTTAGGATAATTTATGGCTCAACATTTCTTTACATCATCACATTTTATTAAATCATGCCCAACAATTATGGACGCTCCTGAGCTTAAGCTTAAGGAGGTCCTTTTTGTTGGTAAATCAAATGTTGGAAAATCTAGTTTAATCAACGCCTTAACAAATAACCTTAAACTAGCTTTTACCTCATCAAAACCAGGCCATACAAGGCTTTTAAACTACTATTTAATCGAGAATTACTTTTATTTTGTTGATTGCCCTGGATATGGATTTTCTACTAAAAAAGGCCTAGATTATAAGTTTTATGGGGATATGATTGAAGGTTATTTTGAAAACAATGAAAACTTAAAACTAATCGTTTTTTTACTTGATAGTCGTCATTTACCAACTAAAGATGACTTAGATTTTTATAACTTCTTGAAATCGTATAATTATAATTACGTTTTTGCGATGACTAAGTGCGATAAACTTAATCAAAGTGAGAAAGCAAGAATTTATAAAAATATAAGTGAAGTGTTTGGAGAAATTGATAAAAAGAAGTGCTATCCTGTTAGTATTAAAAATACAAAATTATTACAACTTTTGAAAGACCAAATCGAATTAAACGTTAAAGAATAGGAGAATACTATGTTAGATAAAAGATATGATTTTAAAGCAATAGAAAATGGACGTTATGAAACATGGGTTGATAGCGGATATTTTAAAGCTGGAGACAAAACTAAACAAAAATTTTCAATGGTCATTCCTCCTCCAAATGTTACTGGAATTCTTCATATTGGACATGCTATCGATAACACTTATCAAGATATAATTTGTCGTTATAAAAAAGCTTGTGGTTTTGATGTATTGTTTTTACCTGGAGTTGATCATGCCGGGATTGCTACTCAAGCTAAAGTTGATGCTAAATTAAAGAGTGAAGGTATTGATAAATACGATATCGGACGTGAAGCATTTATTAAAGAATCTTATAAATGGAAAGAAGAACATACCGATATTATCCATGATCAATGGAAAAAAATGGGTTTAATGTTAGATTATTCTAGAGAGAGATTTACTCTTGATGAGGGCTTTAAAGATGCTGTGTATCTTGTTTTTAAGACTTTATTTGATAAAAAACTAATTTATAGAGGTGAAAGAATTGTTAACTATGATACGCAAATGCGTACTGCTTTAAGTAATATTGAAATTATTTATAGCGAGGATGAAGGTTCTTTTTATTTCTTTAAATATCGTTTTGCTGATAACAAAGACGAATATGTTGAAATTGCAACTACTCGTCCAGAAACAATGTTTGGCGATACTTGTTTAGTTGTTAATCCTACTGATAAACGCTATCTGAATATTATTGGTAAGAATGTTATTAATCCTGCTAATAATCAAATCATCCCAATTATTGCTGATGAATATGTCGATGTTGAATTTGGAACAGGTGTCATGAAATGTACGCCAGCTCACGATCCTAACGATTTCCTTATTGGCCAAAAACATGGTTTAGAACATCCAGTAATTATGAATATTGACGGTACAATGAAAGAAAATACTGGCATTTATGCTGGCATGGACCGTTTTAAATGTCGTGAATTATTACTTGAGAATACAAAAAAGAATGATGATTTAATCAAAATTCAAAAAATTAAACACCAAGTTGGTCATAGTGAAAGAACTGGTTCGGTTGTTGAACCTATATTAAGCAAACAATGGTTTATTAAAATGGAACCAATTGCGAAGATGATTTTGGATAATCAAAAAACTGATAATAAAATTAATTTTTACCCTAAGCGTTTTGATAAAAATCTAAGCAGGTGGCTAGAAAAATGCGAAGACTGGTGTATCTCAAGACAATTATGGTGGGGTCATCGTATTCCCGTATATTATAATGATTTAACAGAAGAAATCATTGTTTCAAAAGAAGTACCAGATAATTCAGGTAATTGGCATCAAGATAATGACGTTTTGGATACTTGGTTTTCAAGTGCTTTATGGCCTTTTGCAACACTTGGTTGGCCAAATAATACCGATGATTTCGAAAGATATTACCCAACTGACTGTTTAGTAACAGGTTATGATATTATATTTTTCTGGGTTTCGAGAATGATTATGCAAGGTTTACTTTTTACTGAAAAAAGACCTTTTAAAGATGTAGTAATGCACGGACTTGTGCGAGATTCTAAAGGAATGAAGATGTCTAAATCTCTTGGAAATGGCATTGATCCTAGTGAAGTTATTCAAAATTATGGAGTGGATAGTTTACGTTATTTTTTAGCAACTGTGGCTGCTCCTGGCTTAGATATGCGTTATAGCGAAGAAAAAGTTAATTCTTCAAGCAATTATCTTAATAAAATTTGGAATAGTGCACGATACATTCTTATGAACATTGATGAGAACTATGTTGAATCGGTAAATGATATTAAACATTTAAATACAATTGATAAATATATCTTAACGAAGCTTCAAGAAACCGTTAAAAAAGTTACAAATGCAATGAATAAGTATGATTTTGGGGTTGCAAGTAGTGCCTTATATAATTTTGTTTATGATGATTTTTGTTCTTTTTACCTTGAGATGAGTAAAGTAACTTTAAATCAAGAAGAGGCAGAGAAAAAAGGTACTTACTATACATTACTTAATTGCTTGAAATCAATTATTGTTATGTTATATCCATTCTCTCCATTTATTACAGAAGAGATTTATTTGAATTTGCCACAACATCTCGATTCAATAATGCTTGAATCCTATCCAATTTTTGATAAAAAAATGGTCTTTAAGACTGTACTTAAAGATGTCGAATCATTGAAAGAAATCATCGAAGGGATAAGATCGTTTAAAGTAACAAATAAACTTCAACCTAATCATAAAGTCGATTTAAGGTTAAAAACTAGTAGTAATCTAGTAGAATTTAAACCATATATTATAAGATTTACTTTTGCGAATTCACTTGAATTTGTCACCGAGGACGTAAAAAATTCAACAAGCATAGTTTTATTAAATTCAACAGCTTACGTGTTAGATTCTGAGATTGATCATGATAAATTAAATGAGCAATTAAACAATCAATTACAACAAATCGATGCAGAAATCTTAAGAAGCGAAAATATGTTGAATAATCCTAACTTTGTGAACAAAGCTCCTAAGTTCAAACTTGACGCTGAAAAAGATAAATATCAAAAATACTTAATGCAAAAAGAAGAAATTCTTAAGAAAATGAAATAATCTACCAAATATTCTCTTTATCTTGCAATCTTGTTAGTGAAGGGAGGATATATATGGACAAAATACCATTAAGTGAACATGAATTAATGACTATATGCCCAGGGGAAGCCATAACTTTAACAGCAGTTTTAACGCTGCTTGTTATTGCAATAGTTGTTGTCACCGTTTATAAGTTATTTATGAGTGGAAAAGGCACAATTAAACTACCTGGAGGCTATACTTTTCAGTGGAATTAATGTAACAAAGGTTAAATAAAACAAAACATATTAAATCATCACAATTTATTGACATATAATAAGCATTTGTGCTATAGTTAACAACGTTGTAACTCTGATTTAGATACAACCGCATTAAAGAGGTTTTAAACTCCTAAAAGGATACCTTCAAAGCGAGTAATTAATTAAGTAGGAGGACGAAAAATGTACGCAATAATTTTAACTGGCGGAAAACAACTCAAAGTAGAGATTGGAACTAAAATTTATGTCGAAAAACTAGATGCAGAATCTGGTAAAGAATATACTTTTAACGAAGTATTACTCATCGGCGATAAAACAATCAAAACAGGAAACCCTTTCATTGAAGGTGCTACAGTTGTTGCTAAAGTTGAAAAGCAAGGTCTTAGTAAGAAAATTCGTGTTTTTAAATATAAAGCAAAAACAACTTACAAAAGAACATATGGTCATAGACAACCATTTACTTGCTTAACAATCACAAGTATAAATGCATAATGATTAATGCAAAAATAATTAAAAACAACGATGTAATCGTTACAATATTAGTCGAAGGGCACTCTAATTATAGTGTTAAAGGTTCAGATATTGTTTGTAGTGCTGTAAGTGCTTGCTTAATTGGAGGACTTAACGCTATAAAGAATGTTAAGAATTATAAAATTAATATTAAAGACGGTTACACAAAAATTGATTTAATAGGGGAAATAGAAGAACATGATCAAATTGTACTTCAAACAATATTTACTCAATTATTATCAATCGAAGCAAGTTATGGCGATTATCTCAAAATAACTATTGAATGAAAGGATGATAACTAATATGAAATTAAGATTTAACCTAGATTTACAATTATTCGCATCCCATAAGGGTGTTGGTAGTACTCGTAATGGCCGTGATAGTGCCGGTAGAAGACTCGGTGCTAAATTAGGTGATGGACAAATTTGTAAAGCAGGTGCAATTATTTATAGACAACGTGGAACTAAAATCAATGCTGGTATTAATACCAAAAGAGGCAATGATGATACCATTTTTGCTTTAAAAGCTGGCGTAGTTAAATACGAAAGAGTTGGCAAAGATAAAAAACGTGTTTCCGTTTACGAAGTTATTGAATAATTAATGAACCACCTGTTTTAGGTGGTTTTCTTTTAAAAGGACAAAAATAGAATGTTTATTGATAAAGCGAATATAGAAGTAAAAAGTGGTAAGGGTGGAGATGGTGCGATTGCATTTATTCACGAGAAATCACGTGCCCTTGGAGGTCCAAGTGGTGGTAATGGCGGAAAGGGTGGTTCCGTATATTTTCGTGCTACCACCGATCAAACAACACTTTTAAACTTTAAAAACGCTAAAAGAATTTTCGCTAATGATGGCGGAAAAGGCGAAATTAAGAATCGTTATGGCCGCAAGGCTGATGATATTATTGTCGATGTTCCAATTGGAACGGTTGTCTTTTTAAAAGAAAATCACGAATTTGTTTGTGATTTAGATTTTGAAGGTAAAATTTGTTTAATTGCTCGTGGAGGTCGCGGGGGTCGTGGAAACGCTTGTTTTAAAAATGCGCGTAACAAAGCTCCTAAGATTGCTGAAAACGGCTTACCAGGCGAACACTTAAAATTAACTTTAGAATTAAAATTACTTGCTGATGTTGGTATAATTGGTTTACCTAATGTTGGCAAATCAACATTTATTAGTTGTGTAACAAATGTCAAAGCAGAAATAGCTGATTATGAGTTTACAACTATTGTTCCTAATTTAGGAATCGCAAATCTTCCAGATGGAAAAAGTTTTTGTATTGCTGACATGCCAGGATTAATTGCTGGTGCTCACCTTGGAAAAGGACTTGGATTAACTTTTTTACGCCATATTGAAAGAACTCGTGTTCTGATCCATATGGTCGATATGAGTGGTAAAAGAGATCCTTACAAAGACTACCAAACTATCAGAAAAGAGCTTGAGAGTTACGGAATGAACCTTATTAAAAGGGAAGAAATAATTGTTGCTACTAAAATGGATGAGGAAGGCAGTCAAAAAAGACTTGAGGCTTTTAAAAAGAAGGTTAAAAAAGATGTTATTGGTATATCTTGTATTACTGATGACAATCTAGATCTTGTTTTATATAAAGCTTCTGATTTATTAAAAACTGCTGTCAGATACCCAGTTTATGAAGAAGTAGTTTACGAGAAAGTTTATAATCTAGAAGATACAAACGATCTTTTCACTGTAAATAAATATAAAGAACACCATTTTGAAATTATTGGTGATCGAGTCATTAGAACATATCACTTAATTAATATCTCAACAGACGAAGGAATGATGAGATTAATTACATATTTAAATAAAATCGGTATCGATGAAGCTTTAGAAAAAGCAGGGGCAGTTGATGGCGACATCGTCAAAATCGATGATTTTGAATTTGAGTATTTTGAATAAATAAAAATCCATATATAAAACAATAAGTGTTTTTATATATCAAAGGCCGAATTAAACAAATAAATGAATTATCAATTGTAGTAGAAAGTAATAACATTGGTTATGAAGTTTTTGTTGTCGATAATAATTATGAATATGACAATGAAGTAACTTTATTTATCTATGATTATTTAAAAGAAGATGCATATTTACTTGTAGGTTTTAATGAGTTAAATGAATTAAAATTCTTTAAAAAACTATTGATGGTTGCCGGGATTGGACCCAAAACAGCTTTATCTTTGATGAACAAATGTAACTATAAAGAGTTAATTAAACTGATCAAAACAAAAGATAAAGAAGGATTAAAATTAATCGCAGGAGTTGGCAATAAAGCAGATGCAATAATCTACACATTACAGAATAAACTAAATGAATTTGATATAAATCTTTTTTCTTACAAAAATGTTTATTCAGCTTTGAAAAATCTAGGTTACTCAAGTGTCGAGATTGAGCTTTCACTCGCTAAAATTGAAGAAGGGTTAAGCGATGAAGAAGCTTTAAAACTCACACTAAAAGGAATAAATACCCATGCTTAATGATAATTTATTACGACCAAAGTACTTAAAAGATTTCTTTGGACAAATTAATGTAGTTGAGCAATTAAAGGTTTTTATTTACAGCGCAAAAAGTCGAAATAGTGTGATAGATCATATTCTTTTTTATGGGCCACCTGGTTTAGGCAAAACCTCCCTAGCCAATATTGTTGCAAATGAATTAGAGCAAAATATTATATCTATTAGCGCACCATCACTTGAAAAACCTAACGACATCATACAAATTCTTTCTCAAATTGAACCAGGAGGAATTCTTTTTATTGATGAAATTCACCGTCTTGATAAAAAAATAGAGGAAATACTATATAGTGTTTTAGAAGATTTTAAATTATTCATTCCCTATCGAAGTGATGAAAATAATATTAAAACTCTTGAACTAGATGTCTCCCCTTTCACACTTATTGGGGCAACAACCGATCCTGGGGTGTTGTCTTCTCCCTTTAGAGACCGTTTCCCGATCAAACTTCATTTAATTTATTATAGCGAAGAAGAACTAGCTAAAATTATAATGAACAATGCTTCCCTTTTCTCACTTATAATTGAAAAAAGGGAAGCTCTTGAAATTGCAAAAAGAAGTCGTAAAACTCCCCGCGTTGCCAATAACAATTTAAAAAGAATTTATGATTATTTAGTTTTTCATCACACCGATGAACTCAATATGAATATTTTAGAAAAAATATTTGTTTTTTTGCATATAAATGAACTTGGTTTAACAGAGCTTGATCTCTCCTTTATAAAAGTCTTAAAAGAAAGATTTTCGGGTGGACCCGTTTCTCTTGAATCAATAAGTGCCGTTCTGAACGAAAATTTAAATGTTTTAAGGTTAGTTATCGAGCCTTTCCTTGTTAATATCGATTTAATCGAGCGAACAAAACGAGGCCGAATACTCACTTTAAAAGGTTTAAATTATTATAAAAAAAGTATTGAAATCAGTGGACAATAATGGTTGTTTTTTTTCTAAAATTAATGTATTATTAATATCGCGTATTATTACGAAATAATAGAACAAAAGAGGTATTAATAAAATGAAAAGATTTATCGCTTATATATCAGTATGTTTAGCAATGTTAGTTGCTATCTTGGTTGGAGTAGCTCCAACAATTCTTCAAATTAATGGCACAAGTGATTATGAACAATCTAAACAATATGTTTATAAAATTAGTCAAAAGAATTATGATTCCAACAACCTCGATGGAACTAATAATGGTTATGAAGATTTAAATGATGAATCACGTCAAGAAATTCTTGATGAAGTAGTGGAAACATTTGAAACAAGATTAAATAACGCTAATATCACCGACTATTCATTGAAAACTTCTGGTTTTGATACAATTAAAATTAATTTAAAAACTGAAGAAACTCTTTATGATGATATTTCTTCATATTTAACAAATTCTTGGTCTTACATGGCTTCAACATTTGATGGCGATCCACTTGTTGGTCAAACACCAAAAGAAATTCAAGAATCATCTGGCAATGCTAACTTTTTTAAAGCAGGTAGTGCTCGTGTTGAATTTAGAAATAATTATCCATTCGTTGTTTTTGATTTAGCTGATCCTGAAGCCTTTAATACTGTTTATCAAGATGCTAAAAAGACTGAGGATGAAAAAAACATTAAAAGTAAAAGTTTTGGTTCAATTCAAACTCTTGAAGATGGCGAAGGTGAAAGTACAACAAAAGAAACAAATAAAATTTATATTTTAAATAACTGGGTTGAAGGATTAGATATTAAAACCTTACTTAGTTCAGAGGGGAACCCTAACTTAACTCCTAAACAAGTTAAGGAACATATTATTACTTCCTTTGATGCAACTAAACCAGATTCATTTTTCTGGAATTATGACGATACTTTAAGTAAAGAAGATCAAGAAAAAGTTGTCCATGAACAAATTTTCTTTGGAACTTATAATGTAGCAAATACTGAAGATAACTCAATTTATGATACTGTTGAACAAAATCGAGTGACAGCTTATAAAAAAGCAAACATCTGGGCTAATAAATTTAATTCAAGTGTTTTAGAACATGGAATTACTCTTATTAATCAAAGTGGAAATAATGCCTTTGATGATTCAATTCCACCAAATTATGAATACTTAGTCTTCATGAATCAAATTCAATGGACAAATACTCTATACATTTCAGCTTTAATTGCGATCGTTGTTGTTTCCTTATTTTATGCTTTAAATTATGGAATGAGTTCATTGGTTGGAATCGTCACGAATTTGGGAATTTTAGTTGTATCCTTAGGTCTCTTTAATGCTTTTGGAGCCGAATTTAATATCGGAGCAATTCTTGCTTTGTTCGTTATTATTGCCGTTTCAATCTTCTCTCAAACAATATTCTTTAAAAAGATACGAAATGAACTCTATCTTGGCAAAAATATTAAAAAAGCATTTCAAGAAGGTAATCGAAAATCGACATGGCATTTAATTGATTTTAGTGTAATTGCTTTAATTTTAGGAGTCATTGCTTACTTAATTCCAAATACAATCTTAAATTCATTTGGAGCCTTATTAATCGTTGGAGCAATTCTAAATGTTTTATTAAACGGAGTTGTTTTACGAATTACAGCTTGGCTTTTATATAATAGTTCATATGTTTTAAATCATAAGAAAGTAATTTCTGTTGATGATAAATTTATTCCTAATTTAGCAAATGATGAAAAACCAACATATTTTGATAATTTCAAAAAGGTTGGAGTAAAAAACAACAAAATTTTATTAATCATTGGTGCGATCTTATTAATTGGAAGTATCGCTTCAATTACAACTTCTCAAATTATTCGTGGGAACATTTATAATTATTCAGCACAAAAACAAGGTTCAGAAATTGTTTTACGATTTGATGAAACTAACGTTACCGAAAGTGATGTTGCTCAAATTGAAACCTACGTTGAAACAATTAAAAATACTTTACAAACAAAAGTATTTACTCTTGAGAATAAAGCTCTTTTTAAAGATGTTGAAGTTGAAGAGTATAGCTATTCTTATTTAATCAATAAAGTTACTAATAAAGAATATTATTT
This sequence comes from Candidatus Onthovivens sp., assembly GCA_035270825.1. Classification (GTDB taxonomy): domain Bacteria; phylum Bacillota_I; class Bacilli_A; order RFN20; family CAG-826; genus Onthovivens. Next base: position 42,660 of record DATESL010000004.1, read on the forward strand.
CAATATTCCATTAAATTCAAAATTAAATATTGATGACAAAATTAGAATTGAAAATAGTAGTGGAAATATTGTTGAAGTTACTTTATCCGAAGGAATTGATAGTGTTATTCGTTCTGAATTAACAAAAGTTGATTATATTGCAATCAATGACATTTACTTAAACGTTAATGACTATAATAATTACTACTCACTTATTTTCTCATCAATTGCCATTGGTATTATTAGTATTTACTTATTGTTCAGATTTGGAATTGCTAAAACTATTCTCTCAATCTTATTTATTGGTGGTTCATTATTAATTACTGTTGGTTTGTTTTCAATTATTAATGGTCCATTCCTCTCCGTTATAACCTTAGGAGTCTTATTCTTAACAATGTTTGGTTACATGAGTATTTGTTCATACTTTATTGAAGAAAAACAAATAATGAGCGAAAACAAAAGAGAATTAACGACTTTAGATGCTAAAATGGAAGCATTTAGTGAAGGAGTTAACTTGACATATTTACATGTTGTAAACTCTACTCTCCTTGTTGCTTTTATGATTATCTCGATGTTTTTTACAACATCAGTCAATCAATACTTAATAATTTTAATTATTATTGGCATGGTTATTGTAACAATCTTCTTTAACGGTTTACTTTTACCTTTGGAAATGAAAATTTCTAAGCTTGTTGAATTAGTCCAAACAAAATTTAAAAATCGTGTTCGTAAAGAGAAAAAGAACAAGAAAGATTCAAATAAATCCGATGGTCCTGAAGAAGCAGTCTTCATTGGAATTAACGATTAAATTAAAGGGCTAACGCCCTTTTTTAAATATTATATGGAATTTTTAGAAAAATTATTATTATATTACTCACTGACTGAAAATGAGTATCTTGATTTTACTAAAGAAGGTGATGAAAATCTTCTACCCTTTTTTGATGATGATTCAAACTTTAAAGCTTCATGTGAAATAATTAATCGTTTGATTGCACAAAAAGAAAAAATACTTATCTACGGAGATTATGATTGTGATGGAATTATGGCTACAAGTATCATTTATAAAACAATTGCCGATAATGAATTCACACCAGGATTTTATATTCCTTTTAGGGAAAAAGATGGATATGGAATAAATAAGGAAAGAGTTGATTTCTTTTATTCTTTGGGTTATCGATCATTTATTTTAGTTGATAATGGCATTACTGCTAACGAAGTTATCGACTATATGAACTCGCTTAGAATAACTACAATTATTATTGATCACCACGAAAGAAAAGAAGAACTTCCTAAAACGCCCTATATTATTCATCCAACTCTCTTAGAAAATAACAAAAACAATATCTCTGCTGGGGCATTGGCTTTTTATTTTTCTAAAGTCTTTTTAAAACGCACTGATAAATATTTACTATCTTTGGGCGCTCTTTCACTTCTTAGTGACATGATGCCTCTAATTGGAGATAACCGAAATCTAGTTAAACTAGGGTTTAAGTATTTAAAAGAAGAAAATTACAAACAATTTGAATTATTAAATGGCAAGAAATTAAGTAGTTATGACGAACTATCAATGAATGTTATTCCAAAAATTAATGCCGTTGGACGTATTATTAAGGATTCATCTCTTTTTAGTGTTGTTAAATATTTTTGTCTTGATGACGATTCAAAATTTTATGAACGTGCCAAATGGCTTAATATGGTTAATATCGAAAGAAAATTAATGTCTAAGGAAGCAATTGAAAACATTGAATATAATGATTTTTTGGAGAATTCAACCGTTTTACTTTGTGATTGTGAAGAGGGAATTAGTGGAATCATCGCTAATCAACTTCTTTATAAAAATAATAATCCAACTGTAGTTTTTTCCTCTAAAATTGGGGAGAATGGGACAATTAAGGGCAGTCTACGATCAAGAGATGGATTCAACGTAATCAAAGCCTTGGCGGAACTAAGCGACATTATAGAGTTCTCTGGTGGACACGCTTTAGCTGGAGGATTACAAATCAAATCTAACAATTTTGAAATATTTAAAAAACGCTTTGATGAATTGGCTAAAAAGTACAAATTCGTAGAAACAATTAATGACGCAATCGAAATATCTGTTGGTGATATCAATAAATTTAATTTTGATATTTATAATAAGTTTCAACCATTTGGAATGAATGTCAAAAAACCTGTTTTTAAAATTAAAGGAATTTCAACAAAAAATCTGAGATTTACTAAAGATAAAAAACATATTATTGTTAAGACCTCTTTAGATGCTTCAATTATCTTTTTTAACTATCCTAAAGACCTTCTTGATCACAATAATATTGATTTACTTGGGTATTTTGATCTAAATGAATTTAAAAACAAAAAAACTTATCAATTTATCGCTTTTACATTTGAATAAATGTCTAGACAAGGTAAAATTAGAATATGGAAATGGAAAATTACAATAAAGAGCCTATAGTTAACGATGTAGGCGAAGAACTTTTACCCAACGGTGGATATACACTTCATACTTTTGAAGATATCAGAGCTGTTTTTTCATTATATATTAAAAATGAAGAAGATGTAAAAAATATAGAAAAAGCTTACTTATTGGCTCAGGAAAAACATGCTGGAGTTTTTAGAAAATCTGGAGAACCTTATCTTCATCATTTAATTGAGGTTGCCTATATCTGCGCAGCCTTGCAATCTGGTCCAGTGACTTTAATTTCGGCATTTTTACATGATTTAGTAGAAGATACTGATTATAAAATTGAAGAAATTAAAAAACAATTTGGGGAAGATGTTGCAAACATCGTTGATGCTTTAACCAAGATTCAACGTTTGAAATTATCTAAAATTACTCAAGAAGAGTTCGTTGCTGAAGATCATAAAAAGATTTTCTTAGGAATGGCTCGAGATGTTCGAGTAATTATTATAAAACTAGCCGATAGATTACATAATTTACGTACAATTGCTTCATTAAAAACTGATCGTCGAATCGCAATTGCAGAAGAAACATTGAGTGTCTTTGCACCAATTGCTCATCGCTTAGGAATTTATAGAGTTGAGTCAGAACTTGAGGATCTTTCCTTAAAGATTTTAAAACCTGAAGTTTTCAATTCAATTCAAACTATGCTTAATGAAAAAGTTAAAAACAGAATGAAACAAATGGGAATTTTATCCAAAAAAATCGCAGATTTGCTTTTACAAAACAAGTTTGAATTTGAAATCTCCTCACGTGTTAAATCTATCTATTCAATTTATAAGAAAATGTATGTAAAAAACTATCGTTTTGATGAGATTTACGATGTTTTTGCACTTAGAATCATCACTCAGACTGAATTAAACTGTTATGAAATTTTAGGAATAGTTCACCAAAACTTCAAACCAATTCCTGGAAGATTTAAAGATTACATCGCGATGCCTAAACCAAATCTTTATCAATCTCTACATACCTCGATTATTTCTGGTAAAGGTGAGATTTTTGAAGTGCAAATTAGAACAAAAGAAATGGATGAAATCGCCGAAGAAGGAGTTGCAGCTCACTGGCGTTATAAAGAACGCAAAAACTACAATGCTAAACAAGAACAAAAAGAAATTGAAGAAAAATTACACTGGTTTAGAGACTTTGTTTCCATTAGTAATGAAGCAGAAGGCACATCCAGTACAAAAGAATACTTAGAAACATTAAATACTGATATTTTTGATGCTAATGTTTATGTTTTTACACCAAAAGGAAAAGTTATAGATTTACCCAATGGATCGACTCCATTAGATATGGCTTATAAAATTCATACTAAAGTTGGAGATAGTTGCGTTGGTGCGCTAATAAACGGAAACTTAGTTCCATTAAATACTCCGTTAAAAACTGGTGATGTTTGTGAAATTAAAACATCAAATTCATCGAGTGGTCCTAATGAAGAATGGTTAAAATATGTTAAAACGTCTTCAGCTAAGAATAAAATTAAAAAATTCTTACTAAAGAGAAATTTAGATTCATTAAGAGAAGATAAGATACGCAAAGGTAAAGAACTTGTTTTAGATTTCTTTGCTGATAGAGATTATGCAGAAAAAGAAGTTATTGCCTTGATATCTACTGAAAATGTACTAAAAAACTATCATTGTGATACAGTTGATGATCTTTTTGTTAATGTAACCAACCATAACCCAAGTACAAGCCAACTAGCTAGTTTTGTTGGGATTAGAAAAAAAGAAGCTACGATTTTACCTTTATCAAAGAAGGAAAATTTCGATGATGATAATTGTCCAGTCTATGTTGAAAATGCAAGTGGACTGAAAATTACGCTTGGGAACTGTTGTACACCAATTCCAGGTGATAAAATTGTTGGTTATGTTACCAAAGGATTAGGTATAACCGTCCATAGAGATGATTGTCCAAATGTTTCGAATGAAACTAAACGTTTAATCGATGTTTTATGGAAACACAACTTAAAAGATTTGGCTTATCCAGTTGACGTTATTATTGACTGCAATGATAGACCAAATCTTTTAATCGATATTTTAAATATGCTTGCTTCAATTAAGATAAAAGTCACTGAAATTCAAGCAAAATTCCATTCTTCTAACTATACAACAACCATTTCTTGTCAAATATATGTTAAGAATCATGACCACTTACTTTATACAATTGCTATGTTAAAAAACTTAAAGGATGTTTACGAAGTTAGAAGAACAATTCATTAGTTTTATAAATTGATATTTTCCTCATAATTATATATAATTATGTAGATTAGAGGAAAAATTATGTACAAGGTATTAAAAGGAACTCATGATGTAATTTTAAGCGAAGCTGACAAATATACATTTATTGAAAAAACATTAGCTCAAGTTGCTGAAATATTCGGATTCAAGGAGTTTAGAACTCCTATTATTGAATCCAGTGATCTTTTTATGCGCTCAGTTGGTGGAAGCAGTGATATAGTTAGAAAAGAAATGTATGCTTTTGAAGATAAAGGTGGCAGAAACATCACTTTAAGACCCGAAATGACTGCAGGAACAATTCGCAGCATGGTTGAAGCTAAGCTATTTGCAAATCAAGATTATCCTATCAAGGCTTATTATGTAGGACCTAATTTTCGTTACGAAAGACCCCAACAAGGACGTTATCGCCAATTTAATCAATTTGGAATCGAAAGTGTAGGGAGCAATACTCCTTATCGTGACGCTGAAGTTATTACCTATGGTGATTTTGTTTTAAAATTACTTGGTTTTAAAAACCTTAAATTAAAAATTAACACCCTTGGGGATGATGAATCAAAAAAAGCATATCACAAAGCTTTAAAAGAATATTTAACTAATCATGTTGAAAATATGTGTGAAGATTGCAAAGGAAGATACGAACTAAATGTATTACGTGTTTTAGATTGTAAAGTTCCTCATGATATTGAAATCGTAAAAAACGCTCCTAAAATCATTGATTTTTTGACAGATAAGGCAAGAATCGACTTTGAAAAAGTCTTGGAAGTCTTAGATGTTACAGGCATTGAATATGAAATTGATCCTCTTTTAGTTAGGGGACTTGATTACTATAGCGGGGTTGTTTTTGAATATCATTATACTTCATCAAAAGCTAAAAATTACGGGGCCATCGGCGCTGGTGGTCATTATGATAAGTTAGTTAAAGAATTAGATGGACCTGAATTAGAGGGAGTTGGTACTGCATTTGGAATCGAAAGATTAGCAAGTGTTATGGATGATGATGAATTATTCGAGGATAAAGACTTTGAAAATAATATTGATGTTTATGTAATGCCATTTGGAGATGAATCTTTACAAACTGCTAATTTGATTACGATGTTATTAAGAGCAAATGGATTTAAAACCGATATTTGTTTTGAAAATAAATCATTTGGGCAAATGTTTAAAAAGGCCGAGAGAAGAAATGCTTTAGTAGCAATCATTCTTGGAGAAGAAGAGATTAAAAATAAGACTGCAACTGTTAAAAATTTGGAAACCCAAACACAGAAGACAGTAAAAATTGATGATTTAGTCAATACAATTGATGAAGAACTAATGGGTGATGATGAATGTAGTTGCCGTTGTGGTGAAAGTCATAATCACGATCATGAGTGTAAATGTCATAGTGAAGTTGATGATCAAAGCATCTGTAGCTGTGGTCAATTTATTGTCGATTCAGAAATCGAACATTATGACGAATATGTAAACCATCATTATGATGATGACACTGAATGTGAATGCATTGAATGCAAATCTCAAAGAGAAAAGGATGAATAATGGAAACTATTAAAAGAAGCTGCAATTGTGCAGAATTATCATTAAATGACGTTGATCAAGAAGTTACTGTTGTTGGATGGGTTTCTAAAAGAAGAAACTTAGGCAGTTTGCTTTTTATTGACCTTAGAGATAGAAGCGGAATTGTTCAAATTTGCATTAAAACGGATGAAATTACTTATCCTGATATTCGTAATGAATATATTATTCAAGTTACAGGGACTGTTAATAAAAAAGAAGTCCCAAATAAATTACTTAAAACAGGCGAAATTGAAATTTCTGCAAAAGAAGTTGTTTTAATTAACACAAGTGAACAACCTCCATTTATTATTGCTGATCAAACTGATGCCTTAGAAGAAACAAGATTAAAGTATCGTTATCTTGATTTAAGAAGACCTATTCTTCAAAATAACTTTATTTTAAGAGCAAAAATTGTGAAAGCTACGCATGAGTTCTTAGATAATGAAGGTTTTATTGAAATTGAAACCCCATATTTATCACCTTCAACACCCGAAGGAGCTCGAGATTATTTAGTTCCTAGTCGTGTTCATAAAGGTAGTTTCTATGCCTTACCACAATCACCACAATTATATAAACAAATGTTAATGGTGGCTGGATTTGAAAAATACTATCAAATTGCTAGATGTTTTAGAGATGAAGATTTAAGAGCTGACCGTCAACCTGATTTTACACAGATCGATATAGAAACAAGTTTTTTAAATCAAGATGAAATTCTTTCGATGGCAGAAGAGCTTATTAAAAAAATATTCAAAGACGTTATCGACTTTGAAGTGAAGTTACCATTAAGAAGACTTACCTATAAAGAGGCTTATAACACTTATGGAAGCGATAAACCAGATACACGCTATGATATGAAACTTGTAGATATAAAAAGTATCTTTGATAATTCCTCGTTTGAATTATATAAAAATTCAAAGTTCGTTAAAGGAATTAAGATTGAAGGCTTTGCAACTGATTGTACAAGAAAAAGACAAGACCAATATACCTTGCTTGCTACTAAATTTAAACTAAAATCCTACCATTGTTTTAAATTTGAAAACGACGAATTAACTGGATCGGTCGTGAAAAACTTAACTGATGTTGAAATTAAAGCAATAATCGACATTTTTGGTTTAAATAACGGAGATGTTTTATTTGTGGCTTGTTCAGATACTTTAAGATACGTTAACTTTGGTTTAGGAGCTTTAAGAACACTTTTAGCTAATGAATTAAACTTAATTAAACCTCATACATTCGATTTATTATGGGTTACTGAATTTCCATTGTTTGAAAAGGGTGAAGAAGATGGTAAAATTACATCCTCACACCATCCATTCACGAGACCTTTAGATAAAGATCTTCAAAAACTTTATGATGAGCCTTACAATGTTGGATCTTATACTTATGATATTATTATTAACGGCTATGAATCTGGTGGTGGTGGTTTAAGAATCTATGATCAAAATGTTCAAGAAAAGATTTTCCAAGTCCTTGGATTTACTGAGGAAGAAATTCAAAAGAAATTTGGATTCTTCGTGGAATCTCTTAAATATGGAACTCCTCCACATGGTGGATTAGCTTTTGGACTTGACCGTTTAACAATGATTTTAGCCGAAACAAACAATATTCGTGACGTTATCGCCTTCCCTAAAAATCTTAGTGCTGTTTGTCCATGTACAAACGCTCCAGTCGAAGTGACCAAGGAACAACTAGATGAATTAGGAATTAAAATTATAAAGGAATAAAAAATATGGAAAAGAAATTAAACATTGATGAATTAAGTGTTGCTGCTATTCGCTCAACTTGTATTGACGGAATTAACTTAGCAAAAAGCGGTCACCCAGGAGCAGCTTTAGGATTAGCTCCAATTTTATATACTCTTTATAATAAATTTATTGTCGCAAATCCTTTTAAACCTTATTGGCAAAATAGGGATCGTGTTGTTCTAAGTTGTGGCCATGCTTCGATGCTTTTGTATACAATTCTTCATTTATGTGGTTATAACATTTCAATTGAAGACTTACAAAAATTTAGAAAACTAAATAGTATCACTCCAGGACATCCAGAATTTAAAATAACTGAAGGTGTTGATGCTAGTAGTGGTCCATTAGGAATGGGAATCGCTCAAGCTGTTGGTTTAGCAATCGCTGAAACTATGCTTGCAGAAAGATACTCAAAACGTCTTTTTAAACACTATACTTATTGTGTAGTTGGTGATGGTTGTTTAGAGGAAGGTATTTCTCAAGAAGCTATTACCTATGCTGGTTTAAACAAATTAAACAAATTAATCATGCTTTATGATAGCAACGATATAACTTTAGATGGTCCACTTGCCAATTCGAATATTGAAGATGTTCAATTAAGATTTGAAGCTGCTGGATGGGATATAATCACTGTTAAAGATGGTAATAATTTAAAAGAAATTGAAAAAGCAATTAGTAAAGCTAGAACAAGTAGTGAAAAACCAACCTTAATTATTTTCAAAACTATTATTGGTTTTGGTTCAATTAACCAAGGAACTCACAAGGTTCATGGTGCTCCTCTTGGAACAGAAGATGGTGAAAGAGCTAAGGAATCTTATGGATATACTTATCCTCCTTTTGAAATTCCTGAAGCTGTTTACGATAATTTTAAGAACAATTTCGTTGCAAGAAATAATGAAAAATATACAAAATATAACACAATTTTAGATGATTATAAGAAAAATAATCCTCAAAAAGCACAAGATTTAGAAGACTTCCAAGATAATGATGTTTCATTAAAAATTAAGGATTTTAAATTTGATAAATCTTTACTAAAAGGTGAAGCAACTCGAATTTCTAGTGAAATGCTCTTAAATTTTTATCACGAGAACTTGCCAATTTTAGTTGGTGGAAGTGCTGACGTTGCTGCTAGTGTTAAAACTAATTTAAAAGATGGAATCGATTACGGACCAAAAACTCGTAATGGAACCAATATGAACTGGGGAGTTAGAGAATTCTTTATGTGTGCCGCTAGTAATGGTATTTTATTACACGGTGGTTTAAGAACTTATTGTGGTTCATTCTTGGTCTTTAGTGATTACGCTAAAAGTGCTTTAAGAATGGCTGCTTTAACTGAATTACCACAAATCTTCCTATTATCTCATGATACTTTAGCTGTTGGCGAAGACGGCCCTACACATCAACCAATTGAACATTTCCCAATGTTAAGATCAATTCCTAATTTTAATATGATTAGACCATGTGATGGACGCGAAACCTTAGCAGCTTATAAAATTGCTTTAAATAGTACAAAAACTCCAACAGCAATCATTTTATCTAGACAAAATCTTCCATTAATTGAAAATAGTAGTGATTTTGAAGAAGTGAATAAAGGCGCCTATATTGTTAGTAAATCAACAAAAGAAGTACCTGACATCACAATTATTGCAACTGGTAGTGAGGTTTTCCTTGCAACAGATGTTAAGGAAGAATTAAAAGCGCAAGGAATTGATGCTGAAATCGTTTCAATGCCATCATTCTTCTTATTTGAAAATCAAAGTGAAAATTATAAAAAATCTGTTTTAAGAGCTCCATATGAAAAAACCTTCTCAGTCGAGATGGCTTCAACTTTTGGATGGGCAAAATATGCTAAATTTAACTTCGGAATTGATGAATTTGGAAGAAGCGCAAGAGATATTGATGTTATGAATTATTTTGGTTTTAATAAGAACACTGTTAAAGGCTTTATTTTAAATAAATTGGAGGGAAAATAATGAATAATTATCTATATCTTGAAAATTACAACAATATTGTTAATTTAGGAATCAGCAAAAAAGTTTTCATCACCATTGGTGAGGGAGCATTAAAAACTATTTCTGAATTAAAAACATTATTAAATGACATTAAAGTTGATGTTGTCTTACGTTCAACAAAGGTAATTTATAAAATTGATATTAAATCTAACACCAATTTGAATGAAAAACATTTAATTGAGGAAATTAATAGTTCAGTCGTTAACAATTTACTTACATTTTGTGATGCTGTTCCTTTTGATGTCGATGTTAGATTTATTAAGTCTAAGAAAGTAGAACAACAAAAAAATGAGCGATAGAATCCCGCTTTCAAGAAATAAAATACAAGAAGTTGCTATGCAAATTATGTATTCTTTTTTAGTTTGCCAAAGACTTGGCATGGTTATTAATATTGAACAAACTATTAGTGATGTGCTTAATGAAGATTATGATAAATGTGATCTTTATCTCAAGGAATTGATTATTAAATCTTTAGTTAATGAAATCGATACGATAGCTTATTTAGAACCATTTCTTAAAAAATGGAAATTTCACAGACTTAACTATTGCGTGCAATCAATTTTAATTCTCTCTTATACAAAATATAAACATCTAAATGAGACAAACAAATCGATTATTATCGATATTGCAGTTAATTTAGCAAAAAAATATTCAGATGATGAAGATTATAAGTTTGTAAATGCTGTTTTAGATAATTGTCTGCTATAATTATGTATTAGTATATATCTAGTATGAATATAGTATTAAATTAGTAATGAGTAAAATTATATTACATATAGATCTGAATAAATTCTTTGTAAGATGCGAAGAAATTAAGAACCCTAGTTTAATTGGAAAACCAGTCATTATCGGTGGAGATGGCCGCAAAGGCATCGTTTCAACATGCTCATATGAAGCTAGAGATTTTGGTGTTCATTCTGGTATGCCTACTTTTATCGCTAAACAATTATGTCCACAGGCAATTATTATTGATTGTGATTTTAAATTTATTGGCCTATTATCAAAAGAATTTCACCATTATATTAAAGGTTTTACTACGAAAATTGAACAAGCATCATTGGATGAGTGTTTTTGTGATATCACTGAATATTATGAAAAATATGGAAACGGTGACATTATGTCTGTATTAAAAAAGATTCAAAATGGTCTTCTTAAACAAACACAACTAAAATGTTCAATTGGCGTTGCTCCAACTAAATTCTTAGCTAAAATGGGATCTGATTACAAAAAACCAATGGGTATTACTATAATCAGAAAAAAAGATATTCCTAATATTTTATTTCCTTTGGACGTTGGTGATTTTTATGGAATAGGTAAAAAAACAGCTCCTAGACTGCATAAAATAGGTGTTAAAACAATAGGGGATTTATATAATGGCCTCAAAGAGAATAACACAGATGTGCTCGAATTAATCGGAAATGGTAAAGATCATATAATTCGTTGTCTAGAAGGTTATTCAAGCTCTGATATCAACACAGAGATTGAAGATCCTAAATCAATAGGCAGATCTTATACTCTTAATGCAGATACAACTGATAAAGAGGTTTTAAAGAAAGCTTTACATTTTCAAATCAATGATGTCGTAAATCAACTCGTTCAAAATAAGTTGCTAGCAAAGACTATCCAAATAACCTACAAAGATGCAAGCTGTCAAAATCATTTTAAAGCTAGTACTTTTTCGAAAACCTTTGATCAATTAACTGATGATTTAGATTATATTATGAATGAAACATTCAAATTTTTCGACACCATTAGAATCATTAATGACGTGAGATTAATTGGTTTTACCTTAAAAAATTTATCAAAGAAAGAAGATGCTATTATTCAATTAACTTTAGAAAACTATTCCGAACAAAAAGATGACGAAACAAAGAAAATAATTGATAAATTGAATAAAACTCTAGAAAAACCACTCTTTTTTAAGGGAAGTGACTTAAAGAAAAAATAACATGGAAATAACACAAGCATTTAAAAAATACATCGAATACTGTCAAATCGAAAAGAATTTATCAAAAATAACCATTAAAGTTTATCAAGAAGACTTTAATATTTTTATTAAGTACTTTCCATTTATTAAGACAACTGATGATTTAAGCGAAGATGATTTAGATAATTTTAATTTTCAACAATCAGTTAAAGGATTAAAACCTTCTACAATCAATCGAAGGATAATAGTTTTAAAGAACTTTTTCTTCTATCTTATTGGTGAAGGGATTATCGAACCGCTCTATGAAACAGTTTACTTAACAAAAAAGGAAAGCTATTATCCTTCGGTTTTAACGATTGAAGAAATGCAAAGAATATTAGATATAATTCCTGAGACTACTAGTAAATTTTTTAAAGAAAAAACAATGATTGAAGTGATGTATTCTTGTGGTTTGCGTGTTTCCGAGCTTTTAAATTTAAAAATCGTAGATATTAATTTTGATGAAAAGATAATAAAAGTTAAAGGAAAAGGAAATAAAGATCGTATTATTCCAATAAGACAACAGGCGCTCTTATTTTTACAAAAATATCTTAAATTTCATCGAAAAAGCAAGGGAACTCTCGATGATAAGTATGTTTTTTTAAATAATCAAGGAATGCGAATCTCTAGACAATACTTTTGGTCAAGAGTTCAAAAGTATGCTCTTGATGCGGGAATAGAGAAAAATATTCATCCCCATACCTTTAGACACTCATTTGCTACGCACTTGCTTGAAAATGGTTCAAATCTGCGAGTTGTACAAGAATTACTTGGTCATAAAAACATCGAAACTACGCAGATTTATACTCATTTAAGTGGAGAGAAAATATTAAACGCTTATGATTTGTATTGGACTAAAAAATAACCTATAATTATTAAGGATGGTGAGAAACATGTATAAATATAAAAGAATCTTTACAGTCGTTATGGACAGTCTTGGAATCGGAAATGCAAAGGATGCAAGTTCGTTTCATCAAATGGGAAACATCTCAGATTTAAACAGTAATACTTTTAAACACATTAGTGAAGCTTTTGAAAATGGTTTAAAAATTCCTAATTTAGAAAGTTTAGGTGTTCGCGATTTAACCGAGATTAAAGGAACTAAAATTGTTGATCATCCACATAGTTATACAATTAAATTGAATGAATCTAGTAATGGTAAAGATACTATGACCGGACACTGGGAAATGATGGGTATTTTAACTACCAAACCATTTCAAACCTTTACTGATACTGGTTTTCCTCAAGAACTAATTGATGAATTAGAAAAATTAACTGGTCATAAATTCATTGGAAATTATGCAGCTAGTGGAACAGAAATTCTCTATGATTTAGGAGAAAAATCCCTAAAAGAGAATTCTTTAATCCTTTATACTTCAAGCGATTCAGTTTTACAAATTTGTGCGCATGAGGAAAAAGTTGGTGTTGAAGAATTATATCGAGTTTGTAAAATTGCTCGTGAATTATGTATGAGAGATGAATGGTTTGTTGGTAGAATTATTGCTCGCCCTTTTATTGGCGATAATAAAGATAATTTTAAAAGAACTAGTAATCGTCATGATTATACTATTAATCCTTCAGGAACTACTGCAATGGATATTTTAAAGGCAAATAATATTGAAGTTTCGTGTGTTGGGAAAATTAATGATATCTTTAATGGGATGGGAGTTACAAAAACTGTTCATATCGATAGTAATTTAGATGGATTAGCAAAAACTTTAAATATTATTAAAGATAAAGAGTTTCAAGAAGGTTTCTGTTTTGTTAATCTTGTTGAATTTGATAGTGAGTATGGACATCGTCGTAATGCTAAGGGTTATGGTCGTTCAATTGAAGAATTCGATCTTAAATTAGCTGAGTTAATTGCCAACCTTCAAGAAGATGACTTATTAATGATTACAGCAGATCATGGAAATGATCCTACCTGGGAAGGGACTGATCATACAAGAGAACAAGTTCCATTAATTTGCTATAGTAAGAAAATCAAAGATGGCAGATTTATTGGTGAACGTGACTCTTTTGCTGATTTAGGTGATACTATTTTAACTAATTTTGGGCTCACAAAAAATGCCACAATGATTGGTAAAACAATTAAAGAATTATTTTAAGGAGAATATATGAAAAACAAAATAAAAATTTTAACGCTTTTTGTCTTTGGAACTACTTTGATGGCTTGTGCACCTCAAACTACTTCTAAATTATTATTAAGCCCTGCTGGAGCTCCAACTCTTGCTCTTTATAGTGTTTTTAAAGATAAAAGTGCTGAAACTACAACTCAAATTACTTCAATTCCTGCTCAATTACAAAATAAAGACAGTGAATACAAATATATTGTTTTTGATTCTGTAAACGGAATTAATTTACAAAAAGCAGGGAAAAGCCATTATACTTATATCAAAATGCTGACAAGTGGCAATTTCCATCTTGTTGGAATTGGTACTGATGATTCTGAAATTAAAGCTGGTGAGAAAGTTTTATCTTATGGAAAAGGCTTATTACCAGATAAGGTTTTAAATTATCTTTTACCTGAGGGAGTCGAAATTGAATATGCTGGTAACGCTGTTTCTGATGTTGCTAGTGCCTTAATTGCCGGAAAAACCGAATATAAGTATGCTTTTTTAGCTCAACCTGCTGTTGCTACTGTTATGGGCAAAGTTAATACAAGTGATGTTTTACCTGAGAAAAAGATTTATGATTTTGGTAACATTACTCCATTAATTAAAGAAAAAACTAATAATGAATTTGATTATGTTCCTCAAGGAGCATTATTTGTCAAAAATGATTACTATAAAAGCAATGAAAATGAAGTTAAGAGTTTTCTAAATCTTGTGAATTCAAACATGAAAACCGCAAAAGAAGATGTAAAATCAATGGTAACAACAATTAATGAAATTGAAAGTGATATCACTAAACAAGCAACAATTTATGGAACCAACGTTAATATCATAGAAAAATTACAAGCTGATGGTAAAAATCAATTTGGCATTGCAGACGAAGAAGCTGATGAAAAGTATACAATCGAAAGGATTGATCAGTTCCAAAAGTTAATCCAAGGATAGTAGAGCTTTTCCTTAATATATAGTAAAATAAACTAATGAACAAAGAATTAAAAGGATACAAAAAATATATTTATATATTATTAGGTATAATAGGTATCCTTTTAATTTGGGAAATTTCTAGCCAAATAGTCGCAAATTTTAATGTTTTCCCTACTATTGGGATGACTTTAAATGAATTATTTATACTTTTAGGAGATAATAATATCTATATTTCCTTACTTTCAAGCTTAGGATTAACCCTTCTTTCCTTGTTAATTTCATTTATTATGGCTTTTATATTAGGTATTTTAAGTGGTCTATATGAGAGATTATATTTAATTTTAAAGCCTATAGTCGCTATTTTTAAGACTTTGCCAACAGCTTGCTTTGTTTTTATATTAGTTATTTTCTTTAAATCTTCAATCTCGATCATCATTGTAACTTTTCTATTAATTTTTCCTATCATGTATGAATCAATTACTAAAGGTTTTATTCAAATTGATGAAAGAATGCTATTATCACTGGATATTGATGGTGGACGTAAGTCCAAAAATGCACTATTTAAGGTCTTAATTCCTCAATCCGTTCCTTATATAATGTTAGGACTTGTTAATTCAATTGGTCTAGGTTTAAAGGTTGAAATTATGGCTGAAATCTTAATTGGTAACAATTCAATCAATGGAATAGGTAAAATTCTTTGGATTTTTGCACAAGTAGAGTTTGATTACATCAAAGTTTTTGCTGTATCTGTATTAATATTAATAATCTTTGCAATCATCGACCTAATCTTCCTTTTTATCAAACATAAGATTGAAAAAACACTATAATAAAAATCTAAATTTAATGCTTTTAAAAAAATATTTATTATTATTTTTCATTTTATATACCAAAATAAAATCATATCTCGCAATCTTGTTAGTAAGGAGATGTTTTTTATGTTAAAGAAAAAAAGTTTTAAAGTTAGATTTTGTTTTAATGAATCGCTTGTGAAAATGGTTTTGGATGCTGAAAATCATTTAAACAATTTGGTTCGCCCAAGTACCCTTAAACGCAAAATGGAAGATTTATCGCAAGGAGATGTATGTATTTACGCCGATGATAAGGTTCCAGGAGTGTTTTCGGTCTTTGAAGAGTGCATTATTCTGGAAAATAGCATCGGTAGTAAGGAAAAAGTCTTAATTTGTCCAATAATGAAACTTGAAGACGCCAAAAACATTGGTAGATCAGGTTTAAACATTGGATATCTATACGATTACGATTTTAATAGACAATATATAGCTATAATTGAGGAAATTCGTTTAGTTAAGAAAAATAGATTAATATTTGATATCAACGAAAATACATTTATTCGTGGATCAGTAAGCAAAGATGTCTTAATAGACGTATTTGATATTTATAACAAAATGCTGAAAAGAATGCTTTCGACTAGTCATTATTTCAGACAAATACATGACTGTTAAACTAGTAGTAATAAACAAGTATATTTTTAGTAGATATTAAGTGTTGATAACTAGTATTTAATACTTCCAAAATCCACTTTCATAATTCAAATTAAATACATAAAACATCGTGTTTATCGTGGTTTTTTAATATGTTACTTTACATAAGAAAGATTATACGAAGTAAAAGAGATAAATAAAAAAGAGCTTTTTGCTCTTAGTTATTACTTCTAATTTGCCACTCGAGCAAATCTTCCAATTTAATACGTTCTCTTTCTTCTGCGGTAAGAATATGGCAAATTGCATCAATTGCATCTACAATAATCCAAGGTGTATTACTTTTACCTTCCACGTGATTAATCTTAAACTTATGTTTTTCTAATTCATCAACTACATTATCTGCAATACTTTCAAGATTGCGTTCATTTAATGCTGTAGCGATTATTACATAGTCACATAATGGATTTTTACCTGTAACATCATAAATAATGACGTTTTCACCTTTTTTGTCTTTAATTGCTTTTTCAATAACTTTTTCTATTTTCATATTTTCTCCTTTTAAATAGTATTCATACATATTATCGGTCAATTTGTTCTGTTTTGAATGTCTTGCATCGATATATTCCTTACAAGCTTCTACTACTTTAATGAATCCCTTCTTGTAATCAAGTTTCATTTCTCTGATTAGATCAGAACTATCATAAGAACGACCAGGTTCAATTTTATCTGAAGCGTATAAAACTAACGCTAAATCATTTAAATTTGCATTTCCTGTGCAATGATACATTAAAGCATCAAGAATTTCAACATCTTCCACTGCTAATTCATCTTTTACAACTTTTAAACTAGCAAAAGCATGAAATGCATAGCTAGGATAGTCTAAATACATCGGAAAATGACTCTTTATATATAATTTTTGTTCATCTAATGGCATCTTTTTAGCACAATCATGAATAAAACCAGTGAAATAGTACTTAATAGGTTCTTCAAGTTGATTAGAAATTGCAATTTCATAAGCTAACTGAGCAACTCTTAAAGAATGCTCATAGCGACTTTTATCAATTTTAGTTAATAAAAATTCATGCAGTTCTCTTGGAGCTTCAACTTCTCCATTCTTTATTTCAAAAAGATACTTCTTATATTCGATCATAAAACTTTAATATGTTTTGGACTTTGAATGTTTTCCTTGTAGAAAATAGCAGTATTACCTATTTTATGTATAATTTCAGCATTTAAAAGCTTAGCTATTTCTTCAAATAGTTCTTCTTTTTCAACATTTTCAACAGCACCTTTAAGAAGAGAAACTTTAATTAATTCATGTTTAAAAATTCCATTTTTAAGGTTATTAATAACGTTTTCATTAGTAAGTTCTTTACCAATGTTGAATTTAAGAATTTCATGTGAATTTGCATACGACTTTAAAAAGACTTTTTCTTTAGTTTTTAACATATTTTATTTTTGCTCTCGTTGTGTAAACGAAGATTCCTTTTGGTACAAATATTCTAAATTTTTGCTTATTACCTTTAAAAGATAACCAACCTAAACCTAAAATTCCGATATCTCTATCGCCTTCTTCCTCTATTTCAAAATCATAAGTATCGAAATCGGAGAAACTTCTAAATTTATAACTTGTGCTACTTTGATCACCTTTTTCTAAAATCGTTTGGAAGAATTTAATTTGATCCCCTCTTTTAGTTTTTACTGGCAATTTGTCGCTAACATAAATTGAAATTGGTGACACCTCAGCACTTAGTAATTGAATAAAGCATAAACCACCAAGGGCAACACCTATTTTGTCAGTAAGGTTAACTTTATGTGCTTTTACAGGTCTTTTAGGAATAACTGAGTTAATAATAGGTCTTTCTAAGTTTCCAAGCAAGCTATTGTTAATAGCGGTTCCTGGGACTTCATAAATATAGCTCTTATTGGTAATAGGAATTCTAAAACCTCTAATATCTGTCCCCTTATAAGTATAAGTAACAATTAAATTATCAGTTTCATTTTTATAATGTTTAAGTAATCTAGTAATAATCGTTGATTTACCACTGGTTGATGGACCAATAAAGAAAACATCTCTTCCATTCGACAATTGTTTAATTTTGGTAATTAAAGGTTCGATATTATAGCCTGTGTTGCTTGAAACTAACAATGTATCAATCACATTAAGGTTAGCCATTCTTAATCTGTGTTCTAAGTACATTTTAAGATTTTTTTCATCAAAATTTGCAGGCATTAAATCAATCTTATTTCCAATTAATAAAACATCAAGTCCATTTAATAAATCGTTAATTTCAGTAATAAAACAGCCTTCAAAAGAAAATAGATCAACAACATATACAATGAAACCTTTTTTAGCCTTAATTTCACCAAGAATCTTACTATAATCTTCCTCAAATTTAGCTTCCATTGGTTCAATATCAATTTTTTCAGTTTTAAAACAATCATTGCAAAGTAAAACACCGTCAGGATATTTTTTGACAATAATTGGATCAATAAATCCGGTTTGTTCTGGCTCTGTAGTTTGTAATATACTCCCACAATGAGAACATTTTTTAACTTTTTTTAGAATAGCCATGATAGTCCCTCCAGTTTAGCAATAAATGCTTTTTCTCAAGCTTTTTTAATAGTTTCTTTTCAATTGTTTTATTAAAAAACGATATCCAAGAATTTTTTTCAACTAAATCTTCTGTTAATACACTTATAATTTTCGCGCTATTAGCACATTTGATATCAGTTAATAACTGATCACCTATTATTATAGCATTATTTTTGTCTATATTATTAGTCTTTATGAAATTATTTATCTTTTTTGTGTATGGTTTAAATGCACGGGAAATAAAACGTACATTTAGCTGTTCAGAGTACTTTTTCACTCTTGCATATGAATTATTACTAATGATTATTAGTTCAATACCATTATCATGCAGTGCTTTTGTCAATTCGATCACTCTTTTATCCGGAAGTTGTGAATCAAAAGAGTTTAAGGTGTTGTCTAAATCGGAAAAAACAAAACGAAAATTGTTATTAATATAAAACTGAATATCTATTTGGAATATATTTTCCGCACACATTGTAGGTATTATTTTTTTCATATACTATTTATTACTAATTAATAACTAAATAACTACTAATTAGTCTCCCATATCATCAAAAATAGAAATTTGTTCATATCCATTTTCTGAATCATCATCTGAATTTTCTTCGTTGCTATTTTGATTAGTTGTATTCTCTTGAATTAATAAAGTATTAACGACAGTATTTTCATCAATAACTTGTGCTTCAAACTGAAAGATTGTCTGAATTATATCACTATCATTGTAGGATAAAATGTTCTTCTTACAATATTTTTCCATTGGAGTTAAATGAAAATCATCGATTGTTATCGGAATTATTTCATTACCAGTATTTTGTGTATATAAAATCAGATCATTTTCTTTGTTAACTAATTTTTGTGAGTACACTAGATTATGAATATCGCTTTTAAATGATTTGAATATGGTTTGTCTAGCACCTAGTCTTTGTGTAACGTTCAAATTAGAACGATCAAAAATTCTATACATCGCTTTATTTGTTATAAATATAATCTTATTTTTCTCAGCCGCATTAAATGCTAATAATGAAACGATTTCATTGTGTTTTAATGATGACATAGCTTTTACGCCACTAGTTTTAAGCCCAGTTCTAGAAAATTGATTCTCATTAAAGTATGTGGCCAAGCCATTTTTTGTAACAATAAGCAGATCTGAATCATTACTTAAAACAGAAACATCAGCAACTTCGTCATTTCTTGATAGTTTCATACAAGTAATAGCTTTACTATATCTTTGTGCAAAAAATTCTTTCAAAAGTGTCTTCTTAATTTGACCATTCTTCGAAACTATTCCAATAGAAACATTTTTTTCAAAATCTTTTACAAGAATACATTTTACAATATGTTCGTTTAAAGGTAGATTTGCCATATAATTGACATGTTTACCCTCGTCTTTCCATCTAGTTTCTTGAATTTCATGGACAGGTAGAAATAAGTAATTGCCTAAATTAGTAAAGGCAAGAATATAATCCATATTATTAACAATCATCGACATTACTAAATTATCACCAGTTTTCATTCCTGGAATTGGTGTATCACTTGCTTTATAACTCTTAATTGATGATGTTTTAATATAGCCATCACGAGTAATTGCAACGTAAAGATCTTCTTTAACGATCAAATCTCTTTTATCGATTTGTGTGGTTTCTAATTCTTGTTCAACTTTAGTTCTTCTTTCGGTCGAGTATTCTTTAATAACGTTCTTTAAATCATTTGCGATTATTTTCTTTAATTTACTTGGATTATCTAAAGTTTCTCTTAAATCTTTAACTAATTCTTCGAGCTCAGCTTTTTCTTCAAGATAAATCTTAACATCCGTATTAGATAATCTATAAAGACGCATATTTACGATAGCTTCTGCTTGTAAATCGCTAAAATGATAAGCATTTATCAAATTTTTCTTTGCATCAGCTTTATCAATACTAGCTTTAATAATCTTTATAATTTCATCAATAATTGAAACGGATTTAATCAATCCATCCACAATATGAAGACGAGCAGTTGATTTATTGTAATCAAAAGTCGAACGTCTAGTAATAACGTCTTTTTGGTGCTCTAGATAAATATCTAAGTATTCTAAAAGATTTAAAGTGCGAGGATGTTTGTTACAAATAGCCACAACATTGGCACTATAGGAGATTCTAAGTTGAGTTTTATTGAATAAATAAGCAAGAATAATCTCTGGATTAGCATCTTTTTTGATATCAACAACAATATCAGTACCATCTCCACTAGATAAATCTCGAACTTCAATAATACCATCAACATCATGTGATTTTTTTATTTTGTCTATCGAATAAACAAGTTGTTGTTTTACTACATTATACGGTATTTCGGTAATAACTAATTGATAACCATCAGAAACCTTTTTAATTTCTACTTTACTTGAAATCTCAACTTTTCCTCTTCCAGTACGATAAATATCTTTCATTGATTCGGTATTATAAATGATTCCTCCAGTAGGGAAATCAGGACCTTTGATAATTTCAAATAATTCTTCAACACTACATTTAGGATTCATGAGGCGATAAATAGCAGCCTCACACATTTCATTTAAATTATGAGGTGGAATTTCAGTTGCAATTGCAACAGCAATTCCCTCACTCCCATTAACAAATAAATTAGGAAATTTAGCAGGTAAAACAATTGGTTCAAACTCAGAATCATCAAAATTTAGTGTTTTATCAACAGTTTCTTTATTTAAATCAGCAATTAAATTCATTGCAAACTTATTTAATCGAGCTTCAGTATAACGATAAGCAGCAGCTGGATCATTATCAGTTGAGCCATTATTACCTTGAAAGTCAATCAAAGGCATCGACATTTTCCAAGGTTGAGACATTCTTACTAAAGTATCATAAATCGAAGTATCACCATGAGGGTGAAATCTACCCATAACATCACCAACAATTTTTGCACATTTAATAGTTGGTCGATCAATTGTATAGTTATTGATATACATACTATAAATAATTCTTCTTTGAACAGGTTTTAAACCATCTCGAGCATCAGGAATTGCACGATCTTGGATAACATATTTTGCATAAACAGCATAACGATTACCCATTAATTCATCGAGTGATTCAGTATTAATGTTTTCAATAATTGTTTTTTCAATAATTTTCTTAGCCATTATTTAATCTCCTCAATAAATTTATCTTTAGCTGAAAAATCAACAGCTTGTTCAAGCCATCTCTTTCTTTTTTCAGTATCCTTGCCCATTAAAATTGCCACTTTCGTTTCAACACTTAGAGGATCTTCAATTGAGACACGAACTAATAAACGATGCTCTTTATCCATTGTGGTGAATTTGAGCTGTTTATCGCTCATTTCTCCAAGTCCTTTGTAACGAGAAATCTTATAATTGCTACCAATTTCTTTTTTAGCAGCTTCTAGTTCTTCGTCACTATAACAATAAATTTCATTAATTTTACCCTTAGAATCGCTTTTATAGACACGATATAAAGGAGGAACTGCGATATATACATTCCCATTATTAATTAAAGGACGCATGTAATTATAAAAGAATGTTAAAAGAAGAGTTTGGATATGTGCTCCATCTGTATCAGCATCGGTCATAATAATAATTTTGCCGTATTTAGATTCGCTAACATCAAAATTTTGCCCCACTCCTGCTCCAATTGTATTTATAATTGTCGCAAATTCTTGGTTAGCTAAAATCTTTTCCATTGTAATTGAATCAGTGTTTAATGGTTTACCTCTTAAAGGTAAAATTGCTTGATATTTAGGATCTCTTCCTTTTTTAGCTGTTCCGCCTGCACTATCTCCTTCAACAATAAATAATTCATTATTTTTATAATCTTTGGATTGAGCAGGGGTCAATTTATCACTTAGAATGATTGAATCTTTACTTCTTTTTTTAGTTCTTAATTCTTCCTTTGCTTTTCTTGCTGCATTTCTTGCATTTGCACTATCAAAACATTTTTTAACTAAGCTAACACCAAATTCTTTATTTTCATTTAAAAAATATTTAAATTTTGTATAAACAACATTATTAACAACGCTTAAGGCTTGAGGGGTTCCAAGTTTACTCTTTGTTTGACCCTCAAATTCAGTAATTTCTTCTGATAGACGTAAGGAAATAACAGCTGTTAAACCCTCTCTAATATCGTTACTTTCCAATTTTAATTTATTTTTACTGAGGTTATTTTCTTCAATGTAATCATTTACAGCACGAGTAATTCCCATCTTAAAACCAGCTTCATGGGTACCACCATCGCGAGTATGGACATTATTAACATAGCTTCTAATAGTCTCATTGTAGTCTTCGTAACAGTATTGGAATGCAACTTCTACTTTAATATCATCAATTGTTTCATCTAAATATATTACATCAACAAAAGATCTTTTATTTTGATTTAGTTCTTCAACAAACTCTTTTATTCCATTTTCATAATAAAATTCTTCAGAGGTCTTTGATCGCTCATCAATAAGTAAGAATTTAACCTTCTTTAGTAAAAAAGCACTTTCTCTTAAATGATTTTGAATCTTATCATAACTAAATTCAATGTTGCCAAATATTTTTTCATCTGGCTTAAAGGTTACGATTGTTCCGTGTCTATTTGTTTTTCCAAGCTTTTCAAGGGGAACTGCAACTCTTCCACCATTTTCGAATCTAATATGGTAAGTTGTGCCATCTTTATTAATAGTACAATCTAAAAAGGAGGACAAGGCGTTTGTTACACTTGACCCAACTCCATGAAGTCCACCACTAGATTTATATGCTGCTGCACTAAATTTACCACCACTATGAAGAGTTGTAAAAATAAGTTGAACAGCAGGAATACCAGTTGCCTTATGAACATCACAAGGAATCCCTCTTCCTTCATCTATAATTGTAATTGAATTATTTTTATGAATTGTTAAAGTTATTTCGTTACCAAAACCATTGAGTGCTTCATCAACAGCATTATCAAGAATTTCCCACACTAAATGATGAAGACCTGACGAGTTGGTGCTACCTATATACATTCCAGGACGTTTCCTAACGCCCTCTAGTCCTTCTAGAATTTCAATATTACTTGCATTGTAATTAGTTTTTTCAATCATATTATCTCTTCTATTATAGCAAAAAAGATTGTAATTTTCCTATGTTTTTTTATCTTTTTATTATAAAATAATTACATGCAAATTTTATATATTATATTAACATTATTAGCTTGTTTGATATTTGGATATTTGTTTGGTTCAATACCAAACTCAATAATTATTTCCAAAGTCTTTTTCAATAAAGATCCTCGAAAGTTAGGAAGTGGAAATGCTGGAGGAACTAACGTTGGTCGAACAGTTTCGAAAAGAGCTGGCGTGATTGTGATTATACTTGATATTCTAAAGACCGTTATTCCCTTTATAATTACATTGTATCTCTTCACAGGAATCAAAGAAATTGTTGAATTTATGGATCCTCAAAACTTAAACAATGGACTTTATTGGTATGGAACTGGCAATTCTCTTTGTAACTTAGCTCCATATTTAGGTATATTAGGTACATTTCTTGGTCACAGTTATAGTGTCTTCTTAGGTTTCAAAGGTGGTAAAATCGTTTCTACTTACTCAGGTTTAGTTGTTTGTAACACTTATCTATTCTTTCCATTATTTATTCCTATATTCTTAATAGTTCTTAAGATTACTAAATATGTGTCTTTAGCATCAATGACAACAGCAGTTTCTTATTGTATGTTTACGTGGATTGTTTATCTTATTTATATATTTACAAACTATTCAAGCGACATTACAAATTACCTTATGTGGTTTGGCTTAGGATCAGTAGTTTCAATTTATAGTCCTGTGTTGAGTACATTAGGTACAATATTCATGATTTTCAAACACAGAAGCAATATTAAAAAATTGATTAATAAAACTGAGAATAAAATCAAGTGGATGAAATAAAATAGTAGTTAATTAGTATATTTCTAGTAATGTGGATAACTTTTAAATTCTGTCCACACATCAAAATAATGCGATAACTATCGTGTCTATTACTGACGATACTATGTGGATACTAATTAAGTACTCTCTCTTCTTCTAGCGTTTCAAATAAAAAACTCTCAAAAAATTATCGAGAGTTTTTTTAATGTTTTTTTTATTTATTTTGCTTCATGCTATTCATAATAGCTCTGATTTGAGATTCGCTTGCTTTTCTTCCCATTTGAAGATACATAGCACGAATCATTTTTTCGTTAATTGGTGGGTTCTTTTGTAATTGTCTTTTGAAGATAAATCTTGAAATGAAGAATCCAGCAACTAAACCAGCTAGAAGACCAAGAATAATATAAAGTATGAGAAATCCAATTTCTAATTCGATCATAACTAGGCTCTCCCATCATAATCGCCAGAATCAGTTTTAATATAGACGTCTGTTCCTTCTTCGATAAATAAAGGAACTTTGATTTGGAGTCCAGTTTCAACTGTTGCTGGTTTTAAAGCTTTATTAACAGTGTCGCCTCTAACAGCAGGTTCACAATGTGTAATTTTTAAAACTACTTTAGCTGGTAAGTTAATACCTAAGATTTCATCATTATATAAGACGATTTCAACTTCTGAATTCTCTTTAAGGAATTGAATTTCCCAAATTAATCTAGCTTTTTCAACTTCGATTTGTTCATAAGTATCATTGTTCATAAACACTAAAAAATCGCCATTATCATATAAATAAGTCATTTTTGTTTTGTCTAATCTAATGGTTTCAATTTGATAACCACTGTTTTCAGACATTTCAGTAATTGCTCCAGTTCTGACATTTTTGACCTTTAATTTGGCCACCATCTTTCTCATAGCAGTTTTATTTAATAAAATGTCAATGACATTATAAATAACTCCATCTACAATAAAATAATTCCCTGGTCTTAATTCTGTTACGTTAATCATTTTAATTCTCCTTTTTTAAATAATAATTGTTTTTCAATTCATTGAACAATGTTGTAATTTCACCATGTCCTGGATAAATTGTATAATTCTCATTAAGTTGTTTGATTTTTGACAAAGAGCTATAAACCTCTTTTTCATTGCCTGTAGGCAAATCTGTTCTTCCAATAAATCCTTTAAATAAGGTATCACCTGTAAATAGAGCATTTTCTGATTTAATTAGAAAACACACACTGCCAGATGTGTGAAATGGTGTATGAATTACTTTAACATAAATTTGATTGCCAAAGTTAATTTCATCCTCATCGTCGACCAAATATATATTTTCGGTTTCAACAACAACATCTCCTGCATGGTTTTTAGAACGATTTAATCTAGAGTTTAATAAAAACTCATTTTCTGTTTCGTAAATAAAAATAGTAGCGTTAAACTCTTTTAAGAAATTATTTAGACCACGAATGTGATCAAAATGTCCATGAGTTAACAAAATTCCTAAAACCGATGTATGATTCTTTTTAATGTAATCGATGATTCTTTTATTTGTTGAACCTAAATCAACTATAATACAAGGACCATTTTGTTCACCAATAACATAAGAATTTGAACTAAATTCATTGTTATCTATTGTTTCATTGTCGAAATTAAAAATTTTAACCATTTTTTAAACTATTTCTTTTCTTTAAAGACTTGAACTTTTCTACAGTGTGGGCAGAATTTTTTCTTTTCAATTTTATCTGGTGTATTCTTCTTATTTTTAGAAGTTATATATTGCTCTTCACCACAAATTGTACATTTTAAGATAATATTATCACGCATATTCAATCTCCTCTCGTATAATAGCCTTATAATATTACCATAGTAATATAAATATTTCTACATTTTTATGAACAATTAGCATATAATTTGGTTATGTTCACAAGAGAAAAAACTAGACGAGTTAAAATCGGTAATATAACGATTGGTGGCAAAAATAAAGTACTTATCCAATCAATGTGCACCTATAAAACTTCTCAGGTAAATAAAGTTATTAAACAAATTAAAGTGTGCCAAGAATTAGGCGCTTCTTTAATGCGAGTTTCTGTTTTAGATGAAAAAGATGCTTTAGCAATTAAAAAAATTAAACAAAGTATCGATATTCCTCTTGTAGCCGATATTCATTTTAACCATCAGTTGGCAATTAAAGCTATTAAATGTGGTGCTGATAAAATCAGAATTAATCCAGGAAACTACCCTAACATCGAGGATTTAAAAGAATTAATCGATTTAGCAAGAAAGCACAATGTAGCTATAAGAATTGGTGTAAATAGTGGTTCTTTAAATAAAACACAATTGACTGGCGACCTTGCTACAGATTTAGTCGAGGCAGCTTTAAAATTTATAAAAGTATTTGAAGAACATAAATTTTATAATCTTGTTATAAGTTTAAAGGATTCTGATCCTGTTGTTGCTAAAGATGCTTATTTGAAAATTGCACACCTTACAGATTACCCATTACATATTGGTATTACTGAAAGTGGATTTGATGAAATAGGTATTATTCGCTCCTGTGCAGGTTTAGTGCCTCTTTTAGAAAGGGGAATCGGTGACACAATTAGAATTTCACTATCTCAAGATCCATTAAAAGAAATACTAACTTGTAAGAGATTATTACATGATTTAGGTTTATATTCGAACTATCCAACTGTAATTTCTTGCCCGACGTGTGGAAGAATTCAGGTTAAAAATATAAAAACATATGCTTCTCTTGTTCTTGATTATCTTGAAAAAAATAATAAAAACATTAAAGTTGCGATTATGGGATGTGTTGTAAACGGTGTTGGCGAAGGTGAAAAGGCTGATTTAGGTATTGCCGGTGGCAATCAAAAATTTGTGATATTTAAAAATGGACAAATATTAAAATCTGTCGATGAAAAAGATGTTTTAACTGAATTATTTAAAGAAATAGATAAATATTAATTAAATTGATTTTTTAATTTGGGATTGAATTTATTAGCTCTAATCATTTCAATCTCTTTTTTATATGGAGATTGTTTATTAATAAAAGGTGTTTCAAGTATTTTTGGAATACCTGATGTTCTAGGATCATAAACAAATTTCATTAGATTTTCAAAACCAATAGTTCCAAAACCTATGTTTTCATGTCTGTCCTTATGGGACTCTAACTCATTTTTACTGTCGTTTAGATGAATACATTTTAAATAATCAAGGCCAATTACTTCATCAAAAAGACCGATAATATCAGTATTTACATCATAACCAGAATCATGAATATGACATGTATCTAAGCAAACACCTATTCTGGATTTATCATCAATATTATCAATTAAACGCTTAATTTGTTGAAAATCAGTTCCACATTCACTGCCTTTTCCGGCCATTGTTTCTAATAAAATTGTTACTCCATTTGTTCTTTTTAAAGCTTGATTAATGCCATAAATAATATTGGCTAAACCAACTTCGACACCTGAACCTACATGAGATCCAGGATGTAGAACTAAAAATTTGCATTTAAATACTGCAGTTCTATTGATTTCATTAATCAATACGTCCAATGCAAACTGAAATTTACTTTCATCGGTTCTATTAGCTAAATTAATGATATATGGGGCATGACAAATAAAATGTTTTGAACTTAAGCCATTTTTATTAGCTAATTCTAAAGCTTCATCTATTTTACATTTTTCTAAGTCAGTTCTGCGGCTATTTTGAGGAGCGCCTGTATAAAACATAAGAGCATTGGCTCCATTTTTAATAGTTTCTTCAATGGTACCATAAAAATAGTCTGGGTCACTCATTGAAACATGTGATCCAATTATCAAATTATTTTCCATTTTTGTAACGTTCTTCTCTTTGTCTTCTTATATCTTTTTGAATAATTTCGCGTTTTCTTCTTTTCTTTTCTTTTTGAATTTGTTCTTTTACTTTTTTCTTATATCCAGGTTTTACATCACTTTTTGGAGCTTCATGTTTAATTCTTTGAATATTTTTTTCAAGTACTTCATCAACTTTCTTTCTTCTAACAACTGTTTTAAAAGGTGATTTGTCGTTTACTAGTGTATTTTCAGTATATTTTAAGTAGTTAGGAACTATACCTTGTTCAATTAATCTTGTTATTAGTTTTAAGTGATCTGAATCATAAAGTACATAACTGTCGCCTTGTTTATGCATCCTACCACATCTTCCTGCACGGTGAAAATAGTATTCTAGATTACTAGGTAAATCAAAACTTAAAACATCAGAGACATCAAGAATATCAAGTCCTCTAGCAGCTATATCTGAACAAACAACAACTTGAAAATCATGATTTTTAATCCTTTTCAATACAGCTTTTCTTTCTCTAGATTGTAAATCGCCTGTTAAAAGACCAACTTTAAGTTTATTAGAACGCAGAAAAGAATATATCTTATTAGCATCTTCTTTTAAATTCGCAAACAAAACTAATAAAAATGGATTCTTTTGCTCAATAAAACGAAGAATAATTTCATATTTGCTTTGATGCTTGGTGTTAATAAAGTTATGCGTGACTGTGCTCGACGATAAATTATTCGTTTCAGAAGTAATATTATAATCAGAAGAAATATATTTTGTTAAAAAATTTTCAACATTTTTAGAGATTGTTGCTGAAAAAACCATTATTTGAGGTTTTTTAACAATAGTCACTATTTTATCAATATCAATAAAGAAATCTTCATCCATTAACATATCAGCTTCATCTAGAACAATGGTTTTTACGCTCGTTAAATCAATCTTAGTATTTTCTAATAAATATTTTAATCTTCCTGGTGTAGCAACTATAATTTCTGCTCCATTTTCAAAAGATTCAATACTTCTTTTAATATCTATACCACTAACAAAAAGTTTTACTTTTAAAAGAGGGTAATCAGCCTCAAAACACTTAATAAAATCAAAAGTTTGTTTGGACAATTCACGTGTAGGTGAAATAATTATAGTTTGTAATTTTGAATTAAACTCCAGATTATTAATAATTGGGATTAAAAAAGAGTGGGTTTTACCACTTCCTGTTTCACTTTGAACAATTATATTCTCGCCCTTTAGAGCTTTTGGAATAACTGTTGTTTGTATGGTTGTTGGTTCTGTATAGCCAAGTTTTTCCAAAGTCTTAATAAGCTCTGGTTTAAGATTAAATGCGTTGAATTTCATGTTTATACTATACATGATTTCAACAAACTATTCATTAAAAATAACATAAATGTTAAAATAAATTATGTTAATAAGATATATCAATCCACTGGGGTATTGCGATAGTGTAAAAAATTCAATTAAGCAAGCAATGAGTATTAGAGAAAAAGGAATTTTTGATAATATTTATATTTTTGGAATGTTAGCTCATAATGAATTGCTCGTTGAGAAATTAGCTGATTATAAGATTCAAACTATTGTTTCTGATAATTTTTTAAGTCCAGATATTCTTGATAATATTACGCATAAAGATGCAGTTATATTGCCATCTCATGGACATTTTACAGACTTAACAGATGAGTTAACAAGAAGACAAATTCGTTATTTTGATTTAACTTGCCCATATATTACAAAAATAAATCATTCTCTTTTGACTCTCGATCCAAAGAAAAAAATAATTTATATAGGAAAAATGAATCATACAGAAGCTACAGAGTCATTTAAATACATAAAAAATGATAAGTTTTTTATTGATTATAAGAACTTTTCATTAAATAAAATACCTTTTTTTGTAGAAGATAACATTGTTATTACAAACCAAAGTTCTTTATCTGGTGAAATGTTAAAAGACATTATATCTCAAATTAAAACAAAATTTATTAATATCGAAATTCTCGATCATACATGCAAAAATATAGAATATCGAATCAAACAGACTGAATATCTCACTAAATTTTATGATAAAACTATTATATTAGGAAGCATCCATAGTTCAAATGCCAATTCAATTTTAAAAGCCGCTAATTCTGCTAATGGTCATAGTTATTTAATTAATTCACTTGAAGAATTAATGAAAATTAAACTTAAAAATGATGATAAAATTCTTGTTGTGTCCTCAACTTCTTTTCCAAGTAATGAAGTTGATAAAATAATAGATTATTTAGATAAGCTCTGGTAATTTTTCATGATCAATTTCAATTATTTTTATGTCTTGATCGAATGATTGAATAATCGATGACATTTGTTTCATAAATATTCTCTCTATTTCATGAGGCATATCTAAATAATTGCAGTTAAATGAAATAACTCCTCTTCTTCCATGATGAGGAATATCACCACTGATGTAAATATCATACCCAGCGTCTTTTGCGTCTTTATATGCACCCCAGCCGCCACCACCGATAATAGATACTGTTTTAATTGTTTTTACACCATAATTTAATAATAAAGAGTAAGAGACACCTAATTTCTCTTTCGCATAATGTGCAAAATCATGAATTTCCATCGGGTTAGTTAATTCTCCACCTCGTCCCATATCATTAAATTCTAACGAATGTATATTTTTTAATTCTAATTTGTTTGCTAAAGCATCATTCATACCATTTTGACCCTTGTCAAAATTAGTGTGAAAGGAATAAATAGGAATACCGTGTTTTTCCATTAAATGTGTGAGTTTAGCCTTATTTTCATCACCTTTTAAGACTTTGGCACGTGTTCCATATATAAAAGGATGGTGAGTTATAATTAAATCAACTTCTTTAAAAAGATTCCTCTCAACCATTATTTTGTAAACTTCCTCATCAAAATCCAAACATACTAAAACACAATTAGTATCTTTTTTAAGCTTCCCAATTTGCAAACCAGGAAAATCATAATTTTCATAAGCATATTTCTTAGGAAAAAAATGAGCTAATTTTTTTAATAACGATAATGTTTTCATAATTCCCTCTGAATACTTTCAATTTCTTCTTCAATTTCTTGCTTTTTTACTGCGTCATTACCTATTTTTGGTAATAATGAGTTTAAATTCATTAATATTTTATTATATTTATCAAGATAAACGCTATTACGATTTTTTCTAAGAATAGGCCCGTATTTAATATCAACCTCATCATAGACTTTCCTTCCTTTTTGAAAGTGAAGAATTTCATAATAAACATTATTTTCATAAACTATTTTTTCGTTGTAAATAAAATAACCTATTTCAGTAAAAAACTTTCTACACTCAGGAATGTTATTATGAGAATCAACAATAATATCCTTAATATATACTAATTTATTACTATTTTCAGTAATTATACTTTTAATATTCAAAAAACCCATACCTGCAATAATTAAGGTATCGATAGTTTCATCTATTTTTTCTAAGCCATCACTAAGTGATGCCTCAATTGGAGTGCCTGAAATTGCACTTTTTAAGCCATCATATGGTCCTTTTTTGTTTTCAACACCTAAAAGTCTTCCCTTAAAGCCACGTGATAAAATATATAACAATACTTTGCCATGATCGCTTCCAATATCAGCTACGCCGATATTATCTAATGGGATAAAATCTCCTATTTGTTTTAATCTATCTGAAATCATCTAACTTTTTTGTTCTAGTGGGGTGTTGTAATTTTTTAATAGCTTTATACTCAATTTGTCTGATTCTTTCTCTGGTAACACCAAATTCTTTACCGACTTCTTCTAATGTCTTTGGTTTTCCATCATCTAAACCATATCTTAATCTTAAAACTCTTTCTTCGCGATCAGTTAAATCAGACATAACATCATAAAGAGCTTCTCTTCTAAGAGTTTGAGTTGTAAATTCTGTTGGTGAAATACTTTCCTTATCTTCGACAAAATCGCCTAAATGACTATCTTCTTCCTCACCAATT
Source organism: Candidatus Onthovivens sp. (assembly GCA_035270825.1). GTDB lineage: Bacteria > Bacillota_I > Bacilli_A > RFN20 > CAG-826 > Onthovivens. The sequence goes on from DATESL010000004.1 coordinate 75,351, forward strand.
GGTGATTCTAAAGAAACAGGTTCTAATGCAATTTTTTGAATCTCTCTTACTCTTTCAGGAGACATTTCACCTTCTAATTTTATACTTATTTGTTCAGCAGTTGGCTCTTGACCTAATTCTTGAACAAGTTGTCTTTGAGCTCTTGAGATACGGTTAATAGTTTCAACCATATGGACAGGAATACGAATAGTTCTAGCTTGATCAGCAATTGCACGTGCAATTCCTTGTTTAATCCACCAAGTGGCGTATGTAGAGAATTTATTTCCAAGTTTATAGTCAAATTTATCAACAGCTTTCATTAAACCTAGATTCCCTTCCTCAATTAAATCTAAAAGTGGTAGTCCGCGTCCGATATAATGTTTTGCATTACAAACAACTAATCTTAAGTTAGCATTGATTAATTCATGTTTAGCGTATTCATCACCATTTTCAATGCGAATAGCGATTTCTTTTTCTTGTTCGGCAGTTAAAAGAGGTACACGACCAATTTCACGAAGATAAAGTTTAACACTGTCATTAACCTTAACATCACTAACTGCATAAGTATTAATGTTATTATCATCAATAACTTCTTCTTGAGCGATAGCTACTTCTTTTTCTTCAACATCAAGTTCAGGAACTAAATCTTCAGAAATTTCACCAGTGAAGTTTTCTAATTCATCATCAACTCCTGATAATTTAAAACCAATTTCAGAAAAATGGTCATAAATTTTTTGATAATCTTCATCGTCTAAATCAAACATTCTTGTTGCTTCAAGTAATTCATCTTGATCAATAACTTTAAGATCTGAATATTCTTTTTCAAATCTCTTTAAGATTTCTTCTAAAGTTTCATAAACATCACCCTCGTCTTCTTGATCGATGATAATTCCTTTTGCTTTTAATAATTTATCTAAATCCTTTAAAGCACTTTTCACTTCTTTACTATAATCGTTTTTCTTATTTGTGGCCATTTTTTGGTCTCCTTTTCTTATCATTTTCAATGATTTGATCTTTATATTTAGTTGCATATGATTTAACAAGCAATGCCTTCTCTTCTTCGGTTTTACCAACTGAAGCAAGGAGATAAGCATCCTTTAATCTTTTATATTCTTTATTTTCTTTTAATTTTTCTATTAAATCATTGAATTCTAACTCTGTATATTTAGGATCAGAATCATTTCTCTCTGAATCAATTGATATGATCATTGAGATGATTTCTTTTGCAAAATCTGAGTCATCTTGATAATAATTATTCACATAACTAATAATATCTTTTAAACCATCAGAGCTTTTACTCATATTACTAACAGCAAATTCACCAATAATATTAGCGATAGCGCGATAATCTTTAACTGGTAAGTAATCAACTTTTTCAGAAAACAAATTGTATGCTTCAGGATTTTCAAGCATTAGCTCGATAATCCTTTTTTGAATTCTTGTTAAACGATCTATGACAACTGGAACATTATTCCTTTTATTGCGAAATAAAGTTGGATCATAATCATTAACTTCACTAGTGTTTTCAATCTTAGTTGCTTCTTTTTGTTTTTTTAAGTAATTTAGGATTGTTTGTTTGCTATATCCTGTTACATTAATTACCTTATCAATGTATGAACTACGATAGAATTCATCATTTGTTTCTAATAAAATTTTACTATAAGCAAGGAAGAAATCTCTTTTACCTGAAGATGTTTTTAAATCTAGTCCATGGGTATAAAAGTTGAAATACCAATCTCCTTTTGAAACTAATGTATTTAAGTATTCTTCAAGAACATTCGCTCCATGTTTATTTAAAATATCATCAGGATCCTTTTCATTAAAAGTAACTGTGTTATCAACAATCTTATATTGAATATTACCTTTTTCAAAAAGTTCAATAATTTTCGCCATGTTTTCTTGTCCAGGTCTATCTAAATCTAAACAGATGCGAACTTCAACATTTAAATATCTTAATAACTGTAAATGGTTTTGTGTAAAAGCTGTTCCCATAATGGCAATAGCTGAAGTAATTCCAACTCGATTAAGAGCGATTACATCCATAAAACCTTCAACTAAATATACATATTTAAATTTACGAGCTTCTTTAATTGCATTTGAATAATTGTAAATAATCTTTGATTTAACAAAAACCTTTGTTTCTTTTGTATTGATATATTTAGCTTCTAAACCATCATTTTTAAGAGTTCTTCCACTAAAACCAACAATTTTACCTTCTTCATTGGTAATTGGAAAGATAACACGATCATAATTAAAATCCTTAATATGTTCCGAATTTAATGAAGCAATTCCAGCTTCTTCAATCGTCTTTAAGCTAAAACCTTTTGAAGTAAGAAAATTTATTGCATTCTCTCCTCGTTTTTGAGCATAACCAATTTTAAAATAATCAATAATCTCATCACTTAAACCACGTTTATGTAAATATTCCAAAGCTTCAGCACCATCCTCAGATTGTTTTAAACTTAAAACATAAAAATCAGATAAAGCTTGTAAACAATCATAAATTTGTTTGATATCTTCTGAAACAGTTTTAGTTACAATGCTATTTCGAAGTTCGGGTTCATCGATTCCAGCAACTTCACATAATTTTACAGCTGCTTCCTTCCATGAAATATTTTCAATTTCTTTAATAAAATTAAGAGCATTTCCAGCCATTCCGCAACTAAAACATTTAAAAATTTGTTTTTCTTGATTGATATAAAAACTTCCAAGTGATTTATCATTATGAAAAGGACAAAGAGCTGTATAGTTATTACCTTTTTTTGTCAGTTTTAAATAATGAGATGCAACCTCAACAATATCAGCTTTTTGAACAATAGTTTTAAATAAATCTTGTTGGTTGTTTTCGGCCATTATTGATGTTCTTTCCCAAATAAGTAATCTTTTAAGTCTTTAATTTTAACTCTTTCTTGTTTCATCGTGTCACGATCTCTAATTGTGACAGAATGGTCATTTTCAGTCTCAAAATCAACAGTAATACAATAAGGTGTTCCGATTTCATCATTTCGACGATATCTTTTACCAATTGAACCAGTTTCATCAAAATTAACACTGAAATATTTACTAAGTTCATTTTGAATTTCCTTAGCTTTATCATTCAATTGTTTTGAAAGTGGTAAAACACTAGCAATATATGGAGCTAAAAATGGTTTTAAATGCATAACTTTGCGTACATCTCCATTTTCTAAAGTTTCTTCTTCAAAAGCATCAGCACAGATCATTAAAAATAATCTTTCAAGACCAACTGAAGGCTCCACGCAAAATGGAACATATTTTTCATTAGTTTCAGGGTCTAAATAGTCTAACTTTTCTCCAGAAAATTTTTCATGTTGCTTTAAATCATAATCAGTACGATCAGCAATTCCCCAAATTTCACCCCAGCCAAATGGAAATTTATATTCTATATCGGTTGTAGCCTTAGAATAAAAAGCGAGTTCTTTAGGATCATGATCTCTAAATCTTAGATTTTCCTTCTTAATACCTAAATAATCGATAAAATCTAAACAGTATTGTTTCCAATAACTAAACCATTCAAGGTCTGTTCCAGGTTTGCAGAAAAATTCCATTTCCATTTGTTCGAATTCACGAACTCTAAAAATAAAGTTCCCTGGAGTAATTTCATTTCTAAAAGACTTTCCAATATTACAAATTCCTAAAGGAATCTTTTTTCTTGTACTTCTTTGAACATTTTTAAAGTTAACAAAAACACCTTGAGCTGTTTCTGGTCTTAAATAGACTTCATTCTTTGATTCTTCAGTAACGCCAATATGAGTTTTAAACATTAAATTGAATTGACGGATATCCGTGAAATTGGCCGAACCACATACAGGACAAACAATTTCATTATTTCTAATGAATTCCATAAGTTCGTCATTATTCATCGCTTCAACATCAGCATCAGGTCTTTGATTTGAAACAAGATCATCAGCTCTATGTCTAGACTTACATTTTTTACAATCAATTAATGGGTCATTAAAGGTCTTAATATGCCCAGTAGCTTCCCAAACACGTGGATTCATTAAAATAGCGGCATCTATACCAACGTTAGTAGGTTGTTCTTTAACGAACTTTTGCCACCATATTTTTTTAATGTTATTTTTTAATTCACTGCCTAGAGGACCAAAATCCCAAGAGTTAGACAAACCACCATAAATTTGAGACCCCTGATATACAAACCCAGAAGTTTGCAAATGAGTGGTCAATTTCTCGAATTCATTATTCATATTTTTCCCTCGTACTCGGACAATTTTACTAAAAAGTGGTGTCCTTTGTCAACCTATAGTTGTAGGCTTTTCTCTAGTAATAACCAGACGCTTTGAAGCCTTGTTATATAAATATTTGTATACACATTATAGAAGAATTCAAAAGCCTTTTTTGCTTCTGCTTCAGTGATATCCAACTTCTCAGGATGGAGAAATTCTTTATTCTTAAAAAAGTTATAAATCTTCAATTCCGTTTCATCAAATTTTTTCTGATTTGGCATGAAACAATGTTCACAAACAAATGATTCTATGACCTTAGAGTAACCAACGATTGGTCGTTTTTCACCGCAACTATAACATGTTTCAAAAAAATCTTTATAACCTGTGGATTCAAAGACTAAAACTAAATAGCATAAAGCTATTATTATGTGTGAAAAACCTTCTTCCAAAAGATCAAGATATCGCTCTATTGCTTGAAATAGAATGTCAAAATCCTCCAAAATAACTGCTCTAAGACTGATTTCAGTCATAAAATTTAAGCAATATAGTGCCTTATAGTCAGTAAAAATATTTATATATGTTTTCAAAGTTTCGCCGGTTTTAATTTTATATCCACCATGTCCGCCACGGTAAAGTTCTAGGTTTGCAATTGTAAATTTATTTGCTAAATAATTATTTTTGTTATTTTTCCTAAGAGCTCCTACAATCTTGCAAGACAAAACCCCTTTTTCAGTCAAAACTTTACACATTAAATCATAATCACGATATTTATATGATGCTAATACGAGCCCTTTGACAAAAAACATTTTTTTATTTATATCCTATTTTTGCTAAAAAACTACTAGAATTCTTCCAATTATCTACTACTTGTACGTTTAATTCTAAGTTTATATGTCTTCCTATTAATTTTTCAATATCCAATCTAGCGCGAGTACCGATCTTTTTAATCATCTTACCTTTTTGTCCAATAACGATTCCTTTGTGCGATTCTCTTTCAACAATGATCTTAACAAAGATGTTTTTCTCTTGCCCAAAATCAATATCATCACAAAGAATTGCAATTCCATGCGGCACTTCTTCACTGAGCAAATGCAAAGCTTTTTCTCTAACGATTTCTTGAACTCTAAACTTCAAATCTTTGTTAGTGATCATGTTCACATCATAAAATTGAGGTCCTTCATCAAGGTTTTCTTTAATAATTTTAATTAAACCATCAACATTAAAGCCTTCTAAAGCACTAATTTCGATAAATATTGCCTCAGGGAACTTTTCTTTATATGTATTTTTTAGTTTATTAATCAAAATAATATTAGTTAAATCAATTTTATTAAAACAAACAATTAATTTACAATCAAATTTTAAATGATCAAATAAATATTGGTCGCCTTCAGAAAAAGGCTTTGATCCATCAACTAAAAACACTGCAATTTCGCAGTCTCTAATTGTATTATAGGCCATTTTATCCATACTATTACCAAGTTCGGAGCTTGGTTTATGAATTCCTGGAGTATCAATAAAAATAATTTGTGATTCCTCATCATTATAAATTCCTTGAATAGAATCACGAGTTGTTTGACTTTTTGGAGAAATAATCGAAATCTTTTCACCTAAAATGGCATTTATTAATGTCGACTTCCCGACATTGGTACGACCAACAATACTAACAAATCCGCTCTTCATATTTTATAAATCCGATTCAGAAAATGCATAAGGTAGCAATTCTACACTATTGGTAATTTTAATATCACCGTGAAGATTAGAAAGGATAATTGGTGTATCTTTACTTAATAATTCCTCAATCACTTGACGGCAAGCCCCACATGGTGAAACTGGCTTATCTGTATCGGCAATAATTACTAAAGCTTTAATTTCTTTTGGCTTAATTCCATTAGAAACAGCGTTAAATAGAGCATTTCTTTCGGCACACATGCATAAACCATAAGAAGCATTTTCAATATTAGCTCCTAAAAACACACGATCATCGTTTGCAATAACTGCAGCTCCAACTTTAAATTTTGAGTAAGGTGCATATGCATTTTCTCTGGCTTTCTTGGCCAATTCAACTAACTCTTTTTCGTTCATTTCTTTTCTCCTTTTAGAATCTCTTCTTGTAGAGGAAACATAATTTCCTCATCTTCTTTCTTTATATGATCATATCCAAATAAATGTAGTAAACCATGCACAAATAAGAATGAAAGTTCTCTTTTTAAAGAGTTTCCATAAACTTTTCGATTGGCATTTGCTACATCATAACAAATATAGATTTCTCCTAAATTGATTGGCATTGCTTCATTGATAATAATTTCGTTCTTATCATCTAAAAAAGCAAAAGAAATAACATCTGTTGGTTTATCAATTCCTCGATAAGCTGAATTAATTTCTTTAATCATTTCTTTATTAACAAAAGTTACTGATAAACAATAATTATCGCCTTTATTGAGTGTTTTTAAACCAATTTCAAATAAGTGTTTATATATTTTTTTATATTTATATAAAAGGTGGCGTGTTTGATTACTGACGATTATTTCCATGCTCATATTTTACCATAAATTCAATTAACAATTAATATTTATTAAAATAAAATAGATAGAGTGCTTTGTATTTATTATATTCCTCAAGATTTTCAGATACATTAAGTAATTTTTCAATGTTTTCAAATAAATAAACCATAATGAAAAAATGAAATAGCATAAAATTTATTGAGATATTACCCGAAAGTGCCGTTAAAAATAGGGAAATAGCAAAAATTAAAAAAGTCATTAAATATTTTTTACTATTAGAGAGACTAACATACTTATATGTTTCTTCATTGAGTCTTTTTAATTTATCGTTGAATTCTTCTTTGCTTGCATAAACCGATGCATTAAGTTCCTTTTCTAACTCTTCTAAACCATTTCGACGATATTTAAAATAATACTTAAAAATAAAATGAAATCCAATTTGAAAAAGAAATATAATTCCAAAACCAATTAAATTCAAATAAGAATTAATACCAAGTAACACCAACGCGAATAAACTAATCATTGCTGTCCCAACAAATTGTACAGGATTTGCAAAAATCATAGATTTAAACTTATTCATTTTAATGTATCGTTCTTTAAAATTACGACGATTTGAAGAGAATTCTGGAATAAGCGTTTGTTTATCAAAGTTTTTCATCCCTGAAACTAATATTCGTTCAAAAATAAATTCTAGTATAATATATGTTAATAAAAAACCTAATGGTACTAAAAAACTAATCTCCTCATTTATAAAATAAAGAGCTACGACTAACGATAAAAAACTCATAATTTGGCTAAAAATAGTAAAAAACTGAGTTTTGAATGGAATCAATTTCGTCTTTTTAACTTTAAAATCGCTTCCTGTATGTGCTGTCGCCTCTAAAATCTCCCCGTTCCAGATATCAAGGAGCTTCTCTTTTTTAATCCAGTAGGCGCCATTTTTTGGATCGAAAACATATACTTTTCTTCTACGAACTTTTCTAACTAACAACATGTGGAGTAAATCTCCACTTTTGACTGGAATCAAAAATGGCGCCTTTACCATTTTTTTAAAGATATCTTCTTTCTTTTGAGCTCGATAAGCACTGATGCTTACTCCTTCTTTGGCAGCAATTCCCATTAAATCCTTTAAAGAATAAGATGTATCAATATCACCTATTGGATAAAACAAAAAATCTTTACGCTTATAAACAATAGCCATTAACATTTTTAAACAGGCATAACCGCAATCTTTACTACCAATCTGATTAATAAAATATTTCATTATTAGCCCTCCTATATACAAGAATGCTAGTTATTGAAAAAATTGGTATAAAAAAACCACAAATTTTGCATTGTGGTTTATTTCTAAGGTTTTATCTAAATTTCTTTCTAGCGTTTTCGCTTTTAAGTTTTCTCTTTAAATTAGTTTTTAAATAAAATTCTCTTCTACGACATTCTTGGATGGTTCCAGCCTTGTTTACTTGTCTTTTAAAACGACGTAAAGCCTCATCGAGGGTCTCACCTTCTCTTAATACTACTTTGGACATTGCTCTCACCTCCTTTTTTTATCTTTAACATTGTAAATGAATTCTGCTAACTAATCAATCTTTTTTTCAAGTAAGGATCCGCCCTTACTAGCGCCGATTCTGGTTGCACCAGCTTCGATCATTTCTAACATTTGTTCGTGACTTCTAACACCACCTGAGGCTTTAACACCTAAATCAGGTCCAACTGTCTTTCTCATTAAAGCAACGTCATGGACGGTTGCTCCACCAGTAGAAAAGCCGGTAGAAGTTTTAACAAAGTCAGCTCCTGCTTCTTTTGCTAATAAACAAACTGCTTCAATTTCTTTATCATTTAATAAACATGCTTCAATAATAACCTTTAAAATATGCTCTGGTCCGCATACTTTTTTAATTGCAGCGATCTCTTTTGCGATTAATTTGAATTTCTTATCTTTTAAAGAACCAACATTAATGACCATATCGATTTCATCTGCACCATTTCTAATAGCATCTTTAGTTTCATAAACTTTTACTTTTGTAGTATTCATTCCTAAAGGAAAGCCAATTACGGTACAGACTTTAACATCGCTATCTTTTAAAAGCTTTTTAGCTAATTTCACATAGTGAGGATTAATACAGCAAGACATTAAATTAAATTCAATTGCTTCATTACATAAAGCTTTAATATCTTTGCGTCTTGCGTCTTGTTTTAAGACGGTATCGTCAATAAATTTATTATATTTCATAATTTCTCCTTAATAAAAAAATAAACTTTATAAAAAGCTTATTTTACATCGATTACTTGTTTGCCATCGTAATAACCACATTTTGGACAAACTTGATGTGATTTAACCATAGCGCCACAATGAGAGCAAACTGCAAGTCCACTAATTTCTAATTTATAGTGACTTCTTCTTAATCTTTTTCTTGTTTTACTCGTTCTTCTGAAAGGTACTGCCATAATAATTTCCTCCTAAACTATTAATATTATAAAGAGTTATATATAAATAGCAAGTATTTTATACATAATATAGTAAAATAGTTATTTGTTCGATTAAATCAACTAAATAAATTTTGACACTGACAAAATTACTTATATTTTACTACTTTTGTCCTACCGCATAAATTGACAGAACTTTTTACTGAAATTTCTAAAAAATTGGAGGAGTGTCCTTTATATTTTCCGTCTTTTTCATTAAAGCTTTCAAACAAAAACTCAATTTCCTTGCCAATAAACTTTGATTTATAGCGTTTTTCAAGCGTATTTGATAATGCAATTAGACATCTAGTACGATCTTTTTTAACCTCTTGTGGAATTTGATTATCTAGTTTTTCGGCAACGGTGTTTTTCCTTGGAGAATAAGGAAATGCATGAACTTTTGAATATCCAATTTCTTTAATAAAATTATAAGTCATTGAAAAGTCATCCTCAGACTCTCCTGGAAAACCAATAATTACATCAGTACTTAAAGCTATATCAGGTCTAATTTCTCTTATTGCATTTATTTTTTTGACATAATTAACCAGATTATATTTTCTGTTCATTCTTTTTAAAACATTCTCGCTGCCATTTTGTAATGGAATGTGTAAATGATCAGCAATTTGTGGATAGATAGCTAATAATTTCAAAAATTTGTCATCAATCTGACTTTCTTCAATACTAGAAATTCTCAATCTGTATAAATTAGGATAAGAAACCAAAATTTCTTCAACCATATCACTAAATGTATAATCATCGTATAAATCCAATCCATAGCTCGCAGTATCAATTCCAGTCAAAACTACTTCGGAGTAACCATTATCGATTAAGCGACCTACTTCACTGAGAACATCCTCTTTTTTTCTACTTCTAGATCTTCCTCTAACATAGGGGATTAAACAATATGAACAAAAATTATTACAGCCATCTTGAATTTTCAAATAAGCTCTTGTATTAAATAAGAATTTATTAAGCTGAATACTTTCGTACTTCTTGACATCTTTTTCGTCATCAATTTGAATTATTTTACCATTAGTAGATTTATAGTCGTTTATTAGTGATAATATGTTAACTCTTCTATTTGTGCCAATAACTATATCTGCATTTAATATCTCTGATACATACTTATAATCATATTGAGAATAACATCCCATTACTATAAATATTGAATTAGGATACAAAGTTCGATAATGTCTAATCATCTTCTTATCCTTATTTACACTAGTTTCGGTAACTGCGCATGTATTGATGATAAAGACCGAAGGTTCAGCATCTTCTTCAGATGACAAAAAGCTGGTGTAACCAGCATTAATTAAGTCGTTAGCAACACACTCAACTTCGTAACTGTTTACCTTACAACCTAAAAATAGAGTTTGAAAGGTTAAAGGTTTTTGCATTTACATAGTTTCCTAAAAACATGGTAGCTAATTAATTGATTGTTATATAAATTAAAAATAAAATCAGTTAAATTTGTATTAAAATAAGCACTAATTGCAGGTTTTATTCTTTCAAGTAAATGTTCTTTGTTTGCTTTTTTAATATGTCTATCAAAAAGATAAATAGCATTATCCAAAGAACCTTGACGATTAATGATAAAAATTGTGTTTAAATCATAGTGATAAAAAGCAACTGCTGTTGGATCTTCATCAATTTTGACAAATTTTGTAAATAATGAATCAAAAACATCTATTTTATAATTTTCAAATGGGTCAACAACGAATTGCCCATATTTTCTAATAATTGTATCGTAAGGAACCAAACCAAATTTATCAGTGCTGTGTGAATAAATTTCATTTGTCACCTTGTTGAAAAAAGTAATGAATACTTTATATCCGTTGTATTTAATATAAGGAAGCCCTGTTGATCTTTCACGAATATTATCTAACATATCTTCTTTACTGTTTTTCCTTGAGTTAATGTGTTCTTCTTCAATTATATTATCTAAAGTATTCTTATTAATAATAGACTTAATAATAATATTTGCTCTGATGACATCAAAAAAGTTATCTCTATCGGCATATTTTGAAAAATAAGGATCATCTTTCAAAAGATTGTAATATTTTTGAAAGAATTCTACTTCCTCACTTTTACGAAAATTTCTGTTGTTTCGTTCTTTTTCAAGAATTTTAAATATTGTTTTACTCATGTTTAATCCATATAAAATGATAATAAAGATAGGGCGTATATACAAGCAGTTTCGCTTCTAAGAATTCTTTTTCCTAAAGAAATCTGTTTATAACCATTATTAACAGCATATTCAACTTCTTTATTAGAAAAACCTCCTTCAGCTCCGACCATAATATTAACTCTTTTTCCTTTAATTGTATTTAAAACTTCAGAAAGCGTATCTTCCTTAAAGTCAGATCTCTCATATGCAATGAAAGAAAAATCAGCACTGTAAGTTTTAATATCCTTAAATTCAATAACGTCCTTTAAAATCATTTGTTTTTCTCTTTTTGATTGTTCTGTTGCTTCTTTAATAATTTTTTGAAATCTTAGAAGTTTTTTATCAACATTATCATTAGAAATTTTAGCAATTGATCTCTCGCTATTTACTAAAACGATTTCATTACAACCTATTTCAACAGCTTTTTGAATAACTAACTCAAGTTTACCGCCCTTTGGTAAACAATAAAATAAACGAATAAAACCATCAATTTCATGATTCTCTTCTACAATATTAATTATTTCAACCTTGAAAGGTTCTAAGGAAACGATTCTACATAAATAAACTTTTCCTTCGTAAATCACTTCAATATTGGAATTAATCTTCATTCTCATAACTTTTTTAATATGAAAAATATCATCATTTGACAAAATAACGTCTCGATCGAGAATGTTGACAACGTAACGTTGCATTTTATTTTATAAACACTCCATTTACGTCTTTAATAGTATTAAATAAATAATGGTATAAATATAAGGAAAAATTAATAGAATATGTCAAAACTAATGCTATAATCACAGAAATAGCTATATCTAATTCTACTCCGTAAAAGAAAGCTAAGGTACAAATCCCAGTTAATAATAAATTAGCCCCAAATTGAATAAATCCTTTCAAGATAAAACCAAGATAAAAATAGCCTGCACCAAAAAATGCTAAAAGCGATCCTAAATAGACCAAGGTCTTCTTTTTACGAGTTTTAAACTTTAATTGAACTTCTGAAACTTGATCAATTTGTTGTGTTATATCTGTTGTTTGTTGTTCTCGGGAATCAATTGGTTTTTTTGCTCCACAAGCAGGACAGATATCCTTATCAAATTTAGAAATTCTCGCACTACAATATTTACATTTTGGCATATTTTATCCCCTTTATTATTATATATGTAAAAAAATAAGTAGGCAATGATTGTCTACTTATTTTTAACTTATTTTCTAAAAGACTTTTTAAATTTCCCAAATGGAGTTTCATCTTTTTTTGACAAACTGCGGAAATTCTCAAGCATAGTTTTTTGGTCTTTTGATAAATTTGTAGGTGTTTTAGCCTCTATATGAACAAATTGATCACCATAATTTTTTGAACGAACACTTTTTACACCCTTATCTTTAAGCTTTAAAATTTGATTTGGTTGTGTTCCGGCAGGTATTTTTAACTCAACTTCCCCATAGATTGTAGGAACAGTAATCTCGGTTCCTAAACATAAATCAATGAAATCAATCTGAGTATTGATATGAATATCATTACCACTTCTTTCAAATGTTTTATGTGGTTCAACAATAATTTCGATGATTAAATCACCATTCTGACCGCCATTGATTCCTCTGCCACCTTTTCCTCTAACATAAACTTCTTGTCCAGATTGAATTCCAGCAGGTATATTGAGATCAACTTTTTCAGTATTTTTTGTAAATCCTTTACCATTACATGTTGGACAAGTTACTTTAATTTTCTTTCCAGTCCCATTACAGTATGGGCATACAGTTTCACTTTGAAATACCCCAAAAATTGAACGTTGTTGTTGTAAGACTCGGCCTTTGCCGCCACAATGTGAACAATTTTCAAGCTCAGTTCCGTTTTTTGCTCCATTACCACCACAATCTTTACAAGTTTGTTCAGTTGTAAGAGGAATTGTAAACTTTCTACCTAGAACAGAATCCATAAAATTAATTTTGATTCTCATAAAGGAGTTTTCACCATGACGTGGTCCATTAGGGTTTTGTGAAGTTCTTCCACCAAAGCTTTGTCCAAACATTTGAGCAAATAAATCGTTTAAATCGCCAAAACCACCGCTACCACCGCCAAAATTAAATCCTTCAAAACCAGTTCCGCTGAATGGATTTTGTCCTCCAGCTGATTGATCAAATGCAGAATGACCGAATTGATCATATGTTTGTTTCTTGCTTTCATCACTTAAAACACTATAAGCTTCTGTTGCTTCTTTAAATTTTTCAGCATCACCAGTTTCCTTGTTATCAGGGTGAAGTTTTTTTGCTAATTTTCGATAAGCACTTTTAATCTCAGCTTGTGTTGAAGCTTTATTGATCCCAAGTACATCATAATAATCTCTTTTTTCAGCCATATTCATTTCTCCTATTTTAAATGGTTAAAGGGAAGTTATACTTCCCCTTAACTCTTTTTATACTAAATAACTACTAATTTTTATCTGTAAAGTCTGCATCGATAACATCATCGTTTTTAGCACTGTTGTTTTCGGCTGAATTAGTATCCGAACCAGCATTGTCATTAACTGGAGCTTCTTGTTGTTGAGCTTGAGCATTTTGCATAAATGCAGCAGCCTTTTCTAAGTCTCCAATTTTACTTTTTAATGTTTCAATATCGTTATTGTCCAAAGCTGTCTTTAATTCATCTCTAAGTTTTTGAGTTTCTTCTTTTTGTTTTTCATCAATTGAATCACCTTTTTCTCTTAAAGATTGATCAATTGAGTTAATATAACTTTCAGCTTTATTCTTTAATTCTACTTCTTGTTTTCTTTTTTCATCGTTTTCTTTGTTGATTTCAGCTTCTCTGATCATTCTATCGATTTCTTCTTTGCTTAATCCGCTTGATTCATTGATAGTAATTTCTTGTTCTTTTTTGGTATCTAAGTCTTTTGCTGAAACCTTAACAATTCCATTAACGTCGATATTAAAGGTAACTTCAATTCGTGGAGTTCCTCTTGGTGCAGGATTAATTCCTGTAAGTTGGAAGTGTCCAAGTAATTTGTTATCTCTAGCCATTTGTCTTTCGCCTTGATAAACAACAATATCAACAGCTGGTTGATTATCAGCAGCAGTCGAGAAAATTTGACTCTTTGTTGTTGGAATAGTAGTATTACGAGCAATTAATGGAGTCATAATTTCACCCATAGTCTCAATACCAAGGGTTAAAGGAGTAACGTCTAATAAAATGACATCCTTAACATCTCCACTTAAGATACCACCTTGAATAGCAGCACCAATTGAGACAGCTTCATCTGGGTTAACACTTAAATTAACTTTTTTACCAGTAATTTTAGTAACTATTTCTTGAACAGCAGGCATTCTAATTGATCCACCAATTAATAATACTTCATTAATATCATTAAATGATAATTTAGCATCTTTAATAGCAGTTTCTAATGGTTTAATACATCTATCTAACAAATGTTTAGTTAAATCTTGAAATTTAGCTCTTGAAAGAGTTGTCTCAAAACTAATTGGTCCATTTTTTCCTTGACCAATGAATGGTAAGGAAATAGTTGTTTCTAAAGAGCTTGATAACTCAATTTTTGCTTTTTCAGCTGCATCTTTATATCTTTGTAAAGCAGTTTTATCATTAATATCAATTCCATTTTCAATTTTAATTTGAGCTCTAATCCAATCAGCAATAACATCATCCCAGTCATCTCCACCGAGTTTATTATCACCACTTGTTGACATAACTTCAAATGTTCCATCTCCAATGTCAAGAATTGAAACATCAAGTGTTCCGCCTCCTAAGTCAAAAACACAGATTTTCTCAGTCTTATTTGATCCTAAGCCATATGCTAAAGCAGCGGCTGTTGGTTCGTTGATGATACGAACAACTTCTAATCCAGCAATTTCACCAGCATCTTTAGTAGCTTGTCTTTGAGCATCATTAAAGTATGCAGGAACAGTAATAACAGCCTTTTTAATGTTTTGGCCAATATTTGCGCTTGCATAGTCCTTCATATAACCAAGAATTTTTGCACTAATTTCTTGTGGGGTGAAATCCTTGTTACCATTTTTAACATGAACCTTCTCATTTGAACCAATTAATCTTTTAATAGATGAAATGGTATCTGGGTTTGTAATTGATTGTCTTTTACCAGCATTACCGATAACAGTTTCGCCGTTTGGTTTAAAACCAACAACGGAAGGGGTTGTAAGTGTTCCTTCTGGGTTTGGGATAACTTTTGGGTTACCATCACTTTGTAAATAACTAACAACTGAGTTTGTAGTACCTAAATCGATACCTAAAATAATTTCTTTTGCCATATAATTTTTTCCTCCTAAATTAAGCTTCTTTTATATTTTCAACTTCTTTTTTACTAACTTTAACCATTGCTGGCCTAATTAGATGGTCATGAAGTTTATACCCTTTTAATTGAACTTCTTTAACTAAATTTTCTTCACCGTCATCTTGAATAACTTCGATTGCATCCATATCATTTTCATTAAATTTTGTATTAATTGTTGGATTAATGATTTGAATCCCTTCATTTTCAAGAATATTTATCAAATTTGAATGAACAAATTGAAACCCTTTTAAATAATTTTTAACTTCATCATTCTGCGCTTCATATTTAAATGCAATATCGAACGAATCAAGAACATTTAATAAATCTGTGACAAATCCTTCAAGACGATACTTAATTGCTTCATAATGATCTTTTTCAACATCTTTTCTTAAATTTTTCATATCAGCATAAGCTTTATAGTATTCATTTTTCCAATATTCAACATCAGTTTTAAGTCTTGCGATCTTATCGCCCTTTTTCTCGTTTTTTGACTCTTCTACTTTGTCTGTATCGTTTTTTTCAATATTTTCTTCTTCATTAACAAAATCTTTTACTTCATCATTCTTCTTCATCTGAATCATCCCTTTCTTCTTTATGCAATTCTTTAAATCTCTTCATGGCTAATTCACCAATAAATTCAAGCATTGCAATGACATTTGCGTAATCCATTCTTTTTGGACCGATTACAGCAATACGTCCATATTCTTCACCTTCAAGTCCAAGTTCCTTTGAAATAATTGACATATCATCGGAATATTCAATCGAGCTATTTAATCCAAGTAGTAATTCATCAGAGTGTTTAAAGAGTTTTTCAAATTCGGATGGATCATTGAATAAATCAAAGATCATTCGCATTCTTTCAATATCATCTTTAAATTCTGGTTGAGACAAGAGGTTTTCTTTACCAAAAAATTCATTACGAGCAGAATTCAAATCACTGAAAGTCTTAATAAGTGTTAAATAGAGATAATTGTAATCTTCTACATAATCTTTAAATAACGGCTGTAAGTATTCAGTTTTCTTTGCTAACTCAGAAATTTTTGTTCCTTTTAGTCTCAAATCCAACATTTCTAAACATTTTTTAACATCGTCAACCTCAATACCATTATTAAGAACAAATGTTTTTGACTCAACATAGCCCTTATTAGTAAGAAAGATAGCCGTACAGCTATTTTTTGAAAGAGGAATTACCTGGATATTAGCCAAGTATTCACTTTCTGAACGAGGTCCTAAGACTACACTTGTTAAATTAGTCATTGAAGAGAGAATTTCACAGCTTTCTTTAATAACTTCTTCAATCGAGCCTGAGTTTTGAAATAGTTGAAGAATTTTCTTACGACTTGTGGAGTCTACGTTGCGATCTCGAAGATTTTCTACATAATATTTATAACCTTTAGTCGAAGGTATTCTTCCACTTGAAGTATGAGTTTTTTCTAATAAACCATCTTTTTCAAGTTCAGACATCTCACTTCTAATAGTGGCGCTAGAATAAGGTAAATCATATTTTTCTAATAAATAATGAGAACCTACAGGTTGAGCATATTTAATAAAGTCTTCAATTATTAATTTAAATAATTTTTGTTTTCGATCTAAATTCATATTGCCCTCCCTTCATTAGCACTCACTTATCTAAAGTGCTAAGAATATAATATCATAAAAATTAGCACTGTCAAGTGATATGTGCTAAAAATTTAAAATTATTTCAAAAATCTATAAAAGTCGCAACAATACTTGGTTTAAGAGCATAATTCCTTCGTCTGTACAACGAAAATAATGCTTATTATATTCAATTAGATGGTTATTTTTTAAATATTTTATTGCTTCTTGATGAGTGGCTAAAAAATCTTCATTGAATATTTTTTTATATTTTTTCAATGAAAATCCTTTGCTCAATCTTAAATTTGTAATTAAAAAATATTCCTTCAATGCATTATGGTCAACAACTTCTTTTTCAATACTACGTTCACCGTTAAGATATTTTCTTAAATTAGCGGAAATATTATAACGAATATTATCAACATATCCATGACTGCCAATCCCAATCCCATAATAAAAATCATTTTGCCAATAGGTTAAGTTATGTTTAGATTTTTTACTATTTCTAGCAAAATTTGATACTTCATAACGTTCAAATCCATTTTCTCTTAACTTTTGAAGCATATAGTCATATAGTTCTCGAGAATAATCATCCTCTACTTCTTTATATTTGTGATTATAAAAAAGTGTTCCTTTATTAATAGATAAAGAGTAGGCTGAAATATGATCTATTTTTAGTTTCAAAAATTGATCAATATCATCTTTAAAATCTTCAAAGGTTTGATCATGAAAACCATATATTAAATCAACATTGATGTTTTTAAAATACTTACGAGCTAAAGCAATTAAATCATAATAATTAATACTATAAGAACGATCAATTTGTTCTAAAATTTTAGAATTAAAACTTTGAATTCCAATCGAAATACGATTTACTTCATATTTTTTTAGAAGTTTAAGCTTTGATTTTGTTATTGATTCAGGGTTTAATTCAACCGTGAACTCACCTCCAAATTTCAATAATTTAGAAGTTTTGACTAAAAGGTTCTCTAAATTCGCACAATTTAAAATAGAAGGCGTTCCGCCTCCTATGTAAATCGTTTTAAATTTTACTTTATTTTGATAAAAATAATCTAAATCTTTAAGAATTTCTTGAATATATTTATTCTCAGAATCAGAATTTGCCAATACCTTGGTAAAATCACAGTATGGACAAATTTTCTCACAAAAAGGAATATGAATATAAAGGCTATTTATCTTCCTTTTTATTATTTTTTTCATATTCTTCAATTTGTTTTTGTGTTTCTGGATCTTCAACATCCTCTAAAAATTTATTTAAATTCTCGTCAACAAGCTTTTCTTCGTTTGGTTTTTCTTCCTTTTGATTTTTGTGAATGACCTTATGTAAAAGCCAAGCAGTTAAACCAATCACAGCAAAGAAAACAATAATAATGAAAATCCAAGTCCAAGTAGGTAATTCAAATAACACTAGTAAATTCATATTTTCTCCTTATCTAGTTCTTTCTAACAGGCGTATAAATAAACTTATTTTTTAATAACTCTTTACGATAATATCCTAAATAGACAAGTTTGTCCATTGAACTACGAGCAGTTTCATAGGCACACCCTAATTCTTTTTTGTATTGAGAAATAGTGTAACACATTCCTAAAGTACAATGTCTAGCATAGAAGAATGCTTCACCATTGCTTAAATTAGGATTCATTTCCTTTAAACGCATTTCCAGTCTTGTAGCTTCTTGTTCACTTAAACCTACTGGAATATCACCAATTGCAACTTGAGAGACATAATTTAGTTGTGTTTGTTGATTTTCAGGTTGAGGAACTCTGTTTAAATTAGTTGTAGGAGTATTATCATATGTTGGTTCAATTTCTTCATCAGTATCACTATCTTCTTTATAAACCTCGTGAGAAATAACTTCAGCTTTTGTACGAGCAATTTCATCTAAGAAATTTTCTGCATATACTTCTGATTTATCTAAGAAGTATTGAACTAAATAAGTTAAATCTCTAGTTTTTTGTGTTTCGATAACGACATTTTCAAGTTCATCTCTATTATTTAAGATCTGTTCAAAATTAAATAAAGAGGCGACTGATTCAACATCATTATTTGCTAAAATTAATTTCAATAACAAAATACCAACTTCTTCACAATAAGTTTCAAAAGGTTTGATGTAATAAAATGCGTAAAAGGCACAGACTGCTTTTACAAATAAACTTGTATTCGAATTATGAATAAAATCAACAAGATTACTCATAGTTCCATCAATTGAACTAACAGGTATTCCTAAATAAACTTTATTAATAAGGACTTTGTTGTAATTATTTTCAATTTCATTAGTTCTAAAAGTGCTTTGTTCACTGTCACCAGTTAACAACCCATTGAATTTTAAGAAAGTTTCTTCAGATACTTCACCTAAAAAGTTCTCTTCTATAAATTTCAAACAGCTATAATAGCGATTTAAAATCAAGGCATCAGGCGGTAAAACACTGACGTTTCCAGTAATAATGTTTTCAATTAAATTATCTTGAACATTAATATTATATATTTTAGCAATTTCTTCTAAAATGGATTTAAATGCTTTCTTTCTTAAAACGTAATGAGAATTTGTGCTTTCAAGTTTTGAATATTTAGTCATTGATTTAATAAGTTTTCTTTCAAAACTATTAATTCTTCCAGCTAAATTAGGTGTTAAACAAACAGAATATTCGAAGCCATTGAAGTGCTTCAAAGTTAATCTGTACATAAAACTTGATCTATATTCAAGAATTCCATTCCAAATATTATCAATCATTGGGATTTTAAGTGTGTCTTGAACTTCTTTTTTTGTGCAATATTTTTCATTGCAGAATCTAATAGCGATATCATTATTAGCCATATTTTGTCTCCTACTATATAAAAGAATTATAGTACATATTTAATCATTAATAAAGTTGTATTTACTAGTTTTATACTATTTTATTACTAGGCTCTAATCATCATCAATTGAAAGTAGCGACATAAAGGCTTCTTGAGGTAATTCAACACTTCCTACAAGCTTCATTCTCTTCTTACCCTCTTTTTGTTTATCTAATAATTTTCTCTTACGTGAAATATCACCACCATAACACTTAGCTAAAACATCCTTACGAACCGCTTTAATATCGCATCGTGCAATAATTTTTCCATTAATAGCAGCTTGAACAGGAACTTCAAATTGTTGCTTAGGAATAGTTGATTTTAGTTTCGAAACAAGCTTTAAACCACGTTCATAAGCATTTGGTTTATAAACAATTGAACTTAAAGCATCGATTACTTCACTATTTAATAAAATATCCATCTTTGATAATTTACCTTCTTTGTAACCAATTAACTCATAATCTAAGGATGCATATCCTTTAGTATATGACTTTAATTTATCAAAGAAGTTATAAATAATTTCACTTAAAGGAATTTCATAAACTACAACATTTCTAATATCATCAAAAATTTGTAAATCAATATAAATCCCTCTTTTGTCTTGGCATAATTGCATAATTGGACCAATATATTCCTTTGGTGCCATAATATGGGCTTTTACATATGGTTCTTCAATTGATTTAATCAAAGATTGTTCTGGTAAATGTGATGGGTTTTCTAAGTAAATCATTGTTCCATCATTTAAATAAACATGATAAACAACACTAGGTGCTGTTAAAATCAAATCAAGACCATATTCTCTTTCAAGTCTTTCTTGAATAACATCCATGTGTAATAGACCTAAAAAACCGCATCTAAAACCAAATCCAAGAGCTTGAGAGGTTTCTGAATCAAATCTTAGACTAGAATCATTAAGTGTAAGTTTTTCTAAAGCATCTCTTAAATCTGTATATTTTCTTGAATCGGTTGGATATATTCCACAATAAACCATTGGGACAATTTCTCTATATCCTGGGAGAGCTTCTGTTGCTTTTTCATCAAAAAGGGTAATTGTGTCACCAACTCTAACATCTTTAATATCTCTAATTTGAGCACATAAATAACCCACTTGTCCTGCTTGTAAAGAATCAACTTTAATTTCACTAGGAGTTCTCAAACCAATTTCTGTTACTTCAAAATCAAGTCCTGCAGTCATCAATAAGATATGATCACCAACTTTGACTTTTCCTTCTTTAACACAAATTACAACTACGACTCCACGGTAAGGATCATAATAACTATCAAATATTAAAGCCTTTAACGGAGCATCCGGATTTCCACTAGGAGCAGGAATATCTGTTATAATTCTTTCTAAAATCGAACCAATATTTTCACCAGTTTTAGCACTAACTAAAACCGCATTATCTCCATCAAGACCAATTCTATCTTTAATTTCTTGTTTTGAATACTCAATTTGGGCTGATTTTAGATCTATTTTATTAATAACTGGAATAATTTCTAGATTATTATCAATTGCTAAATAAACATTAGCTAAAGTTTGTGCTTCTACTCCTTGAGTAGCGTCCACTACTAAAATTGCCCCTTCACAGGCTGCTAAAGATCTTGAAACTTCATAGGTAAAGTCGACATGCCCAGGAGTATCAATTAAATTAAAAATATATTCTTCTCCATCTAAAGCAACATATTTAATGGTCACAAGGTTTAATTTAATCGTAATTCCGCGTTCGCGTTCTAAATCCATAGAGTCTAGAAACTGAGTTTTCATTTCTCTTTTTTCAATTGTTTTAGTTAATTCAAGTATTCTATCTGCTAATGTTGATTTTCCATGGTCAATATGAGCGATAATACTAAAATTTCTTATTTTACTTTGTTCAAATTTCATACACATTAATATATCATTTTTTATGATATTGATAAAATGTTTTTAATTGTTTTTCGATATCTTCTGCTGATTCAACAAGTTTGTAACTGTCATGATCATTATTTAACAAGTTTAAGTAATTAGTTTCACCATAACGAGTATCGATTAAAAGCGCAGCACCAATATCATTTTCACTTCTAATAACTCGACCAATTGCTTGAAGTACTTTGCTCATTCCTGGATATAAAAAAGAATAATTAAAGCCATTTAAGCCCTTTTCATCGAAATAATTTTGAGACATTAAGTTCTCTTGATTGTATGAGGGCATTCCAACTCCGATCACCACTACTCCGATTAAGCGATCGTCTTCTAAATCAATTCCTTCACTAAACATTCCCCCTAACACACAAAATGCAACAGTCGTCTTTTTTGGATTAAGAGATAAGTTATTTAAAAAATCATCTTTTTCTTCGTTTTTCATCCCAATTCGTTGGAATATAGCTTTCACTTTTTTAAGTTCAAATTGATTCTTAAATTTATTTAAATAAGCATAAGATGGACAAAAAATCATATAATTGCCTACTTTCCCACTTATGAAAGCTTTAACTTGATTCTGAACTTCTTCAAATGTTTCGTTTCTCTTTGAGTATTTAAGTGAAACACGTCTATTAACTAATACTAGGAAATTATCTTTTTTAAAATTAGACTGGATTTTCACAAATCCATATTTATCGTTATTAATTAATGTCTCCTTGTAGTATTTTTTTGGTTGTAAAGTTCCACTAAATAAAATACCACCTCTCATTTTAGAAGAAATGTGATTTAAAAAATCAGATGCATCTAAACAACGATTAACAATTTTAAAATCTCCTTGTTCAATCGATAAATAATAACGATAACGTTCATCAAAAAACTCCAATATTTTAACAAAATTATATGATTGTCGTGAAAAATCAGTAACATTTTCTGTAATAAACTCAGTATTCTCATCTTTAAAAATTAAAAGTTTTTCATTAAATGACGCCAGTAAAACATTTAAATTTTCATCTGGTTCATCCATCAAAAGAAATGACTGATCCTCAAGTAAGTTTTGTTTTAATTCCTTAAAACGATTGTCAATTTTATTAATAATCGATGAAATACTTCTTTTTTTAGCTTTTTTAAGGTCTTTAGCACATTTTTTAAATATATTATAAGATAGTATCGAAGAATACATGTCCCTAGAACGATCAACTAAATTATGAGCTTCATCAACAAGAAGGAAAGTTTTAGACAGACGATTCTCTTCTTCAATAAAACGTTGTAAATATGAGATTGGATGATAAATATAATTATAATCACAAATTATGTACTGACTGTAGTTAGTAAAATCTAATCCTAATTCAAAGGGACACATTGTGTTGTCAAGAGCAATCTTGATGATCCTTTTTCTATCAAAAATATCGTATTTTTCAATGTTTTCACTAAGAACCTTGTTCAGTTTTGTATAATAATTTACAGCATATTTGCAATCTTTTGGATTACACTTACCTTTCATATCTTCATTGATACATGCTTTGTCTTTAGATGTTATTTGAGTTGTGATTAAATGCGCACCTTGCCTTCCAAATGCATCAATTGTTTTAATTGTATTAATAAAACCTGTGTTTTTTGCACTTAAATAGAAGATTTGATCAATGAAGTTCTCTTCTATTCCCTTGATTGTTGCATAAATTGCTGAAGCTGTTTTTCCTATTCCTGTGCTAGCCTCTATATAATAAAAAGTATTGTTTTTAATCGCATCATAGGTATAACTTATAAATTTTTCTTGTCCGAATCTAAGTTCCTTAAACGGAAATTTAACATTTTTTAAATTTTCTTTATTAAACTTTGTTTTATTATCCAAAATTGAATAGAAATCATGATAACGATCTAAATAATCGAAAATCTTAACTTCAATTTGATTTTTAGTATAATTATAGTACTTTTTTAGTATAGTCTTATCTATCTGAGAGATATAGGTTAAGCAAATTTTTATTCCACTTAACTTATTCCTTAGCAAATACATG
Source organism: Candidatus Onthovivens sp. (assembly GCA_035270825.1). Classification (GTDB taxonomy): domain Bacteria; phylum Bacillota_I; class Bacilli_A; order RFN20; family CAG-826; genus Onthovivens. The sequence goes on from DATESL010000004.1 coordinate 99,323, forward strand.
TATGCATAAAACTCAGCCTGTCCCAAATGCCATTCAAAATTAGTTTCATGAAAATAGTTTAAATCACTATTGGTTGTTTTGATTTCATCAATAATAAAATCATCGTTTTCTGTATATATACCATCAGCTCTGCCTGATATTTTAAAAATTATATCTTTAAAAACTATCTCTTGTTGAAGTAAGACCTCAGGTTCATAGTCTTCTCCTTGCCTATCTTGATAATATTTATGAAGTCTTGTTCCTTCAAGCATTGTAGTCTCATTAAAATAACGATTATCAATATCGCCTTTTCTAAGAATGAAATCGATTATTTCATGAACGCCTATTTCTAATACTTTCATTTAATTAATAGCTGTTTTTACAACAAAAAGATCTCTATTACCATTATAAAAATCTTTATAATTCATAATACGTTTGCCAGGTTTTTGAATAATCTTAATTTTGATTGCGTTTTTAGCACAAGCAATAATAAAATCATTTTTATTATATTCAACAATACTGCCACTTTTATAACCAGATACCTCGACAATATCAACATCAAACAATTTATATTTTTCATTTTGATAAACAAAATAGGCTCCAGGTGTCATTGCTAAGGCTCGAATCTTATTTCTGACCTCTTCAGCAGAAATATCAAAATTAATTACTTCATCTTCCAACATAATTTTTTTAGTAAAAGTTACCAATTCTTCATTTTGTTCTTCGCCGATAAGTTTACCATTAACATAGTTTTCAAGTTGCTCGATTACTATTTTAGCAGCTGCTTTAGCCATTTTTATTGTCAAAGTATCATAATTATCGTTATTATCAATATCAACTACTTCTTTATAATACATTCTCCCAGCATCCATTTTTTTAACCATTTCCATTAATGTGATCCCTGTAACTGCATCTCCATTTAATAAAGAATACTGCATAGGAGCAGCGCCTCTATAGGCTGGTAATAGAGAACCATGCAAATTTAACGAACCATATTTAGGAATATTTAAAAAGTCTTCCGGAACAATTTGTCCATAAGCCAAGCAAAGAATAAGATCTGGATCTAAATCCTTTGTTTCTTCAATGATGTCTCTAACTTTTTCAGGTTGAAGAATTTTAATTCCGTGTTCTTGTGCAACAACTTTAACAGGTGATGCCACTAATTTATTATTTCTTCCTTGAACCTTATCAATTTGTGTTACCACTCCAACAATATTAAAATTATCCTCAATCATCTTTTTGAGGACAAAAGCACTAATTTCTGGTGTTCCCAGATATAAAATTTTAACTTCTCTAATGTTCACGAAAAAATTATACCTTTTTTTGTATTAAAATGCGATAAAAACATTGCTTTTAATTTTGTTTTTTGGTAATATCTTTTAAGTTAAGAGGATTAGATATTATGGCAAACATTAAACAACAAAAGAAAAGAAACAAGACTAACGAAAAAGCAAGAATTAGAAATATTTCTTACAAATCAAAATTAAGAACTGCAACAAAAGCAGTTAAAGTTGCTTGCGATCAAAAAGATGCAGTTAAAGCAAACGCAGCATTACTTAAAGCTATTTCTATTATTGATAGAGCTATCGGTAAAGGTATTTTACATACAAAAACCGCTGCTAGACAAAAAAGTCATTTACAAACATTAGTCAACGAAATCGTTGCATAGTAAAGTTAAATTTTTCTATTTAAAAAGGACCTCGGTCCTTTTTTTATTTAGAAATTTAAAATAAATAACTCAAATGCATAAAACCTATCTAATTCACTATGTTTAATTCTGCGATCAAGCTCATAAAGTTTATTTAGAGTTCCTTGAACTTTTTCTTTAGTTAGATTTTTTATAATCTCTCTATTAACATAGATTTTTCCTTCACTACAAGCTAATTCTTTAGCTAAATCAGCATTTGTTAATCTTTTTTGGACTAAAAACATTAGTTGATCAAAAAATAAAAAGTTATTAGCCAAAAGGCTAATTAAAGTAATTGGCTCAATATTGTGACTTTTAAGTTCTCTAAAAACCATTAAAGCTTTATCAATATCATTATTAATTAAATGACCAGCTAGTCTAAAAACATCATCATCGATAGGGATATTAAAGATTTCTATTACATCTTCTTCTTTAATACTTTTATCATCCTTATATAGAATGAGTTTAGAGGCCTCATTAACGAAAGTGTTTAAGTTCCCTAATGAACGTTCAACTATCAATTTAACTGCTGAATCTTCGATGCTATACTCTCTTAAAGAAAAATATTTCCTAACGAATTCAGGCCATTCATATTTTTTTAAATCCTTAAATTCCAATAACTTAAAATACTTAGAACTCTCAAGAGTTTTTAAAACCTTGTTTGCTCTATTGATTTTATCACTATGTAGAAGAAAAAGAATTTCAACTTCATTATCATAATTTTCAATTAAAGTTATTAACTTACTATAATCAAGCCCCTTTTTAGGCGCTTTAAGATTTCGATCAGCACTTAAAAAATTAGCATTATCAAAAATAATCATTTTCTTTTCAAAAAAAGATAATCCTAGTTGCCCATTTTCTGAAATTAGAGTTTCAATGCAATTATCATCCAATCCATCTATTTTAATAATATTTTTTTCGTTTTCCCCTGCATCCCCAAAAAAAGCTTCTTTTAACTTTTTAATTCTTTTGTTAATCATCATATCTTGATTGCCATATAGTATATAAATCATGATTTTATTCTACACTATTAGAGGACAAAATTAAAAGTAATTGTTCCTTCCAAATCAGTTCTTCGGATTTTAATATGATATTTATTTAACACATCGATTGTAGCTTGATGAGGATGCTTATAAATATTGTTTTCCCCACAAGAAATTATGGCATATTGAGGGCTGAGCATGTTGATAAACTCATCTGATGATGAGGTATTACTTCCATGATGGCCAACTTTTAAATAATCACATGTTAAATTTGGATATTCCTTAATTATCATCTCTTCAACACTTTTAGAAGCATCTCCCATAAATAAAAAACTAAAATTCTTAATTTTATTATAGAGGACGAGTGATTTATCATTTTCATCTTCCCAGTAATTTTTGGAAGTATTTAAATTAATAAATTCCATCTCTTTATCTTTATAATTGATAAAATTATCATAATTATAAATATTATTAATTTTGAAATCCCTTTGTAGACTTTCTACTGCTCCAGTATGATCATAGTCATCATGAGTTAAAAACAAATTATCGATTTTATAAATTCTATTTTTCCTTAAAAATGGTATTAAAGAGTTTTTTGCAACATCGGTATACTTTAAACCTCCTGTATCAATTAATGAAACATGGTTTCGATATCTAATTAATGTTGAATCTCCTTGGCCAACATTAATATAGGAAACTTGATAGGTAAAGGAATTCTTTAGTGGTATACAGTATAAAACAAAACAAGTAATTCCACTAAAAAGGCATATTTTATATACTTTCTTAAAATTAATTTCAAGAAAATAAAAGCTAGTAAAGAAAATAAGAAAGTAGAAAAATATGCCTATTTGATCAAAAGGCGGAAGATTAATATTTAGAATTTCATATCTAGAATTAAATAAAAATTTGAAGAAAAAAACTAAAGATTGTTCAAAAAATGGAATTTTAAAATTAAAAAAGCTTAATTGTAAAATAACAAAGATAACTTTGAAAATTGGTAAGAAGATAAAGCCGAGAATTGAATTAATAAAATTAAGAGAATGATTAATCGTTAAAGTAAATGGTAAAACTAGAAGGAAAATAATAGTTTTAATAATGATTTGCTTCGTAAATTTTCTCTTTTTTGCCAATAATAAATAAGAAAAATACATTACAGTTTGAATTAGAAATGATAAATAAAAACCAGCATTATTGATTACAAATGGATCAATTATTAAAAATAATATTCCTATAAGTGATATCTGCTCTATTTTTGAATATTTATTTTTTAAATGAAATTTATTAAAATATCGAAAAATAAAGAAGATAAGCACTCTAATAATCGTAAAATCTAAAATATTATATAGCAGAAATGGAGCAAACAATATTAAAGCGATTAGATTTGCTTTTTTTTCACTAAATCTAAGTTTTAACAATTTAATAAGAAAATAGATAAAGAAACTAATAAAAATTCCAGTTTGAGAAAAAATATGCAACATATGCATAGATTTTGCTTTCATTAGTATCTCAGAATCATATATTGTTGTATTAAAAAGCATCGATGAAACGATACTTTTAACGTTTTCATCATCAAAATTATTTAGAATAGTTTCTTTATATGCGTTAAATTGAATCGGAAAATCAAATTTATTTATAATTGTTTTATTAATAAATTCTTTAGTAATATTTTTTCCTCGAAGATACTCCTCAAAATTAAATGCACTTTCAAGTGAAGAAAAATTTATCTTCTTTACATGACCTTCGGTATAAATAATATCAAATTGATCAATATCGGTTTTATCAGTTTTAACATAGAACTTTTCAACTCCATCAAATCCAATAAAATATTTATCCTTTTTTTCGATAACAATCATATTATAAGCTGATTTATTAGGAATATTAAAATCAATATTTATGCGTAAAGCGCAAATCGTTGCAATAATAAAAGTAAAAATTATCAGTTTTTTGTTCTTTTTTTCCCTTTTAAAGATTAAAAGAGCGCCAATTATGAAAAATATTAATCCAAGTAAAAAAGTTTTAACGTCAAAAAGTAAAAGCGAAGCAATAAAAATTAAAAATATCGCGAAGAATTTCATTCAGCAGAATGCAAGATTATTTTGTTTTTGATTTCTGAAAATTTCGCATTACCGATACCACTAACATTTGTAATATGTTCTAAAGCGTAAAATAAACCATGTTCTTTACGATAATCAATAATACTTGAAGCAAGAATTTCACCAATACCAGGTATTTTCATTAGTTCTGTCTGATTAGCAGAATTAATATTAGTTTTAACAATTGGATTATTACCACAAACATCGCTAATATCGTATTTAGGGGCGATATAGTAGCTCTCTCCCTTCTTAATTTCGGTATCAATAAAATAGCACCTCTCATCAGCATTGCTCGTCACACCACCAGCTGCTTCAATTAAATTACCAATATTTGAATTAGCATCAATAACATAATTTCCAGCCTTAACTACCTCTCCTGTGACCCCAATACTGATTCTATTTGGATCATCCTTCAGAGTTGTGTCGTTTCCATTATTAAGATTAGGGTCAACAAACTGAAAAGCAACTAAACCAATGATCGTACAAATAACAACCGCAATAACAATTTTAAAAAGCATAAAAAATTCCTCCTTACAATCAAGATTGCTAGTTTGGAGGATTTTTTAGTATAAAAAAAGCAAAAATATTTTTTTGCTTTTTGTTTTTAATTATTTAAAGGAAATAATCTTAATATTGTATGGTTTTAAGACTTTGACAGTTACTTCGTCTCCGACTTTTGAACCAACTAAGGCTGTACCTAATGCGCAGACGTTAGAAATTTTGACAATTTGATTTGGATCATCAACTAAAGGGTTACTTTCAATTGAGGAAACGATTTTAACTTTTTCAATTTTATTAGTATCAAGTCTTTCAAATTCAACTGTATTTGAAATGTTAATGACTTTAGCTTTCTTTTCTTCCTTAACGGTCTTAGCAACTGCAATAATGTTTTCGATTTCCTTGATTCTTCCTTCGATACTTGCTTGTCTATTTCTAGCAGCATCATAGTCAGCATTTTCACTTAAATCCCCATTAGCACGAGCATTTTGTAATTGTTCAATAACATCAGGTCTCTCAATATCGATTAAATTTCTTAGCTCTTTATCTAAATCTGCACGACCTTCTTCTGTTAATAATATTTCTTTATTTGTTGGCATATTTTTCTCCTATACATTCAATTCATTATTCTACATTTTTATAAGTAAAATATCAATTATTCTTTTATTTCTTGAATTTGTGGGTCTTCGTTGTAAGCTTCTAAAACTTCTTCAACTTCAGCCATTTCATCCTCGTCTTCGATGTATTCTAATTCATGATTATCATTGTATTTCATACAATAGACTTCTTCTTCATTTTCATCAGAATAAATATAGACGTATTCTGTGTTTCTTTGTTCATTTACAAAGGTAAATAAGATATTAAATAAATATTCATTTCCCTCATCATCTTTAATCACGATTTGATTGTCTTTAATTGGTTCCATTTTTTATACTCCTTAAATAGTCTTCTAAAATAACAAATGCGCTCATCATGTCAATTCTTTTCTTGATTTCATCTTTTTTTAAACCCATTTCCTCAAGTCTTTCTCTTGCTTCTATGGTTGAATAAGATTCATCAAAAAATATAACTTTAAGATTATCCATTTCTTTTTGTAGATCTTCAATGAATCGACGAACCGATTTACATCTTTCGCCCTCTTCTCGATCAATTTGTAAAGGTAATCCTATAACAATATTATAGATTTGTTCTCTATTAATCAATTCAATTAAATGAATTCTCGCCTTTTTATAGTTTCCTCTTTCAAAGTTATAGTTTTCTTTATTGTGAACAATTCCCAAAGAATCACTTACTACTATTCCAAGTGAATTTGTTCCTAGATCTAATCCTATATATTTATTCATTAAAGTAATTCTTTCCTCACTTTATCAATTAAATCAACATTAGTAACATTTCCTTGAGCAAGATCTGGTTTACCACCACCATTACCACCTAAGATGCTTGTGACCTTTTTCATTAAGTCGCCAGCTTTAATTCCTTTGGCTGTTAAATCTTTACCAACTGAAATAACACATGGTTTCTTATTATCCTCTTCACCTACTAATACTACTATAAAATTACTATTTAATAACTTTATTTCATCTATTATGTAGATAAGTAAATCTTTGGAAGCTCCTGACACATACTCAATGATAGTTTTATGATCGCCTTTTGTGACTGCTTTTTGTTTTAAAATATCAGCTTTAATCTTAGCAATATCACTCATTTGTTGTTTAATAACCCCTTCAAGAATTTTTGTTTTCTCAATTTGAGAATTGATTTTCAATGTTACATCTTGAATGGTTTTAGCATCCAATAAATTCCTAGCTTCATTTAAAACATCAATCTTTTTGTGTAAGTAATTATAAGCATTTAAAGATGTTTTAGCTTCAATTCTTCTGATGCCACTTGCAATACTCTCCTCACTTACAATTGTAAATATTCCAATATCAGAGGTATTTTTAACGTGTGATCCACCGCAGAATTCCTTAGAAACATCGCCAAATGAAACAACTCGAACCGATTTACCATATTTTTCATCAAATAAACATAAAGCACCTGTTTTAAGAGCTTCTTCAATTGGTAAATCCTGTGTATCGTTTTCTAAAGCGTCATTAATGTACTCATTTACTAATCTTTCAACTTTGTTTAAATCCTTATAAGATATTTTTTCAAAATATGAGAAATCAAATCTGAGATATTCATCAGAAACAAAACTACCTTTTTGCTCAACTGTGTTGCCTAAAACATTAATTAAAGCTTTTTGTAATAAATGGGTAGCACTATGATTTTTTACGATAGCATCATGTTTTTTGTGATCAATAGAAAGATCAACAACATCATTTTCTTTTAAAACCCCATAAAGAACTTCAATATGATGTAAATGTTGTTTATTAGGTGCAATCCCAACGTATGTAACATTAGCAAGACTATCACCTGTTTTAATAGTTCCGGTATCAGCAATTTGTCCGCCCATTTCAGCATAAAATGGAGTAATATCAAACATCACATCACCCTCATCCTCTAATTGAGCAACTCTTTCACCATCTTTAAATAAACCAATTATCTTAGATTTTCTATCGCTTGCACCATAATCAAAAGTACTCCTAGTATCAAAATCTAATAAGTCTTTACTTTGTTTTGAGAAAGTATCAATATTCTTACGATTGTTTCTAGCCAGTTCTCTTTGTTTATTCAAACAAACCTTAAAACCATCAAGATCAACACTTACATTTGATTCTTCACAAATCTCAGAAGTTAATTCAATTGGAAAACCAAAAGTATCATATAATTTAAAAGCGTCTTCTCCAGATAATGAACTTTTTCCTTTAATCATAGATTCAAGAATTAATTCACCACTATTCAAAGTTTTCAAAAACTTAACTTCTTCTGATTTAATAATATTTTGAATATATTCGTTCTTTTCAATAATATATGGATAAAATTCCTTCATTGCATCAATTACGCTTGGAACTAATTTGTAAAGAAATGGTTCATGAGTGCCGAGTTTTTTTCCATATTTCATTGCTCTTCTTAACAACCTACGAAGAACATAACCTCTTCCTTCATTAGAAAAGGTTGCCCCATCAGCCAAAGCAAAAACACATGATCTAGCATGATCAGCAATCACTCTAAAAGCCATTAAATTTTCACCACTATATCCTTTTCCAGTAATTTCTTCAATTTGTTTAATAATTGGCATGAATAAATCGGTTTCAAAATTTGTTTCTGTTTCTTGAATAATACAAGCAAATCTTTCTAAACCTCCGCCAGTATCAATGTTTTTATGAGGTAACTCTTTGTAATTTTTACGTTCAACACCTGCTTGAGCATTAAATTGAGAAAAAACAATATTCCAAATTTCCACATATCTTTCGTTATCAATATCATTAATTAGAAGATCTAAACCTATATTTTCTTTATCATATTTTTCACCACGATCAAAAAATATCTCTGTATCTGGTCCAGAAGGTCCTTCACCAATTTCCCAAAAGTTGCCTTCATTAGGAATCAAATGTGATTCTTCTACTCCTTGCTTTAACCAAAGTTTTTTAGTATCAAGGTCATCAGGATAGTAAGTAATATAAAGTTTATCTTTATCTAATCCAAAGTATTTTTCATCAGTCAAAATCGTAAAAGCCCATGGAATAATTTCTTCGCGAAAATAATCACCAATTGAAAAGTTGCCAACCATTTCAAAGAAAGTATGGTGGCGAGCTGTTTTTCCAACATTTTCAATATCGTTAGTTCTTATTGATTTTTGAATATTAACAATTCTTCTTGATTCAGGAATTTCACTTCCATCAAAATATTTTTTCAAAGCTGAAACTCCAGCATTAATCCATAATAAACTTGGATCGTTATGAGGAACTAAACTAGCTCCTGGTTCGACCATATGTCCTCTTTCTTTAAAGAAATTTAGCCATGTATTTCTAATTTCTTGTGAACTCATTTTCTTCATATTTTTCTCCTTAAAAATAAAAAAACCTAAACAATAGTTTAGGAACGATGTTATCGCGGTACCATCCTAATTCAAATAGAATTTGCTCTTAATTGATGTAGTTTTAAGTAATTTTAATCTATGAGAATGGCCTGATTAATTCAATATTAGACATTTTCACCGTTTAGTCCTCTCTAAAAATATTAAGTTTAATCTTCTTTTCTACCTAATAATTATATTTTAATTCACTATTTTATTCAAGTCTAACTTTGAAAAGTAATAAATAGATTGAACGCCCAATTCCATAAAATACAATTATTGAATTTAAAGCAATAAAACCAAAAACATTATTGAAAAACAACGAATTATAAAGAGAAGGATCAAAAATTTCGTTAAAATTAAGTGTACCGATGTTGATTAATAAAAATGATTGAGGTTCATATAAAATTCCTATCAAAGAAAGAATAAAAAGAAGTGTTGAGAGAGGAAATAAGATCTTTCTGCGATAAGAAAGAATCATGAAAATCATCCCAATTGCTGAAATAATTAAACAAATAAAAGCCAAGTAATCGAATTTAAAATAAATAGTTCTCGTAAGTGATTCGATTATTTGATAATCGCCCTCAATAATTAATCCACGATAAACAGTCACATTTCCACCCATTATAGCAACGTGCCCTGAAAGGAAAGTTGTTAAGCCAGCATGACTTGAACCAATATTAACATTAAAAGCCTTTGCCTCAATAATAAAGAGTGCTAAAACAGCACAAATATATGTGAATACTATGCCAATTGAGATGAATAATCTTGTATATTTTCTTTTCATAAGTTATTTTATTGTACCTTTATAATAAATTTTGTCAATGATCCCTCCACCAAGACACTTATCTTCTTCGTAAAAAACACAAGCTTGCCCTGGAGTAATTGCACTATATTCACCAAGAAATTCTAATCTTATATCACCATTTTCAAGATTAAATACTTTTACTTTTTGATCCGTTTGACGATATCTAAACTTAGCACTGATAATTTTTCCATCATCAATTTGACCATTGAAGAGATTAACTTGATTAATAATCGCCTCATCACTTAATAAAGTGGTATCAAATTTATCAGCTGTAACATATAAAATATTATTTTGAACATCTTTTTTACAAACAAACCACCCAGAAGCATCCAATCCATGAATCCCCCCAACACCTAAACCTCTTCTTTGCCCTAAAGTGTAATAAAGCACTCCATCATGAGTTCCAATTTTCTTATTAGTCTTTATATCAACAATATCCCCTTGTTTGGCTGGAATATAGTTCTTTAAAAATTCCTTAAAATTTCTTTCGCCAATAAAACATACGCCTGTAGAATCTTTTTTATCCTGAACTGAATCTAAATTTAACTTTTTAGCAATCTCACGAACTTCTTTTTTTGTTAAATCGCCTAAAGGAAAAAGCGTTTTAGAGAGTTGTTCTTGAGAAATTTGTGATAAAAAATAACTTTGATCTTTATTTAAATCAGTTGCTTTATATAAGTAAGATTTTCCATCTACCACCTTCTTTTTAGCATAATGCCCCATTGCTATCATTTGACACCCATTTTTCAGAGCAAATTCAAGAAATGGCTTAAATTTAATGTACTTATTACAAAAAATATCTGGATTAGGTGTTCGACCCTTTTTATATTCTTCAATAAAATAAGAGAATACATAGTCCCAATATTCCTTAACAAAATCAATTCTAAGTAAAGGTAAATCTAATTTTTTAGCAACTTCCATTGCATCATAATAGTCCTTTTCTTGCGGACACATATCTTCTTCTAATGTTGGATTCCCTAAAAAATCATTATTAGCCATTGAATCCCAGTTACGCATAAAACAACAAACAACCTCATATCCTTCTTCTTTTAATAAATAAGCTGCTATAGCGCTATCAACGCCACCGCTTAAGCCAACCATTACTTTCATTTTAAAATCTCCTTTGAATCTAAAATTAAAGTAAAAGGTCCATCGTTAACCAAATTAACTTTCATATCAGCACCAAAAACACCAGTTTTAACAACAAACCCAAGTGATCTTAATGTTTCATTAAAGTATTCATAAAGCTCATTGGCTTTATGAGGCTCCATTGCTTGTAAAAAATCTGGTCGATTACCTTTACTAGCATTAGCATATAAAGTAAATTGAGAAACACTAAGAATTTCTCCATTAATATCTTTTAAAGACAAATTGGTTTTGCCATTCTCATCTTCAAATATTCTTAATTTAGCAACTTTCTCAGCAAGTTTACGGACAATTTCTTCATTATCATCCTGAGTTAGACCAACAAAAAGAAGAAATCCACGTTTGATTTCACTCCCTTGCTTGGTATCGATGCTAATATTTGCATTTAAAACATTTTGAATAACAATTTTCATCAACAATAATATACAATAAAAGTCTCTTTTTTTATACATAAATATATAAAAAATAACTTCTTTGAGATATAATAAACATATGTTACAACCATTAGCTTATCGCGTTAGACCTAAAAAAATTGATGATGTTGTGGGTCAAAATCATATTCTTGGTGAAAACAAGATCTTAAGGAATTCAATTAATGTTAAAACTCCTTTATCTTTTATTTTGTTTGGTCCTCCAGGAACCGGAAAAACTACTATTGCTGAAGTTTATGCTAATGAATTAAATGCAAATTATATTAAATTGAATGCTGTTACTTCCAATAAAAAAGACTTAGAAAACGCTATTAACAGTGCTAAAAATAATTATCCAACAATCTTATTAATAGATGAGGTACATCGTATTAATAAGGATAAACAAGATATTTTACTACCATTTATTGAAGATGGAACAATCTTTTTGATTGGAGCCACTACTTCTAATCCTTATATTTCGATTAATAAAGCAATTCGAAGTAGATGTCATCTTTTAGAAGTGAAAAAAATTACTCAAGATGATATGGTTTTAGGAATTAAAAGAGTCTTAAAAATTGATAAGAATTTAGTTAATTTTAAGATTGATGAAGAATCACTTCATTATATTTCACACGCCAGTGGCGGTGATTTTCGTTTTGCCTTAAACTTTATTGAAATATTAAATATGTCTTTTGTTAACCAATCTGTTACTTTAGAAATGACGAAATCAATTCTCCAAATCCCAAATTATATTGGCGATAAAGACGATGATGATCATTATGATGCTGTAAGTGCTCTTCAAAAATCAATTAGGGGAAGCGATGTTGATGCAGCCCTTTATTATGCTGCTAGACTCTGTTTAATCGGTGATTTAGATAGTCTTTATCGCCGTCTTTTAGTGACTGCTTATGAAGATGTTGGTATTGCTAATCCAGCAGCAGCTATGAGAACTAAAATTGCGATTGAATCAGCAGAAATGGTCGGTTTACCTGAAGCAATCATTCCACTTAGTGTAGCAATTGTTGATCTTTGTTTATCACCAAAATCCAAAGCAGCCGAGGTTAGTATGGGAAATGCTATGTCTTTAGCTCAAAAAATGCCACTTCCCGTTATGGATTATTTGAAATATACGCCTGTAAATGCCCTCGAAGAAGATAAATATCCCTATGATATTGCAGAAATTTGGCCACATTTACAATACCTTCCGGAGTTAATAAAAAATGAAAAGATTTTTGAATATAATAAAAATGCTTCCTCACAATATGAGAAAGCATTAATGGATAATTATCAAAAAATAAATTCGGTAAGTAGATCTAATAATTTACGCGAACTTAGAAAAAAGTACAAATAAACTATAAAACTACTAAATATATACTATTTAATTACTGAATGAGTTGAGTCATCGACGATGATTTCTTTTTCAGAGAATTTATAAGCGCTGTATACATCATCAATTATATGATCATAATGATCTTTATTAGTATATAAAGTACAAAGCAAATCGCCTTTTTTAACATAATCGCCAATCTTATGATTGAGTAATACACCAGCAGACATATCAATAACATCACTTAAGGATTCTCTTCCACCGCCCAAATGCATCGAAGCTTTACCTATTGTTAAAGCGTCTAGTGCTTCTATATAACCATCTTCTTTACTTTTAATCTCAATAATATTTTTAGAGATTTCAAATTTCTCAGGATTATCAATATATGAAATATCTCCGCCTTGAGCAATAACAAATTGTCTAAATTTTTCAAATGCTTTACCGTTCTTGATGTTTTCAATTACTTTTTCTCTAGCAACATTAAAATCAGCAAATTTATGAGCACTTAAAAGCATTTCAGCAGAACTATCAATGCAAAGCTTCATAAAATCTTTTGGTCCATTACCATGCAATGATTCAATAGCCTCCTTAACTTCTAAACTGTTACCAACTGCATAACCTAAAGGTTCTGACATCTTAGTAATTTCAGCCTTTACGTCTTTATTGAGTGCTTTTCCTAAATCAACCATCGTTTTAGCAAGTAATAGTGCCTCATCATATGATTTCATAAATGCGCCTGTTCCGTATTTAACATCTAAAAGAATTGAATCTGCGCCACTAGCTAACTTCTTTGACATAATCGAACTTGCAATCAAAGGAATTGAAGAAACAGTTCCTGTCACGTCTCTAAGAGCATATAAACTCTTATCAGCAGGATTAATTTCTTTATCTTGCCCAATTAAAGCAAAGTTAATAGCTAAAAGTTGTTTTTTAAATTGTTGATAGTTTAAAAAGATATTAAACCCTGGAATGGCCTCTAGTTTATCTAAAGTTCCCCCGGTGTGTCCTAAGCCTCTTCCACTCATTTTAGCCACTGGGACGTCAAATGAAGCCACTATCGGCCCAACTACTAATGAAACTTTATCACCAACTCCACCTGTGGAGTGTTTATCGACTTTAATACCAGGAATATCACTTAAATCCCAAACTTCTCCTGAGACTCTCATTACTTCAGTTAAATCAGCAATTTCTTGCGTATTCATCCCGTTTATCTTAATAGCCATTAAAAGTGCACTGGCTTGATAATCCTTGATTTTATCAGTTAAATAACCGGTAATAAAAAAATCTAATTCATCTTTGGAAAGAACGCCATTTTCGGATTTCTTTTCAATAATATCTATAATATTCATACTTCACCTCTTATGTTAAATATTTTATCATAAATTTTAGCGATATATAAGTATTTGCTAGTAAAGAGGCTTATTTTTCTTTAATATTATTTTATATGGAATTTTATGAACATTTAAGCAAACATTTACCATCTAATGTTGTTAAAAAACTTCAAGAGGCTCTTGATGAAAATAGAACTACTTCTCTTGTTTTAAACACTGCTAAATATCCTCTTAATGACTTTATAAGAGACTATCCTCAAGTTACTCCTCACTCCATTTTAGAAAATGTTTTTTATTATAATAAAGAAGACTATGATTTTGGAAAATCTGATTTGTTTGATCATGGTGCAATTTATATCATGGATACCTCAAGTATGCTCTCTTCTTATTTTTTAAATATTCAAAAAAATGATTTGATTCTTGATATGTGTGCTGCTCCAGGAGGAAAAACAATTTTTTCAATATTACAAAATCCTAATATCAATATTGTTGCAAATGATATCTCTTACCAAAGAGCTTTAACTTTATCTTCTAATATTGAAAAAATTGGTCGTGAAAACGTAATGGTAACCTCACTTGATTTGCTAGCAAATCCCCATATATTTACAAAATCATTTGATAAAATTATCTTAGATGCGCCTTGTTCTGGTAGTGCAATGTTTCGTAAAAATAATTTAATGAAAGATGATTGGTCCTATGAAAAGGTTTTAAAACTAGCTAAACTCCAAAAAGATCTCTTAAATCATGCTTTAACTCTGTTAAAAGATGGTGGTGAGCTGATTTACTCAACTTGTTCTTTTTCTTATGAAGAAAACGAGGGAGTGATTTTAGATATTTTAGAAAAACATAATAACGTCAAGGTAATCAATATTCCTGATAATGAATCATTTTATCGTTCAAAAGAATTAAAAGAAGCCATTCATCTCTTTCCTTATTTATATCGCGGGGAAGGACAATTTATATGTCATTTAAAAAAGAATGGAATTCCTTCTTATTCTCAACAAAAAAATAAATTCAAATCATTTACTCATCAATCCACAAAAGATTTTAATTTAAACTTTAAATACTATGAATTAATAAAAGATAAGATTTATGGTTTTAATTTCCTTTTTCCAGAAGTGAGTTGTGGTGTTATACGAAAGGGTTTAGAAGTTGCTATTATTAAAAAGAATTACTATCTTCCAAGTTTTGCTCTTGCTCACTATTTATCACCTCTAAACTCTATTATCTTAAGTAATGATGAATATTTAAAATATAAGCACGGCGAGGATTTAACGACCACTTCAAAAGAAAAAAACGGATTTTACACCGTTTCTTATAATAATATTAACTTGGGTTTTGTCAAAAAAGTTGATAATAAGTTAAAGAATCTTTATCCTAAAGGTCTTCGACATTAAAGATTTTTAACTTTTTCTTTTAACACATTTAATTCTTTTTCGGTCGCATCACGAATTGTTTCAGCAACTTCTACTGTCGACATATCTTTATAATCATCGTAAGTTAAAGTCCCTAAATGTTTAAAATAGATTTTGTTTTTTAATTTATTAGATTTCATCGATAAGATCTTATGACTATCTAGTTGATAGAAATATTCAATATTAGCTTTTGTTTTAGTAGCGTTTTTAAACGAGCCATAATGGTATTCTAATAATAAACTATAGGGATCTCGATTTCGAGTTCCTTCCGGAAAAATAATTACATCACGAGGAGTCTCACTATTAAGAAAGTCTTCAATTTTTTTCATTGTACGAAAACTTTGCTTTAAATCAGAGCGGTCAATAAACATTCCATCAATAATTCTAATAATCCTTCCAACCATGAAAAATTTACGAGATTCAATTTTTGAAATAAATGTTAATGGACGAGAATTTTCAACGATAAAGATAACAGGATCAACAAAACTTGTATGGTTACAAACAAAGAGAGCATTTTTTCTAAACTCTTTAGTTTTGTAAAATGCATCTTTATCATATTCAATGCCAAAGTATTTAACAAAAAGTTGGCAGAGTCGACGAACTCTTTTCCATCTTAGTTCAAGTGGATATTTATCAACATTCATTGAATATGGTAAAATCCAGCGAAAATAGGACCAGCAAAAATACGGAACTAAGAAAAAAATTGCCTTTAACCACTTTATCATTTTCCAATTCCTTCTTTTTTATAAACGCTCACGCTATATGGTTGAATCATAATTGTTTGTACATGAATATCAGAATTTTTAATATAACCAATTTCACCAGCTATAAGATAATGATAATCACCTAGATCATGAACGATTGTTTGATTGGTTGGATTAAAAATCAGTAAATAAGAGACATTTTTATCATTTGGAGAATTAACGCTCACTGATATTGCTCCATTTGGTAAGTCATGAAAGAAATGATTTTTTCCAATTTCAATACTGTCTTGAAGATCATTAATTTTAAGGTTTTTCCTTAATTCAATCATCGTCTTTAAATAAAGAACATATTCATAACGTTGATCGAGGATATCATAACGGAATTTATTATATTCGTCGCCCTTATTATAGGTGTTATCGACAAACTTTTTCGTTAAACCGATTTCTTGTCCAGCATGGAAAAAAGGAACTCCATAAGATAATAAAATTGCCTCATTAATTGAAAAGACAATTTTCATAATTCTTTTTACGTCTTTTTCATCGCCAATTGATTTAGCGATTTTATCAAAAAGTGTGAAGTTATCATGACATTCACAGTAGTTAATAGATTGATTTGGTCCAATAAATCTTGGATCATAGACATATTTAACTGACGTTGAAAGAAGCGAATACTTAAAACCTTCACGGAAATCAGTATTACCAGCAAAATAGCCAGGAAGTGATAACTTATCTTCTCCATTAGGTCCACGTAAAATATCACGGTAAACATCGTTAAAGAAACCAATTTCAGGCATTTGGAAGGAATTTATAATAGCAGCTCTTTCATCAACTGCAAGATTTGTATCCATATTCCAACCTTCGCCATAAATCATGGCATCTTTTTTAATACTTCTGATTTCTTCAGCAACTAAATTCATAGTTGTAATATCTGTTAAACCCATTAAATCAAATCTAAAACCATCAATGCCATATTCCTTAACCCAGTATTTACAGCAATCAACGATCAATTTTCTTGTCATCAAACGTTCACTAGCAACATCGTTCCCACATCCACTTCCAGTACATAAAACTCCGTTCTTATTTTTTCTAAAATAATAGTTAGGAACGATGATTTCTAGTGGTGAACGTAAAACGTCGTAAACGTGATTAAAAACCACGTCCATATTAACTTTAATTTTCTTCTTGTGAAAAGCTGCAATCGCTTTTTTAAGTTCGATTATTCTTGAATAAGGATCGTTTGGATCAGAAGAAAATCCGCCCTCTGGGCAAAAATATTGTTGTGGATCATAACCCCAGTTATAGGATTTATCTGTATTTAATTCATCAACTGTACAATAATCATAAATTGGTAATAATTGAACATGAGTCATTCCCATAAATTCAATGTGATCAATTCCAGCCATATGACCTTTTTTAGTTGTTCTTTTTGTCTCGGTTAGACCAAGATATTTACCCTTATTAACAATATTAGTATTATTGTCGATTGTAAAATCACGAACATGAAGTTCATAAATTATTGCATCGGTATTATTTTTATAAGTTGGCAGTCCTTTTTCATATAAATCAATTTTAGTTTTATTAAAATCGACAACGACTGAATCTCTCCCGTTTGCCGAAGAAGCTTTTCCATATGGATCAGTTGTAATAATTGAAGTCCCACTATTAGTTACTTGGTAACGATATTTATAACCATCAAAATCTCCATTTAAAGTTAATGAATAAACTCCCTTTTCTTCACGAGTCATTACATAAGATTGGAATTTTTCATTTCCTTTTTTTAATAAAACTACACAACGACTAGCTAAAGGAGCCCAAACTTTAAAAGTAGTAGCTTTTTTAGTATAGGTAAAACCTAAATCATCGCCATTATAAAAATAATTTTTATCAAAGTCTTCAAAATCGGTAGCACCATTAACATTTAATGGATAAATTCCAAATGGATAAAGAGAAATATTATAATCATTCCCTAATTCAAAACCTTCTTCAAAAAAACAATCAAACATAAAAACACCATTTAAGAATGTTTGTTTTTTAATGGCTAGTTTTTCAATTCGATCAGTATTAATATGAAGAAGAAAAGGATGATTGATATTCTTTTCGACTTCACTAAAAATAGCAATACGTACTGTATTCTTATCGATTAAGTTCGTCCCAAAATATGTATTACTAATCATAAATTACAACCCCCACTGTGTATTCCTTTTCGTGTGATAACGAGCATTTATACATCTTACTTTGATATAAGATACCAACTGCACCACTTTCTTTTTTGACTACTTCTATTTCTTTTAAATCAAAGGCAAGAATATTTCCTTCTATTGATTTAATAAAGGCTTCTTTTAAACAAAACCTACTGGCAAGGTAGGTTGCTTTAAGATCAGATTTTTTATATTCTTCTAGTTCATTCAAAGAAAGGATTTTAAGTGCTAGTTTCTCCTTATCAATGAAACGAGGAATATAAGCCATATCAATTCCAATATTCATCAGGTTTCTTTCTTCGAAGGATCAAGAGTACTAACGTCCGTACTACCTCTATTTTCAGAGCCACGAGCCTTACTAATATTGTATTTTTCATTATGAATGATAACTCGAATTCCACGAGCATTATTGTTTGATTCAACATCATCGATAATTCCATCAGCTTTTAATTTTTCAGAAAATCTTTTAGCTTTTGGATAACCCATTGAGAAAGCACTACAGATTTTAGCAATTGAAATATATTCTTGACCCATTGTATATTGAACTAATTCATTATATAAATCATCATCAGTATAGCGGTCATTTTTATTTCCACTGAGCATATCTGGTTCAGAAATAATAGGTTTTTCAACAACGCGCATTATTCTCTCATCATAAGCTTTAGGATATCTTGAACGATACCAATCACAAACATTAGAGATTTCTTGTTTGCTAACAAATGAACCTTGAACTCTGGTTAATTCACGACTTGTTCTGGCAAGAACTGGAGATTTAACAAGCATGTCCCCGTTTCCGAGAAGCTTTTCAGCACCCACTGAATCAAGAATAACACTAGAGTCATTTCCCGAAGCACAGTAGAGTCCAACACGAGTTGCAATGTTTCCTTTTAAAACTCCATCTAAAACATCAACTGAAGGTCTTTGGGTAGCAACAATTAAATTAATACCTGCTGCACGAGCTTTTTGAGCAATACGCTTTGTATAATCAGCAATCTTTCGATTGGAATTAACTAAGTCAGCAAATTCATCGACAACAACGACTATAATTGGCAAAATATCTAGTTTCTTTTCTTTAGCGACTTTATTATATGCATCTAAGGAATCAACAGCATATGTCCTAAGAAGTGAATAACGATCATCCATAATTTTGCATAATTCTTCCATGACATCACAAATAATATCAACATCAACAAGTGGTGGACACATTAAATGTGGAACCTCATTGTATTTAGTAAACTCAACTTGCTTAGGGTCAATTAGAATAATTTTAAGACTATCAGGTGATGAACGCATTAAAAATGACATTAAAACTGAGTGAATAAAAACGGTTTTTCCACTTCCAGTTGTTCCTGCAACCATTAAATGTTTTTCTTCAATCATACTTAAATCAACAAAATTACCAGAAATATCTTTTCCACAACAGAATTCATCATATGGCGCTTTTTTATCGTTCAAATGTTTTAAACAATCCTTAAAGTTCACCATTGTGGCATTTTTATTTGGAATCTCAATTCCACTAGTTGATTTCCCAGTAACAATAGGAACAAGTCTGGCAGGAGCTCCATCCAAACGTCTAGAAATATCATTCATATATTTATCGAAATCTTTAATTGAATAACGGCTTTCAATTTCAATATCGTATCGCGTGACACTAGGACCAATTGTGTGTCCAACAATTTGAGAATGTAAATTATAATCAATAAAAGCTTGATTCATAATTTCGGTTCTTTGTTTACAAATTTTCTCGTTTTCTTCTGAATTTACCTGACTTTTTCTATCAACAAGTAAATCAATAGAAGGAAGAGTATAAATAATTTTTTCTTTTTTCTTTTTAATTACTTCACGTTCTGGCGCACTTTCAAGTTCTTTTCTTATATCAATTGGACTAACTGGGGTCAATTCAACAAAATTAACTTGAGGATCCATATGTTTATATTTATTAGAAAAATCTTCATCTAGTTTTGGAGTTGAAACAGGTTGAAAATTAGATGTCTCTTGAAAATTATCTTCAAGAACGTTGTCTGTATAATATTCATCAACAACTCTAAATTTTGCTTTTGTTAAAATTTCTTCATTATGATTACGAGGAACATAAACAGATTTATTCTCTCTTTTGTATGTTTCTTCTTGAATATTAGCTTCTTCTATTTTTTGAATAATCTTTTCTTGATCTACAATATCAACATTTCCTTCTTGGTTAACTTCAATATTAGGTACTTCTGTTTCTTCCAAGGAATTAATTGTTGTTGTCGTGTAAATCACATCTTTGGCTTGTGAATAATAATCAGTTTGTGCACTATGAATATTAATTTGACGATAATCTTTAGCTACATAAAAGAACTTAATAACAGGCTTGTAGAGTAAGAAAACAGCCCCTATTGATAATAAAACAGATCCAATAATGTAGGAACCAATATAAGTCATTCCACTATTGATAATAGCTGTAAATAGCATTCCGATTAACCCACTATTTTTCTCTAAACTGATATTAGGAAAATTACTGGAGTTTAAAACAGTATTATTGAAAATTTCAGTAAAATTCGTAAATGTTAAATACTTAGTGATTGTTCCACTCTCATCTGTAGTAATTGTAGCCGCATTTGAAACGATGATCATAACGCCTAAAACAAAAAGAACTACACCTAAAATCCATATATCAAAATGAAATTTCTTTCTTTTTGTATAGAAAATCAGTGATAAACCATACAGAAAGAGGATTAAATAGACTAAATAGGTAAACAAGCTTCCAACAAAGAAAGCTGTAATCCAAGTAAAGAACTTAGAAATATAAATAAAATAATCCCAATTAGGAACATTTGCTAGATTTAAAGCCAAATAACAAGAGAATAAACAGATAAAAATACCAATAATAAAACGAACATTATTCTTGGTAATTTTTAAATTTTTAAAGTAGTCTCTCATAATGTTTATTATATAAAAAATACTGCTTAATATCTACAATAAACTTTACAAAAATTTAGATTGTTTATTAGTTTACAATGATCACGTTAGGTTTAACTAAAGGATTTCTATTATTTGATTTTAGTAGAAATTTAGTAATTTCTTGGTTGATTTGTAGTTCTAAAACTTTTGTATTGAAATCTTTTGTTTCAAAAGACCATTTATTAATACGTTCAACAAACATTTTTGTTAACTCTTTTAACATGACATCAGAATCCTTATCTTTCAAGAATAAAAATCCTCTCATTTGAATATCTGGTCCAGCAACAATTTCTCTTTTGCTCTTCGAAACGGCACATCCTAAAACGACTACGCCATCTTTTCCAAGTCTTGTTCTATCAGAAATAATCTCAGTCACCACATCTCCTACTCCAATTCCATCAATCATCATATCGCCAACCATAATTTTATTATTTGTATTAAAATTAATTTCAGCTCCGTTTTCGTCAATGTTAATCGTTTGTCCATTATCGAGTAAGAAAATATTAAAATGTGATAAACCAATATCCATATCAAAAGCTAATTTAGCATTAGCTAATAAATCAACATAATATCCTTCAATTGGTAAATAGTATTTTGGTTTTAAAAGAGATAAAAGCATTTTTAGATCTTCTTCAAAAGCATGCATTTTAGGTAATAATTTACGAGAAACGTTTTTAACTTTACAATTTGTTCGATAAACTTCATCAAGTGCAGAAATAGCAATAACTTCATTTGAATCAGATGCAGGAGCAGCAAAAAGAAAAGTATCTCTGGCTGTTAATCTAATTTGTCTATTTTCATTTTCATTATTTGCTAAAATAGAAACTTTTTCATAAATTCTTTCGTTTTCATCAATCATTACGATAACAAGTTCACTCTCTTTAACACGTAATACATTATCTATATCAACAATATCTTTAAAACCTGAACTATCAATATTGCCATAAGCATTCATATCATATACAGCTTGAGATTCCTTATCGTAAAGAAAAACCTTCTTCTTATGAACTTTACAAGCATTAAATACTTCTGAGATATGATATAAATTATTACTATTAAGAGCAATAAACACTCTTCCTTCAGCTTCTTTAAAAGCTTGTTCAATATAAGGAGTTAACTTATGACGAGGAGCACAATATCCGCTCATTTGGCTATTTACAGACTCTGCAAGTAAAATTAAAGTATTTCTTTCAGCTATTTTAGCAAGAGCGTTTAAATCTAATTTAAAGAATTTATCATTAGAATATTCAACAATAAAATCACCACTATAAACAATGTTTCCTAATTGCGTTCTAATTGAAAACCCACAAGTTGAAGGCATTGATGAGCAGGTTGAGAAAAAATCAAATTGATAACCACCAATTAATTCAATAGATGGTAAATTAAAAAGATGGAAATCATATTTATTTTCTTGTTGATAGAGTTTTGAAAATTCTTCTAAAAATTTAGCAGTTACTGAACCACAATAAATTGGAGCAGGTGCTACTTTATAAATATATGGGATGGCACCAAAGGAATTCTTTTTAGCTTTTGGTAGAATATAAGCTTTGATGCGATCTTTATTATCTTTAAGGTAACTAAAATCACCAATAATAAAATCAATTCCTGGTGTACTTTTTGTAGGATATTTAAATCCAGCACCAATTACAAAAATATTGTCATTGATTTCAATGCAATATAAATCTTTCCCTTGTTCATCAAGGCCACCTAAGGCTAAAATCTTTATTTTGTCCATATTTATCCTACCTTTTTACTTATTTATTATTATGGTCTTTAATAATTTGTTATCTACATTATATAGAGAAACAATATTTTTTTCATCATTAAAAATCATAAATGTTTTATCTTCATGAATTTTTGGAAGTGTTATGCTTCCTGGATTAAGAAAATATACTCCTTTTTCCTCTTCTAGTTCATAAACATGAGTGTGTCCTTGAATATAAACATCACCTTTTCCAAGAGGAAATGAGTCTTTAGTGAATAAATCACCATGAGTTAAGTAGAAATTGATTTCATTAATTTCTACTTTTAAAGAATCAAAAAAAGGAATATTGAAAACAACTTCATCAATGCGGGAATCGCAATTCCCGCGAATGATGATTAATTTATCTTTATATTCCCTTAAAATTTCTGTAACTTTTTTTGGATTATAATCATCAGGCACAATATTTCTTGCTCCATTATAATTAATATCCCCTAATATCATAATTTTTTCAAATTGATAAAAAGCATTAAGTTCTACAATTTTTAAAGCGGCTCCAAGCGAACCATGAATATCACTGACAATTAAATAATTCATAAACTATTTACGGTTAAAAAATGATCTTTTCTTAGGTTTTTCTTCAACAACTTCTTCAACCTTTGGTGCTTCTTCCTTAACGATAGGAGCTGGAGCAGCTTTTTCAGAATAAGAATCACGACGATTGTTATTATATGGTCTTCTAGAATCTCCACGATAATTTGAACTTGGTTTATATTCTCTACGTGGTCCTTGACTTGAACCGTGATTATCAGAATCGCCTTCTTTTCTTTCAACAAATTCTTTATGTGAAAGCTTGATTTTTCCATGATCATCAATACCAATAACTTTAACTTTTAAAGTATCGCCTACTTTACAAATTGCAGTTGCTGATTCAACAAAACCATGAGAAAGTCTTGAAACATGGCATAAACCTTCTTTATTACCAAATAATTTAACAAAGCAGCCATAATCTTCAACGCGAGTAATGACTCCTTCAAATTCTTCACCTTCTTCAACAATACGAGCAATATCCATCACAAAAGCTTGTGCTTTTTCAATCATTAACTTGTTTGTATGATAGATAGTAACAGTGCCTTCATCATTAATATCAATTTTAACATGATCACATTTATCAATAATATCGTTAATGACTTTACCGCCACTACCAATAACTTCTTTAATTTTATCTTTTTCAATTGTGAAACTGACAAATTTAGGAGCATATTCACTTAATTCTTCACGTGGAACACTAATTGTTGCTTCCATAACTTTTCTAATTTCAGCACGTGCTTTATTAGCTTGAGCTAAAGCTTCACGTAAAATTTCTTTAGAAATACCTTTAATTTTAATATCCATTTGAAGAGCAGTAATCCCTTTACTCGTTCCAGCAACTTTAAAATCCATATCACCAAAGTGATCTTCTAAACCTTGGATATCAGTTAAAATTGAGTAAGGATGATTACCATCTAAAGGTCCAGAGGTAATTAAACCCATTGCAATTCCACTAACTAATCCCTTAATTGGAACACCTGCGGCCATTAAAGCCATACAGGAAGCACAAATTGAAGCTTGGGAACTTGAACCATTTGATTCAACAACTTCTGCCACACATCTAATAGTATATGGAAATTCTTCTTCAGTAGGTAAAACATAACTTAGAGCTCTTTCACCTAAAGCACCATGACCGATTTCTCTTCTCCCAGGTGTGCCCATTCTACCAACTTCACCAACTGAGTAAGGTGGGAAATTGTAATGATGCATCCAGCGTTTGGAATCTTCTGGTGATAATGACTCAATAATTTGTTCATCGTTTTTAATTCCTAATGTACAAATAGAAATTGCTTGAGTTTGTCCTCTAGTAAATACGGCACTACCATGAGTTCTAGGTAATAAATCAATCTCAGCAAATAATGGTCTAATTTCATCAATTTTACGACCATCAGGTCTAATTTTTTCTTCAGTAATTAATCTTCTTACTTCTTTTGCAATTAAGCCTTCTAAAATATCATTAACCATTAACATAGTCATTTTATGATCTTTTTCTTTAGCATATTCACGATCATCATAATCTTCAATAATTTCATTTTTAATTGCATCAATTGCATTTTGTCTTTCTAATTTATCAAAAATAGAAATTGCTTTGACTAAACGTTCTTCACAACGACCTTTAATGTCATTAAGCATTTCTTCACTTGGTTCAAATAATTTAATTTCTCTTTTTGCTAAACCAATTTCTTTAATAATCTCTTCTTGGAATTCACATAATTTTTTAATTGCTTCATGACCAAACATTAAAGCTTCTAACATATCTTCTTCACTCACCTCATTGGCACCAGCTTCAACCATGTTAATAGCTTCTTTGCTTCCACCAACAGCTAAGATTAAATCAGAGTTTTCTCTTTGTTCAACGGTTGGGTTGATAATAAATTGACCATCAACTCGACCAACATAAACACCAGCAATTGGACCATCAAAAGGAATATTGGAAACTCCTAAAGCTAAGGAAGCTCCAAACATTGCAGTCATTTCTGGGGTGGCGTCTAAATCAACACTCATTACAGTGTTAACAATTTGTACTTCATTTCTAAAACCTTCACTAAACATTGGTCTAATTGGACGATCAATTAAACGAGCAGTTAAGGTTGCATGTTCTCCTGGACGACCTTCTCTTCTTAAGAAGCCTCCTGGAATACGACCCATAGCATATTGTTTTTCTTCATAACCAACGGTTAAAGGGAAAAAATCACCCTCTTTTGGATTATCACTACAGCAAGCTGTTGATAAAACGACTGTGTCGTTAAGTCTAACTAAAACGGCACCATCTGCTTGTTTTGCAATTTGTCCATTTTCTACAATGAGTTTTTTTCCATAAAACTCCGTCTCAAATACTCTTTTCATATTCTTTCTTTCCTTTTTATATATTGTCTTATTTTATAACTTTTTGCCTCTAAATGCTAGGTAATTAATTTAATAAAAAAACTTCCTCTTGGGAAGTTTTTAATTTTTACTTATTTTCTTAATCCTAAAGCTGCAAGTATTTTAATATATGCGTCTCTATCGATAGATTCTAGATATTTTAGTAATGATTTACGTTGTCCAACAAAGATAAGTAATGCACGTCTAGCACGGTGATCTTTGTCATTTGCTTTTAAGTGTTCAGCAAGATTTTTAATTTCTTCTGTTAATAAAGCAATTTGAACTTCACAACTACCAGTGTCTTTAGCATTTTTACCAAATTGTTTAACAATTTCAGCTTTTCTAGTTTTGTTAATAGCCATCTTTTTCTCCTTTATTTGAATTCGCTTTAAACGTTGGTAAAGGTTGGAGTATCCTAAATCAAAGTATAAAGTACGCTTAATATTGTATAAATTTATCACCTTAAAAGCAAGATAAACTTTTAAATCTTCTTAATACTTAGTGATTATTATAAAAAATACTTTCTTGCAGTCTCTTCATCATTTTCCATTGCTTTAATTAGTTCTTCTTTTGAATAAAATTTAATTTCACAACGTAATAATTTATAAAAATCGATAAGAATTTCTTGATCATAAATATCTCTATTAAAATCTAAAATATATGTTTCAATAGTCATATTATTATTTTCATTAACGGTTGGATTAGTCCCTATATTTGTTAAGGAATTATAAACCTCATCATTAATAATTGTTTTAGTGATATAGACTCCACACTTAGGAATTACATAATCATCATTTAATTTGAGATTAGCTGTTGGGAAACCAAGCTTTTTTCCTAGCCCCTTACCCTTACAAACAACACCTTCTATGCGATATTGGCGCCCTAAAAGTAAGGCTGCTTCTTCCATTTCTCCGTTTTGAATGAGAAGTTTAATTGTCGATGAAGAAATTTTGCTTTTATCGAAATTACTTAAATAATTTACAACATTCACATTATTAAATTGATCTTTTAAATAATTAACATCTCCTAAAGCCTGATGACCATATTTAAAATCCGGTCCACAAAAAATTTCTGCTGGATTAATTTTTTTTAAGATTTTCTCTATAAAATCACCATAAGATAAATTCTTTAAATTATTATCAGTATTTAAAATAAAGACTTTACTAATTCCAAGTTTCTCAAAACGCTTAAGTCTTCTATTAAGAGAAGTTAAACATTGGTTTGTTTTCTTTAGCGGTTTATCAAATGTTAAAATTGCTAACTCATTATTAGACATATTTTTAGCTGAATTGATTAAATAAACATGCCCAATATGCACTCCATCAAAATATCCAAGAATAAGTGCAAACTTCTTCTTGGTTTCAATAATATCAGAATAATCATTTAGATAGGTAATTTCCATATTTTCACTCATTTTTCTATTTTATTATTATATTACAAAATGTTAGTATTATTAAGGAGAAATATATGAAAGCAATTAGAATTATTTTAGCCTGTATTCGTAAGGCCGATAAAGATTTCAATTTCATTGAGAATAATGACAAAATTGTCCTTGGAATTAGTGGGGGCAAAGACTCAATGGCTCTTTTATATGCTCTTCATCTCTATAAAAAGTTTTCTATAAATAAATTTGAGATTTATCCAGTAATGGTTAATCTTGGCTTTCCCAATTTTGATCCATCCAAAATTCAAGAATTCACTCGTAGTCTTGGTTATGAGTTAGAAATTGTTGATTCTAGTCATGTTTTTGGTATATTAAAAACCTATCAAGATAATAATCAGACTCCGTTATTACCATGTTCAATTTGTTCCAAAATGAAAAAAGCCATCATTAATAAAGCCGCTCATAACTTAAATGTTAACAAAGTCTCCTTTGCTCATCATAAAAATGATGCGATTGAAACACTCTTTTTGAATCAAATTTATGGTGGTCGAATTGCTACTTTTTCACCTAAAATGTATTTAAGTCATGAAAAAATAAGCTTTATTCGTCCTTTGGTTTATTGTAATGAAAAAGATATTATTCGTTTAGTAAAAGAAGAAAAAATAACTGTAATGGGTTCTTCTTGCCCTAATGATAAATTCACTAAACGTCAAGACATCAAAGAAATTACTAATCAAATCGTTGAAAAATTCCCCTCTAGTGAGGAAAATTTTTTAACGATGCTCAATAATAAAGAGAAATTAGACTTATTCTTTGATCATTTCGATCATAAAATTGATAAAAAGAACCTCAGTTATAAAGAAATTATCTCCATAAAAGATTACATTGAAGTAAAAAACTACATCAAGGATTTAAAATTAACTAAAAGTGAAGCTGTTTATCAAATTTTTAAGTTGTTAAAACGAGGAAAGTTAGAAGGAGTCTTCTATATTTTGCAAACTAATCGCGATTTTGTAATTGAAACTTATAAAATTAAAGATCCACAGAATTTAAAATTCTTTCTTTTAGATTTTTATTTTGAAATTTATCAAAAATATAATCCAACAACCCTTTTAGTTTATGTTAATAATGAAGATTTAGAAAAATTAAGTGGTTTAGACTACATAATAAAAAGGAAATTAAAGTCTAAAACCTTAATTTCCTTTAACTATAATCCTAAAAACGCTTTAAAAGAGCTTATTCTTTAATTTTATTCAAAGAAGTAATTTTCTCTTCTTCTCTTTTTAGTGCATCATCAACTTTTTTAAATTTATCATAACTATCATCTAAAATAAATTGAATCTCAGGAACTCGACGGGTGTTTAATTTAACACTCAAAGAACTTCTGACATATCCTCTTAATTTATTAAGTTTTTCTAAATTTTCTTTTGGATGAGCAAAAAAGCTCACATAAACTTTGGTATAACTTCGATCGCTAGAGACATCAATATCAGTAATTGTTAAGAAATCAATATTTTCATTTTTAATCTCAAAAGTAACGATATCACGAATGTTTTTAGCAATTAATGCTTGTAATCTACCGTCTCTATTTTCCATTTTCAACCTCAACCATTTCATAGGTTTCGATTATATCGCCTTCATGAATATCATTGAAGTTTTCAATTTTAATACCACATTCAAATCCACTACGGGCTTCTTTAACGTCATCTTTAAAACGCTTTAAAGATTCTAATTTTCCTTCATAAATAATAATTCCAGCTCTTAAGACACGGCATAAAGCATTAGCTTTAATTGATCCATCAGTAACCATACATCCAGCAATTAAACCAACTTTAGTAACTTTAAAGACATTACGAACTTCTGCTTGTCCTTGGACTTTTTCAACTTCGTCTTTTTTAACTTTACCCTTTAATAAATCTTCAACATCCTCAATTAAAGCATAAATTATACGGTGTAATATAATACTGACACCATGTTCTTCAGCTAACTTACGAACTTGAGCACTTGGACGAACACTAAATCCATAAATAATGGCATGTGAGGCGCTAGCAAGTAAAACATCAGATTCAGTAATTGCACCTGGTGCTGAACGAATAACGTTAATATTAACTTTTTCGCTATTTAATTTTTCTAAACTACTTTTGACAGCTTCTGCACTTCCAGTACTATCTGCTTTAATTAAAAGTGTTAAGGTGAATTTTTGATTTTCACTCATTTTATTATAAACTTCATCAATTGTTGAAATTCCTTGCGTTAAAGCACGTTCTTCCTCAACCTTCTTTTCTAATCTTTTTTGAGCAATTTCACGAGCTTGTTTTTCACTTGAAAAAGCCATAAACGATTCTCCAGCAAGTGGAACATCACTTAACCCAATAATACTAACGGGGGTGGATGGACCAGCAGTTTTTAAAATCAAATTATGTTCATTGGTCATACGACGAACTTTACCATAAGTTGTTCCAACAACAACGAAATCAGAACTTAAAAGCGTCCCATTTTGGACAAGAAGTGTAGCTTTTGGACCTTCACCCTTATCTAATTCAGCTTCTAAAACTGTTCCACTAGCGTATCTTTTAGGATTAGATTTTAATTCTAACATCTCTGATTGTAAGACAATACTTTCAAGAAGTTCTTTGATTCCTTCACGCTTTTTAGCACTAATTTTACAAATAATAACATCACCGTTATATTCTTCTGCAATAATATCATGAGCTAAAAGTTCAGTTAAAACTTTATCAGGGTTAGCACCTGGAACATCCATTTTATTAATTGCAACAATAACTGGTACTCCAGCAGCTTTAGCATGATCTATAGCTTCAATTGTTTGAGGCATAACTCCATCATCACTTGCAACAACAAGGACGACAATATCGGTCACCTTTGCTCCACGACTTCTCATAGCCGAGAAAGCTTCATGTCCTGGAGTATCAATAAAGGTAATTTTTTTACCATTAATTGTTTTTTGATAAGCACCAATTTCTTGAGAAATACCACCAACCTCACTATCAACAACATTTGAGTTTCTAATAGCGTCAATCAGGGTAGTTTTACCATGATCAACGTGTCCCATAACGGTAACAACAGGCGATCTTTCTAATAAATCTTCAGCTTTATCTTCAATATTCATCTTATCAAAGTCTTCGTCGGCAACAATCTCTTCTTTTTTGAAATCAAAACCATATTCAATACAAAGTTCACCAATTGTTTGGTCATCTAAGTAGTTATTAATAGTTACTAATTTCTTTTCTAAAAATAATTTTTTAATAATTTCGGCTGGTAAAACTCCTAATTGTTTAGCTAGTTCTCCCACTGTTAAGGATTTAGTATAAACAAAGACACCCCCTTGAACTTTATTTAAGTTGGTTGTTTTTTGCGTTCCTTTTTTTGGAACATTTGATTCTCGAACAAATTTCTTGTTACTGTTGTTAGCTCTTTTCATACTTAACCCTCCCTTTTCTATTTTAATTTTAAAAATAACTTCATTCTCTCGTAAATTTCCTCATTTACTTTTGCCTCTAAAGCGCGATCTAAACAACGTGATTTAATGGCTACGTCAATTGCTTCAATACTTTTATGAATATAAGCACCACGTCCATTTGCTTTGCCACTGATATCTAATAAGACTTCATTATTTGGTGTTTTAACAACACGAAATAATTCTTCTTTTGGATAAGATTTTTTTGTTGCTAAGCATTTTCTAATCGGAACTTTTTTCATTATTTTTCCTCGTAGTAGTCGTCGCTATCGTATTCACTCCAATCTTCTTCAACTTCAATAACATCCTCGTTATCTAATTCTGCTAATTCTTCAGCAGTATAAATATCCATTTTACTGATGTTTTTCTTTTCTTCATCAGAAACTGGAATTTCTTCTTCGTAAACTTTCTTTTCAGTTTTCTTTTCGACTCTTTTCTTATAAGGCTTCTTATAATCATCACTTGGAGCATTGATTTTGTTTTTCTTTTCTTCTTCAAGCGCTTTTTCTAAAGATTCAAGTGTTGTCGTTGTTTTAACTTCACGAACTTCAGTTGGAACAACTTCTTCAACTATAGGAGTGGTTTCTTCTTCAATAACTACTGAAGTTTCGCCATCACTTGTTGTTTCATTAACAATCTCCTCTTCTAAATCAACACCTTCATCCTCATCTTTATCAACAAATGATTCAGGGTTAATTTCAGCAACTATTTTTTCTTTTGATTTTAATAATTCTCTTTGACGAATTGATTCTTCTCTAAAGATTCTTCTTTCTTCTTCTTTGGTTTCAATTTCATCTTCAATTTGTAATTGTTCTAAAGTTGTGTAAGAAGTAATGTTATTTTCTTCAAGCATTGTTTCATCAATAATGCGAATATCTTCTAAACCAGTTAAATCTTTGGCTAAGTTGACGTTTTGTCCTCTTAAACCAATTGCAAGTTTCATCGAATCAGCGGTAGTAATAACAACTGCTCTCTTATTTTCTTGATCGATATTAACTCCTAAAACTCTTCCAGGTTTTAAAATCTCACTTAAATATAAGCCAGTATTTGAATGCCATTGAACGATATCAATTTTTTCTTTTTCATCTTTTGCGTTTCCAAGTTGAGAAACAATTTTTTGAATTCTTTCTCCACCCTTACCAATACAAGCTCCGCTTGCATCAACGTTAGGATCGGTTGAATAAACAACTACTTTTGCTCTTTGACCTGCACGGCGAGCAATATCTTTAATAATTACTGTCTTGTCATAAATTTCGTTAACTTCATTTTCAAAAAGTTTGCGTAAGAAATCTTTATGAGAACGAGAAACTTGAATTAAGGATGATTTTTTATCATCTTTTCCAATTCCAACAACATAAACTTTAATAGGATCACCACTGCGATATTTTTCATCACCAATTAAATCCTTAGCTCCTAAAACAGCACTAGTTTTCCCAAGATTAACCATCACGATGTTACCATCAGCTTTTTCAACGGTTCCTGTAATAATATTGCCAATTTTACTCTTAAATGCTTCAAGAAGCATTTCCTTTTCAGCTTTAGCAATTTTTTGTTTAAAATTAGTAATAAAGCGAGTAACATCGCCTTTCCCTAATGTATCAAAATCAAATTCTTCCTCATAAAAATCACCTATTTTTAATTTAGCGTTTTTAAATTTAACATCCTTATTACTGATTTGGAGGAAATCATCAACGATATCATCCTCAGCAACAACTTCCCATTGATGAAAAACATTGATTTTTCCTGTTTTTAAATCAACTTCTGTACGGATATGAGCCGTAGGTAATTTTTCAATTTCCTTATTTAATGGATTGCGATCAACTGATCTTCTAAATTTATTTGAAACGACTCTGAATTCATCTTCAAATTTCTTACCAACAGCAATTTGAAAAGACTCTTGAATTGCTTCAACTAAAAATTCATTACTTAATCCTTTTTTACTACCTAATTCGGTAATAGCTGCGACAAATGCTTTCTTATTCATATTTTTCCCCTAAAATTTTATTGCTAATCTAGCACGATCAATATTTTCTTTTTCTAAAACAGCTTCAATACTACGTGTTTTTTCTTTATAGACAATTACTACTTCTTTCTCTGTGACACTCTTTAATGTTCCCTCTAAAGAATTCATTCCTTTGTAGGGATTAACTAAATGAACATTGACATATCTTTCAATATACTTATCAAGTGTTTCAATGGAGATCGGTTTTTCCGCCCCAAGAGATGAAACATCCAAAGTATAAGGAGTCTCAGTTTGATCGATTTGATCTAATAATTCCGATATTTTCTCACTAATATTGGTAATTTGTTCAATATTAATTGGATCATAGGAATCAACGACCACTTCTAAAATCAAGGTTTGACGTTCTTTTCTTTGCTTCAAAGAAGCCAGAAAATATCCTTCTTTTTTCAATAACTCACTAATATTTGTCTCAATTTCATTTAAATTTTGCATCAAATGCCTCCTATAAAAAAATAAGAATGCCAATTGGCACCCTTTAATTTTACTTAAACGATAACTTATTTTACCTAATTTACCACTTAAAAGTCAAGATTATATATATAAAGATTATAGAGGAATTATTATCAGGGATAAAGTCTTGTAAAAAAGCTTCCTAATGTTAGAATAAAAATATGAGAAGAGAAAAAAGTGTAGGTGCTGTAGTTTATAAAGTTGAAAATGGTCGGATTCTATTTCTTCTTGAACTAATGGGTCATGGCCACACTTCTTTGCCAAAAGGTCACATGGAAGGAAAAGAAACTGAGGTTGAAACTGCAACACGTGAAATTTTAGAAGAAACTGATTTAGATGTTACTATTGATAATCGTTTTCGTAAGGAAATTAAATATAATATTAATAAGGACGTTGTCAAAACAGTCGTCTTTTTTGTCGCTCGCTATGATGGTCATAAAAAACCAATTGATATTCATGACGAGGAAGTCTTATATTCATTTTTTATGCCTTTTGAAGAAGCTTTTAAAACATTAACCTTTGATAATGATAAAGATGTTTTAAAAGCAGCTTATGAGTATATATTAAAAAATCATCTAATTAATTAACTTCACTTGGATAAGTCATTTTCCATTTTTTACGACATTTATCACATAATTTCATTACTTTTAATGTTTCAGATAATGGCATTGAAGGGTTTTCCTTGAGCCCTTTTTTAATTGATTCATAAGTTTCGATAAATTCATATTCATAACCATTAAAATCATTAGTAATTTTAATTGATTTAGCAAGTTCAAAGATGTTTTCATTGGCGCTTTTGCTACCTGAGGCAATTTTTTGATAAACATTAATTCTTTCAGGATTATTAATATTTTGAATTTCTAAATATCCATTTTCACCATAAATATAACCACTACGACTTGTGAATCCGTTCATTGTTGAATGTAAAAGAGCCATTTTATCGCCATAAACTAAATTAATTATATTTATTTCATCCACTCCTTTTATAGACATTAAAGCTTCAGTATTAATCTTTTTATAATTATTGCCAAAAAACATTAAAGAAAAGTTTAGTGGGTAAACGCCAACATCAAGTAAGGATCCTCCTCCCATTTCCGGCTCACGAATTCTTTCATGTCTTTTAATTGGATAACCTAAATTTGCTTCAATCAAATATGGTTTTCCTATTGTGTTTTCTTTTAATAAATCTTCAATAATTTTGCGTGATGGCATGTATCTTGTCCAGATTGCTTCAGCTAAAAATAAATTCTTTTCTTTTGCTAGTGCGATTACTTCGTTAGTTTCAACTGCGTTTAAACAAAATGCTTTTTCACATAAAACATGTTTATTATTATTTAGAGCTAATTTTATTTGTTCAA
Source organism: Candidatus Onthovivens sp. (assembly GCA_035270825.1). Lineage (GTDB taxonomy): Bacteria > Bacillota_I > Bacilli_A > RFN20 > CAG-826 > Onthovivens. Next base: position 134,150 of record DATESL010000004.1, read on the forward strand.
AATGTTTTGAAATTATCGTCGAAATATAAATTATTTCAATTTCTTTATCATTTACTAACTCTTCGTAAGTTTTATATGCTTTTTTAAAAGAAAATTGTTCCCTAAATTCCTCAGCACGTGAATAATCAGTTGCTGCACAACCATATAAAGTGTATTTTTCATTTAAATATACTAAAGTTTCAGCGGCCTTAGCTGCCATTTTCCCACAACCAATAAATCCAATGTTCATAAATGATCTCCTTTTTAAGCTATTTATCTTATTATAATATAATACTTAATTAATTTAACTATCATTTCTAGATATTTAATAAACACTTAAGATAGAAAGAATAAATATATCATAGAGTCTTTTCCTCTAAACAATAATATAGAGAACACATAAAAAGCACATGGACAAAATAAAAACACGATAGTTATCGTGTTATATACTAAATGGAGCATCAAACGGGAATCGAACCCGCATCCTTAGCTTGGGAAGCTAATATTCTACCACTGAACTATTGATGCATACTTGTAATAATATCAAATAATTGTCATAATTAAAATATGAAATATGAAATAATACTTTTAATAATCGGACTAACTCTTTTTTTAGCTTTAGGAATTATTGAATTAGTCTTTTGTTATCGTGAAAATGCGAAATTAAGGAAGATCTTCAAGTGTTTTTCAATCACGATTTTAGGAATAGTCCTATCAATTGTTTTTCCAGATAAACCATTTATTTATGTAGCGGCATTTCTTTATACAATTGGTGATTTTTTCTTAATATTTAAAGGTAAAAAGTATCTGACAATCGGAACCAATTTCTTTTTATTAGCTCAGGTATCAGTAATAACTCAAATCATTATTTCTCTTAATCCAACTCTAGTTTTCACTGATTTTATTTATTTAATTATAATTTACTTGCTCTTCTTTACTCTTTTTAAAATTTTCTTTTATAAGAAGATGACGTTTAAATATTTTCTGCCAGCTTGTGGTTACTTTGCAATTCTGATTCTTGGCCAGTATATCTCGTTTCTTTATGCTTTAAAAACCAATTCTAATTATTTATTTTTAACTTCTCTTGGTTACACTATATTTATTTTTAGCGATCTATTTGTTTTGCGTCAAAATTTTGTCGTCACTAAACCACGAGAGGATTTCTTAATTATGTTAACTTATTACTTAGCTGTTGTGTTTGTTTTAATGGGATTAGTTTTTAGTTTTACTAATCTTTTTCTCTTTTAATAAAGTTTTAATATCAATAAATAGTGGTATCCCATAACTAATTAAACAAATTGAACCAATTAAAATGGCACAATTTTGAAAGAAAGTTACTTGGAAAATATTTATAATTGGATCTATACGATAATCAAAGAACCAGTTAGTTTTTGTTGGAAAAAATATTAAATGAAAAAAAGTAAAAGCGCCATTAAAGTCAATGAGTGCATAAATGGCTAAACATCCTCCAAAGACGAGTAAAATTAATGGAACAATCGAGAAAAATGATAATTTCTTGAATTTAACAAGTTCAAAAACTCTAAATTTTAATAATGTTAGTAAAACTATTAATGAAGTAGCTGAAGCTCCCAAAAGGGAAAAATTGAAGATAAATAGTGTTCTTACATCATAAAAATGCATCATTCCATCGTAAGTAAATGGTATTTTGCCTAGATCAAATGGTTTATTAAATATTAAAAAATCTAAAAGCAAATTATAGCTTTCTTTAATGTCTTCGACAGTTAGAGAAAGTCCGTTCCAATATTCTAAAACCTCCAAAACAAGTGTTGATTCAATATGAATATAATAGAAACCACGAATTAAAATTGGTAAAGAAATACTAAAAGTTAAAATAAACAAGGTAAAAGACAAGCCAAGTAAAATATTTAAAGAATAGTTTCTTAATTTTATCATTTTATTTTAAAACTTTAACGTCAATTTTCCCAACTAAAGTATGAGGAAATTTTTCTAAATAAACGATTTCTTTTGGTTTAGCGTAGGTACTGAGCCTATTTTCGATAGCATTATTAATTTCCACATCATAATTTTTATTCTCAAAGTTTTTGTTTAATGAAACAAATAGTTTAATCATTGATCCTCTTTTTTCATCTTTAACTTCAGTCGCAGCACACTCAAAAATAAATGGTAAAGAAGAAACAATATTTTCAACCTCGCTTGGGAAGACAATAATTCCGTTGACCTTAATCATTCTTTTAATACGTTGCTTAAAATGTACATAACCATCTTCATCTACTGAACCAAAATCTCCTGTATGAATCCATTTCGTGCCGTCTTCGGTATGAAAGAAAACTTCATCGTTAATTTTTTTATTAGAATTATATCGATATCCATTCATTAGTGATTCACCACTCACACAAATTTCTCCATCGATATTTGGTGGTTGCATTACTCCCTCATCATTAAACACTTGAATATTAATATTATATAATGCTTTGCCAACAGTTCCTGCTTTTTTAAAATCTTTGGTATTTACAGCACAAACCGTGACAGTTTCAGTTAATCCATATCCTTCAAGTAAGCGAGTGGTTGATCCAATTGCTTCAAAACGAGCATTAAAACGAGCAAGGAGTGATTCGGAAACAAAGTCACCACCAATATAACAAGCCTTCAAGTTTTCAAGGATTTTTCCAGAGAATCCTTTGTTTTTTAAAAGGGCTTCATAAAGAGTAGGAACCCCGATAATATAATTTAATCTTTTCTTTTTAAGATGTTTAACTGTATCTTTTGCACTAAATTTTGGCATTAAAATATTACAAGTTCCATTAAAAAATTGTAAATGAATTCCAACTGTTAAACCAAAACCATGGAACATTGGAAGAACACTTAGCATATATTGAACTTGCCCTTGTTTAAAATCTAGAACATTTTCATCGTTAGTTGCCAGTGCATTAATAGAAAAACTGCTTAAAGCAATAGTTTTTGCTTCCCCAGTTGTTCCACCACTATGAAGATAAAGAGCATCTTTAAAGAAATCCTTTTGATATTTCTTTAATGGTTTGCCTTCAAAAAACTTTTGTTCATCAAAATAATCTCTTTTTAAATATGTTAATTTTTTAGCATTTAATTTACGATAAGCAAATCTAACTATTGGTAATGCTTCTTTTGCAGGACAAACTGGAACAACAGTGATTCCTTTTTCCTTTAAAGATTCCATTTCATCATAACTTGTATCTAAACAAAATAAAATTTTAGAACCTACTTTGTCTAAAATAGCCTCTATTTGTTCTCTTTTAACAAGTGGGTGAACTAAATTTGCTATCGCCCCAATTTGATTAATGGCATAAAATAAGAAACAAGCTTGAGGAATATTAGGTAAGCAAACGGTGATAACATCATTTTCCTTAAATCCCATTTTTAAAAAGTTATTTGCAAAAATATTAATGTGTTTTAACAAATAATCATAATTATAAAAACGATTCATATAATGATAAGCACGACGATTAGGATATTGCTTTGCTGAGCGATAAACGGCTTGAAATAATGTTTGTTGTTTTCTTTCTAAATCATAATAATTCATAATTTTCTCCTAAATTTAAAAATTTAATTTAAAGCCTAAAGCTAAAAATAAAATAACATATAAAATAATAAAAACTACTTGATGGATTATATAAACCCAAATGGTCTTTCTTCCAATAAAAAATATTGGTCTTGTAAACGCATTATTGATTCCTGGAACAAGAGATTTTTTCTCCTTAAAGACCGTTTCGCCAATAAAAGCACCAATAAAAATAAAACCAACATAAGGAAATATTGGAAAGAAATCAGCTCCATATCTTGTCGATCCAACAATTGATCCAAAAATCACTTCAAGCCAACTTTTTACATCAGTTGGAGGAATAGCGGACTCAATGCTGCCATAGTAACCAAAACCAACTCCCAAAGAAACAAAAATAATCCCAAGAAGGAGGGCTATATATTTCCAAATATTTTGATGATGTTCTTTAAATGCTTTTCGCGATAAAAAATTCAAAAATGCGTAAATTATGATTGAAAGTCCAAAACAAGACATAACTCCAAAAGGAATAAATGTATTTTCAAACCCAGGAATCAAAAGTGAAGCACCCAGTGTTGCAAAAGTAATTACCAAACCAAAACCTAAGGCATATGATCCTCTTTTAAAATTAGATTTAGATAAATAACAGCTAATTCCTGACAATATAAAGAAAATTGCAATAATAATTAATCTAATATAGTGACGAAATTCATTTCCATAATAAAAATTAGCACCCTTCAACCAACCCTCTAACCAAGAAGGGTTATCAGGAGAGTATGGATTAAATCCAAACAAAATTGTAATTATTCCTCCAAAACGTGATGTCATATCCCACATAAAGTGGTCCATACACATTAAGATTATGCAAATACCTCTAATTAAGTCAATTTCATGAATTCTCTCACGAATTGGCTTCTTTTGTATAAGGGCTTTTTCTTTTATCATATTCAACTATTTTACCACAATAGAGTAAAAAATAAAGCACTAAATATTTTGTTAAAACACGACCATTAAGCCATTTATTTAGAACTTCAGATAAGTGTAAACATTTAAGAACTTTAAATGAGAAAGAATGAATTTTTCTTATAAATTTACTTAATTTAAGTGAAGAAAATAGACTTAATTATTCAAAATGGATAAAAAAATTGGGTACCACAGAGGAAATTAATCCGATATAAGTAAAATAATTTAATTATTTTATTACTTGTTCAATACCCAATTTAAATTAAAAATAATGAAAAATATATTTATTGGAAAAATAAAAAATAGTGCAGATCCTGTGAGATTTCTCACATTTCATATTATTTCTAATACTATCGAATTCAACACTAATTATATAATAATATTAGTTTTGTTTCATTGTGTCAATGTTTATTTTACAAATATTTCTTATATTTAAGTTATTGTGGTTATATTTTTTAAAAATGGAGATAAATATGGTTAAAAAGGTATATTGCTTTGTAGTATTATGATTGGTTGTTTGTCGTTTACTAATCCTTTTTCATATGAGTGTATCATAGATAACTCTAATGTTTTGGATGATTTATTAGAAGTAAAATTTGATTTTTATAAAATTTAAAGTTTAAATTCAAAAAAAAGATAGTTATTTTGTCTACCATGTTTATACTAATTTAACTAAAAATCAATTTATAAAAGAGAATCTTTTACTTAAAGATGGTGATTATTTTAGAAATTTAAGAACTTTAAATAAGAAAGAAAAAATTTTTCTTATAAGTTTGCTTAATTTAAAAGATGAAAATAGGCTTAATTATGATAAATGGTTAAAAAAAATTGAGTACAACAGGTGGAGAATTAACTCCTGTAAGTAAAATAAATCAATTACTTTGCTTACGTGTTCCATACTCAATTTATTTAAATTATATTAAAAATAATTTTATTTGTCAATGGTTTCAAATTTTTATTAATTTAGGAGGTGTTTATGATAAAAAAAGGATTGTTTTGTTTTATTTTAATTGGTTGTTTGTCCTTTACTGATCCTTTTTCATATGAGCGTATCATAGATAGCTCTCATGTTCTTGATGATTTATTAGAAGACGATAACTTTAAATTAGATTTTAGGTCTGGTCTTTATGATTTTAATTTGAAAAATGAAATTAAGCTGGTTCATGTTGCTGAGTATAATTATCAATCGAAAATACAGCAGGAAAATATGTAAACATATTCTTGATACACTTGATACAGATTTTGGAAGACTTAAGAATAAAAAAACACGATAGTTATCGTGTTATTTGTACTTTGGTGACCCGTACGGGATTCGAACCCATGAATGCATGCGTGAAAGGCATGTGAGTTAAGCCACTTCTCCAACGGGCCATCTAATAAAATGGCGCTGACTAAAGGATTCGAACCTTCAACCGATCGGTTAACAGCCGATTGCTCTACCGTTGAGCTAAGTCAGCACCTATTACGCATAAGCGCTTAAATAATATATCATGCTTTTAGATTAAAAAGCAACAATAATTTATTAAATTAGACAATCTTTTTTTCAATCGTCTTTAGCAAATCACCAACTGTTTTAATGTCCTTGGTATCATCAGTTTCAAAACTAATATCAAATTTTTCTTCTAAGTCTAAAATAAACTCAACAACATCTAACGAATCTAAGCCGTAGGTCGCAAGAGTATCTTCTTCTTTTAACTCTTTAATGTTAAGAGATTTCTTCATTAACTCTTTGATTTCTTCAATTTTTGTTGCCATTATAATTACCTCGTATAGACTATTTTATCACATAAAAAGAATTAAAAAAAGAGAGTAAAACTCTCTTTTAATTAAATGATATTAAATCGATTTGACTAAACTCATTTTCACTATTCTTTTCAGAATTTTCTTGGGTTGTTGGTTTATTAAGTTCAGTCCCAGCACTTGTAATGTTATTAGCAACTTCATTAGCTTTTGTTGAAAAAGCTTGATATAAAACTCCCGCTACAACTGAAAATATTGCTAAAACTAAAACTACTCCTAAAATTTGTCCCTTAATTTCTGCCATTAAATGATCCTCCTTTAATTATAAATACTTATAACAGCATATCTTTTTATATTTATATTGATGGTTTCATGAGCCATGATGAGTGGCTGATACTTCGAACTCAGATAATATTCAAAAATATCTCCTTTCTTATACGCACTGATATCGGGGTTAACCTCAATTAAATAAACATGATAATTTTCTTCAGCATATTTTTTTAAGTCTGCTGAAATTTGAGCTTCTTTTGAAATTTTATAGCTAATGTATGTGCTTAATGAATCTAGATTAGAGTAATTAAGTTGGATTAAAACAACATCTACTCCAAACATAAAAGCAAAGAAGATAATAAATATTGATAGTATTGTTCCAATTTTAGAACCCATTAGCACTATCTCCTAATAAACCAACAACACAATAAACAATTAAAAGCATAATAATTCCACTGCCAACAATTGAAAAAATATTAATATTCTCAAAAACTTTGGTTCTTTGGTTAGAACGAAAGGTTTCATTAGTATTTTTAAAGTTCTCAAAAATGTTGATAAATTGATTTAGATAAATATTTGAATTGCCGCAATTGGTGATTTCATATAAAGAAATCATCACTTCTTCAATTGTTTTATTTTTAAAAGAAGCAGAAAAATTAATAAATGGGGTGATTGATTTATCATTATCAATTTCTTCAATCAAGACATTAATTTTTTCTTTCATTTTATCACTAGCAAATTCAACGATAGAGCAAAGCGAAGTATAAACATTTTGCTCATTATAAAGATAAATTCTAAGATATGAGAAAATCTCAATAAATTCATCGTTTAATTTCTGTTCAATTTCAAGTTCCTTTTTCGAATATCGATAGAAAAAAACATAGTTGGTTGTTGCTAAAAATATTGCTCCCATTGCCAGGTAAATGATGTTCTTAGTCAGGAATATTATGAGAATGCATGTTACCAATACTATTGTATTTATAGTTCCTAAGAACATCATTTCTTTTTTGTAGGAAAGTCCTAGACTTTCAATTCTTCTTTTTAGATTTTTCATCTTTAAAATCTCCTTCATTTACAAATCTCAAATCAAATAAGCGATTGAGATAGAGGAATAAAAACCCAATAAAAACTAAGAAAAAGAAGAAAACGCCATATTTGTAAAAATCCATTTTTAAGATTGATTGATAAAAAATAGATAGTGATATTTGCACAATAATTAAAATAACAATTGTTAAAGTCCATAAAATGAAGAATTCAATAAAGTGCATCTTTGCACTCTTTTTAAAACTTTCTAAGGAATTTTCAATCTTACGACTATCAAAGATTAAGAGCTGAGCAATTTGTAAGATATTCCCACCATTATAGTTATATTGATCAATAAGTTTTAAAAAGACCTCAAAAAGATTTAAATTAAAATAGTCTTTTAGATATTTAATTTTTTCTTCAATTTGTAAATGTTCGATCGTTTCAACCTGAGCTTTTAGTTCCTTAGAAAAAGAATCTTCAATATGATTAAAGGTATTATTTAAAGAATTATTGACGCTTAATGTAATAATAAAATTATTGATAAAGGAAATACATTCATGTGTTCTTTTATCAATTTTGGCATATTTTCGATATTTCCTTTCAACGAAGAGAAAAAAGAATAAATTAAAAATTAAAAACAAGACTAAAGTCATAATTAAATCACGAACTGTATAGTAATAAATACCACTCAGTAATATTGTGACGCTTAGATAGATTAGAGATCGTTTAATCATAATTTAAAACACTCCTATGGGCTCTAAGAGCCATTCGTTATTAAAATTTAGGAAATTTTCACTACTTAAATTAAGTTCTTTTTCAAAATCACTTGGAAGTTCAAAATAAGTACTTGGGTATTGATAAAGACTGTAATATTTGTGTTTAAAATTAGTACCGATTTCGTTAATAAATCGCGAGATACTTCCATCTTCATTAACTCTTTTTTTCACATAAATTAGTATTTTAAAGTGATCATAAATATCAAATAAAACTTCTTTGAATTTCAAGTTATCGTTCGAAATCATGCACATTCTTGCCATTCTTTGATACATATAATCGGCTTGTTTAGCATGAAGAGTTGTAATTGTTGGATGCCCTGTCATGGCCCCATTTAAAATAGAAATCATTTCTTTTCCTCGCGATTCACTAATAACTAACCAATCTGGGTTACTTCTCAGAGCATTTTTGATCAATGCTTCAAAATTAATATTAGTTCCGTCACGAATCAACCATGTTTGTAAATCAATTTTGCCATCAAGAAAACTCACATCTAACTCATCAACATTATCAATTACAATTACTCGTGTATTTTCATTAAAGATTGTTAGTAAATATTTTTGAAATTCAGTTTTTCCACTACTTGTTTCGCCGCCAATTACAACAGATAGTCTATTTTTGATAAATAAATTAATTAGTTTTAAACATTTTTTTGTAACGAAGCGTGAATCGGCGTCAATTCTTAGTTTATCACTGCTAATACGAATGGAAAAATTAATAGCTTGTTCTCTACTTTTTCTTGAAATAATTGGATGAGTCGCATTAATTCGATATTTGCCACATGAGATATCTAAAATCGGGTTGGAGAGATTAAACTGAGAATCGCTCAAGTTACCAATTTGACGAATAAAATCAAAGGCTTCTTTTTGATCTATTTTCATTCGGGCTTTAGTTCTTCCTTTATAATTATCTTGATAAAAAAGATCTTCGCCATTAAATGAAATATCTGTTATATCGCTAACATCAATAAGTGGTTTTAAAAAGCTTGTCTCAATAAATTCAATTAATTGATTATTCATAATTAAACAATTGTCCCCCTATCAATTTTAAAAGAAATATAACCATCAATTTTATAATCTAGATAATAATTAGCAACAACTCTAATTTGAATGGCATCTGGACGAGTTGAGAGATCAATCACATAGTCTTCATTTTTAAATTTAAAATACTTATAACCAATTTTATAAGAACTAATCTTATTTTGAAAAATATATGAAAAATATTTTTCGATATCTTTTTCTAGATTGTCTTTTAAGAAGTAAAACACTTGTCCATCCTCGTCTTTTGTTCCTCTTGTAACATTGTTTTCTAAAATTGAGGTTGGAATATTATATAAGGCACGATTAAAACTCATACCAGTCGTCGAAATTACTAAGGTGACTAGGGTCGTACCAACAATTGTTAATGAGAAAAATAATGGGGCAATCATTAAATAATAATCTCCTTTAATAATTCATCTTCAATTGGTTCTTTAATCTCGCCAACAATATCGAATTTTCCTTCATTTGGATTTTCACCAAAAATAAATTTTAAATATATTTTTAATGTATATGAATACTGACCAAAGTTTTTCAATTCAATTTCATACTCGGTTTCTTTATGTGCTGCTTCTTCTTCAAAAGGGAAATAAAGTAAACCCTTACTATAGAAACGCTTGCCTGGCTCGCCCTTATCTAGAAAACTCATATTAGTTAAATAGTCAATATAGTAGGGCAAACTAAAGTTGATATCGCAACTTCGTAAACTAAAATCAACATCAACTGGGATGATGGGTCGATAATTGCTGACATCAGAATAAAGAATATATCGCAAACCATTATACTTTTTCATGACATATAGTCGTGGTTTACATGTCTTATAGTCAAAATTTAGTCCGTCTTGATAAAGATGAAATTTTAAACCTAGGTTATTGAAATCAATATGAGAATACTCTGGAATATAGTTAATAAGATCAAAGTTATTTAAAATCAAAATATCACCAGAAATAATCGCTAACCCCTCTTGATAGAGAAAATAATGTGGTAAAAACATTTGTTTTTGCGTCAAAACAATTTGGTTTTCCACAATTGGTAAAAAAAGCGGGACGCGAAAAAGAATCATATCAAGCTCGCTATAATTTCCCTTGACCCGACATTCAAATTCAACTTCTCCATAAACTTCACTTCTTGGAACCATCAGGTGATAGGTAAAATAGTCAAAATGATAAAGAGGTGCAACAACTTTTTCTGTCTTTATAAGCTCCTTTTCTTTATAGAAATTAAAGTAAATATCTGGAACAGTTTGAGGAGAAGCATCGCGGAAGGTAAAAATTTGTGAATAGGAAAAATAGCTTGACTTACTGATATATTGATTGAACTTATCTAATTTAATTTCCCAAGTCGTATCAAATTCAAATTGACGATTAGTAGCACTAATTATCGAACGCTCGTTATTTTGTGCTCCATTAAAAACAAGTGATGGTATAAATGAAAATAATATTAAGAGTTTTGCTAGTATTTGGAACATGATTTTCTCCCTTCACTAACAAGATTGCAAGTTTTTCTAAAAGTTTGGTATATTAATTTTTACTTTCTGAAAAAAATGTATTAGAATAACCATATGATTATATTAGTTGGCCCTAGTGCAAGCGGAAAAACAGAGATTGCCAAAGCCTTAGTGGCTCTTTTTGGTTTCAAAAAGTTTGTCACCTCTACGACTCGTTATATGCGTGAGGGGGAAAGAGATGGGGTCGATTATAATTTTTTAAGCGTTGAAGCTTTTAAAAAGAAAATTGAGAATAATGATTTTATTGAATATGTTTGTTATAACGGACATTACTATGGAACTGAGAAACGTAATATTGATAATATGACAGTCTTAATTGTTGAAAAAAACGGCCTCTTAGAATTCTTAAAACTTAAAGATCCAAATATCATTACTTATTATTTAGTTAGCGAACCAGAAATCTTAGAAAAACGAATGATTATCCGTGGCGATAAACCCGAAAATATTAAAATTCGTGTTGAAAATGATAAAATTGATTTTGATCGTTCAATCAAAGAAAAAGTTGATATGATAATAAATACAACGAGCAATACAATTCTTGATTTAGCCTTGCTTGTATATAATGATTATAAAAAAAGAGTTAAGCTTTAAAGGCTTAACTCTTTTTAATTGTCTTAATTCGAACCTTAATTTTTTCAACAGTTCTTTTATCGATTGCTAAAACTTTAATTACTAAGTTTTTATAATTGATGACTTGACCAACTTTAGCAAATTTATCATCGAGTAATTCAATAATAAACCCTCCAATAGTAATATATTCAGTATCAATTTCTTCATAATCTAAATCAAATAAATCGAAGAAATCTTCTAAATTCATCTGTCCATCAATAATGTATGTTCCATCTTTTGCTCGATGGAATGGTTGTTCTTTATCGTCTGTTTCATCCCAAATTTCACCAACAATTTCCTCTAATATATCTTCTAATGTGACGATTCCTTCAACTCCTCCATACTCATCAAGAATAACCGCAAAAGAAACTTTTTTAGCTTTAAATTCTCTTAAAATATCGTTGATTTCAGTTGAACGAGGGAAATAAAGCGGAGTTTTAATAATTGAACGTAAATCGATATCTTTTTCAAGAAGCTTTAATTCAACCAAATCTTTAACATAAATAAAACCTAAAATATTATCAATTGATTCCTCATAAACCGGGATACGTGAATGAATATAAGTTTCATCATCAAGTAAAATTTCTTCTAATTCATCTTCAATATCAATAGCGTATAAATCGACTCGAGGAGTCATAATTTCATAAGCTTCAGTATTGGCATAGATAATAGTTCCTTTAATAATTTCTTTTTTATCATTATCAATTAACCCCTCAAACTCTAATTCTTTAGCCATTTCCTGTAATTCTTTATCGGTTAAAACTAAATCTTTAACATTATGAGTAAAGGGATAACTTAAACCTCTTCCAATCAAAGAAAAAATATAAGTTAAAGGCGTAAATATTATTGTAAATAAATATACTGGATAAGCAAATATTAAACTTGAACGGAAAGAATAGACTTTAACAATTGATTTAGGAATAATTTCCCCAAAAATTAATAAAAGTCCTAGTAAAGAAAATGATCCAATAGTTGTTGCTAGACTTTCATCATATTGGAAATTAGTAGCAATTAAAATGGCTAAAACAGTTACAATTGAGGTTGCTCCAATGTTAACAAGGTTATTTCCAAATAATAAAGTTGCAATTGTTTTTTCATAGTTTTTTGTTAATTTAATAGCAATCTGACAGCTTTTAGAAGGTTTAAGTGCATAGTGAGCCTCTAAACGAGCAAGCGAAACAGAGCTAAAAGCCATATCCGCACTTGAAAAGAACATTGAGAAAATTAATAAGATAGCAATAACTATAAAATAAAGAGTATACATTATAATTTCTCCTCCTTATCTAATTCAATATCACCAACAAGTTCTTCTAAAACATCATCCATTGTTATCATTCCAATAACTTTTTGTTCTTTATTTTTAACAAAAGCGATGTGAGTCTTATAAGTATTAAATCCTTCAAAAATTGTATCAATTTTATCATTATAATTAACAAAGTAAGGGTCATTAATCACATCATAAATATTAAAATGAGGATCGTGAAAATATTCTTTAAAGTATTGGCGAATAGTTAAAACACCAATAATATTATTGATATTCCCCTCATAAACAGGAATTCTTGAATAAGTTGTATTTAATAACATTTTATTGAGTTTTGTTGCTGTCATATTTTTAATATTAATCGCTACCATACTCTCAATTGGAGTTAAAACTTGATCAACATTAATACGGTCAAAATAAAAAGCCTTTGCTAATATTTCTGATTCGTTATTTTCTAAAATACCTGAGATTTCCACTTCTTTAGCAGCAATTTTAAACTCATCTTCGGTCAAGCTGAGTTCTGGTTTAATACGGAATACCTTTTTGATTAAAAAAAGTAGTCCTTTAAAGATAATGACAATTGGATAAAAGATTATATATATAATAAAAAGGATATAAGATAAAAAGGAAGCCATTTTATTTGGAATAGCCTTTGAAATAAATTTTGGCAACATATCACCAAAAAGATAAACTATGGCAGTCATGATTAAAGTAGAGATTATAGAAATTGTATCATTGTCTAAATTATAAGCTCCTAATAAATTGAGAAATAAAACAGTTGAAATCGAGGAAGAAACGACAGCTACAAGGTTATTTCCAATCAACCCAGTAATTAAAAAGTCATCGTATTTATTAATAACAAAAGAGACAAGTTTTCCTGTAAAACTCCCTGCTTCTTTACGAACTTTAAAATGAAACTTATTGCAATTGGCAAAAGAATTTTCGGAAGCACTAAAGAGAAAACTTCCAATAATACATACCAATATTATTACTATTTGTACAATAACATTCGAGTTATTGACGACAACTTCATTTAAAACCTGCGACGGTATATCTTCCATTTACATCTCCTAATTGCATAGAATTATATAAAAACTTCAGAAAAAAAGCAACATTTTTTATTGCTTTTATTTATTTCCTCTTTTAATTTGATGGCAATGACGGCAACGTGGCTCATAACTTTCCATGGCACCAATTAAAATAATAGGATCACTATCCTTAGCTGGAACTCCATCAATTAAGCGTTGAGTTCTAGTAGCCTCTTTTCCACATACCAAGCAAATAGCAGTCAGTTTGGTAACATATTCAGCTTTTGCTAATAAATTAGCAGTAACCATAAAGGGATCGGCTTTAAAATCAGTATCGAGCCCAGCAACAATAACTCTAATCCCACGATTTGAAAGAGTATCAATAACAGAAATAATTCCTTCATCAAAAAATTGTACTTCATCAATACAAATTGCATCAATTTCAGGTGTAATATATTTTAAAATATCCGCTCCTTTAGAGATTGGAAGTGCTTGATAACTACGTTTTTGGTGCGAAACAATCTCTTCTTCGCTATAACGGTCATCGATGATTGGTTTAAAGACTAAAAAATTCTTTTTAGCATAAATTAATCGATTAATTCTTCTTAAAAGTTCTTCACTTTTACCAGCAAACATCGGTCCGCAGATTACTTCTAAAGAACCGCCAATATGATCTTCATGTCCCATTATTTTTACCTCAATACTAGAAAAATTATATATGAATAAAATATAAATTAAAGTCTTGTTTTTTCTTTCCTTTTCAATCGTCAATTTTGCCACTTTCTTTTATCTAAATAACTACTAGAAATCAACTAAACTAAGACAAATTTCTTTATATTAAGAAGATATTAATATTTGCTTAAGATTTAGAGTTAAAAGATTATAAAGTTGTTCTTTTTCTTTAATAAATGTTTAAGATTGATTATAATAGCATAGTAAAGGAAAGAGAAAAAATGGCAAAAGTTCACGGTTCAAATATAGCAATTATATCATTAGGTTCTAACGACAATTTAGCAAAGGAAATTGCTAAAGGTTTAGGAGTCAAATTATTAGATGTTTCGATCGCATGTTTCGCTGATGGAGAGGTTAATATCGATGTCAAAGAAACGGTTAGAGGTCATAATGTTTTTGTTGTTCAATCTACTTCTTTCCCAGTTGATGAAAATTACATGAAGTTATTTATTATGATTGATGCTTTAAAAAGAGCCAGTGCTAAAACCATCAATATCATCATGCCTTACTATGGCTATTCAAGACAAGATCGCAAAGCTGGTCCTCGTCAACCAATTAGTGCTAAATTAATGGCTGATTTATTAACTACAGCTGGAGCAACTCGAGTCCTTGCAATGGATTTACATGCTGCTCAAATTCAAGGATTCTTCGATATTCCAATTGATGGATTAGAGGCAACTCCGATCTTTGTTAATTACATTTTAAAGAAGAAATTTAAGGATATTGTCATTGTTTCTCCAGATCATGGTGGAGCGAAAAGAGCTAGTAAATATGCAGATTATTTAGGTAATGCGCCATTAGCAATTATTGATAAACGCCGTCCAAAACCAAACGTTGTTGAAATTAATGCTTTAATTGGTGATGTTAAAGATAAAACTGCAATTATTGTTGATGATATGGTTGATACAGCAGGTAGTTTAATGGCTGCTATTGATACTTTATTAAAGGCTGGAGCTAAGGAAGTCTACATGCTTGCAACTCATGGTATCTTATCTGGATCAGCAATTGAAAGAATTCAAAATTCAAAATTAAAGAAGTTAATTATTACTAATACAATTGAACAACCTATTGAAAAACAAATTGATAAAATTGAAGTTTTAAGTGTTGCTAAGATATTCACATACGCTATTTTAAATATTATTGATAATAAATCTCTATCTTATCTCTTTGGATATTCAGAAGATAGTGATTTCAATGATTAAAAGGAGGAATGATATGCATTTAGTTAATGATTTAAAAAAGATTCTTTTCACAAAAGAAGAAATTATGGATAGATGTGTTTCTTTAGGTAAAGAAATTACTAAAGATTATAAGGATAAAGACTTACTGCTAGTTGGAGTCTTAAAAGGAGCGATTCCTTTTATGATTAATCTTGCTTCAAATATTGATTTATATGTTGCTGAAGACTACATCCAAGTTTCAAGTTATGTTGATAATAAATCTTCAGGTCGAGTTAATTTACGTAAAGATATTGATATTGATATTCATGGTAAAGATATTTTATTGGTCGATGATATTATTGATACTGGTTTAACTTACAAATTTGTTCGTGAATTATTATTAGCAAAAGGTGCAAATAGTGTTGAAATGGTCGCTTTATTATCTAAAAAAGCTCATCGTCAAGATGAGATTAAATGTCGCTATATTGGTTTTGAAATCGATGATCAATTTGTTATTGGTTTTGGTCTTGACTATAACGACCGTTATCGTAACTTAGACTGCATCGGGATAATTGATGAAAATTTAATTAAATAATTAATGATTACAAATAAAAAAACTAGGTTAAATAATAACCTAGTTTTTTTATTTATCTTGAAATTTTAAAGTTCAATTTTACGATCCTTATAATAATAGAGACGGTCGCGTTCACCGATCTCACGGATTACTCGACATGGTGTGCCAAAAGCAACAACATTACTTGGAAGAGATTTTGTCACAACACTTCCAGCTCCAATGACCGTGTTATCACCAATTTCTACTCCTGGTAGAATAACACTATTAGCTCCAACCCATACATTTTTACCAATTTTAACTTCAATATTAAACTCATAACCTTTTGATCGAAGTTCTGGTTCAATTGGATGAGCAGCTGTAACAACTGTTACATTTGGACCAAAAAGAGTGTTATCTCCAATATAAATATTGGCATCATCAACTAAAGTTAAGTTAAAATTACCATAAACATTATCCCCTAAATAAACATGAGCTCCCGCCCAGTTTGAATGAAATGGAGCTTGAAAATAACAATTTTTACCTAATTTAGCAAACATCTTCTTCATTAATTCTTGACGTTTTTGACTTTCTCCTGGACGAAGTTGATTAAAATCATAAAGAATTTCAAATCTTTTTTGTTGTTCTTCTAATATTTCATCATTTATTGAATTATATAAAGAACCATCTAAAACCATTTTTAGCGTACTTTCTTTCATTTTTTTATCCTACTTTTGCTTTTTTACAAGTTTGATTATATCCATAATGGATAATTTTTTTCTTTAAGTATTTAAAGATAAACCAAGGAACAACCGTGTAATATGAACGATATCGAAGGAAGTAATACATTTTTTTATCTTTAGCTTTAATTGATGCAAAGTGTCTTTTAACATCATTGAATTGTTCTTTTAAATTACGATCACCAAGAACAATAAAAGCAATAGTAACAATATTAACAACATTTAAAGCATGCTTTAAATAATTCCTTTTCCAACGAGGTAACTTCTTAATATCTTCATATTTAATTGCATCAATCATCAAATTCATTACAATTAATTGTTGATTGTAGCGCTTAGAAAAATTTGTAATATTAATTGATTGATCACTTCTGCCAATAAAATATGAATAAAGATCAACATCTAAATAATAGACAATTTTTGAAATAATTAATGGCTTGTAAGCAAAATAATTATCAACATAAAAACAATGTTTTGGTAAAATTACTCCTGATTCAATTAATATATCACGGCGAAAAATCAGTGAATGCATTAAAATCATTTTAGAAAAATGCATTTTAGTAATTCGATTCCAATCAACAAAAGCATTTGGTTTGATATGTTTATCATAGCTTGAAACATTTTTTGTTCCATCAATTGCATGATCATAAACAAAATTACAAATATAGGCATCAGGAGAAAGTCCTTCTTTTAGATGCTCTTTAATTGTCTTTAATAATTTTAAATAACCATTCTTTAATAAATGGTCATCACTATCTACAACTTTGTAATAAAGACCAGTTGAATGAGCTAATCCCTGATTAACCCCTTCACCATGACCCATATTTTCTTGATCAACAACTTTGACAATACTTGGATATTTTTTTTGATAATCTCTAGCAATCTCTAAAGTTTTATCAGTTGAACCATCATTAATAATAATAATTTCAACATCTTCGCCTCCAACAAGCAAAGAATCAATACATTGTATTAAATATCCTTCACTATTATATGAAGGAACTCCAATTGATAAATATTTCATAATTAATCCTTTTTCTATAATTTATTATTCTTTTTTAAAAGTTTTTCGTTCTTTTTTGCTTCTTTCTTGGCTTTTAAAAAAGCACTTAAACCTTTAAAGAAATGACCATTAAACATCGTAATTAAACCATTTAATTCACTCCAAGTGATTAAACCATTCGTCATACGAGCAATTCCTCGCATTGGTTGATGTAAAACACCCATAATCATTTCATTTGCTTTGGCTGTTTTGCCAGTCATTTTTAAAAATTTAATACTCTTACGAATGACAAAGGAGAAGAAACGACCACTCCACCCTCTGGCATATTGTAAATCATTTATTGTCGTATTGTAACTTACTTTGATACGATTCTTCTTTAAAAAATCATGAGTCGCTTTAGGAATTTCATGTCCAAGTAAAATTCTAAACTCTTCATCACTAACATTATCAACTCTTCCGCGATAATAAGATGGAATTAACATCTTATTATAAGGATTAGGAGCTAGAGTTCCTTTATCTTCTAAAGATGAACATAATCTTATATCATTTGATGATGCTCCAACATAAATATTATATAGAGCTTCTTCAATTTCAAACTTATTAGTTTTAATATTAAAATAACGGAATGTGTATTCATCAAAATCAATATGAACATCAACTGAACTATGACCTTTTATAAATACTTTTTTAAATCCCTTTAGTTCTTTTAATGGACGGAATATTTTTGTATTAATTCCGCCAACATATAATTGAACAATTTCTTTCCCGTCAATTTCACTTATATTACTAATTTTAAAATCAACTCCCTTTGATGTGACTACTAAATCACTATATTCAAATTTTGAATAACTTAAACCATAGCCAAAAGGATATTTAACTTCAACAGCATCAGTTTCATAGTAGCGATATCCAACATATATTCCTTCACGATATTCAGCAGTTTTTTCACTACCAGGAAAGTAATTTTTCGAGGAAGTATCATGATATTTATAAGGAAAAGACTCCGCTAATTTCCCACATGGATTACTACGACCAGTCAAGATATTTAAAGTAGCACGAGCTCCTGCTTGGCCTCCTAAATAACTTAATAAAATAGCCTCAGCCTCATCAGCCCATGATAATTTTACAGGCGAACCACAATGAATAATCGTAACAACTTGATGGCCAGCATGAGCGAGTGCGTAAGCTAGTTCTTTTTGGTTGTTAGGGAAATTAATATTGGCACGATCTAAGCCTTCAGCTTCAGTTACTTCATCTAATCCACAATAAAATAAGATAACATCTGCTTTTTTGGCTAACTCCATTGCTTTTTTAAAGAGTTTTTTATTTCTTTTTCCATAACGAGTAAAGCCTTGTTCATAACCAATAAAATCTAATTCTTGATAGTCTTTAATTACATCTAAAGTTGATTCAAGTTTGGTTGGATTAACTTGACTACTACCGGCTCCTTGAAAGCGAACATTTTTAGCAAAATCACCAATAATAGCGACTTTTGTATTATTTTTTAATGGTAGAATATTGCGATGATTCTTCAATAAAACCATACTTTCTTGAGCAATTTCCATTGCTAATTGATGATCTTTTTCAACATCGATTACTTCTTCAACATCGCTCTTTTTTAGACGTGTTTCATGAGCTAAAGTAATGATTTGATCAATATTTTTATCTAAAACTGTGCTAGCTAATTTACCAGTTAAAACGGCTTCTTCAACCTCTTTTACAGTATCTTTACAGTTTGGCATTTCAAGAGCGTTATAAGCTTCAAGTCCTAAAATACGATCATTTTCACCGCCCCAATCAGTGACAACCATCCCCTCATATTTCCATTCATTTCTTAAAATGTCTTTTAATAAATGCATATTTTCATTAGTATGAGTTCCATTTAATAAGTTATAACTTGACATAATTACCTTTGGATTTGATTCTTTTATTGCAATTTCAAAACCTGTTAAATATATTTCACGCATTGTTCTTTCATCAACAATTGAATCAATTGTCATTCTTTTTTCTTCTTGATTGTTACAAGCAAAATGTTTTAAACAAGCTCCAACTCCTTCTGACTGAATTCCTCTAACATAGGCTGCAGCCATCTTTCCACTTAAATATGGGTCTTCACTAAAGTATTCAAAATTACGTCCACAACGTGGATTTCTTTTAATATTTAGTCCTGGACCTAATAAAACATTAACTCCTAAAATTCTTGATTCTTCACCTAATAATTGACCAAGTTTTTCTGCCATTTCTAAATCCCAACTTGAAGCAACCGTCACGGCTGTTGGAAAACAAGTTGCTGGGATAGAAGGATTCAAACCTAAATGATCGCCAAATTCTTCTTGTTGTTTA
This sequence comes from Candidatus Onthovivens sp., assembly GCA_035270825.1. Lineage (GTDB taxonomy): Bacteria > Bacillota_I > Bacilli_A > RFN20 > CAG-826 > Onthovivens. Next base: position 154,380 of record DATESL010000004.1, read on the forward strand.
CGAACTCCATGAGGCCCATCAGAGAAACAAATACTTGGAATATCATGAGCAGGAATATCTTGTGAGTCAAAAAAAGTTTTCCCACTAGTTAAAAGAGCTTTTTCTTCAAGTGTCATTTTTGAGATTAATTCTTTGTTTTTCATAAATTGGTCTCCTGTTTTTAATCAAAATTGTCATTAAAAATGATTATAATTTTACATTAAAATTATACTATAAAATAGAACAAAAATACACCCCTAAATCATCGACAAATTATAGAAATAATCGCTAAAAAATGATAAAATAATCTTGGAGAAACTTATGAAAAAAACTAACTTTAATAATAACTGGCAAGTACGTCACTTATCCGAAAATGAACCTTATAAAATTGTTAATTTACCTCATGATGCAATGCTTGATGAACCTCGCAATGAAAAAGCACTTGGAGGATTAAATATCTGTTATTTTGAAGGTAAAGACTATGAATATATAAAGGAATTTATGATTGAAAAAGATCACTGTTTCGAAAAATACATTTTTGAGTTTGAAGGTGTTTATAATCAAGCTGAAGTTTATATTAATGATCAAAAATGTATTTTTTGGCCTTATGGATATTCAAACTTTTATGTTGACGCTACAGACTATCTAAAAATTGGAGAAAAAAATATAATTCGCGTCATTGCTCATAATAGCAAACAACCAAATTCAAGATGGTATTCAGGAGCTGGGATTTATCGTAATGTTAATTTATATACTTCCTCTTCTAAGGATTATCTTTTATTAAACGGAGTAAAAATAAAAACTCTTTCAATAAATCCTGCAATTATCGAGGTACAAATCTTGACAAGTAGTGATGGAAACGTTCGTTATGAAATTTATGATGAAAATAATAATGTGATCATCTCTGATGATGTAAAAACTACTAATAAAATACTAACTTTGCAAAAAGAAATTAAAGATCATCAATTATGGAATGTTTTAGATGCTCATCTTTATACTTTAAAAGTAAATTATGGAAATGATGAAGTAAGAGAAACTTTTGGAATTAGAGTCTTAGAATATTCAAAAGAGGGTTTCTTTATTAATAATCAAAGTGTATTAATAAAAGGGGCCTGTGTTCATTCTAATTTAGGAATTATTGGCGCTTACACCTATAAAGATGTTGAAGAATATTTCCTAAATAAGTTATTAGAAACAGGTTATAATGCAATTCGCAGTGCTCATAATCCACTTTCTAAATCTTTTTTAGAATTATGTGACCAATATGGAGTGCTTGTTTTAGATGAATTTGTTGATTGTTGGTATATACATAAAACAAAATATGATTATGTGAATTATTTTCCAGAATTTTATAAAAAAGATCTCTTTAATATGGTTGAAAAAGACTTTAACCATCCTTCTGTAATTGGTTACTCTCTTGGTAATGAAGTTGGAGAAACTTCTCAAGAAAAAGGTATTTTATTATTAAAAGAAATGAATGATTATGTTAAATCTCTTGATTCAACTCGTTTTGTAACATGTGGAATTAATATCTTTTTTAACTATTTAACTTATTTAGGTTTTGGTCAATACAGTGATAAAAAAGCTGAAAAGGAAGAACAAAAAGCTATTAATAACCTAAAGAGCAAAAAGAAAAAGAAAGCAGTTGGTAGTGAGTTTTTCAATAACTTAGCTGGGATGTTTGGCGATGAATTTATGAAAACAATGGCGACTTTACCAGGTTGTGATAAACAAACAAAAAAAGCATTTGCTCAAGTTGATGTTGCTGGTTATAACTATGGAATAAAAAGATATAAAAAAGATTTGAAAAATTATCCAGAACGTTTAATTTTAGGAAGCGAGACATTTTGTAATGATACTTATAAATTTTTAGAACTAGCCAAGACTAATTCACGAATTATTGGTGATTTTGTTTGGGCTGGAATTGATTATATGGGCGAGGTTGGTGTTGGAAGTTGGGAATATAGCGACTACGCCACTAATTTTACTAAGGATTTAGGTTGGATTAGTGCAGGAAGCGGACGAATTGATCTTACTGGAAAACTACTAGGTGAAGCCTTGTATACTAAAGTTTGTTTTTTTTCTAGTCTAAAACCTGAAATTTGTGTTGTTCCTGTCAATCATACTTTTGATAAACACTCTCCTTCAGCCTGGAAAATGAGTAATGCCTTAAACTCTTGGTCTTTTAGAGGATATGAAAATAAAATTGCTAAGATTGAGATTTATTCCTGTGCTCCTTATATTGAATTATTTTTAAATGATAAGAGTTTAGGAATTAAAAAAACCAAAGAAAATATCGCCAAATTTAAAACTAAATATCAAAGTGGTATCTTAAAAGCTGTTGCTTTAGATTCAAATAAAGTTGAAGTTGCTTCTTCTTATCTAGAATCAGCCGCTAAGGAAACAATTCTTACCATCGAGGAAGAAAAAAATTATTCGAATTATAATAATTTAAAATTCATTCGTTTTTCCTTTACAGATCATAATAAAATCATTAAACCATTAGAAAAAGCTGATATTGAATTAGAAATTAGTGGCGGAAAACTAATCGCTTTTGGAAATGGTTGCCCCTTTAATATAGATGGTTATAGAAAAAATAAAACATTTACTTATTTTGGAGAAGCATTCGCAGTTATTCTAAAAGAAGATGAAATAGTGACCATCAAGGCTACAACTTCTAATAAAACTTACACTTCATCATTTAAATAAATGAAACTAAAAACAAATAAAAAGACCTCAGAGAGGCCTTTTTTATGTATACTTTGGAGGATACCTAATTCAGTTGTACTTTATAATTTTTCATAAAGTACTAATAAGAAATTTATTTTTTCTTATTCTTATTTTTACGAGCTAATTTCTCTTGATACTTAGCTTCTTCAGTTATGAAATCTAAATTTTTCTTTGTGCATTTTTCTTTTAATTCTTTAATGCGATTTTCTTCTTCTTCCTTTTCAGCAGCTGCTTGTTCAAGAATTAATCTTTCAGCTGGTTCAATCCAAACTTCATTGTTAGCTAAGGCTCTTTCTTTTTGACGAGCAACAATTTGTAATTGTTCACTTTCAAGATTCTTTTCGACAGTAAAGAAGATAATTAGAATTGCACAAATTGCATAAGCAACTGTTTCAACCCATAAATAGGAAATATTAATATTTGTTAAAACAGAACTATTTTGAACAAAAATTGTAGTAATTGTTCCATCCACATTAGTTGTTGTACTTAAAATTTCATTAGTAATATTTGGAGGAATAATTCCATCAATACTAGTAATTGGAGCAACATAACCACCAACACTTCCTTGTCCAAGTAATCCATTAAAGATTGCAGTACCAATTCCGGTTGCAGCCACCATGATTGAGGAATAGATTGACATCGTAATTCCATCGCATCGATAACCATTTTTTGCTTCAAGATGATCTAATTCATCAGAAATTAAGGCTAAAATCATATAACATGCAGGGGCACTTCCTAAACATTTAAGAGCAATACCAATAGCAACAATAATAACATTACTTCCACCAATTATAGCAACTACTCCACCAATAACCCCAATAATCATTCCAACAAAAGTAACAATTTTCTTACCAAATTTATTGGATAAAGGCCAGACTATTAACGAAGCTAGAGCCATTGGAACAGCCCCAAGAACAGCAATCAAGGTTTGTGTAAAACCACTTCCGCCACTCCCAAGTCCCCAGAATGCATTGTCTAAACTGTATTCACAGAAATAAACCATCGAAAGATTTTTAATAGCTCCACTAAATTGAAACACTAAGTAGAAAATAATAATGATCCACCAGAATTTATCTTTACCAATTCCACTAAGTTGTTTTTTCATCGAAATTTTTTCTTGTGGAACAGTAGAATTAATTGTTTCTTCCGTAACTCTTTCACGAGTAAAATAATATTGAAGTAAAGTACAAATAAAAGTAACAACACCAACGCCAATAAAGGTAATAGTCCAACTAATTTGTGTTTTTAAAAATAAGGAAACAACAATTGGGAAGACCATTGAGCCAGCTCCCATTACTGCTAAACCAGCAACGTTTGTAAAAGAAGCAAGTAATCCACGACTCTTTGAGTTACGAGTTGAAAGAGGGATTAAAGTTGAATTAGCAGTATTATATAAAGGATAAGCAACGGCATAATATAAGTTATAAGAAATTCCTAAGAAAATCATCTTTCCAATTAAATTATCAAATGGAACAATAAACATTAAAACGCAAGCCACACTTAAAACAATTGATGATAATAAGATCCAAGGACGAGCTTTACCTTGTTTTGTTTTTGTTTTCTCAATTAATTGACCAACAACTAAGTTTCCAACAACAATTAAAATTGTTGATAAAAGTGGTAAAAGAGTTAAAAAAGTCGTTAAATGCTCAGAAGTAACTCCGGCAAAAAGAGTATCTGTAAAATATTTATTTAAAAATGATGTAAAGATTCCACTAGCAAGTAAAGCCCCAATTGGTCCAATAAAATAACCAAAAAACATTTCTTTAAACTTAACATTGGCCGATTTAATTCTAGTTTTAGTAATTCTTTGATCAAAGAATCCCTGTTTTGTTCCCTTATTCATAGTTTTTCTCCTCTATTAATATTTCTTTAATTTCATATTCACCACACTCAAGCTCAATTACTTCCTTACTTGGTAAGATTAATTGACACTGACTTCGTAATGGGACTTTAACTTTAATCTTAAATTCATTCCCTTCAATTTGATAAGCCATAGCAATTTCTCCATAAGGAGTAAGAGTTGAGGCCTTTACATAACTTAATTCAGTACTAATTTTTGGTTCAATCTTAAACTTTTGATAACCGGCACTGATTTTTTCAATTCCCGCTAATCTTTTATATAAGAAGTCTCCAACTGCTCCAGAAGCATAGTGATTGAAAGAAATCATTCCTCCAGTCCCATCTTCCTTTAAAACACATTTCCCATCTTCATCTAACCCATCATATTTTTCCCAAATTGTTGTCCCACCAACCTTAACAGCATAAAGCCAAGAAGGACATTTAGTATTTAAGAGCATTTTCATTGCTTCATCAAAATATCCATTATCTGTTAAAGCAAAGAGGATATAAGGAGTTCCTGGGAATCCAGTCCCAATACAATAATTATTTTTTCTAACTAAGGAGATTAAATTTTTTAAGACTGCTTCTTTTATTTTTGGACTTAGCATCTTAAAATATAGAGGTAAGACATATCCAGTTTGGAATTCATCTTTAATTTTCCCGTCTTTAGAAAGTAATTTATTTTCATAAGCTTCAGAAACTTTTTCTGCTAAATTGTAATAATAAATAAAATCTTCATCTTTTTTCAATAATTTAGCAATCTTAGCAAGTTGATAACTAGTATTTTTTAAACTAGCAGTTGCAGTATATTTAGATCTTTTTTGCCATGCTGACATTTTATCAACATCAGGTGCAACCCAGTCCCCAAAATGAAGAGTTGATAGTGTATTCCAAATATATCTAGACTCACCAACACTCCCAAGTCTTGCCCAAAAAGCACAAGCATCAACATATTTTTTCATTGACTGATATGCTTCTTCTAAATAAATCTTGTTCCCACTTTTAGCATATAAAGCAAGAGGAACATTTATTGAAGCATCGCCCCAAAATTCCACTGCTAAAACTGGCATTGTTGTTGGAAAACCATATCCTTGAGTAGGAATTGTGTTAGGAATTCCTCCACTTTTTAACTGTTCAGAACGTAAATCAATTAACCATTTATCTAAAAATGATTCCATATCAAAATTAAAACAAGCGGTCTCAGAAAAAATTGAGATATCTCCAGTCCAGCCCATTCTTTCATCTCTTTGAGGACAATCAGTTGGTATTTCAACAAAATTTGATTTTGCACTCCAGATGATATTTTCTTGTAAACGATTTAAAAGTTTATTAGAACATTCAAAACGTCCAACTTGTTCGATCTCAGAATATAAAACATAGGCACTAATCTTAAAATCTTTAGCCTCAATTCCCTCGACACTAATATAACGAAATCCCATATAAGTAAATTCTGGTGAATAGACTTGAGGACCTTCTTTACAAATATAACGAATTTGAGCTTTTGCAGTACGTAAAAGGGCGACATTTAAACGATTATTTTCTTCTAAAACCTCAGCATGACGAACGGTTATAAGCTGATTTTTATTTGCTTTAGTAATATTTAATTTAACAATTCCTGCAAAGTTTTGTCTAAAATCAAAAATCAAACGTCCTTGATCATCTTTACCAATAAACTTAGGTTTTAATTTTTCATGACGAACAACTTTTGGTCCATATTGAACACTAATTCTAGGATTAATCTTAATTTTTTCAAGACTAGCAGAATGAAATTCTACTTTTTTTAAATCAATATTAGCATCAAATATTTCTCCATCATAAAATGATGTTTCTAAATAAAGACTAGATAAACTTACTCCCCAAGACTGATCGGTTGTAATAACCTCTTTACTTCCGTCACTATATGTTAGATGAATCTCAGCAAGTAAAGCTTGACGAGGGGCACTTATTTTATTTTTACGAGTCATTGTAAAGGACCCAATGGCCCATCCTCCAGCCACAATAAAGGTTATATTATTACTATTATTAGTTAATAAATTTTTAATATCATAAATTTGATATTGTAAATTATTTTCATAACTGGTAAACCCAGGTGCAAAATAAGCATTACCAACTTTTTGGTTATTAATATTTAAATTATAGATTCCTAAAGCTGTTGCATAGACTTTTGCTGCTACTAGTTTTTTACTAATTACTAAATCTCTAGAAAAAACCATAACTTTAGGATCACTCTTTTTCTCCTTAAAATGATATGAACCATCACTAATCCATTTACCATCCCATGAAAGATCCATGAAACCAGTTTCTAAAATAAGCTTCTTTTGATATGTTAAATTGTTTTCATCAACAACTTCTAAAGTCACTTCATATTGACTAAAGGGTTTTAAAGATTTCCCATCATAAATACAATGTGTCAAATCTTTAACGTCCTTTTTCCAATCTAAAAGGGAAATATATGCACTTTTAATTTTAGCTTTACGATCACTTGATTCAATAATAAAACTAAAACTTGGTCTAGAGTTATCACTAAATGAAACAGTTTCAGTATTATTACATTTAAAATTTCTAATCTCTAACATACATCTTTTCCTTTCTTTTTAAAGAAAGAGACCTCAGTCAATAAATATTATTTATTAATGAGGTCTCTTTAAATTTTAACTATTCTTTAATAGGTTTAAAGAAACACCCAACAACAACAGTTAACCAGCTTAATAGATAGAAGACAAAGCCAGTAATTGCTACATAAGCTGAACTTAAGTTAGCAGGAGTTTGAACTTCTTGAATAACGTCATCATTAGAAGCAAAGATATAAGCTAAACCTTCGGCTCTAGTGGTGATAAAGAAGATTAAGGAAATAATAAGGAGAATTGCCCCAGCGATTTTTAAGATCGAAACAGTTGGAGCAACTACTTTGTTAATTGTCCCTTCGAATTTGAATTGAGCTAAGACAATTGATCCAAGTAAGGCAATAAGTCCAAAGACTGAAAGTAAAACAACTTTTGATTCGTTAGTTCCTTGGAGATAACCTTCAACACTACCGTTTACTGAATATAAGATAAAAGCAACGATACCTAATAATAAAGAAACAGCAATGATAAAGGAACTAATAGATTGTTTTTTAATAAAGTTTTTCATATTAATCATTCTCCTTTTTCATTTGAAGAGCAATAAGGACACCCCAGGAAGCAAGAGCAACAGCACCAAGACTATAGGAAGTAATATTAATTGCGTTTAATGCTAATTCCCATGATGGAGTAACAAATTTAGTAGAAATATTTAAGATAGCAGTATTTGCAAAGGCAAATAATTGATATTTCATAGCTTCACGAGATAAATCAACAAGTTTTTGATCGTGTTTGACAGTTTCAGGAGATAAGTAACCCCAAGTTGCGTCAACACCACCATTTCCCATATTTAAGTGTGAGTTGTTACCAGCAAAGTCTGCCATTTGAGTAACACCTGCTAAGGCACATCCCTCTGGATTGAAGTAATATTTATTATTCATCATATCAGTAGAGATTAAACCATCAAAGTTCCATTCTTTACGTAATAAATTTTGTAACATTCCAACGTGGTGAGAAGCATTGATAGCTCCGATTCTGTTAAATGCCACCATGACTCCCATTGAACGAGCATCTTCAATAGCGCCTTGGAAACCTCTTAAGTCTGTTTCACGGAATTTTTGTTCATTCATATAAACAGAGATTCCTGAACGGTTATGTTCTTGGTCATTAAATCCAATGTGTTTTGGAGCGTTTAATAAACCAAATTCATTTGAACCAACGATTAATTCACGTCCAAGAACGTTTGTTAACATTGGATCTTCTGATAAGTATTCAGTATTACGGCCATTATAAGGAGTTCTGTGATAATTTAAACCACCGCCCCAAATTTGGTATTGTTTAATCCATAAGCCAGTATTTCCTAAAATTTTACCCCAATCACGAGCCAATTCTGGGTTAAATGATGAACCAAGAAGAGTTTGTGAGTTAACAGCAGCTTTGAATTTTCCAGCTTCTGATTCAGGATCAACAAAGTATTTATCAACTTCAGCAGATTCGCCATTACCAGCAGATAATCTTTTACCATTGAATCCATTAGGACCATCATTTTGAGTGACGACTGGGTTTTCAATATTTGATAAAGTATCAGATTGTGAACCACCATGAGCAATTGCTCCTAATGCTTCTTCAGCAGGAATTGCATCAGCTAATTTATCCCAATATGGATCATCAACACTTGTAATTTGATCATAGCCAATTTCAGTTGCAGAGAATTTAAGACCTTTGACGCCGTCAACGTTAGCAACGTTATCAGTATCTTTAATTACATATTGTTGGTTACGTAATTCTTTTAACCATTCGTCTTTTTTAGGAGAATCAGCAATAGCAACAGTGTTTTCTTCTTTTGTGAAGTCAACTGGCCATGTTCCTTTCCAATCAGATCTTGTTAAATGAGTAGAAGATCCTGGAGCATAATAGTTTAAGTCAGCATTATCAGCAACGTTGGTAATTTTTTCACCAGCTTCACTAACAGCATATGTAGTAGTATCAGTTTCACCAGCATTAATCCAAGTTTTAACAGCTTTTAAATCGCCTTTATTATCTGGAGTTAAATTTTGAGCAGTCATGATGTTATTTAAAGCTTCATGAGCACCATTTCCGGTTGCGAAGTAATATGTACCTGCATCCATAATATAGGTTTTAGCATTTGTATAGTCATAGCTAGCCATATATTTTGTAGGAATTGAGATTTCAACAACTTTAGTTTTTCCTGCTTCTACATCAACTTTAGCAGAATTTAAGAATTGAATTGCACTTTTTTCGACTAAGTTTTTACGATCATAATCAGTATATGGTGATTGAACGAATAATTCAGCACGGAATTTTCCGTCTTTATCACTCTTATTAGTAATAGCAACTGAAGCGGTAATGTTTCCACTAACACGGTCTTCAACTTTAACACTTAATAATTCTTCACTATAATCTAAATAAGATAAACCATGCCCAAATGTATAATCAACTTCTTTAGCATAATCCCAGTTGCCAACATTTGTTGAACCAGCTTCAGATTTTGCATTATATGAAGGATTAGCAATTGCATCATAATAACGAGTTTCATAGTAGTTATAACCAGTATAGATTCCCTCTAATTGGTTTAAATATGTACCACCATTATAAGTTGCAGATCCACCAAATGAACCAGCAGCTTCATTAGTAATTGTTTGACCTGGCCATCTTGAATCGTTGAATTTAGCAACGTCTTTATAATCAGAGTAATGACCAAGACCAAAGTTTTCCATAGCTGGGGATGATGTTGAGGAAGTAGCATAAGTATCTGCTAAGGCTCCTGTTGGGTTAACGGTACCATCTAAAGCTTGAACAACACCTTTAAATTGGTAGTCATTAGGAATTCCAACATAAGCAATTCCATCAACTTCATATTCACCTTCAGTTAAAGGTCCAACTTCGATTGTACATGAAGTATTTAATAAAACGACAACTTTTTTACAAGTAGCTTTAGCGGCTTTAACAACTGCTAATTCATCAGCGGAAAGAGCTAAAGGGTTTTTTCCTGTAGGTTTTCCGTCAACATCTAAAGCACTACCTGGCTTATAAGTGGTTCCTTCACCACCTGGACGGGAGAATGTAACGATACCGACTTCAGCATCAACTTTTTCTTCCCAACCTTGAGATTCAAATCCTTCACTAACGAAACGATTTGGGTTAACTTCATAAATTTTAAAATCAGTATAATCACCAGCAGCTTTGTTTGGTGAGTGAATATAGTTTCTAGTAATTTCACCAGTCCATGGATGAACTGATTCAGTATACTTTGAGAAAATATCTGCATAAATAGCATCAACTGTTGCATCAAGCTTAAATCCAGCGTCTTTTAAAGCTTGAGTTAATATGATTTGATCTTCATTAAATGAAGCACTCATATAAGGCGAATAAGAAGCACCTCCAAAAACAGCAACTGGTGCAGTATTTTTTAGTGGGAGAACACCATTATCATTTTTCATAATAACAGTTCCTTCAGCACCTTGTCTGACAGCAACATCTTTTGCTGCTATCATAAGTTCTTCTCCGGTCGAGTAAGATGACTCATACTTTACGTCTTCTGCGTTAGTGATATAACTCGATGTTCCAAAAACCCCATCGATTGTTGCTCTATATTCATTAACTAAGCCACCAGCACAAGTGGTAGCAAAGCCTATAGAGAGCAATAAGGCAGCAGCGCCAAGTACAAGATTGTTAAGTTTTTTTCGTTTCATTATTTTCCTCCTTTGCTTAACAATGAATGTTCATAGATTTTGTCTATAATTTTTAAATTCAATCACGAAAGAATTTAGCGTCTATTTTTTCGTTTCTGATTTAATTATTACATATTACATTGTAAGCGCTTACTTTGAAACATTGTGAGCACTTATTGATAAATAATCTTAAAGATAAATGCAATTGTTCAAGTTTGAACATATTTAATCATATTATCAAATTTGAAGAGCCTTTATCTAAAAAAAGAGACTAGTCCTTTATTTTAAGACTAGACTCTCTTAATGTGACCTTAAAATCGTCAGCTAAAACACGAAATTCATCACTTTTAATTGTTTGTTTTTTGCAACTTGTCATTGAAAGAACTTTTACTAAAATTTCTGCACTTTTTTCAGCGGTATCAATTAAACCAAAAGTGTTATCAAAATCAGAACCTGCACCAAATATTCCATGATGAGCCCAAATTACTAGATCATAATCTTTAATGAGTTTTGATGTTTCAATAGCAATTTCTCTACCACCAGGAACCATCCATTTAACAACCCCAACTCCTTTTGGAAAAACAATTGGACATTCAGTTGCCATTTCCCAAAGTTCACGAGTAAAGACATCGTTTTCTAAAGGTAAAACAAAGGTTAAAGCAATAATGTTTGTTGCATGACAGTGATAAACAACACGGTATAAATCATTAGTAGTCTTTTTTAAGACTTCTAAATTCATCAAATGACTTGGAAGTTCTGAAGTTGGTCTTCCTCCATTAACTAAACCCCACACAATTTGGTATTTAGTTCCTGTTTCATCAAGTTTAATAATACAAATTGTATCTTCAGGATTGCTTTTAATATTCATAAAGAATTTTCCTGAACCAGTAACTAAAAAGTATTCATTTTTTAAGCTTGCAACTTCAGTTCCAATTTCTTGATATTCACCCTCTTTTAATTGATCTTTAATTAAAGCTATTTCTGCATCTTTAATACGATAAGATAAATTACCACCATTGCGTTCATGCCATCCTTTATTATATCCGTTTTGACAAGTTTCTATAAACTTTTGGACAAATTGCGCCTCTAATACTTTCACTTTTAATTACCTCTCTTATTTAAAACACGATTTTCATAAACGTGAATTTCTTCTAATGCATCTAAACCAACTTTTTTATTTTCTAAATGACAGTAATAATCAAAAACCTTACCATAATCCATAGTTTTTAATCTTTCAGTTATAAACATACGGTCAGTGTAATTCCCATCTTTTTCAATTTTCTTTAAAAGTTCGGTTGGTTCTAATAAAGCTTTTAAAAGCGAAATAAGTGTTGAACGAACTCCCACTACCCAAGCCGCAATACGGTTAATAGAAGCATCAAAGAAATCTAGACCAATTGAAGTTTTATCAATTAAATTATTACGAATTAAAGAACGACCAATTTCATAGAGTTCATCATCAAGAATAACCACATGATCACTATCCCATCTCACAGGCCTGGAAACATGTAATAAAATATGATCAACAAATAAGGATACAGCACTGATTTTATCAGAGATTACTTCTGTTGGATGGAAATGTCCACTATCTAAACAAATAGCCATTTTGTTTGTAATAGCATAACCATAACAAAATTCATTACTTCCAACTGTATAAGCTTCTACTCCAATCCCAAATAATTTTGATTCAATAGCATCAATATTATATTTATGATCGATTTTTTCACTATATATTTCATCTAAAGATTCTTTAAAACGAAGACGGGGAGCTAAGCGGTCATAAGGAATATCTTTATAGCCATCAGGTGTCCAAAGATTAGTCACACAAGGAATTCCTAGTTCTTTTCCAAAATATTCTCCAATTTTTCTAGATCTTTTACAGTGCTCAATCCAAAATTGACGAATTTCATCATCACTTGATGAAAGAGTAAAGCCGCTTTCGGCTTTAGGATGAGCGAACATTGTTGGATTAAAGTCTAAGCCAATATGGTTCTCTTTTGCAAATTTTACCCATGATTTATAATGTTTTGGTTCAATTTGATCAAGTTCAATTTCCTCTGTTGTATCTAAATAGGTTGAATGTAAATTTAATTTATATTTTCCAGGTAATAAGGAAAGAGCTTCTTTAATATCTTCCTTTAATTCCTCTGGAGTTCTGGCTCGACCTTTATAGTTACCAGTTGTTTGAATGCCTCCGCTCAACTCTTTACCAAGTAAAAAGCCTCGAACATCATCGCCTTGCCAGCAATTAATAGAAATAGTAATTTTTTTTAAAGCTTCAATCGCTTTATCAGTATCAACACCCATCGCAGCATAGGCTTTTTTAACAATCTCGTATTCTTTTTCAATATTCATGATTTACCTCCTATTTTGAATTGATCATTTGTAAATATTTAATATGTTGTTTTTGATAGTAAGTATTATCTTGAGGATGATACTTAACTTTCTTTGTATTAAGATCAAGAATTTTGCGGGCTTCTTTTAAGGAGCTAAATTCTTGATGATAAATAAATTGAGCGAGGGCATTCCCGTAAACTGTGGCCTCATCAAGACCTGTAATGACCTCAAGATTTAAAATATTAGCAATTAGTTGGTTCAGTAAAGTTACATTAACTCCGCCCCCAACAATTATTAAGTTAGTATATTTTTTATTAGTTAAGGATTCTAAATGTTGAATATTTTCTAAGTATTTAAAAGCTAAAGACTCATAAACTGAGCGAGCCATCTCACCAATTGTTAAATCGTGAATATATTGATTAGTTTTTTTAAGGAATAAATTAAATTTTTCAATCATTTTAAAAGGTGTTGAAAATACATCGTCATCAACATCAATAAAAACATTATTCTCCTTAACTGCAGTTGCTTCTTCTAAAATTTGAGCAAATGTAATGCTTGGATTAATTTTCTCATAATCTTTTTTAATTTCTTGAATAATAAAAAGACCAGCAATATTTTTTAAAAAACGAATTGTATCTTCTAAGCCAACTTCATTGGTAAAATTAGCCTCTAAAGTTTTTTTACAAATAAGAGGTTCTTCTAACTCCACTCCTAGTAATGACCATGTTCCACTCGAAAGATAACAGGAATCTTCATGTAAATTAATAGAAGCAATTGCGCTGGCAGTATCATGTGAACCAACCGAAACTACTTCTAATGGATAAATATTTAATTTATCACAAAGCTCTTTGGTGATAAAACCAATTCTTTTTGAATGTTTAATTAATGGATTGATCTTAGATTCATCCAAATTAATATATTTTAAATTCTCTTTGGAGACTTCTTTTGTTAAAGGATTGTATAAAGCGGTAGTAGAAAAGTTAGTTATTTCACTAAATTTATTACCGGTTAAATAGAAATTAATTAAATCAGGAATTAAGAGAATACTCTCAAAATCATAATCTTTTTCACTATATAGTTGAAAAATAGTATTAAAATCCAGGTATTGAATACCAGAGTTTCTATAAATATCAAAATATTTGACTTTCTTAAGTAATTCATTAGCTGCTTTTTCATTACGTAAATCACGGTATCCAATTGGATTAGCGATTAATTTATCGTTACGATCTAATTTGCCATAATCAACAGCCCAGGTATCAACGCCAATACTTTTAATATCCTTATGTTGAGCAAGTGTTTTTTGAAGACCTTTTTCAATTTCGTTAAACAAGTGAGGAAAATTCCAGCATAAATGACCATCTATCTCTTCCATTCCGTTGAGAAAACGATATGTTTCTTCGTAAAAGAACTCACCCCTGCGATATTCAATTACTATAAACCTGCCGCTAGATGCGCCAATATCTAATGATAATACTTTCATTTTGCTTCACTCTTGGACTTATCTTATCACATCCTTATAATTGAATATACTTTGTGATTAACTATTGATATTTAATTTTCAAAATAGTAAGATATGTTCATATTTAATCAAGGTTGAACAAAAATGTATGATTTAGAAAGACAAGATAGAATTATAGAAATTCTTAAAGAAAAAAATTCGATTAGCGTAAATAAGTTAGCTAATATCCTTTTTGTTTCGGGAGCAACAATCCGTCGAGACTTATCAAAAATGGAACAAAAAGGGCTTGTGGTCCGTACTTTTGGGGCAGTTATTTTAAACCCAAATCCATCTAACCGTGAGACTTCCTTTGAACTTCGTGAGAAAACAAATGTTGTTGAAAAAAGACTTCTTTGTCAAAAAGCAGCTGATATGATCATTGATAACACTTCAATCTTCTTTGATAGTTCTACAACTCTTTTGCACATTGTTCCTTATTTAAACAACTTCTCCAACTTAACAATCATTACTAATGGTCTTTTTATTGCCAATGAAATTATTACCAAAACTAAACATCGAGTGATTATTTGTGGGGGAGAGATCCAAGCTAATACCAACTCTATTTTAGGAGCTATTGCTTATGATTCATTAAATAATTTCCATGTTGATTTATCAATTGTTTCGACTGCAGGTGTTGTTTTGAAAAAAGATGAAGGTTTTAGCGAATCAACAGTTGATAGTGCAAAAATCAAAAACATTTTAGCTAAAAATGCTCAAAAAGTTATTTGTTTAGTCGACGCAACAAAAATTAACACCAACTCTTTATATAAATCAATTGAATTAGGTGATGTTGATGTTATTATTTCAACCTATGAGTTAACCAAAGAAGAAAAAGAACTATTAGAAAATAATAATATTCTTTATGTTAACTAATATCCAAAAATTCGATTACTATATGCTGACCAACTATAATCCAACTTATAATTATTAAGAACTTCTTTTGCAACAAAGATGTTTGCTTTTGAATTTTCTAAAAGATTATTTCCAATAACTGTTGATGATGGTTTTAAAGCTAAGAGCTTAATTTTTTCTATTGAAGAAAAAGCGAATGAGGAATCATCAATTGAATGAATATTTGGAGCGATAACAAGTTCTTTTACTCTTTGCGAGTTTTTGAATAATTCTTTATCAAACGATATTATTTTTTCATTTGCATAACTTGTTGGAAGATAAATTGTTTCTTTATCAAATTCTTTTTTTAAAGAATCAACATGCCATCCATTATTTCTTTTTTCATAATTAAAATAATCAATATCCAAGGTATTTTCTTCGTATTCTTCTTCATTAATTAAAGGTGGTGGTTTTAAAGGATATGTTCCTAAAACCGGTGTACCATCCCCAAATTCAATTTTTAATTCTTTTACTATATTAAGAGTATTTGTAATTGCACCACTTGCATTAAGATGATAATTTGTATCATAAAACCACTCATGATCTAAAATAGAATCATGAGGGTTACCTAAAATATCAAACATTAATTCTTGATCAAGGAATTGGTAGTAGTTATCTAGTACTTTTGGATCACTATTTTCTAAGCTTAATTTGTTTGTTGACGCAAAACGATAATAAGTTTTTGCTCCTTTTGAACTGGATTTAGAGTTAAATTCATTTAAATATTTTATGAAGTCTTCGTTAATAATTTCCTCGGAAAAAGAAACTAAATCTTGAGAATTATAATAATTATTCATAATATTATTATTTCTTTGAGGATAATCGATATCCCCAAATTTATTAAAAGATTTTACATTATAAACTCCCTCGGGATCAAGTTTTTCTCCTTTTGAATAAAGGTATTTTTCTCCAACAAAGTTTGGAAAATTAGCATATAGATTTGCTCTATTTTCAGAAGCAATTTCATTAACTAATTGAAAAGAACCATCAAGAGCCTTCCACATGTCTAAACCATTAAAATAAGTCGATAAAGTCTGTTCATGTTGTTCAGGAGAAAAAATTACAATATCATCATTTCTTAAGTGATTACCAACAATGTCTAACATTACTTTTGTACCAAGATTTGCATATAGTCCAAAATTAACAACTTGATAATCATTAAAATTAAGTTCTATAAGATCACTTCTGATACCAAAAGGGACTGAGCTTCCTCCAACAATAATAATTCTTTTTCCATTCGTTTTCTTTAAACGTTCAACTTTTAATTTGAATCCACCATAAAAAGTATTATCAAACTGAGTTGGCAAATTAAGACCAACTCCAATTATAGAGCTTGGAATACTCACTAAAATTAATAAACTAACAAGTGAGATAATTAAGGCATATTTATATTTCTTTAAAAATTTCATCTTTAAAATTCAAAGTAGATAAATCCACTTGCTCCATATTGTGATAACTGATAAAACCAACCAATAGCAATAAAAACAATAATTAACATGTATAAAACATACTTCAATGATAACTTCGATAAATAAGCTCCACGTCCAACAATTAACGATTCATCCTCAAATTTAATTTGAGGAATCTTATTAATAAAAACTAAAAGAAGCGGACTAATAACTAATAAAACTGCCCTAAAATAGTTTAAATCAAGAACCTTAAATAAAGTTTCAACTCCTCCTTGATAGGAAGTAAAAATAACTTTAATAATATTGAATGCTTGATCAAGGTTATCACTGCGAAAAAAGATCCACGTAAAAGAAACAACACTAAATGTTAATAAAATCTTCAATCCTTTTATAATAATTGACGAGCTTTTTTCGCGATGAACATATTTATGATATAGGGTTTCTCCAACAATAATTAAACCATTTATTAACCCCCAAATAACAAAATTCCATCTTGCTCCATGCCATAAACCGCTCACAAGAAAAACAATCATTAAATTAAAACAGGTTCGAATAATTCCAAACTTATTTCCACCAAGAGGAATATAAATATAATCCTTAAACCAGGTATTTAGTGTCATGTGCCAGCGACTATAAAATTCTTTAACACTTTGTGAGGTATATGGTGAATTAAAGTTTTCATGTAAATCAATACCCATTAATTTAGCACTCCCAATTCCAATATCGGTATACCCACTAAAATCACAATAAATTTGGAAAGCAAAAAGAATTGTTCCAACAATATAAACTAAACCATTTTGATCATTAGAACTATAAGCTAAATTAACATAATTACCAAGAAAATCGGCAATCAAAATCTTTTTGATAAAACCTTTTGCTAAATATTTTAAGCCCATAGTAACATTACTTGCTTCTAATTTTAAAGGATTAGTAAGTTGAGGAATTAAATCACTGCTTCTTTCAATTGGACCAGCCACTAGTTGAGGAAAAAAGACCACAAAAAGTGCATAATTTAAAACATATTTTTCAGCAATTACTTTTCCTTTATAAACATCTATTACATAAGCCAAAACCTGAAAAGTATAAAAAGAAATCCCCATTGGTAAAATAATATCAAAACTTTTAAATTCAATATTTAAACCAAATAGATTTAAAAAAGCTAATGAACTTCCATATAAAAAATCTAAATACTTAAAGACAATTAAAAGACCAACAATAATAAAAACAACACTTCCTAAAAAGAGTTTTTGAAATCCTTTTTTCTTTATTTTTGTTACTTTTAAAGCAAAAAAGTAAGTTAGTAGAGTTGTAAAAATAATTAAAGGTAGTAATAAAACATTATAATATCCATAAAAAATATAAGAGGCAATTAAGAGTAAAGGAACCTTTAATTTATTAGGCATTATATAATATAAAAAGATAACTACTGGTAGAAATATTAAAAATGCTAATGAATTAAAACTCATAATTGACAATCTTTCATTTCATAATCTTAGCAAATAGATTAGTAATTGCAAATAGTAAAGTAAAATAAGACTTTCTAGACAAGTGAATTGTTGTTTGATAGTATTTTTAATTAACTATGAGATTTAAATTAAAATATTTACGAAATCTTTCTTTAAGTATAATTACTTCTTTTTTAATTACCTCTTGTTCAATGGATTATCAAAAGATTAGAGAAAACTTTGTTTTAATTGAAAGTAATCCTTACTTAAAAGTTGATCAAAATAAAAAAATGGTTGATGATAATTTTCAAGTTTCATTTCTTTTATCAATCCCTAAAAACGCTCAAATTCTTTCAATTAATTTTAATAATTATCATTTAAATACTCTCAATAATCCTAAGGATGATAATCAATTTCTTAAGTTAGATTTATTTGATGTCTTTTATGATTTATATTTAGTAATTGATGTTAAATATTATCACCAACAAATTGAATATGATCTTAATGGAGGTTATAATATTAACACTAATTCAAAAGAAAATATCATTCAAAATGTAGACAATATTCATTTCCAAACTAACACGATAATTGCAAATGAAATCCGCAAAGAAAACCACACTTTAATTGGCTTAGAAAATGAATTTATTTTCTCTTCATTAGGAGGCAGAATTAAATATAGTGATAATTTAAAACTTAAATTAGTGTACCGAGAAAATAGCCCACAATCATTATTTTCTTATAAAGTTACTAATAATAGTGCTCAAATAACTAATTACTATGGAAGTGAAGAAAGTCTTGTTATTCCAGAATTTATTGATGAATTTAAAGTAACTAAAATCATGGCTAATTCTTTTAAAAATCTTGTTCTAAAGGAGCTTATTTTACCTCCCTCAATAATAGAAATTGAAGACAATGCTTTTATAAATTTAATAGTCGATAATTTATATTTTTTTGATACTTTAAAAATTGTTAATGATCTTTCTTTTTCTGCAACTAAATTTAAAAAAATACACTTAAACACAGCGACAAAACCAGTTTTTAGTGGAACATATTTTGATACTTTTACTGATAAAATGGACCGTCTCATTTTAAATAAAGATAAACCTCAAATAGTCTTTGGAGGAGGCAGTGCCCAGCGCTTTGGGCTTGATTCAAAACTTATAAATCAAAACTTTAAAGACTATCAAGTTTCTAATTTGGGAGTATTTGCTTATGCCAATATGAAAACTCAATACGATACTATTTTTAACTATTTAAAGTCTGGAGATACTTTAGTTATTGCTCCAGAATTTGATGCAATAAAAGAGCAAATTTCTTTTTCTACTTCTTTTCCAGTTGATTATTTTAAGATGATTGAGGGGAATTATAATTTGTTAACAGATCTGCCAATAGAAGAATATACTCATTTCTTTTTAGCTTATCAGGAATATAAAACCCTAAAAGATTCATTAGTTCCTAAAGATTATTCAGTTTTTGCTTATTTCTTTGATGAAGATAATAATTTTCTTGGAGAGAGAACTTATAATGATTATGGTGATTATATAGTTGATCGTCCAAATAACATTGAAGAAAAAGTCTTTGGGATTAAAAGAGCATCTTATAATAAAGATGATTTTCCGCTTTCTTATTTAGTTAACTTTAATACTTATTTTCAAAAATTCATTGATAAAGGAATTAAACTATATTTTGATTATGCTCCCAGAAGCAAAATAAGTTTAACCCCCTCTTCTAATGCTCAATCAATTAAAGAATTAGATTTATATTTAAGAGAAAATCTTTTAATCCCTTTTGTTACTTCAATTGATGATAGTTTATTATCTCCCCTTTATTTTTATAATACTGATAATCATCTCTCAACTGAGGGAGTTAAAATCAGAACTGAAAAACTAATTAAAAATTTAAAAGTGTATCTTTAAACACTTTTTTTCAAAACAAATAAAAAATGCAGAGATCAAAAAGATTTCTGCATTTTATTTTTACCTTTAAACTAAAAGGAACTAACTATTTCTAAATTTTAAAGAGCAGTTTCTTTTAAAAGTTCTTCATGAGTTAAAGTAGCTAATTTCATAACTTTTGCTAAATCTAACCCTAAAGCTTCACAAAGACGAGTTCCATATTCCTTAGTTGCTAAGTAGCAATGTGCTAGGTGACGATATTTAATCTTTTCCTTAACCCCATTCATATTACGGGCAGTATTTTCAATTAAAAGAGCTTTTTTATCTTCACTCATTAAATTAAATAATAACCCGGCTTGTTCAAATGGATGATCAGTAGGATCATCTTTTGGATCAAAAGCCCAAACAACTCCCTCTAATTCCAGTGCTGGTTCCATTACCTCTGGCGTCGCCATCCATTCATTATATCCATTAGGAGTATAAGCAACTTTAGCACCAAAATTACCATCTGTGCGCATATATCCATCACGACTATTGTCATTAACTGGAACTTTTGCCTTGTTAACTGGAATATGATTATAGTTAACTCCTAAACGGTAACGTTGAGCATCTCCATAAGAAAACATTCTGGCTTGAAGGAATTTATCTGGTGAAAAACCAATTCCTGGAACAACGTGAGCAGGAGAGAAACCAGCTTGTTCAACTTCGGCAAAGTAGTTTTCAGGATTACGGTTAAACTCTAAAATCCCAACTTCAATTAATGGGAAGTCTTTATGATACCAAACCTTTGTAATATCAAAGGGATTATATGGCATCTTTTTAGCTTCTGCTTCACTCATTACTTGAATACAAAGTTTCCATCTTGGGAATTCTTTTCTTTCAATAGCAGTGAATAAATCTCTTCCATGATAATCGCGGTCTTGACCTGCAATTTTTCCAGCTTCTTCATCCGTTAAATTTTTAATACCTTGCATTGTTTTAAAATGGAATTTAACCCAAACACGTTTATTCTCCTTATTAATTAAAGAATAAGTATGAGAACCAAACATATCCATATTTCTTAAAGTAGCAGGAATCCCTCGATCTGACATTGTAATTGTAATTTGGTGAAGAGCCTCAGGTAGCATTGTCCAAAAATCCCAGTTATTATTTGGATCTCTCATTCCAGAGCGTGGATCTCTTTTAACAGCTCGATTTAAACCAACAAAATTATGAGCATCTCTAAGGAAAAAGACTGGAGTATTATTACCAACTAAATCCCAGTTTCCCTCACTTGTATAGAATTTAAGGGCACATCCACGGATATCTCGCTCTGTATCAGCGGCTCCTCTTTCTCCAGCAACTGTTGATAAACGAGCAAAACATTCAGTAACAGTTCCTTTTTGTAAAACAGCAGCTTTAGTGTATTTAGAGATATCCTTAGTAATTGTTAAATGACCATAAACTCCCCACCCCTTAGCATGCATTCTTCTTTCAGGAATAACCTCACGGTTAAAGTGAGCCATCTTTTCAAATAACCAAACATCATTAAAAGTGGCTGGTCCTCTTTCTCCAGCGATAATAGTATTTTCATTATCTCCTACTAAGGCTCCAACTTCGTTAGTTATCCTAACTTTCTTTTTTTCATCCATTATTTATTCTCCTTAAATATATTTTTATAATAAAATAAATTTATTATATTGAATCTTATTTATAATTATAGGAATAATATTTGTCCTAGCATAGTTATATGCTTAAAAAGTTTATCTATTTATATTATAACTGATTGGAAGATTTATAGATATTAAATATAAATTAAGATTTAATAAATTGCATTTATAGATTTTCCTATATTCAGCTTATTTTAACATACAAAAGATAACATAAAGTTAACCTATTTAATCAATTCTATTAAATCTCCATATCCTTCTTTTTCCATCTCTTCAAGAGGAATAAACCTCAAAGATGCACCATTAATACAATAGCGAACTCCATTAGGCGATTCTAAATCATTTAAAAAAACATGTCCTAAATGCGAATCTCCTTTACGGCTACGAACTTCAGTTCTAATCATTTGATGACTATCATCTTCTTTTTTAATAACAACTGTTTCTTCAAGTGGTTTGGAAAAACTTGGCCATCCACAACTACTTAAGTATTTATCACTTGAGGAAAATAATGGTTCACCAGTAACTATATCAACATAAATCCCCAATTTATTAAAATCATAATATTTACTAGTAAATGGTCTTTCAGTCCCATTATTTTGAGTAACCTCATAAGATACCTTATCAAGTTCTTCCTTTATTTTTTCATTCTCTGGTCTGACATATTTACTTGGATCAATTTTAGAATTAGCAAATAGATCAATTGCCTCTTTTGGAATATGACAATATCCTTGAGGATTTTTATCTAAATATTTTTGATGATATTCTTCAGCTGCTACAAAGTTTTCAAGTTTTGAAAACTCAATAAAAAACTTCTGATATCTTCTTTTTTCAAGTTCTAAATATTTTTTAATTACCTCCTTACTTTTATCATCTATATAATATATACCTGCTTGATATTGGCTTCCAATATCATTTCCTTGACGATTTCTTTGTTCAGGATGAACAACATAAAAATAAGCTGAAAGTAAAAATTCTAAGCTTACAATGCTAGAATCATAACTTACTTCAACTGTCTCTTTAAAATTAGTATCGCCTTTAGAGACTTCATTATAGTTTGCTCTTGAAAGATCAGTTCCATTAGCATAGCCACTAATAGCACTACTAACTCCTTTAATTGAACTCATTAAGTGTTCAATCCCCCAAAAGCAACCTCCAGCTAGATAGACTTTATTCATATTACTCATAATTTTACCTCTTATATAGAATAACACTTTTTGTTTATTCTATATAAGAAACGCTTTGAGAATAGAATTATTCCAATCTTACTGACATATTTTCATAAAAATCGTTGGACTGTGCCTTTGGAACATTCTCACCAAATAAAATACTTTCGCCTTTTGCATGTTATGGTAGGTGGTGGACACTTTTTTTACATTATAATTTTGGTATCAAAATACTTTTCTTGAAATTGAGTTTTCTTTTCAATTTCTTCTTTAGTAAGTGGGTAATTTTTATCACACACTACTAGTTTATCTTCAACATCATCATTTCTTATAATTATAGCTTTTACGATCCCTTCAAAATAATCCAAAGGTTCATTAACTCCGATTATATAAGCATCTTGTTCTTCATCATCTCTAGCTATAGTGTTTGGTAAAAAACCATAATTAACATTATATTTTATATCTTTATATTTTGGATGAATTGAACCAAGTGGTCTCTCAACTTTAACAAATACTTTTCTTCCCAAATAATCGATAATATTCATATTATCAAAAATTACCGATTTAACTTTTAATATAGATTTCTCCTTACAGTTTATCTTGTTTTTATCTCTATGAGTTTCATCGTGCTTATCTGCTTTTTTGTATGCAATTTTATTTGTATCTTTAAATATCATAAAGCATCCTCCTTAAACTATTAAAATGCACCAACATCATTAGTTTCAGCTTTCATAAAAATATTCTGAGATTTAAAACTTTCCTAAACACAAGACATAGTTTCTAAGCTCCTATTTAAGTCGTATTTAGATATTTATTAAGATATTTAAGTTTATCATAAAATAATTCAATTATTTATCATAAATTATTTTCGTTTTCAAATTGTATAAAAAAGACAAATAAAAAAGTAACGGCAGCAAAACCAACTTAATGGCCAGCCAGCGTTATTATTTCTAATCACGCGCCTATTACTTTCTTATTAACTTAATCAGTTTAAATCATATTTGTCAATAAAACTTATTATAGATGCTATTTTATTTATGATATTATTGTAACAAATAGAAAAGTTTTGATAAATATGAATTTTTCATCAAGAAAGACTTTAAAACATAAATACTTTATTCAAAAACTAAAGAACCGTTATAATAAGCCTCAAAATCCTCTTCAACTAGAACAATGATTCCATTTGCTAATTTATAACTGCCATTTGTCGAAATAGTATATCCAAAATTTCTACTTTCTACAAATGCATTATCATTTTCTAAATCAACCAAGTAACCACATTCAATACAATTACGGTATCTTCCAGTATCTGATGCACTAACAACATGTCCAGCTTTAATAGTTCTAACTACACCACAATTACATTTCTCAATATGTTTTGTATTGTCATATTGAATCCATTGGTCGTTGTAGTGTGTATGAATTCCGCATCCACAATAGCGAAGTCCATTAATTATGTAATTATTAGAATGAGTTTCAGGAATACTAGAAAAATTCAAAACTCCTACTTCTGCTATATAATACTTTTTATCACTAAGAAGTGTGTCATTTTCCGAACGATAAGTTCCATTATTTATATGAATGCCTTTCTCATCGTAATAATAAGCAACTACTGAGTTATAATATTCTTTTGTATCGCCGGGATTGAGCCCGTAAACATGTAACATTACTGGATGTCCACTATCTAATATAGATTTGACATATTGATCAAAACCATTAACAACATCACTATGTTTGTAGTTATCTTGCCCAAAGGATTTACTATCTTTAAAACTAAATTTTCTTTTATTTAATCCATATAATGAATCTAGCAATATGTTGTAGCTTCTCATATGAATAGAATCTAAATAAGTGTCTTTATAATTGTAATATTCATTATATATATTCATTAGATGCATCTGAAAATCATTATGCTTATTATCATTTATAAAATCTCTTAAAGAGATATCATCATGAATGTAATTTTGTCTTAAAACTCCTGGTGAATTTGCAATAGCAGCATTAAAACTATAAACATTTCCCTGACTTCTTTCATAAACATCTCTAATCATACTATCGTTCAAAAAGGTATCATAATAGGATAAATATTGAATAAAAGAGACGTATCCACAAGAATACCTAGAATTCATTGGTGAATAACTTGCAAAATTTTGAAAATAACTTTTCATGGAAAAATTCATAAGAGAGGGATTAATCGCTTTATTATGATCTAAAGAATTATTATGTATGCCTTTATTAATAGCTTCACTATCTGCTCCTGGAGACAAAGATTTTTCTTGAACATTAAAAGTATCATGTTGATAAGAAGAAACGCAACATAAAGTAAATACCGCAACAAGACTCATTAACTTTAATATTTTCTTTTTCTTGAATTTATCGCTCCCTCAGCTCTTTTTTTTATAATCTTAACTACTTGTTCATAATCATAAAATCCCATTTGAAAAAATTCATAGATTTCATCACTTACTTCAATAAAGGCTTTTTTAAAATCTTCTTTATGACTAGTAAAAACATCAAAATAAGGTATAGGATATATCTGATCAGCAAATAAATCTGGGTCCTCGTATTCAAGAGGATCATATAAATATCTAGGCAATACTATTAAATCTCTGGTTGCGTTTTTTATAACTCGAGCACTGCAAGCTCTCCCGTTTTCATTCACGAGACCAATTTTAGGACAAGAAAAAACACTTTTATCTTCATATTCACTACCAAAAGCATCAATTCTTAAACCTTGGAGTTGAAACATTTGATTCAATCGGATTTGGTTACTTCTTTCGGGAGATTCAAATTCATAAAACGTTGGAAATGAATTCTCATTTTTAAAAATTAATTCATAACGATTATAAATATGTATGTCTTTATTAATAATTTTATTCTGTGTGATATTTTCTAAAATAGTAGCTCTTTTACGCTTTGCACACATTGCTAATTGGAAATCACCAATCTGATATTTAATATCTTCAAGATCCTTAGCTACATAATATTTAATGCCATCTTTTGAAATTTCTTTTGCCCTTTTAAATGCATAGTAGTGTTTACCATCAATAATAGAATCATCCTTATAAGGGCCAAAGTGATAATTTTCTGCAAGATAACTACTTGAAGTATATTCCTCTTCCATCTCTCTAATTTGTTCACGATTACTTTCAATTACATCTGCTCTAAGATACACTAAATAAAACTCTTCTTCAATTTCTTGATAGTCTGTTAAATAAGTTCTGATAGATGTCTCATTATCAGGGGTGTAATCAATATAATAACCCCCATCCCAGAGATATCTAAAAGGTTGTCCAGCTCCAAAAGTATTTAGCATATAAGTCAAATCGACACTCTGAAGTCCATTAATGACATTAGGATCGGTGGTTTCTTTAAGAGAACCTAGATTATTAAAACAACTAGAAAGTCCAATGACCATAGTAAACAATAATAACACCTTATTTTTCTTATTGTTAAAGGATAGATTTTTCATATATTCCCCTTCCATATTTTATATTATCAAATCAATCTAAATAGAAAGATAATTCAATTAAATATGTACATCTTATTTAAATTATGTTGGTTTTAAATATAAAAGCAATTGATTTATCAACAGTAAAATCTAAGTTTTCTAAGTAAAAATCCTATAAGAAGAAATATGTAGTTCTTAGACTGATCTTCTACTTAAATAATCATTCATCTTCGGCTAAGTCTTATATATAGGGCTAAGTCTTATCTATTGAATTTTTCGATTACAAAATCCTTGATCTTTCATATTTATTAACTTTATTCTTTTAACTAAATAAAAAGGTTTGATAAATTCTTTAATTATATCAAACCTCTAACTTTTCAATATGGTGGAAATCAATCAATAGCGAGCTCTACATTGTAGGATTTGATGTGAAAGTTAAACAGCTTTTACTTGGCCATACAAGCGTTGAAGTCAACTTTGAACACTATGTTGATGATAGAACTTTAATGAAAAAAAGATCGAAATTTTAGAGAAAATTATCTCTTAAATTCCGACCCATGAACAAAACCCACAGCAAATCCACCAAAAAAAACATTGATGGTGGGCTATAAATTAGTATGTCTGGTGGAGATGCGGAGAGTCGAACTCCGGTCCATATATAGCCCCACAAAGAGCCCTACAGTTTAGTAAATATTATTTATTTAACGTTTTAATCAACATTTACAAACTTTGAACGCGAGATATTTAATGTTTTCATTGCTGACCTAATATCTAAGCCATCACCTATCTTCTTTTTTTACAAACGGTCTTACAATAAGAAGCTAACATGTAAGGGTTCGCGCACAACCTCTAAAGAGATTTTAATACTGCACTAAGCAGCAAATGCGAGGTTTAATTGTCTGTTGCCAGATAATTGATTGTTGGTGTTTAACGCCACCACACGACTGCTCTCTAAGCCAAACTATATATGTCGAAACCATAACATCCCCAGTGTTAAAATATTATCTTATCTTGTACTTAAAGTCAATTTAACTCTTTAAAGATGAAAGATCTTTAGGGGGTTCTTTTTTAAATTTAATCGGACTTGTATAAATATAAATTATAGAGATGGTCGTTACGATTATTTCTGAGAGTGGTAAAGCAATCCATACTCCGTTTAAATCAAGAACTAAAGGTAAAAGATAAAGGAAAGCTCCACTTAAAATAATTGATCTTAAAAGAGCAATTAATAGCGACATCTTCCCGCGCATAATTGATTGTAAATAATAAGTTGATAAGACACTAATTCCTAAAAACGGAAAAAGTAGAAAATATGGACGAATAATTGAGGGAGCAATTATTAAAGTATCAGGAGTCTTACTAACATCAATAAATAATCTAACAATCCCCTCAGGAAATAACTCTCCAATCACCATAAAGATCACCCCAAAGATAATGACTGTAATTAAACCTCTTCTCCAAAAACTTTTAATTCTCTTTTCTTGCATGGCACCATAGTTTGCTGAAACTAGTGGTTGAATAGCTTGACCAACACCGGCAAAAATTGCCTGAAATAGCATTGAAATAGTCCCAACCACTCCATAAACTGCTAATGCTGATTCCCCGCCATATTTCATAATTTGATTATTCATTACAATTGCTAGAAAGATCGTTCCAAGTTCTAAAACACTCGCCCCAAAACCAATAATTAATATTTTATATAAGGCTTTAAGTGTTTTATGTGGTAAAACTAAACGTAATTTACATTTCTTCCTAAAGAAATGAGTACTCATAATAAGGATTTGAATAATTGTTCCACTAACTGTTGCTAGGGCCGCCCCCTCCATCCCCATATCAAGAGGAAATACTAAAAACCAATCTAAAAAGATATTAATACATCCTCCAATTATCACTGCCCACATCACTAGTTTAGGAGCTCCATCATTACGAATAAATGATCCAAGAAAAGCAGGAATTATAAAAACAGGAGCAAAATAAACAATCCATTTTGCATATTCCATGACCTTAGGCATTAAACTCTGATCAGCTCCAAAAAATGTAAAGATTTGTTGATGAAAAAAGAATAATACAATCCAGGCGGTAATTGTTAATATTGATCCTAAAATTACAGCAGCTGTAAAATAAGCATTTCCTTTTTCTTCTCTACCCTTTCCTTTAGCATTTCCCATCAATACTGCTCCTCCAACACCACAAAGGATTGAAAGAAAGATTAAGGTTCCATAAAGAGGATTAATAACGGCCATGGCTGCAGTTCCTACTTCCCCTTCATATTGTCCAATAACGATTGTATCAACAAAACTATATATTGACATGACTAAAGCTCCAGCGACGGAAGCTAATAGAAATTTACGATATAGTAATTTATAGTTTCCAGTAATAAAATTCATCTTCTTCTCTCCTTATTTTTGTTGTTATTCCCGCTTTTTTAATTAAAAAAGCCGGGTAAGATCATCACCCCTAACTCATCTCATCTAGTTAAGACGATTACGGCGTCTTAACCCTCTAATAAGAAATGGTGATGACATCTTATCCGGCGTTATAAATACGTTTATAAAGCCTCCGATGAACCAAAATATTTAATCAAATTAACTATTTAAAGTCAAGATAATCAATAAAAAAACCCTTTTAAAGAGTTACTATTAATTTGCTTTAAAAGGGTTAATGATTATTTTAAAATTGGGATATTTTAATAATCACCGTCGATAAGTAAAAGTATACCGCCAAGAATATTAACAAAGATAAGAATGAAAACCTTATCTTTTGTTTCAAGGAAATCTGTTCCTTGGTAGGCACGGTAGACTTTCATGGTGAGGGGAATGCACCAAAAGAGTGGAATAATTAAAATTCCAAGTCCTATACAAGATAGAACGCAAAGAATTAAGGCGACTAATTTCATATTTATTTCCTCCTATATGAAGTGAGTCCATAATTTTTATTACTAAAAACTATCTTATTTATTATAACTTTTAGCGGTAATCATTGAGTAGATTTTTTTTATATATTTAAAGGATTATAATAATCATGAGACAAAAAAGGGACACAAGTTTCACTAATTGCCCTAAATAGTGATTTTTTAAGAAAGATTTTCTTTACAATTTGTGCTAAAATAGATAAATAAATGAGATTAAAAGAGGTAAATTATTTATGAGTTCAACAATTGATTTTATTGATTATATTTGTAGTCAAATTGAGGAAATAGGAGTTATTACATATAAGAAAATGTTTGGAGAATATATGATCTATTTTGATAGTGTTCCAGTTCTTTTAGTTTGTAATAATATTGTTTATGTTAAAATGCTTAAAGAATTAGAAGTATTAATGGAAAGTGCTGAAAAAGGAATCCCTTATAAAGGAGCTAAAGAACATTATATTTTAGATATTGATGATAATGAATTAGCTTTAAAAGTTCTACCAATCTTAAAAGATAAATATCCAAAGAAAAAGACTTTAAACTAAAATTTAAAGTCTTTTTTTATAAATTAATTATTTAATTATTTATGGTAACCACATTTAGGGCAGACACCATTTTCATTTAAGGTGATTCCACATAATGGGCAGCGATGAATTTCATTATTTGGAGTATATTCTTCACTAGCTCCATTATCACCACTGGTAAAGGTTAATTTAACAATATTTAATTTATCCTTTAATAATTCATAAACGATTTTAATCATTCCCTCAACTGTCATTGTTTCTTTAGTAACAACTAAACGGCTTTCAGGATAAGCAGTTGCAAGGGCGGTTTTAAAAGCTGGCCCTTTCATGATGTTTGTTGGGGCACCATCTTTAATTCCTTGTTCTTCATAAACCTTTAAAATAGCTGGTAGAAGGGGATCATCTTCTCTTAGAATAAGAGAGTGATCAAAATTCTTTAAGACATCCCAAGCAATCTTTTGAATTTCATTACATGGATAAACCATGTTGACTCCCATATTTACGCTGTCTTCAACCTCAATTGTTAAAACTCCACTATGTCCATGTAAGTATTGAGCTTCTCCCTTAAATCCATAGAATCTATGGCCGTACTGCAAGTCTAATTTTGTAAAACTTCTCATTGTTTTATCTCCTTTATTTTCTTTATACAATCAGGGCAAGTCCCTGTAAGTACTATATTGACATCATCGATTTGATAATCACTTTTTTCTTTAATTTCTTTAATTAAAGCTTTTTCTTCTTCAATATCACTATCAAAGAGGCGATGACATTCTTTACAAAGAAAATGGTAATTATCATGAAAGCGATGATCATAGCGAGTTGAACCATTTGGCATCTCAAGTCTTCTTAATTGCCCCTTACTTGCTAATAGTTGTAAGTTGTTATACACGGTGGTCTTAGAAATATGACTATATGCTTTTTGAATATAGTGAAAAACTTCTTCTGCTGTGGGATGATTTTTCATCTCATTAACAGCATTAAGAACTAAGGCCTTTTGAATTGTATTACGGGTTTCTTTCATTAATTGTAATTACTCCTTATTTGTAATTAATACAATTACAAATGAATATTAATTTAATAGCAAGAAATTTAATTAATATTTTCCACCTTTATTTAATATTTTTAAAAGACTAATAAAAAATGGCTCATTGAGCCATTTTTTTATTCTTCACTCATCTCAAAGAGAATGTAATGAGCATCACTTGTTGCCTCTAATTCAATGATTTGAGGCTCTCTGATCTCAGCGGCATCTTTTTCTTCAAGAATTAATCCGTTAATCAAACCACTTCCTTCAATTTGAATTAAGTAAGCTTGACGGTTCTTTTTAAGTTCATAAGTGATCTTATTACCCTTAGTTAAATAAACAACTGATAAGTCCATATCTTGATGAATTGATACCGGACTTTTATTATTACCAGAGGCAATCACTAACCATTTATTAAGACGTTCTTCCCATTTATAACGCATGTCACCATAATTTGGTGTATAACCGGCCTTATCTGGAAAAATCCAAATTTGGAGGAATCTAAGAGGATCGTCAGTATGATTATATTCACTATGAGTTACTCCTTTACCAGCACTCATATATTGAACTTCTCCTCTTTGAAGAGTTCTTTCATTATTCATACTATCTTTATGAGTTAAATGACCATCAATGACATAACTTATTATTTCCATATCACGGTGAGGATGAGTACTAAAACCACCATGAGGATCAAAGTGATCATCATTAACAACTCTTAGAGCTCCAAAGTTAATGTTATTGGGATTAAAATACTCAGCAAAAGAGAAATGAAAGGTACTATGTAACCAACCTTGATTACTTTTACCCATTTCTTTAGAGGATATTACTTTAATCATTTTTATCTCCTTTTATAATAATTCTTTCTTCAACTGGTAAATTTTCTCTTGTCTCAGCTGGAGTTGAAATAACTCCAAATGGCATTTGAGCTAATAATTTCCAGTTCTTATTAATGTTTAAGGCCTCATGTAAGTCCTGATCAATAATTGGGTTATAGTGTTGAAGCGATGCTCCCATTCCTTCTTGAGCAAGAGCTACCCAAATAGCGTATTGGAGCATTCCAGCACTTTGATTTGACCAAATTGGAAAGTTTTCACTATAACTTGGGAAACTATCTTGCATCTTTTTAACAGTTGCTTGGTCTTCAAAAAATAAAATAGTCCCATAAGCTTTTTTAAACCCGTCCATCTTTTCTTGGGTTGAAGCAAAGCGATTGCTAGGAACAATTCCTTTTAAAACATTAGTAACTAAATCCCAAAAAGCAAGATGTTCTTTATCATAAAGAACAACTACTCTCGAACTTTGGGAATTAAAAGCAGATGGTGCTTCATTAATCAGCTCCTTGATAATTCCATTGATTTTTTCATTATCAATACTGCTTTTTGGGGTTAGATTATATTGTGATCTTCTCATTTTGACGGCTTCATAGAAATTCATATTTGTCTCCTTTTTAGCTTTTTAGCTTTTTTAAAATTTCAATAACTTCCTCTTTTTCCTTCTTAGTTAAATCCTTCAGACTTTCATCTAAAAGTAACATATGTTGAGGAAAAATTTCTTTAATCAATTCTCTTCCTTTATTACTTAAAGAAATAATATAGGAACGTTGATCATCCTTATTTACTTCACGGATAATTAAACCTTCTCTTTCAAGATTTTTAATAACTACTGTCATATTCCCAGAATTTGAGAGTACTTTTTCAATAATCTCTTTAACTATTAAACTACCTTTATGATAAAGAGCTTCTAAGACTTCAAATTGACCAAAAGTAATGTGATATTTATTAAATAAGACTTCACTTCTTTGGTGAATAAGACGATAACTCCTTCCAAGAGCAATCACTAGTTTTCCGTTAAGTTTTTTTGATGTTTGATTCATACTCAAATATTATTACTAATTAGTGATAAATACAAATGATATGCTTTGATATTCTCTATCCTTTATATAAGAAAAGAAAAACTCCATTTAAAATGGAGTTTTAAAGTATTTATTTATTTATCAAATTGATATTTTTTAAAAGCTTTTAAGCCAAGATATATTGCATCCTTACCTAATTCTTCTTCAATTCTTAAAAGTTGATTATATTTAGCTACGCGATCTGTTCTAGAAGCTGAACCAGTTTTAATTTGACCAGCATTACTAGCAACTGCTAAATCAGCAATAAAGACATCTTCACTTTCACCTGAACGATGAGAGATCATTGT
>DATESL010000005.1:0-5702 GCA_035270825.1 Candidatus Onthovivens sp.
TTGTTATTGATATGCCATTACTGGACACACGAACAGATAAAACTCAATTGATTGGTAAATTTATTAGTGATATAGTACTTCAGATACTATCATTTGTCGCCCAAACAGAAAGAGAATTCATTAAGCAAAGACAAGCAGAAGGAATCAAAATAGCTAAAGAAAAAGGAATCAAATTTGGTAGACCAAGAATCGAATTACCATCATCCTTTGATGAAATATCAATGCTGTATGAACAAAAAGTAATCACGAACAATGAAGCATCTAATCTTTTGAATATGAGTAGAGGTACTTTCTTGAAATATCATAAGAAGAGACTTAATGAAATAATCTTACGCTAAAACACAGTATTCTCAACTAGATCCGCAATTTCAAAACACTGCCCTTCTTATATCAACTCACCTAAATATTAGAGACGAAGTTAGAATGCCATAACGACAAAAACGCCTATTATTTTATGTTTTAATATAAAAAGGTCCGATACACTATATCAAACCTATTCTACTTAAATGGTGCTCCAAACCGGACTCGAACCGGTACAGTATCACTACCAATGGATTTTGAGTCCATCATGTCTACCAATTTCATCATTGGAGCATTAGCTTAATCTTTCTTTTCTTTATCTTCTTCTTTTAGTTTTTCTAAATTAGCATTTAAACGCAAAAAGTTTCCCTTCTTTAATAAATAAATACTATAGAAAAGATCTAAACCTGTAATTACTAAGATTACTAGGTAAATTATATTAATATATAGTTCATCTGTTGGCAATAAAAAGATTAATGTTAATAAAACAATAATCACAATTACTCCGACTAAAAAGAGTATTGAACCAAATAAATAATATGTTTTAGGACTTTTCTTTTTCACAAACTATATTTTAACACAAATTAGAAAAAAGATGAGTAGCAACTCATCTTTTTAAGTAATTATTTAATGATTAAAGATTCCTCATCCATCTCGCTTGGTTTATCAGCTCCTAATAAATCAAGGATTGTCGGAGCAATATTTGATAATTTACCAACTCCAATAGGGGCAAGTTTTAAATCCTTATCAGTTACACAAAATGGAACAAGATTTGAAGTATGAGCAGTCATTGGACGGTGCGTTTTATCTAAGATCTCTTCAGCATTACCATGATCTGCAGTTAAAATTAAAACCCCACCATTTTTAAGAGTCCATTCATGAATTTTACCAACACAGTAATCAACAGTTTCAACCGCTTTAACAACTGCCTTATCAATTGCGGTATGTCCAACCATATCGCAGTTAGCAAAGTTTAAAATAACCACATCTAAATCTTTTTTATCTAGTTCAATTAGAAGTTTGTCTAAAACTTCTAACGCACTCATCTCTGGTTTTTTATCATATGTAGCAACTTTTGGTGAATTAACTAAAACTCTTCTAGAACCAGTTAATTCTTTTTCTTCAACCCCGTCATAATTTATAGTTCCATCAAAGAAAAATGTGACATGAGCATATTTTTCGGTTTCAGCAATACGCATTTGTTTATAACCATTATTTGCTAAATACACTCCTAAAACATTATCAAGTTGAGGTAATTTAAAAGCAATGACCCCTTTTACACTATCAGCGTATTTCATTGTTGAAACAAAGAAAATATTTTCTAAGATGGTCTTAGGGACATAGTTAAATTTTTCTTTATAAAAATAAGGATTAGTAATCATCGTGGCAATTTGAATTGCACGATCTGGACGGTAGTTCATAAAGATAATGGCATCATTATCTCCAATTTTACCATCAACATTAGCATTATAAGCAGGAGTTAAAAATTCATCTGAGGCTTCTTTCCCCTCAGCTACTAACTTAGCATATTCACTCTTAAAATATTCTTCAATATTAGTAAAACTCATTCCTTCATGATCAATCATGACACGATAAGAAATATCATTGCGAGCTAAGTTCTTATCACGGTCCATGGCATAATATCTACCATGAATTGAGGCAATATGACCAAATTTAATTCTTTCCATTAAATCAGTAATTTCTTTAATATAACTATAACCAGCTTGTGGATCAACATCTCTTCCATCCATAAAGCAATGAACAAAAACATCTTTTAATCCTCTTGCCTTAGCCATTTCAATCATTGCTAAAATATGTTTTAAATGTGAATGGACTCCTCCATCACTAATTAATCCAAAAATATGTAGTTTGGAATCATTAATAAGAGCATGATTAATTGCTGCTAAATATTCTTTATTTTCAAAGAAACTCTTATCCTTTAAAGCTTTATTAATTAAGGTTAGTGATTGATATACAATTCTTCCAGCCCCAATATTTAAATGTCCAACTTCACTATTGCCCATTTGTCCCTCAGGTAAGCCAACTGCTTCGCCAGAAGCTTGGATTTCCGTATAAGGATAAGTCTTAAAGATCTCATCAAGATGAGGTTTATGAGCTTCTCTAATAGCATTGCCTTCAATCTTCTCACTAATTCCATATCCATCCATAATACATAATATAATAGGTTTTTTCATTTTTAATTCACTCCTTTTAAGCCACTCTAATTTTATAACAAATCACTTCAATTAACAAAGGATAAACAAAAAACTCACAACATAATTGTGAGTTATTTCTTGTTATAGGGATTTGTTTTATTTAAACGATCACTAATTTCTTGTTGTTTAGCATAAATCTCATGATAATCTTCGTTTAAATAAAACTGACGATTATAATACATAATCTTTCCATTAATCATTGTTAATTTAATGTTATCTTTGCTCCCGCTATAAACAATATTAGCAATAATATTATTAAGAGGTTGCATGTTTGGTCGGTCTAAATCAATTAAAATTAAATCAGCATATTTATTAACTTCAATTGTATCAGTATTTTTCAAACCCATGGCCTTAGATCCGTTAACTGTAGCCATTTTTAATATTTCATAAGCACTGGTGGTAAGAGGGGTCTTATCATTAATCTTTTGAAAGTTATATAAAAGAGTCATTTCTTTAAACATATCAAGAGAGTTATTACTTCCTGCTCCATCTGTTCCAAGAGCTACATTAATTCCTCTATTCACTAATTTAGTAATTGGAGCAATCCCTGAGGCTAATTTGCCATTACTCCCAGGACATGAAACAACTGAAATATTCTTCTTCTTTAATATTTCAATATCATTATCATTAAGCGCTACTCCGTGAAAGATCGTTCCTCCATAATCAATTAAGCCGTTTTCATTTAAAAACTCAACTGGTGTTAACCCATTTCTTCTTTTCTTACATCCTTCAACTTCAAAAGGAGTCTCGCTAGAATGAGTTGAAATTGGTGCTTTAAATTCTTTAACTAGCACCTTTAATCCCTTTAATTTATCATCACTTAAAGTATATTCAGCATGAAACCCAAATTGAAAACTAACTAAATCATCATTATAACCATTAATTTCTTTATAAGTTTCAACTAATTCTTCAATACTTTGCCTTCCTGAGGTTGGTGTTCCTAAAATCACCACACGGAAATTAAAATCTAGGGCTGCACGAGCAATTTCAAGCGGACTATAATACATATCAAAACAAGCTGAAACCCCACTTGTTAAATATTCTAAAAAACTTCCTTTACTGAGATGATAAACATCACCTCTTTCAAGATGCTCTTCCATTGGAAAAATGCAGTTATTTAACCAATCAGCAAGTGATAAATCATCACTTGATGAACGAGAAAAAGTCATTGCTGAATGCGTATGAGCATTTTTAAATGAAGGCATTAAAACAGTATTTGCGGCATCAATAATTTCATCAACACCATCAATTGAGATATTATCTTCAATTCTAGCAATAATGTTATCAACAACAAGTAAATCCTTCTTCATAAGGATTGGTCCATCTTTCATTGTAAGTATTAATGGATTTTTAAATAGTATTTTCATATTCAATATTATATTATAATTCTCTCTAAAAAGGAATTGATTATCCTTTTTTATTCTTTAAGTTAATAAAAAAAGTTTGCTTAATGATATTTAAACAAACCTTTAAGTTAAATAACTTGGTGTAGGAAAAGGGATTTGAACCCTCAAGAGTTTTAACGCTCACTAGCTTCTGAGACTAGCGTGTCTACCAGTTCCACCACTCCTACAAATTTACTTCTTCATGAGTATGATTACTAGGATTGATATGGACAATGCAGTGTCCAACTAATTCATCACTTGCATAAACACTTTCTTTCACTTTTTCTGATATTTCATGAGCAGCATGTAAAGAAAGACTACAAGAAATAGTAATTTCAACCTCAATAAAAACTTTAGCGGCTACTAAACGCGAACGAATATAATCAATATGGATCACTCCTTCAACCTGATTAATATGATTAATGATTACTTCCATCTTCTTTTTATCATATGAGCGATCAATTAAAGCACTACCGTTATTAATAATAATTTTAATTCCACCTGTAATAATCACTACACTAATTATTAAAGAACAAACAGGATCTAAACATTTGAGTGCTTCATTACTTGGTAAAAGAAAAATAATTAATAAGGCGATAGCTGTTAAAAAAGTCCCAACACAATCACTAATATGATCAAAAGCTTGGGCTTTTAAAATTGGTGAGTTAGTAATTTTTGCATTAATATAGGCAATCACTCCTAAACTAAATTTAGTAATTAAAGCAATCGCACAAATTATAAGCGGCCAAAGTAATTTAGTACTATCAAGATCTAAATAACTTTTATTAATTAAAGAGATGATTCCTTGATATCCTAAAATTAAAGCACTAAAAGAAATGATAATACCAAAAACAAAAGCTAAAAGATTTTCAATTTTAGCATGCCCAAATTGATGTTCGGCATCAGCTTTTTTCGAAGCAGTTTTATTACCAATCATCGTTATAATCCCAGTCCCAATATCTCCAAGAGAATTAGTGGCATCACTAATAAGAGAGGTTGCTCCGCTTAAAAATCCAGCGATATATTTAATAATCGTTAATAAAATATTACAAATTAAAGTAATAAAGGTTACTATTTTAATTTTTTGAAAATATTTTTTGTCTTTGTCATTACTCATAGTTGACATTATAGACTTAAATGTCCCCTATTACAATTACTAAATGGTTCCAAAAATTCGATCACCAGCATCCCCTAGTCCTGGAATAATATAACCCTTTTCATTTAACTTTTCATCAATTGAAGCGACAAAAACATCAACTTCTGGATAAGCTTTATTTAATTTTTCTAAGCCCTCAGGAGCAGCAATTAAGGCAATCACTCTAATATGAGAATAGCCATCAGCTCTTAATAATTTAATCGCATCAATAATTGAATTACCAGTAGCAATCATTGGATCACAAATTAAAATATTAGCATCTTTATTTTTTGGAATCTTATAATAATATTTAACAGGAGTTAAGGTAACTTCATCACGATATAAACCAATATGTCCAATACGAGCTGTTGGAAGCATATTGCAAACTCCGTTTGCCATGCCAATTCCTGCTCTTAAAATTGGGACGACTGTAATATCTTTTTCTAAACCAAGTTTATCAACAATTGAACCAGTTGGAGTTTTAATTAAGCCTTCTTTAACTAATTTAACATCTTTAAAAACTTCATAAGTCATAATTCCTGATATTTCATCAAGCAGTTCTCTAAAAATAATTGTTGAGGTTTGTTCATCGCGCATACGATTTAATTTTAAAGTAATTAATGGGTGTTTAACTTCGTGTATCATTCTTTTTCTCCTTTTATAATC
>DATESL010000006.1:0-3849 GCA_035270825.1 Candidatus Onthovivens sp.
AGTATGAATCTCGTATATGATTTTGCTGAAGGTTATAAACGCTTTATTACTACTGGTAAAAGTGAACGTTTGGCTTATCTTGAAGCTTTAAAAATCTTAAAAGAACAAGGCTTTAAAGACTTAAATGAATTTAAAACTTTAAAAGTTGGAGATAAAGTATATTTAGGGAATAAGGGCAAAAACTTAGTGGCTTTTATTATTGGTAAAAAAGATTTAGAAGAAGGATTAAGAATTCTTGGAGCTCATATTGACTCTCCACGTTTAGACTTAAAACAAAATCCATTATATGAAAAAGATGGTTTTAGTTTATTAGATACGCACTACTATGGAGGAGTTAAAAAATATCAATGGACAACAATTCCTTTAGCTTTAGTAGGAGTAATTTATCGTAAAGATGGTTCGTTTTTAGAAATTAATATTGGTGATCATGAAGATGATCCAGTTTTTGGAATTACTGATTTATTAATTCATTTATCAGCCAATCAACTTCAAAAACCTGGAGCAACTATTATTGAGGGTGAAAATTTAGATGTGAGTTTTTCTTCACTACCAATTTTTGAAGAAGACAAAGAAAAAGTTAAAGATTATGCTTTAAAATTATTAAAAGATAAATATAACATTGAAGAAGAAGACTTCCTTAGTGCTGAAATCGAAGTTGTTCCAGCTGGTAAAGCTCGAGATTATGGAATTGATCGTTCAATGATTGCAGGTTATGGTCATGATGATCGCTGCTGCGCTTATACTTCTTTAATGGCTTTTATTCATGAAGAAAAACCAACTTATACGAGTTGTATGATTTTAGTTGATAAAGAAGAAGTTGGTTCAATTGGAGCAACTGGTGCTGAATCATTATTTTTTGAAAATTCGATTGCTAAATTATTTATGATTTTAGGAGCAAGTGATGCTTTATTAAAAACTCGTTTTGCATTAGAAAATTCAAAAATGCTATCAAGCGATGTCTCAGCTGCTGTTGATCCACTTTTTCCTGAAGTTAATGAAACAAAAAATGCCTGCTATTTTGGGCGAGGAATTGTTTTTAATAAATATACTGGTTCAAGAGGAAAAAGTGGCTCTAATGATGCCTCCCCTGAATATGTTGCTTGGATTAGAAACATTTTAGATAATGAGGGAATTTATCATCAAACGGCTGAACTTGGTAAGGTTGATCAAGGAGGCGGCGGAACTATTGCCTATATTTTAGGAAACTATAATATGGATGTTTTAGATGCTGGGATTGCTGTTTTAAATATGCATGCTCCAATGGAGATTATCTCTAAAGTTGATCTTTATGAGACTTATTTAGCCTATCGAGCATTTATTATTAACTAGATTTAAGATATAATAGATATAATTTAAAAAAGGAGAATTAAAGATGGCAAGAATGTATATTCCAACGATCTTACTTTATGGTAGTGATTCCTTACTTGATTTACATAAGGAACATTTACCATTTAAAAAAGCCTTAGTTGTTACTACTAACGGAACTAGTTTTATTAAATATGGTTATTTAGATAAAGTAATTAATGAATTAAAACTAGCTAATATTGAAGTGATTGTCTTTT
This sequence comes from Candidatus Onthovivens sp., assembly GCA_035270825.1. GTDB lineage: Bacteria > Bacillota_I > Bacilli_A > RFN20 > CAG-826 > Onthovivens. The sequence goes on from DATESL010000006.1 coordinate 1,563, forward strand.
CTAAAATTTTACAAAATCCAATTAAAGAACACGTCATGGAAGGAGCAGCTATTGCTAAATTAAATGGGTGTGATGTTATTGTTGGTTTAGGTGGAGGGTCACCAATTGATTCTTCGAAATCAATTGCAGTAATGGCTACTAATCCTGGTGATTATTGGGATTATATTAGTGGGGGAAGTGGCTTAGGGAAACCCTTAGTTAATAAACCATTACCAGTAATTGCAATTACCACCACTGCTGGAACCGGAACTGAAGCTGATCCATTTACAGTTATTACTAATGGAACTGAAAAAATTGGTTTTGGTGATGATACAACTTATCCCTATATTTCAGTTTGTGATCCAAAATTAATGTTAACAGTTCCTAAGGACTTAACATTATTTCAAGCCTTTGATGCTTTATTTCATTCCTTAGAAGGTTTTATTAATATTAGTCATAATGATTTAAATGATGCCTTCTCACGTCAAGCAATATCACTTATTTATAAAAATTTACCTTTAGTAATGAAAGATTTAAATAATTTAAAAGCACGAGAAGGAGTCGCTTTAGCTAATACATTAAGTGGGATGAATGAATCAACTAGTGGATGTACTGGAGAACACTCCATTGAACATGCTCTTAGCGGTATCAGTCCTAATTTAGTGCACGGTAAGGGTTTAATTATTATTTCTCTAGCTTATTATGAGTTAATTATCAAAAAAGGAATTGCTCATGACCGTTTTATTGAACTGGCAGCTTTAATGGGTTTTGAAAAACCAACTAAACCTGAAGATTTCCTCACAGCTCTTAAAGAATTTGAAGAGAGTTTAGATGTCACTAAATATAATTTAGAAACTGAGGGTTTTAAAAAAGAACAATTTGAAGAAATCGCTCTACATGCTTTAAAAACAATGCCTGGATGTTTTGCAGCCGATCCTCATGATTGGACTGTTGAAGATATCGTTGAAGTATTAGAAAAAAGTTTTTAATTATTATAGATTTAGTCTTGCTTTAATGAAGCAATTTATAGTATACTTATAAAGCACTTTAGAGTGCTTCTTAAGTGGGTCCTTAGTTAAATGGGATAATGTTAGCTTTGCAAGCTTAAGTTAGGAGTTCGATTCTCCTAGGATCCACCATTTCTTTTATTAATACGGCAGCGTAGCTCAGTTGGTTAGAGCAGTCGGCTCATACCCGGCATGCCGAGGGTTCGAGTCCCCCCGCTGCTACCAAATTAATCTTTGTAGGACCCTTAGCGCAACGGTCAGAGCTACCGGCTCATAACCGGTCGGTTGTAGGTTCGAATCCTACAGGGTCCACCACTTTAGTGGAGAAATACCCAAGTTGGCTGAAGGGGTCGGTCTTGAAAACCGATAGTAGGGGCAACCCTAGCGAGAGTTCGAATCTCTCTTTCTCCGCCAAATTCTTATTCTTAGTTTATTAACCCTATTGCGGGGTAGAGCAGCTGGCAGCTCGTCGGGCTCATAACCCGGAGGTCGTAGGTTCAAATCCTACCCCCGCGACCATGTTGAAACTTAAGGATTGATACAATGAATTTCATTGGAATCAATCCTTTTTTTTGTAAATTCCATCAAAATCACTAATTGAGAGCGTTGTTAAATAAAATTTAAAGTCTTGAAGATGATAATTTCATAACTTTAAGAAGACTTTTAGGCTCTTTTCTCTGCTATAAAATCGACTCTTATAATATATGACAACTCTTTAATAATTTAATACTTCTTACAAAAGAAAATATGAAATATGAGTAGATTTATTAAAGAATTGGTGGAAATAACCTCCGATAACTATTTGATGTTAGAGGTTATTTTTAATTCAACACAAATGTGATTTTGTGTTGTTCAATTAAAATTTAAAGACCTCTAAAATATGATAGTAAGCTAAAGGAGGAATAAAAAATGAAAGATTTAGATAAAGTTTACGCAGAACAACTAGCCAGCGAATACGCACCAAAGAATGATTCAAAGGTCGTTAGATTAAAAAAGTTAAATGCAAAGGTTAAAAACCCACCAATGTTTCTTGCCTATACTATTGGTATTATAGGAGCTTTAATTTTAGGTGTTGGAATGTGTCTAACCATGAATCAAATTAGTCCAAGAGGTAATCTAGGTATGGTATTAGGAATAATAATTGGAATAATTGGCATAGTCATTGTTGGTATTAATTATCCAATTTATACTAAATTTTTAAAAACTCGTAAAAGTAAATATGCCTTTGAAATCACTGAACTTGCAAAAGATATTTCTAATAATTAGTAAATTAACAAAAAAACTAAAGGAGTCATCAAGAT
>DATESL010000007.1:0-2797 GCA_035270825.1 Candidatus Onthovivens sp.
GTCCTATTCTCTTCATTTCCTTTATCTTTTATTATTTTATTAAATAAGATGATTTTTATTGTGGGTTAATGAGTTGAGTTTGTGTATAATAATAAGGAGTAAAAAAGATATGTCATATTTAGCACTTTATAGAAAATACCGTAGCCAAAACTTTGATGAAGTTGTTGGTCAAGAAGCGATTATAAAAACCTTACAATCAGCTTTAACTTTAAATAAGATTAGCCATGCTTATCTTTTTAGTGGGCCTAGAGGCACAGGAAAAACAAGCGTTGCTCGTTTATTTGCTAAAGCTCTGAACTGTGAAGAAGGATTAGGGAAACAGTGCAATAAATGTTCCAGCTGTTTAGATATTACCGCTAGTAATTTTCCTGATGTTGTAGAAATCGATGCTGCTAGTAATAGCGGGGTCGATGAAGTACGTAATTTAATTGAAAAAGTAAAATATGCCCCAATAAGAGGGAAATATAAGGTTTATATAATTGATGAAATTCATATGATGACGAATAATGCTTTTAATGCTTTATTAAAAACTTTGGAAGAACCACCTGCGCATATTGTTTTTATTTTATGTACAACTGAACCTCATAAATTACTACCAACAATTTTAAGTCGCTGTCAAAGATTTGAGTTTAATAAGATTAATGAAGAATCTTTACGTAAATTATTAGTTAATGTTTTAGATAAGGAAAAGATTACTTATTCTAGTGGAGCCCTAGATTTAATTATTGAACTTGCTAATGGTGGAGCCAGAGATGCTCTTTCAATTCTTGATCAAGTTATTGCTTATAGTGGATTTCACTTTGAATTAAAAGATATTGAAGATGTTTTTGGTCTTGCTTCAATGCAAGATAAGATTGCTTTACTTGAAAATATTAAGAATAAAAATAGTGCTAAAGTTATTAAAAGTTTTAATGACTTTACTAGTAAAAATATTGATGTTTACCGCTTTGTTAGTGAACTATTAACTCTCTTAAAAGATGCACTTATTTTAAAGATGACAGGTAATAAATCTCTTGTCAGTACTTCGAGTATTATGTCTTTAGAAATAGCCGCTAAATTATTTAGTAATACTGAATTATTTAAGATGATTGATTTATTAATTGATTGTCAAAAAGAATTTAAAACAACTTCTAATCCTAACTTTCTAGTTGAGATTTATTTATTAAAATTAATAAATGAAACAACTAGTAGTTCTACTCCAGTTGAAAAAGAAGAAATTAAAATAAAAGAAGATAGTCAAAAACCAGTTCTTGCTAAGTTTAAAGTAAAAGAAGAAACTAAACCCGAAAAAGAAATAATTGCTGATTTAAAACCAATTATTAAAGAAGAAAAAAGAGAACGCAAAACAAGGTCTTTACCAATGTTTCCTATTACCACTGTTGGTGAGAGTTATAATATTGATCAAAAGTCTTTAATTAGTTTAATAGTCATTTCTAAAAAAGAAGAAAAGAAAGAACTAGCTGCGAAGTGGAATCAGTTAAGTGAATTTGAGATTGATGATAAACTCTGTGCTTATGCTCTGCTTTTAGAGGACGGAGTCCCCTATATTTTATCAGAGACAATTCTTGTCTTAATGTATAATATTGCTAAACCTGCTAGTTTTATCAATATTAAAGCTAACCAAGAGATCTTATCAGATATTATCTATAAACTAACTGGTCGTAAACTCTTTATCTGCGCCATTAACCGCAAAGAATCGACTGAATTAGTCATGCAATATCGAAATCTTATTGAGGTTAAAAAATTACCGAGAAAAGAAGATATTGGTTTAATCGAATTTAAATAAAGGAGAATATTTATTATGAATATGCAACAAACTGTCATCGCCGTTCAAAAACTTCAAAGAGAATATGAAAAAGAACATAAAATTCTTGATGAAGCTCATTTTAGTGCCACAACTTCTAATGCTGTAAAAGTAACCTTAAAGGGTGATTTTACTCTAGTCGGAGTTGAAATCCTTGATAAAGAGGTTTTAAATCCAAGTGATCCTGATACTTTAACTGAAATGATTAGACTTGCTTATAATAGTTGTAAGGAACAAATCATGGAAAAAGAAGATGAATTAATGGCTCGCTTTAAGAAAAAACCTGGAGGCATGTTCTTTTAAATTATATGAAAGAACTTCCTTCAATCTTACATTTAACTGAAGCTTTTCGTAATTTCCCTAGTGTTGGAGAAAAGAGTGCGGAAAGAATGGCTTATGCACTTCTTGAAATGGATAAGGAGCAAGTAAGCTATCTTTTACGTTCCATCGAAAATGCTTCAACGAAAGTTCATCTTTGTCCAAAGTGCGGGTTATTAACCGAGGAAGAAATTTGTTCAATTTGTTCATCAAATGAAAGAAATCATCGCTTAATGATCGTTTTATCTCATCCAAAAGATGTTATTCCTTTTGAAAAGATGCGTAATTATAAAGGGATCTATCATGTCTTGGGTGGAGATATCTCTTCAATTCAAGATATTAATCCTGAAGACTTAACAATAAAAGAATTAAATGCGCGTTTAGAAAGCGAGGGGGTTGAAGAATTAATTTTAGCAACTTCTCCAACAATTGAGGGTGAAACAACTGCTCTTTATCTATCACGTCTTTTTATTAATAAAAATATTAAAATAACTCGTCTTGCTTATGGTTTACCAATTGGAGCAAGCTTTGAATATACTGATGAATTAACTCTTTCTCGTGCCTTACAAGGAAGAACGAATATGAAGGGGGATAAATAAGATGTTTATTACATTTGAAGGTGGTGAGGGATCAGGGAAGACAACAATTGCTGAACTGATTTATAAAAAACTCTTA
>DATESL010000008.1:0-4261 GCA_035270825.1 Candidatus Onthovivens sp.
GCAACAGCTAATATTTTAGAAGAAACTCAAGAGGATAAGGAAGAAGATGGCACAGTTTAATAAATTACAACTAGAAGCAATTAATGCTCCCCTTGAACAAAATATTATTGTTAAGGCTGGAGCTGGAAGCGGAAAAACCAAAACTTTGACGGAAAAAGTTTTTAAACTTTTAGAATCTAAAGAAATTGGATTAAGTAATCTCCTTGTTTTAACATTTACTAATAATGCGGCTTTTGAAATGAAAGAGCGCATTATTAAATTATTTAAAGAAAAAAATGATCCATTAAAAGACCAAATTGTCAGTGGACAGTTTTTGACTTTTGATAGTTTTTATGCCGCTTTAGTTAAAAAATATTCAAGTGTTTTAAATATTCCTCGAGATTTTAATTTAATAAGTGAAGACATTATCTTAATTAAGAAAAAAGAAATTTTAGGTAAAATATTAACAAGACTTTATGAAGAAAATGATTCGCGCTTAAGCGAGTTGATCCTTAATTTTGGAACGAGGACTGATGATAATATATATAAGATTATTTTAGAATTGGATCATCAATTTGCTAACTTTACAAATTATGAAAAAGAAGAGTTTATTAATAATTACAAAGAAAACTACCTTAATCCTGCACTCGTTGATACGGCTCTTTATGATTTCTTTGTTCGCGTTGGTCAGGAGTTAATAAGAATTCCTGAAGAACACATTTTTGCAAGTGAAGAATTAAATCTTGCTCTTAACGATTATATTACTAGCTTTAAAGAGATTATCTTTGTTCAACCATTATTTTATGAATCAGTCTTTAGTCCCTTTGAACCAGATATTAAAAGTAGTAAAGAGGATAATGTTATTCTTAGAAAAATTAATAAAAAAATCAATGATCTAAAGAAAAAAACAGATGCAATTCCTAATGTTGAAAAATCATTAGAAATCTTAAATAAGCTTTATCCTTCAATTAAATTTATTTTTGAAATCTTAGAGGAGCTTAACTTAATTTTAGAAGACTATAAAAAAGAGATTGCTTCATATACCTTTAAAGATATCTCTCTTAAAGCCTTTGAGCTTTTAGTTAATCCAAAATATAGTAAAGAAAAGGCTGAAATAACTGAGACTTATAAGTATATTTTTATTGATGAGTATCAAGATACCAACGATATTCAAGAAGAATTCATTAGACTTTTAGCTTCCAAAGCTACTCTATTTGTTGTTGGAGATGTTAAGCAATCAATTTATCGTTTCCGCAACGCTAACTGTAAACTCTTTAACCAAAGAGTTAATAGATATAAATTATATGCTAATCCTTTATATAAGGTTATTTTAATGAACTATAATTATCGTTCAACTGAATATATCTTAGATGATGTTAATAAATTCTTTAAAGCCAATATGAAAATAAACATGGGTGATGTTGACTATAATGAAGATGAATATTTATTATATGACAGGGAAGTTAATTTATATGATAAAACTAAATTAAATCCAAATGGAGAGTATGGTTTTAACTATTTAACAACTTCTAAGTTAGAAAAAGCTTCAGATCATGCTGTTGAAAAAGAAATCTTAATGATTATTAGTGATATTAAAGAAAAGATGGCTTCTTCCTATCAAGTCTTTGATTTAAAAACTCAAAGTTTACGAAAAGTAGAATATAGTGATTTTGCCATTTTAACTCGCCGTAGAGGAAGTTTCAAACTAATAAAGAAGTACTTTGATTTTTATAATATTCCTCTTAATATTGATTTTGAAGATAATGTCCGTGAGACAGTTTCAATTATGGTTATTGAATCAATTTTAAGATATTTTGCTCATTTAAAAGGAATAAGAGGTAATTTAAAACATCTCTATGCTTCCATTGCTCGCAGTTATATTTTTAATTATAACGATGAAGAAATATATAATGAAATAAAAAATAACACCTATAAAGGAAGTAAATGTTTAATGGTTTTAAAAGCCTTTTATGAAGAAAATAAAAATAAACCATTTGGGGAACTCTTTTTAAAAATGGTTTCTGAGTTTGGAATTATTACTAAATTAAATACTTTAGGAAATATTGAAAATAATATTAATAAAATTGAATCTATTTACCAAAAGATTGAGTTTTATGAAACAACGGGAGAAGGATTAGAGGGTTATATTTATTATTTAGATAATCTTTCCTTATATAAGCAAGAATCAAAGGAAAAATCAGTTGTATATTATAAAGGGGCTGTTGATTTAATGACGATGCACTCATCAAAAGGCTTAGAAAAAACAATTGTTTATATTGCCTTAAGTGATAATCATTATAAACTTAAACATAATGACAATATTATTACTTTATCAAAAGAATATGGAATCATATTACCTTATAATCATCTTAATGAACCTATTAAAACAGCTCTGACTTGTGCCGTTGATTATATGGAAGAAGCAGATGCTTATAGTGAATTTGTTCGCCTAATTTATGTTGCCTTAACAAGAGCTAAGGAATCATTATATTTTGTTGATGCTAAAAACGATTTAAAAAATCCACTACATAAAATGCTTGATGAGACTTATGATAAATATTATCAAGCTTCAAAAGAAAATATTTATGCTTTAAATATTGATGAAAAGTCTAAAGAAGCTTATTTTAATTTATTTAATATGCTTGGACCCTTAAGAGGGATAAATATAGAATCTTTGGGATTAAAAAATCACTTTGAAAAAGACATTGATTTTGATTTATTCCAGAAAGAAAATAGTTTTATCTTTAATGAAAGCGATGAGGAAAACCTTTATTTAGAAATAGAAAAACAATACAAAAAAATTAAACATTACTTTAATGATGAGTTTGCTCATTTAGCAATTAGTAAAACAATTGATCTTTACTTTTCTTTAATAAGTTCCAAACTCCGCAAGCCAAATAAGTTGGTTGGTGCACTTTATATTAATCACTATTATGATTTAAATACTAAAATGATTGATGAAAACTCGCTTAATTTAGAAAAAAACACTCAAGAATCATTAATATATGATTTTAAAGTTAATAATGAAGCAATGAGTGAAACTAATGTCATTAAACGCGCCTCAAAGATGATAAGTGAAGATGAAGTTGATGAATCATTACTATTAAAGGGAACTAGAATGCATGAAATCTTTGAAGTTTTAGACTTTAAAACTTATGATACATCCTTTATTGAAGATAGAAGTGAAAAAGAAATGATTGAAAAAGTTATCTCCTTGCCACTTTTTCAATCATTTAAAAAGGACTTAGTTTATAAGGAATATAGCTATCTAACCCCCGCCTCCCAAAAAGGATTTATTGATTTATTAGTTATTAAAGAAAAAGAAATTCTAATTATTGATTATAAACTAAGTAATATTGATAAAAGTGAATACATTCATCAATTAAAAACTTATCATCAAGTCATAGCTAGTCTTTTTCCTAATAAGAAGATTAAAACTTATCTTTTATCACTCTTAAAGGCTGAAATTAAGGAGATTATTTTCTAATCTTCTTCGAAGTCTTTAATTATTTATCTTTTGTGATATTAGCTCTACTTTTATACTTGATTTTTTAATACGAATAGTGTTAAATAATTAAGCACCTATTTAAAATGGGCCTTTAGCTCAGCTGGTTAGAGCGCACCCCTGATAAGGGTGAGGTCGATGGTTCGAGTCCATTAAGGCCCACCATTTTAATTAAATGGTGTGATTTAGAAATTTATACTGGGCGCTTAGCTCAGCGGGAGAGCGTTTCCTTCACATGGAAAAGGTCATTAGTTCGATCCTAATATCGCCCACCAGATAAGCCTTCTTAGCTCAATTGGTAGAGCAACTGATTTGTAATCAGTAGGTCGCTGGTTCGACTCCGGCAGAAGGCACCATATTAGAACGACAAAAGTGATACAAACGAGTATCACTTTTTTTGTGCCAAAAACCGCGATTAATGGGCCTTTTCTCGATAGTAGCCTGGCCTTGGCCTGATTAATCATGTCCTTTTAGTGGCATTTTCGAGGCAAAAGAAGGCCCACTCGTTAAACGGATTGCCTTAGGGGGTGCACTCGTTAAACGGAAAATGGGGAGGGGGTGCACACTCGTTAAACGGCTTCTAGCAGAGAGCAGATTCATGAACAAACTGACCGAAAAGGAACTTCAGGTCTTCAAGAAGATCTATTTTCGGTGTCTGACGCAACAGGATACCGCGCTTGAGCTATGCGTTTCTCAGCAATGTGTAAGCCAATATCTAGCAAACATTGAGAAAAAGTGGGAAAAGGCGTAGGATAAAATCACAAAAAGTGATATAAT
>DATESL010000009.1:0-2515 GCA_035270825.1 Candidatus Onthovivens sp.
GAACCAAGAAGATCACTATATTGACGAGGAGTCGTTCCAAGTGAAATATCTTTCCCAAGTAAATCACTATTTTTATTCCTAATTTCTTCTTTAATAGAATTTGTTAAAGATTCTCCGCTTAATGTTGCAAACTTATTATCAGCAACATATTTAATTTTAATTTCATTAGGAGTCCCCTTTAACCCATCCGTAAAACCTGGAGAAACTGTTGGATCAGCTAATTCCCATATTCCCCCGCGAGGATCTTTAAAAGCACCATCTCCATAGACCATAACTTCAACCTTCACTTTAAATTCTTTTTCTATTTCTTTTTGAATTTCTAAAACGAGTTTTTTTGTCTCGCGAGGAAATAGTTTTAAAGTATCATCTTTACTTAAATTGCTCCCTAAAACTCCATATTCTTCATTAAATCCATGAATATTATTAGGAGTATTACAAATATCAGCTAAAGTCAAAGCAACTTTTGCGCCAGCTTTTAGCAAGACTTTTTGATCACGTTTGCGGGAATGAATACTAGCTACTAAAACTTGATCAGTATATTTTAAAAGGGCTTTAGGATCATTTGCTAAAATAATTTTGGATTTTTCACCAATAATACTTTGATAAAAATCTAAATAATCAACACCCGTAAAGATGTGTTTAGTCTTTTTAAAATGACTTTTAAACTCATCTTTACTAAATTCATCACCAAGAGAAAAGGATGAAGAATAAAACTCATCTTCATCAACTATTTTATTACCTACTTCATCTCCTGGAAATGAGAGCTGTAAAATTAAATGACTATTAGCTTCTTTAATGGCTTTTAAAATTGTCCCAAAACGATTGCGAGATGTCAGCGGAAATAAAACCCCTAAAGGTTTATTCTTATCAAATTTAGTATTGATATCACTAGCAACTTCTTTAATTGTTACAAAATTTCCTTGGGCTTTAGCCGCAACTGCTTCAGTAATACAAATAACATCTTTTTCTTGTAAGTTAAAATTACCAGCATCAATATTTTCTTTTAAAACATCAACAATAATTCTTTTTAAATCATCACCCTTTTTTATAATTGGTCCTTTTAAACCACGAGAAATTGTTCCTTCAAGTTTCATTTTTTCTTACTCCTTTAAAATATTACGAGCAATATAAACTCCACTTGCCCCCGCCTGAGCTAAACCTCGCGTTAACCCTGCTCCATCTCCTGCCACATATAATCCCTTAACATCTTTTAATTCTAGAGTTTTTTCGACAACTGGTCTTGCACTATAAAACTTCGATTCCACTCCATAAAATAAAGTATGTTCATTAGCAATTCCTGGAGTAATATGATCAAGAGCTTCAATCATTTCAATAATTGATTTCATTGTATTATATGGTAAAACAAGTCCTAGATCTCCAGGAATTGCTTCTTTAAGGGTAGGTTTAACAAACCCCTCACTAATGCGCTTTTTAGTTGAACGACGACCAAGTTTAATATCACCATATCTTTGAACAATAACTGATCCAAGTGATAGTTTATTAGCAATTTTAGAAATACGGATTGCGTATTCATTAGGATTATTAAATGGTTCATCGAAAACATGAGAGACAAGTAAAGCAAAATTAGTATTATTTGTTCCAAGCTTTAAATCATGATAGGAATGACCATTAGCGGTGACTACTCCAGAGTTATTTTCAACAACCACATGCCCTGAGGGGTTACTACAAAAAGTGCGGACACTTGTTCCAACTGATGTATTATAAACAAACTTTCCTTCATATAAAGAAGTATTAATATCTTCCATTACGACATTATTAGTTTCAACTCTAACTCCAATATCAACTTGGTTATTAGTCATTGGTAAGTGGTATTTATTAAAGATATCATCTAACCAATAAGAGCCATCTCTTCCTACTCCTAAAACTACTTTATCACTATAAAAATCTCCTCTTGATGTTCTAACTCCTTTAATAACTGTTCGATATTCATCAAAGATTAAATCTTCAGCCTTAGTTTCAAACTTAAAATCAATTTTATCTTTTAAATATTCATAAATTCTTGTTAAGAGTTTTAAATTTTCTTCCGTCCCAATATGACGAACTTCGGAACGTAAAAGTTTAATGCCAACAGCAATGGCTTTTTTTTCAATCTCTTTAACGCTGATCGTGTTAGGATTAGTAATTTCTTTAGGGGCACCAAATTCTAAATTGATTTCATCACAATATTTAATTAAAGAAAGAACTTCTTCATCTTCTAAATACTCTCCAAGCCATCCCCCAAATTCACTTGTGATATTAAATTTACCATCACTATAAGCTCCGGCTCCACCAAATCCTGAAAGCATTGAACATGATGGTTCACACCCACTAACCCCGTCTTTATGAACAGGGCATTTAGGAAATTTATGTAAAAGAACTGGACATTTTCTTCTCGATAACTCCACTCCTTTTTCAATAATTAAGACTTTTAAATTCTTCTTTAGTTTAATTAATTCATAAGCACAAAAATAACCAGCTGGTCCTGCACCAACAATAATGCAATCATAATTCATAT
>DATESL010000010.1:0-5176 GCA_035270825.1 Candidatus Onthovivens sp.
TTAGTAATGAATTAATCGGAGTTATTGCTGATGCTCCCTTTACTTCACCTTATAATGAATATAAATCATTACTAAGTGCTCAATTAAAAAATCTCTATCTTTTAGAGTTAACTCCTCTTTATTTAAGTGCTAAATTATTACATGGGATTGATTATAAAAGTCGTGATTTAAGTCGTGATGCTAAGAAAATCACTTGTCCAGTTTTAATAACTCATGGTAAAAATGACCGCTCAGTTTATCCTGAACATTCAGAAATTATTTTTAATTCCCTACCAAAGAATCCTTTAAATAAACGTGCTCTCTATGAAAATGGTCGACACTGTTTATCTGCTTTTTATCATAAAGATGAATATTATCAAGAAATTGAAGAATTTTTAAATAAGATATTAGTGTCCTAAAACAATTTCAAGAACCATCATAATTGCAAACCCAATCATAAATGCCCAAATTCCATAATGAAGGAATTTGTCGCCTTTTCTTGCGGCTGGTAAAAGTTCATCAATCGTTACATAAATCATTGCTCCAGCTGCAAAGGCTAAAAGCCAAGGCATTAAAAATGCGATATTACTAGCAAGAACAATACCAAGCAAAGCAAATAATGGTTCAACAACTCCTGAAATACAGCCAAATAAGAAGGATTTAAATTTAGACATTCCTGAAGCAAAAAGCGGAACTGATATAGCCATTCCTTCTGGAATATTTTGAATGGCAATTCCCGTTGATAAAATAAGTGCAGCAAAGATTGCTGTATCAGTTTTAGCCTCAATTGCTAAACCAAGCGCAAAACCAACCGCTAATCCTTCTGGAATATTATGCATTGTTACTGATAGTAAAAATTTTAAGTTTTTAGATAAAGCGGATTTTGGTCCCTCTTCTTCCTCACTTGATGCATGAAAGTGGGGGATTACTTTATCAAGAACATAAAGTAACATTGCTCCAATAAAAAACCCAATTAAGACAGGTAAAAGCGCTAAGTCTTCATAATTAATTTTAGCTTCTTCAATTGCAGGAATTAATAGACCAAAAAAAGCAGCTGCAATCATAATCCCTGAGGCAAAACCTAAAAGAGTATTGTTTGTGCGATCTTTAAAATTCTTTTTAAAAAAGAAAACAATCGCCGAACCAAGAACAGTCGAGCCAAAAACAATTGATAATGAAATAATTGTTGCTATTAGAGGTGTCATAATAATCACTAATCCCTTCTTTAAAAATCTTTAAATAAATTATATACTTAAGTTAGCAAAATTAATAGTGTAAGAGGAGCAAATATATGACCATTGTCCAATTAGAATCATTAAATATCTCAAAAGATTTACAAAAGAAATACCAAGATTATTTTAAATCTCTTGGACATGAACTTATAATTTATGAAAAAAGTGAAGACGTTAATGAATTAAAAAGAAGAGTTAAGGATGCTGAAGTTTTAATTATCACTAATTCTCCCTTATCTAATGAAGTTTTAGATAGTGCACCCAATTTAAAATATGTCGATATTGCTTTTACAGGGATTAATCACGTTGATCGTGATTATCTTTTAAAACGTAATATTTTAGTGTCTAATGCAAAAGGTTATGCAACAACTGCTGTTAAGGAGTTATGGTTTGGTTTAGTCTTTAATCTACTTCGTTTTATAAAAGAGGGAGAAAACCATACACGAAACGGGGAGATTTTCTCAACTTACCAAGGAAGTTTACTTAGTGGTAAGACTGTTGGAATTATTGGTTTAGGAGCAATTGGTTTAAGTATTGCTAAGGCTTTAGAAGTCTTTAATGTTCAAGTAATTACTTATAATCGAAATATAAAAAAAGTTAAGGGGATCGAGGATGTTACACTTGAGGAATTATTAAAAAGAAGTGATATCGTTTCATTATCTCTTCCTTTAAATAATTCAACTTATCATCTCCTTGATAAAACTAAGCTCTCCTTATTAAAACCATCCAGTTATTTAATTAACTTAGCACGAGGAGAGATTATTGATGAGAAAGCTCTCTATGATTTATTAATTAACAATAAAATAAAAGGGGCTGCCCTTGATGTTTATTCAAGTGAACCCCCATTAGATATTAATAATCCTTTATTAAAAACTACTAATACAATTTTAACTCCTCATATCGCCTATAATTCAATTGAATCAATGGAAGATAGAGCTAAAATTGTCTATGATAATCTTGATAATTATTTAAATAATACGCCAATAAACTTAGTTTAAAGAATTATTCAGCATCAAATTTTAAACCAACCACATCATTAACTGGTAAGCTAAAAGCAATTCCAGCTCCATCGGTTGCTAAACCTCCAGCTTTATTAATGGCTTGTAAAACTCTGTCTTTAATTTTAGCTTTAACTAAAATTAAAATCATTTCTTTATCAGGAGTAATCACAATCCCATATTTTTCTTGCATCAATTTGGAGCCCGTTCCACGAGCATGGAGAATTGTTCCCCCGTTAACTCCCTCTTCACGAGCTGCTTCCATAATATTTTCTGAGAATCCAGAATTGACAAAAACAACAATTAATTCAAATTTGGTCATAATATTTTCTCCTTTCTATCTCGAATCAGTTAAAAACTGATAAATTTTAACACCAATAATACTTGTTAGTGGAATTGAAAAACCAATTCCGCGATTTTTCTTACTAGCCATAAAGAAGGCATCAAGTTCTTTTTTAAAATCACTTAACATATCTTCACGAATAAAACTAAAAATCACATCGCGGTCATCATCATTAATTCCTAAGATATCAAGAACTTCTCTTTCAGCCGTTCCACTACCGTTTTCAATAAAGGAGGCACTCGATCTAAATTTACGCGTTAAGTTAACGACACTTTCAGCTTGAGTATGATTAATAATCGTCACGAAAAGAACTAACTTGGTTAAGTTAGGATTTTCCTCTAAAAGAGGAATTTTTACTTTTGCTTTTTTTGTTTTTAAAATAGCCATTTCTCTACCTCTTTTCTAATTAAAATGAATAATTTGTGCATCATCAGCACTATAAGCATGTAATGACATAACCTTATTAGCTTTATAAATTGCAATGTTTTGATAAACGCCAAGAATTTGAATGGTAATAATTGGAATCAAAGTAATCATCGCAATTAAACCAAAAGCTTGTTTATAATAGTTCGCATTTTCTTGATAAAGAGTTGTTGTCAATCCAACAATTAATGGTAAAACAAATGAAGAAGCCATTGGTCCACTGGCAGTTGCTCCACTATCAAAACCCATCGCAGTAAAGACATTAGGACAAATAAACATAATTCCTAAACATATGGCATAACCGGGAACTAAATAATACATAATTGAGAAATCATAAATCGTGCGAATCGAGGCTAAACAAATTGCTAAACCAACACCAATTGCTAAAGTTAATAAAACTGTATTTTTTTTGATGCGACCATCAGATATCTTTTCAATATCACTTGTTAAAACATGGACTGCTGGTTCACAAAGGATCGTTACTAATCCAACCACAAAGGCAAAAATAATAATTACAAAATGAGGTTGTAAGCCTAGTTTCATTCCTAAATAATAACCAATTGGAGTCATGGAAGCAGCGGTTGCTGTTAAAAATAAAACCAACCCAAAATATATAACTAAAAAACCAATTAATAATTTAATAACTTCACGTTTAGGAAGTTTTATAAAGATTAATTCATAGATAAAAAAGATCACTACAATTGGTAAAAGAGCCACTAAAACACTAATTAAAGTCCCAAAATTAGAGCCTCCTTGAGGTAACATATTTTGAATAAAAGCCTCGCTTATTCCAATACTTCCAAGTTCTTGGTAGGTAGGAACATAGCTCGTATCATTATTAGTAATTAATAAAAGAGTTGTCATTGTTAAGATTGGTCCAATTGAAGCCATTCCAACTAAGCCAAAGCTATCACTTGCTGAGGTTTTACCCCCTCTAACTGTTGCAACACCTGCTCCTAAAGCTAAAATAAAAGGAACAGTTGCTGAGCCAGTTGTAACACCACCTGAATCAAAAATAAATGGTAAAAAATCACGTTTATTTCCATCTAAACCAATTAAAAACGTTAAAAGAAAAACTAATAAGTAAAAGAATAAATACCAGGTTTTAAGTGGTTTATGATAAAAGATTCTTAAAATCCCTAAAGTCACAAAAATTCCTGCTCCAAGAGCAATTGCCCCGATTATAATATAGGAATTAATACTTACTTGTTCAGCAACAATTAAAATACTTGGTTCTGCACAAGCAATTAAAGCCCCTAAGGCAATTGAAAACAAAACAACAATAAAGATATTTTTTTGTTTAGAAAGAGACTTACCCATGTATTCTCCAACCTTACTTAATCCATTATCTGCTCCAACTTGAAATAGTGTCAAACCTAAAATCAGGACGACCATTCCTGTTAATAAAAGATAATAATCTCCTCGAGCAAAATCTAAAGGAGCGATTCCAGTAAGGGAGATGATTAAAATCAAAATAATAATTGGTATTATTGATAAACAACTACTCCCAAAGGATCTAAGATAACGGTTGTGCATATATTTATTATTATATATGATAAATGGCTTATTTTAAAGGCTATTATTAATAATTATATATAAAAAAATAATCTTTGATATTTGTTATTTAATAAATCATGAAATGTAATAAAAAATTATCTCAACACAACATTATTTACAAATAAAAAAGTAGAAACTTAATAATTTCTACTTTTTTTAAAGTATTTATAAATTCTTAAAATGTTTTGGTTTTGTCTAGTGTTGAACTTAGAATTATTTATAAAATTCTTCCATTTTGTATTCAAAACGAACACTATCATTACCCTTTTGAAAAGCTAGAGCTTTTGTTTGAGAATTATTAGTAACGATGCCTTCCATATAGTAATAACAAGTTTCTCGATCAGAATTCACGCCATCATAATATGTAATATAAATTGTTATATATCCTTGTTTTACATCAATGGTACTAAAATCATATGTAATATCAGTATGGTATTCAAGAAAACTCCTTCCAAAAAAAGATGGGTTTTTATTTTCTTCATGTCTTATTGGATATTTCTCATAGTTTAAAAAATCCTCAATGTTTACCATTTTGTTTGCAATCTCATTATTATTATCATCATAAATATACATTCCGATTGCAAATGAACCAACACCAGGATTGTTCCCAATATGTCCATCATTCCACATTGTAGAGAATAAGG
>DATESL010000011.1:0-2889 GCA_035270825.1 Candidatus Onthovivens sp.
GTTGATACGGTTCGATATTATTTAGCTAGAGAAGTAATCTTTGGCCAAAACGGACAGTTTACTCCTGAACAATTTGTTGAGCGTACAAATATGGACTTAGCAAATAATTATGGTAATTTAGTCTCACGTACAATTTCAATGGTTATTAAATATTTTGATGGAGTAATTCCCTCATTTAAAGAAGGAGTATTACCTCTTGACAAAGAATTAGAAATCTTAACTAAAAATACAATTAGTGCTTATCAAAGTAAGATGGATAATCTAGAAGTTACTGAGGCTTTAATGGAGGTTGAAGAATTATTAAATGCCGCTAATAAGTATATTGAAGATTCTACTCCTTGGGTTTTAGCAAAAGATGAAACAAAGTTAAATGAACTTGCAAGTGTGATGGCTCATTTAAGCTATATTATATATGTTTCTACTAAGTTATTATCACCAGTCATTGTTAATAAAACGAGTGATGTTTTTGAAATGCTTGGAATTAATAATGAAGAAAGTGATTTTAATAATATCACCAATGTTAATATTTTAAATAACAAGAAAGTCAGCAAGAAAGATGTTTTATTCCCTCGTCTTGATGTTAAAGAAGAAGTTGAATATATTAAATCTTTAATGCCTAATAAATAATTATGAGAAACGAAATTGTTCACGTCCGCTGTGTTGATTTTACATTTGACGGCCAAGGGTTATGTAAATATCTTGACCGAGTTATTTTTGTTCCTTCACTTTTAATTGATGAGGAAGCCGATGTTGAAATTTTATATCGTAAAAAAGATTTTGATGTTGGAAAAATAGTTGAAATTACAAAGTTTTCTGAATTTAGAATTAAACCTCTTTGTCCTTGTAGTACGAGTTGTGGGGGGTGTTCCTTTCAAAATTTAGATTATCAAAAAGAATTAGATTATAAAAAGAAAGTTGCTCTTAATACTCTTTATAAAATTGGTGGGATTAAACTTGATGATGCTCAAATCTATGGGATGGATAATCCAACCTATTATCGTAATAAGATACAAGTGCCTTTTGGTTATGACAAAAAAAATCGTATAGTTTATGGTTTTTATAAATTTAAATCTCATGATATTGTTCCAATAAAGGAGTGTGTTATTCAAGATAAGGTTCATGTTAAAATCTTAAGTACTATTAAACACTTAATGGAATCAATGAAAATAACAGCTTACAATGAGGACTTAGAAAGAGGCGTTTTAAGACATTGCTTGATTAAGGTTGGAAAGGTGAGCGGAGAAGTAATGGTTTGTTTAGTAGTTAACGAAAAAAACTTTCCTTCAAAAAATAACTTTGTCAAAGCTTTAAGAACTGAATGTCCTGAGATTACAACAATTCTTTTTAATTTAAACAATCGTCGTACAAATGTTATTTTAGGTGAAAGAGAAGAGGTTGCTTTTGGGAGAGGATTTATTAGTGATTCTCTACTAGGAGTTAAATTTAAAATATCTTCTAAATCCTTTTATCAAACTAACCATGAACAATGTGAAAAACTCTATGGTTTAGCTCTCCAAAAAGCTGAATTAAAATTTACTGATGATATTTTGGATGCCTATTGTGGAATTGGAACAATTGGTTTAATTGCAGCCAAATATGTTCATCATGTCAGCGGTATTGAAATCGTGGAAGAAGCCATTCGTGATGCTAAAGTTAATGCTGAATTAAACGGAATTAAAAATACTTACTTTGCAGCAGGAGACGCTACCAACTACTTATTTAAAAAATCATTTGATTGCGTCTTTGTTGATCCGCCAAGAAAAGGTTTAGATGAAAACTTCTTAAAAGGATTGATTAGCTCTAATCCTAAAAAGATTGTTTATATCTCATGTGATGTGGCAACTCTTGCTCGTGATCTAAAGATCTTAAAAAACAAATATGAAATAAAATCGGTTGATTTTGTGGATATGTTTCCTCGTACTTATCATATTGAAACCCTAGTTTGTCTTACAAGGAAAAACTAAGGTTTTTCACTGTTTTAGGGCTAAAATCAGTAAAATATCGTTAAAATAAGACTTTTAAGGAGTGTAACAACCTTTCAAGAGTCTTATTTTTTATAAATTCATACAAAGTTGGTTTTCACATTAGGTTATAATCCACAAAAGTCCACAAAAAAGCAATAGGACAAAGTCTATTTTCAAGTACTATTCAAGAGAACAAAACTATATTTTTTATGTGAACTTAGAAAAAGAGTAACAAGTGATGCCTTACTATGCAGTATTGATTCTTCTTTGTCTCTTAATATTTTTTATTAGTTATCTCTAAAGTTATTTTCCTCCAGAGCGAACAAAAAAAATTCTTGGCAAATATAAGGGGATTCTTGCTAATGCAATGGGAGCGCTACTTGGAACAGTTACTCCTTTTTGTAGTTGTTCATCAATTCCAATTTTCATGGGCTTTACAAGAGCAGGAGTTAGTAGTGGAGTAACGTTTAGTTTTCTCATTTCAAGTCCACTAGTTGGTTTAATACTAGCAGTGATTGGAGGAACGATACTTGAAAAAACAGGTTCTGGGAATAATGTTAGAGAATTCATTAAAGAGGGAACAATTATTGAAGTTGAGGGGATTGAATTAACAAGGAAAGACCGTTTAATTTATGCCAAAGATCAAATGCTTTCTACCTTAAAAAAAGTCTGGCCTTATATACTTATTGGAGTAGGAATTGGGGCTGCAATTCATAATTTTATTCCTCAAACTTGGATTGAAAACGTTCTTGGTCAAGATAAATGGTATAGTGTGATAGTGGCGACACTTATTGGGACACCAATGTATGCTGATATTTTTGGAACAATTCCAGTAGCTGAAGCACTCTTTTATAAGGGAGTAGGAGTTGGGACTATCATCTCTTTTATGATGAGTGTTACGGCATTAAGCTTACCTTCTCTGATA
>DATESL010000012.1:0-3319 GCA_035270825.1 Candidatus Onthovivens sp.
CCAACATTATCAATAATATCACTATTTACATAATATCCAGTTCCGGTTAAAGTAACTTTTTTAAATAATCTAGAGCGTCCTTTACTCGTAAACTCATTCATATAAGTAAATAAGGCCCCACTACATGCACTAATCCAGTTGGTACTAGCATTAGTAAAGTTACGATAACCCATTCCAACTTGATAACCAGCATTTTTAACATCATTTAATAAATCAATATATTCACTAGTAACAATATTATCAGCATCAAAAATCATATAAGCATCATATTTTCGACCTAATTCCTTAATATGGTGATAAGCCTCATCTAAAGCAAAACCTTTAGTTCTTTTATTTTGTAAATCTTTACGAATAACAATATCATATCCATATTTTTTGGTAATCTTACAAGTTGGATCGTCTTTTGATTCGACAATAACATAAACATCAAAATATTCAGCAGGATATGTTTGATTTTTTAAACTATCAAGTAATTTTCCAATAACTTGATCTTCATTTCGAGCAGGAATTAAGACTGCATATTTAAATTTTGTCTCCCCTTTTGGAAATCTTTTGGTTTTTTTAAATGATAAAAAGAAGTAAACAATATAATACCATGAAAAAATTAAGAGAATAAAAACAGCTCCTAAAATTGCATAGATAAAAAATTCAGGAAATTCATTATAAAACTGAACCCAGAATTCGGACATTTCAATTAGTTTAAGCAAAATACTCATGAAAGTATTTTAATATATCTATAATGATAATGCTAGCATAAAATATTTTTCAATATTAAAAACTAGATTACCTAGTTTCCAATACTATAGTTATCTAATCTTCCCTTGATTTCTTAAGAAATCGACTTCATCCATTAATGACTCTTTAATTGTACGTGGAGTAAAACCTAATTCACTTTTAGCCTTATCAATACAGAAATTACAGTTATCTCGTAAAACCTCTAATGAATATAAGGTATATAAAGGTCTTCTTTTATGGATTTTGGCACTTAATTGAATAAATGGTAATCCTAAGTAAGCAATAAACTTTGGAGCAACCTTTGGTTTTTTCATATTTAAAACTTCACTTAAAACTGTAAATATTTCATTTAAAGTATAAATTTGCCCAGCTAAAAGATAAGATCCACCTTTTCTACCAACTTTAGAAGCATTAATAATTCCCTCAGCAGCATCACGAACATCAACATAGTTGTATTTAGCATTAATTGAAAGTGGTATTCTCTTTTTTGAGAAATCTTTAATTAGTTGAGTTAAATATGAGTTATTGTAGTCATATGGACCAAAGATCCCACTAGGTAAACAAATACTAATATCCATATCATATTTTTTTACATAATCTAAACACATTTGAGCCCCAATTGCTTTAGATTTAGAATATCCACCATTAACTTTTTCCTTATCATAAAATGAAATTTCTTTTAAAACATCAACCGATTTATCCTTACAAGGAACAGCATGAACGCTTGCCACATGAACCATCTTCTTAACATTGTTTTTAAGAGCTAAATCAAGAATATTTCTTAATCCATTAACATTAACATCATAGACATTTTTAGTAATATGAGCGCTCTCAATTGAAACAATTGCAGCCGTATGAATTAAAATTTTCTCATCTTGCACATTAAAAAATGCTTTTAATGTCTCGATTTTACGGATATCTCCTTCAAATAACTCTAAATTCTTTGAATCAAAGTCTTTAAAAACTTCTATAGCTTGGTCTTTTTTTAATACTAAACCACGAACTTTTTCCCCTGCTTTTAATAATTTTTTAACAATTGTGTTCCCAAGGTAGCCATCAGCTCCAGTCACTAAATATATTTTTTTCATAAATTAGTCCCCCTCTACACTTATATTATACTACTAAAAGGGACAATTTTATAATATATTACTCTTTGTAGATCTCAACAATTTCTCCAATATAAAACTCATGAAAATCTTTATTTGGATAAAATTCACTAATAATATCTCGATCATAAAAATGCTCTTCTCTCATCTTTTGAGAATAAACTTTTTTACAAATAAAAGTTAATTTAGCTTCTTTAAAAGCAATTACATGATCGATTTCAATTGGGGTCAATTTAGTTTTAGACACTTTATCTTCATCTCTTCCACTATGAGTTCCTAAATATCCTAAGTCAGTATGATATTTTTTATCAAAAACAGTCACACTAAAATATTCATTTTTATCAATAAATTCTTTTGTATAACGACTTTCTCGAACATAAACTACAAGTGATGGTGCTCCTTTAGAATGACTCCATATTGTTCCAAAATGTCCCCAGGAGACAGTCATTGTGTTATATTTAGTTAAATTACCACTACTAACTAACATCCATTCATTCCCTACCATCATAAAGGGATTAAAACTTAATTCTTTAAAATCTACTTTCTTCATATCATCTCCTCCTTATTATCTTTATAATTCTATTGTATAAATCGCATAAGAAATTGTAAAGAAAAGAAAAGGTCTGAAACTTCTTTTTCAGACCAATTATTTTCTTATTTATCTTTAAAATTAACCAAGTATTTCTTTTAAATCTTCCTCAGGAGTTTTGATTAAACTTAGATGATAGTTTTCAGCTAAGAACTCTAAAATATTAGGTGAAATAAAGGCTGGAAGTGTTGGTCCAAGCTTAATATTTTTAATTCCTAAATGTAAAAGAGTTAATAAGATACAAACTGCCTTTTGTTCATACCAAGAAAGAATCATTGAAAGTGGCAATTCATTTACGCTACAATCAAAGGCTTTTGCTAAAGCTAGAGCAATTAAAATTGCACTATAGGCATCATTACATTGACCAATATCAAGAATACGAGGCAATCCACCAATAGTTCCTAAATCTAAATCATTAAAGCGATACTTTCCACAGGCTAAAGTTAAAATTATTGTATCACTAGGAGTCTTTTTAACAAAATCTGTATAGTAATTTCTCCCCGGTTTAGCCCCATCACAGCCTCCTACAAGAAAGAAATGTTTTATTTCTCCATCTTTAATTAATTTAATAAGATCATCAGCTAGACTTAATACACTTTGATGAGCAAATCCGGTTGTAACTTCACTTCCACCATTAATCCCATAGAACTGAGTATCTTCTTTATATCCACCAAGTTCTAATGATTTATTAATGACTTCACTAAAGTCTTTATCTTCACCAATATGTTTAATTTCTGGATAGGAAACGACTTCAGTTGTATAAACTCGATCACTATAACTTTCTCTTGGAGGCATTAAACAGTTGGTTGTAAAAAGAATTGGTCCTGGAAGGTCTTTAAATTCTTTTTGTTGATTTTGCCATGCAGTTCCAAAATTACCTTTTAAATGC
>DATESL010000013.1:0-11033 GCA_035270825.1 Candidatus Onthovivens sp.
AAATTATATCTTTTTCCATAAAAAAAGTCTATGAATGTTCTTCATAGACTTTAAAATATAATTTAAGACAACTTATTTAGCAGTAACGCTTGAAACAACAAAGTCTAATCTATCAGGTCCTGAACCAAAACCAACAATATAGCCAGTAATGTCATAGACTTTATCTAAATTATCAGCAACAGTGAAATTATCATCACCTGCAGCGTTGCTTAAAGCACCAACAACAGCAGAATCACCAACTTGGAAGTTAAAATATTTTCCAGCAGCAATAACTTTAGCTTCAACACCAACAAATTTGATACCAGAAGTTTCTACTTTATAAGCATCCCAAGCAGCACTATCTAAAATCTCAGCAGTTGGAGCACTCCAAGTAGGTTTTGTGCCAGTAGCTGCACTAAATTCTGGGGAAGCAATTTGAGCTAACTTATGATATTCACTAATTGTTCCTTTAACTCTAACAAAGTCACCAACTTTATGTTCGTGAGCTGCGTTAATATGAACTAAGATATAATCTGCACCATCAAATAAGACAACAGCTTTTTTACTAATTTCAGCAACGATGCCTTCTAAAATACCAGTATCACCCTTATCAAAGCCTTTTCTAATATCACTGACTTTATCTAAAGCAAGAGCTTTGACTGTAACGCTGTACTTGCTAGAAATTGTTGAATTTTCAGCAGTAGCAACGATTTCTGCAGTTCCTTCTTTAACACCTGTAACTACACCCTTAGAATCAACGGTAGCAATATCTTCATTTAAAGATTTCCAGCTAACACTTTGTTTAGCATCTTCAGGTAAAACTTTAGCAGTTAAAGCTAAGGTTTTTTCAACTTGAACTTCAGTTCTGGCTCCGTTAATTTCCACGCCAGTTGCAGGAGCAGCTTCAACTTCACGAATCTTAGTAATAACTCCGTTATATTCAGGAGTCCCATCTGTATAGTCAAATCTAAAACCATTCATTTCAATAACATCACCAACCACGAGTGGTTTTTCAGCAATTTCATCAAGGAAGACTTTAGGATTTGCGAAAGTATATTTTCCATCCTCGCCTAAAACTAAAGCATCTTCTTTATAGGTTGCCCCATAAACTAAAATTTCTTTTTTAGGATCATCTAAATCTTGAAGCATGAAGTTACCATATTTAGAGAAATCAGATTTCCCTGCTTGATAACCACTAATTTTACCGACCACTTTAATAAGTTTGGTATCATCAGCTTCCATAGCAAGAATTTGAGAAACACTTGGAAGAACTTCTTGATCATTAATACTTAAAATTGCGCCTTTAACTTGTGGAGCTCCTTCATAATCAGCACGAATGACCTTCATTTCAACAACATCACCAATAACAATCTTGGAAGAGTTTTTATCAGTTAAAAAGTCTTGAGGATTGCTAAATTTCCAGAAACCAGTTTTTTCAAAAACTAAGGTTGATTGATCCATTGTAGCCCCATAAACTGTAATCACTTTAGTAGCATCAACTAAATCAGCCATCATAAAGTTTCCGTATGCTTCAAATCCTTCTTTTCCTGGACGGTAACCAGTAATCTTACCTTTAATAGTATAGATTTTTTGAGGAGTTTCTTTTTCATCAAATGGAGTTTCTAAAACTTCAGCAACAGTTGTTGCAATTGGAGTTGGTTCAACAAATGATTCTAAAACGGTTAAATCAAGAGATGTTTGAACAGTTTTATTATCCTTTAATTTGGCAGTAACAGTGATGGTATCATCACCTTTTTTAAGAGCCTTTAAATACTTTCCAAAAACACCAACATTTCCATTTTTTGTTTCAATCTTTAATGAACCATTTTGTAAAGCTTGAGTCACGTTAACTGGTTTATCAAATTTTAATTTAATATCGCGGTCGGTTTCCCCTTCTCTCCAATCTAGCTTTAAATCTTCAGCATTTTCAATTTCAACACTTGTTACATCAAGAACAGCATCTTGTTCTGGTGTAGGCGGAACAACAACTTCTGGTGGGGTACAACCTGTAATAGCTATTGCACTGAAAGCTAATAAGCTAGTTGCAAGAATAATCCCTTTAAACTTTCTTTTAGACATAATTTTTCCTCCTGTCATAAAATTTTAAAATCTTTAATATATATTAACTTTTATAGAAAAAGTTTAATACCTTATTGATAAAAAGTCTCGTTTTGAATCTTCACTAATAAACCATGATATTTTCTAATCTTTTTTATCCCTAAAACTAAATTAATAATACCATAAGTTAAAGCAATAATTCCAATTCCTAATAAGACTAAAAAGACTGTAAATTCAACTGAATCAAGGACTAAAGTGTGTCCAGCAGTTGCTTTAAAAGACATTGCTAAAAACATAAAAGAAATTGCAAGAACAATAATTGAAATAACCCCAAAACATAATCCGGTATTATTATTATTGCGTCCACGGTGAATCTCGGAGTGAGCAGCGCGTGCTAAATCTTTATATTCTTCTTCATTTAAATCTTCTTTAATCACGTGATTACAACGAGGACAATTAAAAACATCTTTACTAGTTAATCCTCGCGTTTGTGAAACATCTTCTTTTCTATTTAAGGCTTTTTCTATTTGCCCCTTTTTTAAGTCATAACCACAATGTGAACAATACATATTCATCCTCCTTTTATACGGGAATAAAGTCACTACTCATCGTTGGTAAGAGTTGATAATTAACTTTACCACTGTTAGTTTTATGGAAACTACAGATAGCATATTTTAACTTAAATTCTTTACCTATAAAGTCTTCATGAGTAGCATAACCAAAGCCTTCAGGATCTTTATATTTGAAAGTAATATAAATATTCATATTAACTTTATTACCAGCTAAATCATCTAAATAAAGGGTGATATCACCAGAATCTGAGGTATAACCTCCACTGACTTTAACATTATCTTTAAATGAAACTGGTTGGAATAAAAGTGAGGAATCGTTTTTGACTTCGCTACTAAGAAGATCATTAACGTGAGCTAAATATTCCTCTGGTAATTCCTCAGCCTTAAATAAAACTTCGGAATCATTAGGATTTTTAGCAGCTCCAACTGGCCAACGAGGGACTCCAGTAATTTGGAAACCAAAGTTTTCACTATCCTCAGCAGTTCCACAAATTTGAATATAGTTATTAATTGTTGAATATTTAGAAGGTAATGAACCCATTCCAGTAAAGATATTGATCCCAGCATATTCGCCACCTTTAACTCCACTTTGTTCTTCATCAAAGAAACCTTGTAAGTAAATAATATTACTAGCATAACCAACAACTGTTCCTTGAATTCGAACCTTGGCCCCATTATAAATATTTTCATGATCTGGATCTTTTAAGGAAGCTTCCACTTCTCTTTTAATATCCAATAAGGAAACATCATCATAATCACCATAATTAAATAAAGGATCTTTTTCCCCACTAAAGAGGTTGAGTTTAAATTCTTTAGCTTGATTCTCAGCCATTAAGAAAATATCGGCAAATTCAGGGACAGCTGTAATATTTTTAATATGACTATAGCCTTCTTGAACAAGGGCTAAATTAAGCAAATATAATTCATCAAGAGGCGCATCTTTTTTTGTTTCATTAATCCAAATTAAGGATAAATAACGCGAACCAGTTGAATCGGCTTGTGGTGGCTCATAATCACTTGCAGGGGAAGAAACAATAATCGTCCCATTTTCTTGAGCTGCCTTTAATTTTTCTTTTGTAAAATTACTAGCGGCCTTCCCATATTCTTGAATCAATCCAGTTGATTCTGGTGTATCGACTCCATAAAACCTTGATTTAATAATTTCGCCACCACCACTTTGAGTAAAGTGAGCAGTATCACCATCAATGGCACTTCTTAAGTTAACTTTAGCAATTCCATCTTTAAAAAATTCACGATTTTGATAATCTAATTTAAGAGAGACTTTATTTCCCTCATAACCTTCTTTTACAAAATCAATAAAGGCTGGTTCAGTTGGTGTGCATGATGCAAGTAGTGGTAAAACTACACTGGCAACAATTATTCCAACTATTGTTCTAATTTTTTTAAAATTCATCTTCGTTTCTCTCTCCTTCTTTAACCTAGTTTTTTAAGGCTAAGCGAGCTAAATTCTCAGCATCTTTAAATAATTTATCTAAGTCTCCTTCAAAATTTGATGAAAGGAGCGCTTGGGTAACTAATCCTCCAACTGCCTCTCGAGCAGTAGCAGAGCCTTTAAATACTGGATAATTAAAATATTTACCAGCAATGTCTTCATAAACTACGCGTGCCGTTTTAGGCATAAATTCATCTTCAGCTAAGTATTCACTATAAGTTGCACTCGTATAAGAGGATTCTCTAACTGGTGCATACCCATTGGTATCTAAACAAATATCAACGTTATTATCTGAGGAGGTTAAATATTTAATTAATTGCCAACCAATATCGGTGCGGGCTTTATTTTCCTCAGCTGAAACTCCAGTATTATTTAATAAGGTTAAAGTAACACCTTGAGAAACATATTTGGATAGTTCTTCACTTTTAGCAGCACTAGGTACTTTACAAACACCAACATCAAACCCTGCTTGACCTGGATCATTATATCCAGCTCCCCCAGTTGAACCAACAGTAAACATACACTCTTCATCTTTAAAGATATCGCTACTATATTTCCCTTCGGTCCCCTTAGTCACTAATAAACCATCATCATAATATCCTTTAATTTCACGAATTAATTCGCGAGCTTGTGGATTATTAAAATCAATACTACCCTTACCATCTTTAATTGAAATAAAATCAATTCCTCTTTGGAAACATTGAGAAATAAAGAGGTTAGAATCACTATCATGAGCATAAGAAACTGCTAAGAAGCTACCGTATTTAGTTAAATCATCATTTGCAAATTTTAAAATAGCAATAAACTTTTCCCAAGTTAAATTACGCATATAGCCTTCTGTATTAGGAATTCCCATATCTTTTAAAACACGGTCAACCATCGTTTTATTATATAAAAGAACTTCACTTGATTTCATAAATGGGAAGGAATAAGTTCCATCATTAATATAATTTTGTCCCTCATCTAAAAAGGAAGGAACTAGATCTTCTTCCCCCTTTAAATTAGGATTGAAATATTCTTGAGCAGCAAAACCGATTTTCTCGTCATCAAAATATTTTTCTAAATTGATAACGTATTCTTCAGGTTTGGTTTGGCTGCTCAAATACTCTGCCACGTGATCTGGGTAGGCCACGGCCACTGTTGGTGTGGAACCAGAGGAAAAAGATAAGTTAATCTTTTTCAAAATATCAACATAACCACCTTGATATTCACTAACAACATCAATTTCTTGACCAAATTTCTCCATGTAAATTTTTTCAAATTCGCTGATTTTTGTATCAACGGCAATTTGTACTTGTCCACCAAAAGTATGCCAAAACTTAACAGTTGTGACTTCTGAACCAGTCGGATTACAAGACGTGAAGGAAAGAGAGGATGCAATAATTGTGAACCCCAACATCAACTTCATAATTTTTTTAGCTTTCATATAATATACATCCTCTCTTTAAATATTTAATAAGAAACTATTTTTTATAAATAACAGCTATCGACTATAAACCTAATTTAGCTAATTGTTCGGCATCGTCAAATAATTTAGCCATTTCACCTTCAGGATTATTGGATAATAAAGCTTGGGTTAATAAGCCACCAACTGCGTCTCTACATTTACTAGAACCTTTAAAAGCTTCAGAAGTAAATAAGTAAGGAGTAGTTTCGGCGACATAACCAGCACTTAAAGCCATAACTCTTTCTAAGGATTCAGCTTGTTTATTGCTTGCATCAGTAGCTTCTTTAAATTCTTCTGATTCATAGTTGGATAATCTAATTCCGTTATAACCAGAGTTAATTGCCCAGTCAAGGGAGTTTTCTTCATTGGAAATATGTTTGTAGAATAACCAAGAAGCTAAGGATCTATTATCATCATCATGATCTAATAAAGCAGCTGATGGACCTTGGTTAATAACTGCTTTTGTTCCAGAAGCAGGTTGAGGAATTAAAGCAACACCAACGTTCATTGGGTTAGTTGATGCGAATTGATATTTAACACCACCTGTAGAACCAATTGAGAATAAAGCAGCATCAGCAGTAAATAATTCATTAGTATAAGCGTTGTTATTAATACCTTTGGTTAATAATAAACCATCTTTAACATACTTATTAAATTTGATTAATAAATCTTGCATTCCTTTAGTATTAAAATCAATACTTCCTTCCCCATCTTTAACTGAGGTATAAGGATGATTGAATTGCTTTGCTAAGGTAATAAAGAGGTTATCATCACTATCATAACAAATAACAGCACTTTTTCCGTCCTTAGGGGTAATGATTTTTTTACCAGCTGGTAAGGCTTCATTATATTTTAAAATAGCAGGTGCTAATTTATCTAACATTTCTTCCCAAGTAATGGATTGAACATAAGCCTTATTTAAAGGTTTACCGTTATTGATTGTTGGATCAATTGCACTTAAATCTAAACCATGAATAACATCTTCATTATAAAACATTAATTCAGTTGATTTAGAAAATGGGACTGAATATGTTCCCGGAGTAGTATAAAGTTGACCTTCAGCTAAATAATCAGGAACGATATCAGCTTTATCTTCGGCGGTCCAACCATATTCTGGATGATTCATATAATCATCAAGTTTTAAAGCCTTTCCATAGTCAATATAATCAGCAACATGATCTGGATAAGCTTGAACAATATCTGGATAGTTTCCAGATGTAAATCCACTAACAACTTTGTCTCTTAAACCATTGTAGTTGGCATTTTCTTTAATATTATTGACAGTAACTAATGGTTCAACTTTTTTAAAAGTTTCAATATAAGCATTCATTTGAGCCATATTGTTTTCGCCGATAATACTTGTAAAGGTAATGGTTGTAGCCTCTTTAACGAATCCGCCTTCTACGGGTTCAGGTGGGGTTGGATCATCAGGTTTGCAAGAAGCAAGAGCTGTGCCTAAAACTAGAGGCAAAACAGCAAGTAATAAAAACTTTTTCTTCATAAATTTCTCCTTTATATAAGTTTTCTTCTTTAGAAACGATCTAGCCTTTAATTCCAGCGCGGCCGACGCCTCTCATTATGTACTTTCTAAAGAAAATAAATAATAAGAACAGTGGCACGGTAACGATCACGGTACCGGCAACTTGTAAACCATATTCAACACGCCCAGTGTCTGCATCAACAAAGGAGCTTCCGCGTAAACCATTTGAAATTAAACGGAATTCATCTTTATTGGCAACAAGATTTGGCCAAACATAAGAATTCCATGTTCCCATGAATTTTAAAATGGTTATCGAAATTAGCGTTGGGGCAGCAAGTGGAACCATGACTCTCCATAAAAAGGACCAGTCACTTTTACCATCTACTTTAGCAGCTAAATATAGTTCATTTGGTACTTGTTTAAAGTTTTGTCTTAACAAGTAAATATAGAAAACACTCACCCAGAAAGGAACGATCATTGCAAGGTAGGCATCAAGCAAACCAGCACTTTCACTAACCCAGCCAAAGGAAGCAACGGTGATATAGTTAGAAATAACCATCATTTCACCAGGAATCATCATCGTCATCAAAAATAACATAAATAATGGTTCTTTCCCTTTAAATTGGAGTCTTGCAAAGGCAAAAGCTCCAAAGACGGTCGTAATTAAAGTACCGATTGTCGAAAAGAATGCAACAACAATCGTATTTGTCATATAAGTGACAAATTTAAATGTTTTAAAAACAAAGACATAGTTACTCCACATCACAATCGTTGGGAAAAACGTTTGGTTGGAGGAAATAATTTCGTCGTTATTTTTTAAGGAGGTAATAATCATCCAATAAAATGGGAAGACGATAATTAAAGCTAAAATCGTAATGACTAAATATAAAATAATTGTTGAAACGACATTCATCACCTTTTCACGTTTATGAATTGATTGAACAGACTTACTACCTTCTTTAATTGATAAAACAATATCCTTATCAAGATTGCGTTCAGTATTAAAGTCAATATATTGTTTTTGTAATGTTTTTTCCATTGCTTTTCTCCTTTAATAGTGAACTTTCTTTTTAGACAAGTAGAGTTGTAAGAAAGTAAAGACTAAGATAATTGCAAATAGTAAAACTGCTGCAGCCGCAGCAAGCGACGTATTAGAATTTAAATTATCGTAGATATAGTAAACGATTGTATACATATTATAAGATCCATTAGTTGTTCCAGGACCATTAAACATAGCAACAATTGAGGAATATTCTTTAAAGGCACCAATAAAACTCGTGACCATTAAGTATAAGATTTGAGGTGAAAGAGCTGGAACAGTAATTTTCATTAAGACTTTCCATTTTGGTGTCGCATCAATTTTAGCAGCTTGATAGTATTGCTTATCAACCCCTTGTAAGCCACTTAATAAAATAAGAATTTTAAAAGGCAAGGCACTCCAAACAATGTATAAACAAAGTGGAATCATTGCTACCCAACGATCAGCCCCATAAATCCAGGCAAAATCCGTTAAATTAAAGATATCGTTAATAACCCCTTGTTTATCAAAGATAACACTAAAGACCATCCCAATAGCGATCGCATTTGTAACATATGGTAAGAAAAAGACAATTTGAAAGACTTTTTGTAACCATTTTAAGGAGTTTAATAAGACACTAATTAATAAAGCAATCGCAATTGAAATTGGGACTGTAATTAACATAAAGAAAGTATTAGGCAGTGCATAATCTAAAATACGCGTTTCAGTAACCCCGTTAATCGTCGATAATCCTAAGATTGCTCCAAAGTTATCAAGGGTAAACCCATCGAAAGTACCTTTAACATAGTTATAGTTACTCATAAAGGAAATGGCGATCGTATTGATCAGTGGATAAACAAGGAAAATTGCCATCAAGATTAAAACCGGAGCTAAATATAACCAGGCTTTCCAGTTATTAGCTTGTTCATTATCTAAAACCCCACCTGAAACATACTTGGAGCTAGATTTTTTTCTTGAGGTAATATGAACATAAACATTTTCTTTCTCATTAAAACCTTCTTTAACGAGTCCTAAAGATTTATCTTCAAATTCTTCAATAAGAACTTCCTTATTTATGGTTTTTTCATTTTTACTCATAATTATTCAGTTCCTTTTACTATTTTAAGAAAATACGCTTTTCGGTTTTGGTATCAAAAACGAAAATCTTGTTTGGCTTGACTCCTAAAGATATTTTACCTTTAATATTGGCATCATCATGTTGGATGATAACTTTAAATGTTGGTTGGACACAGAATTCATTTTTACAAACAATTGAGATATCACGACCCAAGACTTGAACCATTTCAGCTTCAGCTTTTAACCCGCCGCTCTTTTTAAGTTCAAAACCCTCGGCTCTAATTGCCACATAAACATCTTGATCTTTAATATCGCTGGTTGTTTCATAAACTACATCTTTGCCAACATAAACTTTTTTATCCTTAATTGATCCGTTGAAAACGTTAACTGGAGGATTCCCTAAGAATTGAGCAACAAAGAGGTTAATTGGCGAATTATACATGTTTTGAGGAGAATCAATTTGTTGTTTGACTCCGTTTTTCATAACAACAATTTGATCAGAAATTGACATTGCTTCTTCTTGGTCGTGGGTAACGAAAACTGTCGTAATCCCTGTATTTTTTTGAATTCTTCTAATTTCTTCTCTTGTTTGTAATCTTAAACGAGCATCAAGGTTAGAAAGTGGTTCATCAAGTAATAAAACTTTTGGACGTTTAACTAAAGCACGAGCAATAGCCACACGTTGTTGTTGTCCACCGGATAATTGTGATGGTTTTCTTTCTAAATAATCTTCAATTTGAACAAGTTTAGCTGTTTCGTAAACAATATCTTTTCTCTCTGATTGAGTTAAATAGCGATGAGCCACGGCAGTTGCTTTTTTAACATCAGCAGCTGAAACCTTAAAGGATCCTCTAATAATCTTATCAACTTCATCAATTTCTTCATCAGCTAATTTCTTTAATTTAAAATAAATTTTTGTCGTTCCTTTTTCATCGTAAGCACTTAATTCTTTCATTGAATTAGCTAACTTCTTAGGTAAAGTCTTCTTAATAGCGTTTTCAATTTTATTAGAATCAATGCTATCAATTTTAATTGATCCTTTAATTTTAAATTCTTTAATTAAATCATTTAAAATAGTGGTTGCTTTTTCTTCACTGATTTTAGCTAAACCAATTAATAAAACGGTGTCGCCTTCAAAATCATAACTTGGTGAATAAGTAATTTTTAAGCCAAGTTTACGAGCTTTATCTAAAATATCAGCCACTAAAATCTCTGAACCATTCTTTGGTCCTTTTAAACGAATAATATATTGTCCAGTAATAATTTTTTCAGCAGCACTTAATTCATAAGTGTAGCGAATTTTAGCATCAAATAATCCATCGCTAGTTTTAACTTCTTTAATTGAAGTTTTTAGTGGTTCAATAATCTTATCAAAGTTTTCGACGAATAAATCTTTAACACGTGGATTTACATTCTTTAAAATAATTTCTAAGCTTAAATCAGCCCCGTTTAAAGTATTATGAATATTAATTATTCTTTTTTCTAAACCAATCTTGGAGCCTAAAGAACGAATTGCTCTTAAAATACCGTCTAAATTATCATCACTTTTCATCTTATAAGTATAATTGATTGTATAATCATAAAAAGTGACAAGCGGGACTTCAACCTTTAAATTGGTTAAAGGAAATTCAACGTTTTTATAAATTGTCATATGTGGATATAAAGCGTAGTTTTGGAAAACTAAGCCGATCCCACGTTTTTCTGGGGAGAGGTTGGTAACTTCTTCTTCACCAAACCAAACTTCGCCAGCAGTTGGAATATGCAAACCACTAATCATGTAAAGAGTAGTTGATTTACCACATCCAGAAGGCCCAAGTAAGCCAACGAGTTGGCCATCTGGAACTACTAAATCAAAGTTGTCAACAGCAACGGTATCTTTGATATGTTTTTTAGGATTTCCAGGGAAGATTTTTGTTAAACCTTTTAATTTAATTTCCATATAATAATGC
>DATESL010000014.1:0-49598 GCA_035270825.1 Candidatus Onthovivens sp.
CTTTCGAACTGTTCTTCAAAAAGATGCTAGTAATGACTACTTCTTTTTTGAGCTACCATTTAATCCATATAGTGAATTTGAAATTAAGGATGAAAGTCTTTTTGTTAATTTATTAATCAATGAAAGTAAATTTTATAGTCAAATAATTAAACTTGAAGACAATAAATTTATTATTATCTTTAACAATTCCTTTATAAAAAAACATCCTGAATTTTATGATCAAATTGAACTGGATGTTCAATTAAATCTTATCTATAAAGAGGAAAAAGAGCCTTCAAATATAGTTTTAAAAGAAGGTCAAATGGATGTTTTAAAAGCAATTAGTTCACGTCAAAGCATTCGCAAATTTACTTCACAACAAATTGATAAAGAAAGTTTAGAACTTATTCTTCATGCTGGATTATGTGCGCCAACAGCCCGAAATAGACGTCCTTATCATTTTATTTTAATAAGTGATAAAGATGTTCTAACTCAAATTGCCGCAGGTAATAAATACGCTACAATGCTAAATACTGCTTCTCATGCAATTGTAGTTTGTGGTGATTCAAATGTCGAATTACTTCCTGAATTTATTTATTCTGATTGCTTTGCTGCTACTCAAAATATTCTATTAGCGGTTCATGGTTTAGGTCTTGGAGCTGTTTGGTGTGGAATTTTAGAAAATTCTGGTTGGAAGAGTTTGATTGGTAATCTTTTAAAACTACCTCTAAATGTCGAACCAATCTCACTAATTGTTCTTGGTCATAAGAATGAAGAAAAAGCGCTAGCAAAACATTGGGATCCACAAAAAATCCATTTTGACAAATGGTGAAAATATAAATATGTATTAAAAAAGAGTTAGAAATTACTAACTCTTTTATTTTTCTTAAAAATCTTTTGAATCAAGAAATGAAGGGATAATTGACTCTTCTTCAACATCTCCAACTTCTTGAGGTTCTTCATTGATTGCATCAAGAGATGGCAATTCATTTGTTTCTTCATCGTCATAACCATCGATTTTAGTGAATAAATTCTTTTCTTTTTCTTGTTGTAATTTATTCATATCAAGGAAAGATGTTGAAGAATCAACACTGAAATCAAAGTCTTTATCAAAATCACCAGCAATAATCGAAACAAGTATTTGATCGGTTAATTGGTCGTTAATTGAAATTCCAAATTTTAAATCTAAATTTCCACCTGATTTTTCAACTATATAGGCGACGCAGTTTTGACAATCAAAGAGTGAAACGCTAGGCCCACATGTAATATGACAGATGGCTTTACGAGCACCGGTTACAGATTGTTCAATTAAAGGACAAGAAAGAGCGCTTAAAGCAGCTTCTTCAGCATTTCTTGCTCCAGATCCGCTACCAAAACCAATCAGGGCAACCCCACTATCTAATAATGTAGCTTTAACATCAGCAAAATCTAAATTAATAATTGAAGGCATTAAGATTAAGTCAGTAACAGTTTTAACACTTTGAGTTAAAACAGCATCAGCCTTAGAAAAAGCCTCACCGATTGGTAAGTTTCCTGAATCCATTAATAATTTATCATTACTAACAACGATTAAAGAATCACAGACTTCTTTTAAAGCGTTTAAACCAGAAACACTAGCTGCAACTTTTTTTGTTCCTTCAAAAGTAAATGGACGAGTAACAATTGCAACAGTTAAAGCACCAGATTCTTTGGCAATTTTTGCAATTACTGGAGCACCACCGGTTCCAGTTCCTCCACCCATACCTGCAGCGATGAAGACCATTTTAGCACCTTTTACTGCTTCTTTAATTTCATCTTCGCTAGCAGTTGTTGCGCTACGACCAATTTCTGGATCACCACCAGCACCTAAACCATCAGTTAACTCTTCACCTAAAATAATACGATTTGGAGCTTTTGAAAGAGATAGAGCTTGTTTGTCTGTATTAGCAACATAAAAATCAACATTTGTTAAATTTTCATCAATCATACGGTTGACGGCATTATTACCAGCTCCACCAACGCCAATAACAATTATTCTTGCTACGGCTTCGAAATTGTCTAAATCTGTGTTGTTCATATAATTACCTCTTTTTTATAATAAGTCTTCGTCTTCACGATACTTTTCTTCATTAGTACGTTGAATATCAGCGATCTTAACTTTAACTTCTTCTTCAAGTGTTCCCTGATAGACACTAACATATTGGATTGCTCCTAAGCAGTTTATATTCGAAGGTTTTTCTGCTCCGACTGCATTATAATTAATAAATTCAACAGGATTATTAGGATAATTCTTATGAATAAAATTCTTAAAACCATTAACAAGAGATGAATCACCAATAAAAACTAATGGGATTTTTTCAATTAACTCTTCATAATCTTTTAATAATGTATTGAGTGAATTTGAAAAATAACCTTGCCATGATTTAAATGAATTTGTTATGACTGAATTTAAATCATCTTTAGTATATTTTCTTTTAAATCCATCAGGACCTAAAACTTCTAAAATAGGGGTATTAAATAAGGTATCTCTTAAATCAAGACCATAAGTTTGTTTAATTTCTTCGGCTTTTTCAAAAGGAATTGAAAAATGAGTAGCGATATCATAAGTGATATCTTCACCACCAATTTTAAAGAAATTAGATTGAAATAAAGTGTGTTTGCCAATAAAAGATAGAACAGTATTTGTTTGATCATATTCAACAAGAATATAAGTATCAAACTTAAACTTTTTAGCCTTTAATAAGCAATCGACACCAATAGGTGAAATAACAGTTCTTTTTATTTTAAGTCCTGCATTAGTAATAGCTTCTTTTAATTTGCTGACCAAATTGTTTGGTAAAGTATAAACATTTGCATCAATCAAGATATTAGTTGATATTTCTCCAAGTGGTGGCTCAGAAAAATTACGAGAATCATCAGTAATAAAGACATTAGGAATGATATCTGTAATAACATTATTTTGATTTGGTATTTTTTCTTTTTTAACTAATGATAATGCGTTGGCAATATCAATTTTATCAATTCTTCCATCATTTGAAATAGTGTTGGTTGATTTTTGAGTATTATAAACTTCCAAACCAAAAGATGGTAAAACAAGAACTACTTCTGTAATATTAATTTTTAAACGTTGTTTTTGATCTGAAATGGAAGTAATGACTTTAAGGTCATTAGCCAAAGAATTTACATCAAAAATATCGCCATCATTATTTTCGTTTGTTAAAACATATCTTTTTTCATATAAGATATCGATTTTTTCATCATACAGATAACCAATTATTAATCTAAAATGCTTATCTTTAATTTCAATTACTGCTACTTCTTTTTGCATACTAATTTATTATAATACGAGTAGGTATAATATATCAATAAATTATGCTTATTAGTTTAAAATAATTTGCATTATTTATTTTAATACTAAATATCGACCATAAAAATACTAAAAATCGCACAAAAAAAAGCACTTTTTGTGCTTTTTATCAACAAATAAACTTTTTCAGATTTTAGTAAGTTAGAAGTTCGCTTTTAGCGATTTCAGGTACTTTATCCTCTTTAGCAATCATGTTTTCATTTTGTGCTTTTGAAAAAATTGATACTGGAATAGCAACTAAGATACATGCTCCGATAAAACATCCACAAAAAACACCCATTTTCTTTAAATAATAAGTATGTTTTTTTTGGTGTGTTTTAACTAATTTGTCTTGCATTGTCATATTGTATTCCTCCAATTATTTAACTCGCTCAATAATTCTGAGCTTTGCACTTTTTGATCGTCTATTAAGGATTAATTCTTCCTCTGTTGGAACTATTACTTTTTGATTTATGAGCCTATAATTAGGTTTTTCAATATCACTAGGTAATTTAAAGTCATTAAGTCTATTTCCTTCAACGGTTGAATATTTTTTGAAAAGTTCTTTAACAATTCTATCTTCTAAACTATGAAATGTAATAACGGCGATTCTACCATCAACTTTTAAGAGTTTAATCACATCTTCAAGAGTTGATTTTAAGACCTCTAATTCATTATTGGTTTCTATTCTGAGTGCTTGAAACACTTGTTTAGCAGGATGTCCGATTTTCTTAAGTTCTTTGGCTGGTTTTGATTTTTTAATTAAATCTACCAGGTCAAATGTCGTAACAATTTCAGATGATTCACGTGCTTTAACAATATTTAGAGCAATTTCGTAAGAATATTTTTCTTCACCATATTCTCTAAAGACCCTTGTAAGATCTTTGAGGGAATACTCATTTACAATCTGTTTAGCTGTCAAAGAGTTTTCTAAGTTCATTCGCATATCCAACTCATTATTTTGTCTGTAAGAAAATCCACGATAATCTTCATCAAATTGAGGAGAGGATACACCTAAGTCGAATAAAGCGCCATTGACGTCTTTAATGTCTAATCTTTCTAATTCATCTTTAATATTCTTAAAATTAGTTTTGAGAATTTTGAAGTTGTTTCCGATTTTTGAAAGTCTCTCTTTTGAATATTCAATTGCTTCTTCATCTTGATCAACACCTATGAGCATTCCTTGTGGAATCTTTTTAAGTATTTCTGAACTATGTCCAGCTCTTCCTAAGGTTAGATCTAGATAAATACCGTCTTTTTGAATATTTAGTCCTTCAATGACTTCTCTTAGAAGGACTGAGACATGATCATTAGTTTTCATCTGTTAAGATCGATTCAGCATCGGCTTCATAATCCTTTTCGTTTTCATTTTGATATTTGATCCATGCTTCCATATCCCAAATTTCAAAGCGATCGATTACTCCAAGAATATTAACCTTTGATCCGATTCCATATTGTTTAAGAGTCTTAGTAGGAATTAGAACTCTACCTTGAGTATCAATTGTTAAATTAACTACTGACTCAAGGAATAAACGTTGATAGGCACGGACTTTAGATTTTTCGAAAGCCAAGTTTTTAAAAGCAGTGAGTTGTTTTTCAAATGATTCTTCTGTACAAATCGAAAGACAGCCATCCATTCCCTTAGTTAGATACAAATTGTCACCAACTTGATTTCTAAACTTTGATGGGATAACTAAACGTCCTTTTCCGTCGATTGTATATTCGTAACTTCCGAAGAACATTCTCCACTTCCCTCCACTTTCTTACACTTTGTACCTTTATTATATATACGACGAAAACAATGTGCAAGTATTTTTTCAATATTTCTCAAAATATTTACTAGTAATTTATTAGTAGTTATTTAGTCGCACAAAAAAACACGATTATTGTCGTGTTTTTTTTATTTTGTCTTTGAAAAAGTGTTTTAATCTTATTCGTCGAAATCAATATCCTTGAGGATATCAAATGAATTACCAGTTTCTTTTTTTAGCTCCTCATTGTATTCATCTTCCGTTAAAACTGCGTATTCATCAGTCTTTGGAAGTTTTTCACCCTTTTTATGAGCATTTGTGGGAATTAATGTTAAAACTAAACTATAAATTAATGGTTCAAGTTCAAAACTCTTTTCAATTAAGATAATATCGTCTGTTTCCATTTCCTTTTTATTAGTAAAACTCAAGGAATCAAATACTTTAAGAGCGTATTCAAATGGCTCATATGTATATGAACTTAATACTTCTAAAAGACAATTTAGCTTAAAATTAATAGTTAAAACATCATCAATATAAACTAGATCAATCGTCCCTTTTACACTTAAAAACTTTTTTAAAATACTTGAGGAGTTAATGTTATTTAATAAACTTAGATCCTCAATATATTCAAAAGACTCATTCTCTTTTAAACTTAATAGATTTATTTTCATAATTATTTCCTCAATTCCACATTGAACTTCTTCATTAAAACTTCTCTTATTTTCTTATCAACTTCAGTAATATGTTCATCATTTAAAGTATGTTCTAATGATTCTAAAACAGTTCTTAGAGCAATTGAAACATATCCCTCATCAATATTATCTCCTTTATAAATATCAAAGAGATTAATTGATTTGATTAGGCTTGAAGCTTTTTTCAATTCATTTTTTATTTGTTCAAAATTGATATCATTTTTAATAACAAAGGCATAGTCTCTTGAAACTGATGGGAATCTTGAATATTCACTGAACTTATTTTTTGGACTTCGAACATTAAATAAAACTGATAAATTCATTTCTAGAATAATACATTGTCCTTTTTTAATATTAAATTCACTTTTCATTCTTGGATTAATTTCACCAAAAACAGCTAATAATTTATTATCTATTAAAACTTTAACACTACGGCCAAAATGAAAATTATCAGAGGAGTTCATACGTTCAAACTTAACTCGTGAAAGAGCAATATTGAAAAGATTTAAAATATTTTCA
Source organism: Candidatus Onthovivens sp. (assembly GCA_035270825.1). Lineage (GTDB taxonomy): Bacteria > Bacillota_I > Bacilli_A > RFN20 > CAG-826 > Onthovivens. The sequence continues at coordinate 6,267 of DATESL010000014.1, forward strand.
ACGATTCCTTTCATATCATAATAATCAAATTCACGTGGATTGATTAAATCAAAATCTAATAAAGAACCAATCAGAGCAATTGAAAGATGAGTTTGAATTTGATTTTTACTATAAACTTCACTAATTTCAAATAAACGGAAATTGCTTTGTTGATGATTTAAATTGTATTGAACAGTTCTTAAAAGACTTGAAAGAATGTTTTTACGAATAAATTTATGATCTTCTGTTAAAGGATTAGAAATCTCTATTCCCTCATCTAAATTAACATCATTAAATATTTCATTATCTCTTTTATTGATTAAGGTGTAAGTAATTACTTCATTTATTCCTTTACCAATTAAAAAATCTTCAATAATTCTCTCACCTTGTCTCCTTGGATCTAAAGTACCAACGGTTGTTTCCATATAAGGAAGACTTTTGGTAATCTCATCAAAGCCGTGATAGCGAATAATTTCTTCACTTATATCAGCTTCGCCATCAATATCAATTCTTGAAGATGGAACAATAACATTAAAATCATTATCATTACTAAAAATAGTTTTAAAATTTAATAAATTTAATGTCTCTTCAATTAATTGTTTTGAAAACTTTGTTCCTAAACGTTTATTAATATATAAAACACTGCAGGAAAATTGTTTTAACTTATGATCAATTTCATCATAAACTATTGTTTGACTGATATCTTTTACGTTTAAGACTTTAATAAAGAGTTCAGAAATTAAATTAATTACCTCAACACTTTGAGAAGGATTAATTCCTTTAACAAATCTTTGTGAAGAATCGCTCATTATTCCTAAACGAATTGCGGTTTTACGAATACTAGCAAAGGAAAAGTTAGCGACCTCAATTAAGATATTAGTACTTTTTTCATCAATTTCAGATTGTTTAGATCCTAAAACTCCTGCTAAGCACATCACTAAATTATCTGAAGTAATGCAAAGATCAGTGTTAATTAAAGTGTATTCTTTATCATCTAAAGCAATTAATTTTGTATCAATTCCTTCTTTAACTACCAACTCTCTTTGAGGTAATTTATCAACATCATAAATATGAATTGGTTGGCCAGTTAATAACATCACATAGTTTCCTAAGTCAACAACATTATTAATTGATTTAATCCCCTCGCTTCTTAAAATTTCTTTTAACCAGGTAGGTGATTCATCAACTTTAATATTTTTTAATTCTTTAGCATAAAAACTTTTACAGTTTGGACTTAAAGAAGCAATCTTAAAATCTGATTCAAATGTTTTTATATCATTAAAACTTGGAATTTTAACTTCTCTATTAAATAAAGCCCCAATTTCTTTAGCAACATTATATAAGGAATAACAATCACTTCTATTAGCTAAAAGTGAAAGATCTAAAACACAATCATCTAAACCAAGATATTCTAAAACCTTTGTGTTTCCAATTACAGCATCATCTGGTAATATTTCAATTCCTTGTATTTGTTCTTCTTTTAATGTTTTTGGATCAACACCAATTTCATTTAAAGCACATAACATTCCATTAGATTCGACTCCTCGAATTAAACCCTTGGTAATTTCACCATTTAAAAGCTTAGCGCCAACTTTGGCAACGATGACTTTAATACCTAATTTACAGTTGGGAGCTCCACAAACAATATCTAATATCTCACTGCCAATATCGACTTTTGTCACATGAAGATGATCTGAATCAGGATGGGAGTCACATTTTATCACTTTACCAATAACAAGATTAGTTGCGGTTGATAAATACTTAATTTCTTCAACTTCTATTCCGCTAAAAGTTAATCTTGAGCTAATTTCTTCAGGAGTTAAATTACTCAAATCGACATACTTGCCAATTTCTTTTAAACTTACTAACATTGTCTATTCCTCCTTAACCTTATTAAATTGTGAAATGAATCTTAAATCATTTTGATAAATTTTACGAATATCATCGATTCCATATCGAAGCATGGCTACTCTTTCAATACCAATACCAAAAGCAAAACCACTATAAACTTTATCATCATAACCACTCATTCTTAAAACATTAGGATTAACCATTCCAGCTCCAAGAATTTCAATCCAACCTGTTCCTTTACATGTTGAACAACCTTTTCCATGACAAGCAAAGCATGAAATATCAACTTCCACACTTGGTTCAGTAAATGGAAAATAGGAACTTCTAAAACGAACAGAAACATCTTTAGAAAACATTTTCTTTGCAAATAATTCTAAAGTAGCCTTCAAATTACCTAAATTAATGTCCTTATCAATAACTAAGCCCTCAATTTGAGCAAATTGATGAGAATGTGTAACATCATCATCATCGCGACGATAGGCTTTTCCAGCACAGATAATTTTAATAGGCTGACCATTTGATTTTTCCATGACATGAGCTTGAACACTTGATGTATGGCTTCTTAACAATGTATTTTCATTAATATAAAGAGTATCTTGCATATCTCTTGCAGGATGGTCTTTTGGAATATTTAAAAGTTCAAAGACATATTTATCTAAATCAACTTCGGGTCCAACTTCAACGTTATAACCCATTCCAACAAAGATATCTTCAACTTCACGAATGATCTTGTAGAAAGGATTTTTATAACCGAGTTGATTATTTCTTCCTGGTAAGGTTAAATCAATGCTTTCTTTTGCAAGTGTTTCATTAAAAACTTTTTCTTCATTAACTTTAATTAATTCATTTAATTTGTTTTCAATTACTTCTCGACAAGCATTATATTCCTCACCAAAAACTTTCTTATCTTCAACATTACGAATTTCATTCATCATTAAAGAAACAATACCTTTTTTTGAAAGATATTTGTTTTTTAAATCTAATAATTCCTTTAAATCAGCAGCTTTTAAGATTTCATTTAAAGCCTCAATCTTAATTTCTTCAAATTTTTTTGTATAATCCATAAATACTCCTTAAAATAAAAAAAGAACTAGCATAGGAGTGTCATAAACACGGTACCATCCTAATTCTATATTCTTAATTTCCTTTTTTACGCAAAGTTACGGGTTCATCAAACCTGCTCCAAGATGAATTCATTATTGTTTTCCTAAATTGGTCCCACTATCCAACTCTCCCTTGAAAGAAATTTCAATAACTACTACTTCTTTTCATAGCATAATAATTTTATCACATTAGAAAAATTTCTTGTATAGTTTTTATTTATTTAATGTATACATTAAGATTCCAGCTGCAACAGCAACATTTAAAGAATCAATATTATTCATTTCGATTTTAACCTTTAAATCACTTAATTTAGTAATTTCTTTACAAACGCCATTCCCTTCATTGCCTAAAACTAACACTATTTTTTTACTCGTTTGTTCATAACAACTTAGATCAATTGCACCATCTTCAAGTGTCGACACAATAACTTGATATCCTTTACTTTGAAGCTCTTTTAACACATTGCTTTCAACTCTAATGATATTGCTTTTAAAAATCGCACCTTGTGAACTTTGAATAAACTTTGAATTATATTGAAAAACGTTGTTTGTTGAAATTAAAACATCTTTAATCCCAAAAGCAAGTGCGCTGCGAACAATGGTCCCGAAATTTCCTGGGTCTTGAACATCATCTAAATAGATTAAAAAATCACTGTTAATTGGTTTTTCTTCAATAAATCTGCCCACTCCAATAACTTTGCTTGTAGATTTATGACTACTTAGTTTTTCCATTATTTCTTTAGAAACGATATAATTAGTAATATTATAGTCGTTTTCTAGTGGTTTTTCAGATATTACGCACTCTAAATAGTCTTTTGCCATCTCAATTAAATGCATTCCTTCAATTAAAAACTTCTTTTCCTCTTTCATAAAAGAAGTGTCCTTCAATTTGTTAAAATACTTAACTAATCGATTTGTTTTAGAGGTTATTTCTTTAATCATTTTTATAGATTCCTTTTTTAAGTTTTTTATCAAGTTCATAATAATTTGGACAATATTTTAAGACTTCATAATAGAAGTTTTGGCCGTGATTATGAATCCTATCATGAGCTAATTCATGAATTATAACACTGTCTATAATATCATAATCATAGTGAATTAGAAACGAGGTCAAAGTGATTCTTTTTCTAGAAACGGAATTAACTCCATATCTAGTAGTCATGTAGCGAATTGTTAAAGAGTGTTTTTCTAAACCCATCAGATCTTCAATTATTCTTAAACGTTCATTTAGTTCTTCTTTAACTAAAGGTCCAATATTTTTATAAAAATTTTCATCGATTTTAATAGTCTTATTTTTAAAATCAATTGCTCCATCAATTACACCATAATATTTATCAAAGATTTTGATTGTTCCTCCATGTAGGTAATCATCTTTAACAATACTTTTAAGGTTTTTTTCTAAATAAGCATAGCAATCTTTAATGCTTACAAAAATAGGACCTGTAATGTAAATGTCCCCGTTTTTATAACGAAAGCGAATATATCTCTTTGCTTTGAAGGTTTTTTTCAAAAAGATTTGATATATTCGATTTTTATACCTAATTTCACCAATATTTTTATATTCCATATGGATTAATTATATAAAAAAAATTATAATAAGCAAAGCGAGGATTTGAAGATGGAAACAATATTAATTAGTGCTTGTTTGGTTGGTGATAAAGTTCGTTATAATGGTAAAGGTAATTACAATCCATTAATTGAAAAAATCAAAGATAAATATGACCTAGTTTTAATCTGTCCTGAAGTTATGGGTGGTTTAAGTGTTCCTCGTGATCCAAGTGAAATCCTAAAAGATTCGGTTATTACATCAAGTGGAAAAGATGTTTCATCTTATTTCAATAAAGGAGCTTTAATTGCTAAAAACTTAGCTAACTATACAAATGCTCGTAAAGCAATCTTAGTCGATAATTCTCCAAGTTGTGGGGTTCATAATATTCATAATGGAAAATTTGATGATGTTTTGATTAAGGGTGAGGGTGTAACAACTCGCCTTTTAAAACATTATGGAGTTACTTGTTATACTCTTGAAGAGTTTGTAGAGGAGTTTATTACTAATTAGTTATGAAAGCAAAAAATATTTTAATTAAAATATCATATATTGCTCTTTTATCAGCTTTGACCTTTATTTGTACTTACTTTATCCAAATCCCTTATGGTGGTGGAAGCGGTTATTTCAATTTGAGCGATAGTATTATTATCTTTTCTAGTATTTATTTTGGACCAGTTGTCGGAGTCTTTTCTGGGATAATTGGCGCAACAATTGCTGATATTGCTTCTGGTTATGCCAGCGTTGCAATCTTTACTATAATTGCTAAGGGCTTAGAGGGAATATTTGCATTTTTAATTTATAAATGGCTCTTTAAAGCCAAGTATCTTAGATATCTCTCCTTCCTTATTGCACCATTATTTATGGTCTTATCATATTTCCCTTATTATCTAGTCTTTTATGAATATAACTTTGCTTCTTCAATCCTAAATTCATCCTTTGACTTGATTCAGGGTTATATCAACGCAGCCTTAGCTTTCTCTCTTCTATTCATCTTTAATCGAATTGAGTTAAAAGAAAAACGAAAAAAGAATCTTAAAAAGATTGATCAAACAAAATAAAAAGCAGAAATTAAATTTCTGCTTTTTTTATTTTTTAAGTAACTTTGAATAATTATTTAAAAGTAACTTTGTTTAATTTCCAAATATCTTCGTTATATTGTTCAATAGTACGATCACTACTAAAATAACCACTCATTGCAATATTTTTTAAGGCTGATTTAGTCCAAGCAGCACGATCTAAATAGAAATCTTCAATTTTCTTTGAAGCTTCTAAGTAAGCATCAAAATCAACAAGGAGGAAATATTCATCATTATGATTCATAATTTCATCAAAGATTGATCTAAAACGGTCTCTAATTCCCTCACACCATGGCCCATCGAATAAAGAATTGAGGATACGGCGAATATTAGGATTATTATTGTATGCATCCCATGGAGAATAACTACCTTCTTTTTTGAGTTTTTCAATATCTTCAACTTTTAAACCAAAAATAAAGGAATCGTCATCACCAACACGTTCATTGATTTCGACGTTAGCTCCATCTAAAGTTCCCAGAGTTAAAGCACCATTCATCATAAATTTCATATTTGATGTTCCAGAAGCTTCTTTTCCTGCAGTTGAGATTTGTTCAGAAATATCGGTTGCAGGGATAATTAATTCTGCAAGAGTAACTCCATAGTTAGGAACAAAAACTACTTTCATAAATTTATTTACTTTTGGATCGTTATTAATAATTTTACCAACACTATTAATTAATAAGATAATTTCCTTAGCAAAATAATAGCTTGGAGCGGCCTTGGCACCAAAAATAAAGGTGTGAGGATACATTTTAAAATCTTTATTGGTTTTAATTTCATAATAATAATGAATAATTCTAAAAACATTCATCAATTGACGTTTATAGGCATGTAATCTCTTGATTTGAGTATCAAAAATACTATGATCATCGATTTCAATTCCTAATTCTTTTTTACAATAATCAACAAATTTTAATTTATTGTGATGTTTAATTGAACGGAGGGAAGCAAGAACTGCTTTATCATTTTTAAATTCATTAAAATCTTCAAATTTAGTCCAATCAGTCTTCCATTCTTCACCAATCTTACTTGTTAAAAGAGTAGCAAGTTCTGGGTTGGCATACATTAACCAACGACGATGGGTAACTCCATTAGTTTTATTATTAAATTTATTTGGGAAATACTTATAATAAACATTAAATGTGGTATTTTTTAAGATTTCTGTATGAATAGCCGCTACTCCGTTAACACTTTTTGCTACAAAAATAGCTAAGTTAGTCATATGAATCATTCCATCTTTAATAATCATCATTTCATGTCTTTCGCCATCACTAACTTTTTGTTCATTCATCCAAATTAATAAACGACGATTTAATTCTTCAATAATCATGAAACAACGTGGTGATAATTTTTGAACATAATGAACTGGCCATTTTTCTAATGCTTCAGCCATAATTGTATGGTTGGTATAAGCAAAACATTTACTAACAATTGCATAAGCCTCATCCCAACCTAAATTATGATCATCCATTAAAATTCTCATTAATTCAGGAATTGCTAAAATTGGATGGGTATCATTAAGTTGGAAAATATATTTATCAGCTAAATTTTCAATTGTTTTGTATATTCTCATGTGCCCTCTAACAACTGATTGGAGCCCAGCACTAACGAAAAAATATTGTTGTCTTAATCTTAATAATTTTCCATTTTCCGTAGAATCATCTGGATATAAACCATGAGATAATTCCTTAATAGTATCTAAATATTGTTCAAATGATTGATCTTGAGGAATATTTTCTTCACAAGGTTGTGCACTCCATAATCTAAGAGTGTTAGCAACTTTATTTTGATAACCAACAACATAAACATCATATGGACAAGCACGGACCTTAGTAGCGTTAGCGGTTCTAATTCCATAACTGCCATTTGATTTTAAATAAGTTTCCGCATTACCATAAAAACTAACATCACAGCTATGTTTAACTTTTCTTACTTCCCAAACATAACCATTACTTAACCATTGATCTGGTAATTCAATTTGTCTTTCATCAAGAATTTTTTGTTTAAAAAAGCCATATTCATAACGAATACAGTTTCCATTACCTGGATAACCTAAACTTGCAATCGAATCGAGGAAACAAGCAGCAAGTCTTCCTAAACCGCCATTTCCTAAACCAGCATCGGCTTCTTGATCTTCTAATTCACCAATATCAATACCAAGTTCTTTTAAACCATCCTTACAAAGATTATAAATTCCTAAATTCATTAAATTGGATGTTAATAAACGACCAATTAAAAATTCCATTGAAAAGTAAATTAATTGTTTACTTTTGGTTTTATTAACATGTTCACGAGTTTCACGCCAGTTAACACCAGCATAATCTCTAACTAATTCTCCTAAAATATCATATTTCTCACTAACGTGAGCTTCTTGGGGTGCTTTCCCATAACGAGAAATCAAACGACTTGTAAACTCTTCTTTAAACTGCGCTTTATTGTTAAACATAAGCATCCTTTCCTAATTTTTTTTAAATTTTAATATCATAGCAGCATATGGAGCAATTTTTGGAGAAATTTTAAATGGTCTCCCCTCTGGTCCATAGGCACTAGTGTTTAATATATCACCATTGTAGAGGTTATTTCCACCATAAACTTCCTTATCACTATTAAAAATCTCTTCATAAGCTCCTTCTTTATTAACCCCAATATCAAAATATTCAAAATAATTTGGTGTCATATTGAAAATACAAACTAAAATTGAACCCCCAACTCTTCTTTCATAAGCAAAAATTGAATCGGTGTTATTATCAACCATTAACCAGTTAAAATGCACTGGGTTATATTCTTCAAAATGGAGGGCTGGTTCGCCTTTATAGATTAAATTTAAATCACGGCATAGACGAGAAACTGAATCATGCTTTGGATATCTTTTAAGATCCCAAGGAAGTGATTTATTTTCATTCCATTCATCCCAAGAGGCTAATTCATTACCCATAAAGTTTAATTTTTTTCCAGGATGAGTCATTTGATAAGTATAAAGGTTACGAACAAAAGCAAATTTTTGGTTATAATCACCATTCATCTTGTTTAAAATTGTTCCCTTGCCAAAAACAACCTCATCATGACTTAATGGAAGTAAGAAATTCTCACTAAAGAAATAAGCCATCGAAAAAGTAATTTTATTATGATCATATTTTTTATAAATTGGATCAAGAGCATAATATTTTAAAGTATCGTTCATCCAACCTAAATCCCATTTATAGTCAAAACCTAAACCTCCCCATTCTGTTGGTTTAGTCACCTGAGGAAAATCTGTTGAATCTTCAGCAATCATCATAACATCAGGATGAGCTAAATGGATTTTTCCATTTAATCTTTTTATAAATTCAGTTGCTCCGGTATTTTCACCATTATTTTTATTTCCACTATAATAAACAATATTTGAAACAGCATCGACTCGAATTCCATCAAAATGGAAGTAATCAAGGAAATAATTCATCGCACTCATTAAAAAACTACGAACTGGATCTTTTCCTAAATCAAATTGCAAACTACCCCAAGGTGAATACATATGTTCATTGCCATATTCAAACATTGGTGACCCATCATATTGAGCTAAAGCCCATGGATCAATTCCAAAATGAACTGGTGCAAAATCTAAAATAACCCCAATTCCTGCTTGGTGCATACGGTCGACAAATGACATTAATTGGAATGGATTACCATATCTTGAATCAACACTAAAAAAGCCTGTTGCTTGATAACCCCAAGAACCATCAAATGGATATTGAGTAATTGGCATAATTTCAATATGGGTATAACCTAATTCTTTAATATAAGGAATTAAGTAATCAGCAATCTCTTCATAGGATAAGTTGCGATTATCAACCTTCCCCTTCCAACTCCCCAAATGCATTTCATAAACACTCATTGGTTTATCAAAATTACGATCACGAGAGTTTAAAAATGGACGATCATGCCAAATAAAACCATCAATATTAAATAAACGGGAACAAGTCCCAGGACGATATTCATGAAAAAATTCATATGGATCAATCTTATCAACATAATTGCCATGACAATCTCTAAATTTATATTTGTAAAATGAGTAATTACTTAAACCTTCAATGAAAATCTCAAAAATACCACTATCATGGACTTTTTTTAATTTATGAACTGAAGAATCCCAGTTATTAAAATCACCAATTACACTCACATCACTTGCAAGCGGAGCATAAAGTCGAAAAATAACTCCACTAACCTCCTTAAGTACTTTGACTTTTTTCTTTCTGGAAGGGTCTTTTTTTAATGGGACTAATGTCTCAACTTCAATTGTTCTATTTTCAAAGTGAGCCCCAAATAAATTATAGGCCTCAATTGTTTGCCCATTAAGAAAATCATTAACTAATTTCTCATTCATAACTATCTCCTAACAATACATTCTTATTATATATATAATTGGCTAATATTGATAGTTAAAAATAAGGAAAATAAAGATTAAAATTTAAAGCCAAATAGCATATAATAAAATAGATAGACAAAAGAGGTTTTTATATGAAAAAAGTAATGGCTGTTAATTGTGGTAGTAGTAGTGTCAAATTTAAGTTGTATGAGATGCCTGAAGAGATTGTTATTTGTTCAGGAATCGTTGAGCGAATTGGTCATGATGATGCCATCTTCCAATTAAAATACGAAGATAAAAAAATCAAAGAGACTATTTCTGCTCTTGATCATGAAGTCGCTGTCAAATATGTTTTAGAATCACTAATTAAAGAAAAAATAATTGCTTCTATTGATGAAATTAAAGCAACTGGTCACCGCGTTGTTCAAGGAGGAGATTATTTTGCTAATAGTGTTCCTTGTAATGAAGATAGTGCTGGCAAAGTGGAATCTTTAATTCCTTTAGCTCCTTTACATAATAAGGCTAATTTAACTGGTTATTTAACTTTTAAAAAGTTATTACCTTCAACTCCTGCAATCTTTGTTTTTGATACAGCTTTTCATCAAACAATGGAAAAAGAGGATTACATGTATCCTGTTAAACATGAATATTTAAATAAATATAAAATTAGAAGATATGGAGCTCATGGTACTTCTCATCAATACTTATCAGAAAATGGTGAAAAATATGTTCCTAATACTGAGAAAAAAATGATTATTTGTCACTTAGGAAGTGGAGCTTCAATTACAGCCACAAAAAACGGTAAGTGTGTGGCAACTAGTATGGGTTTAACTCCTCTTGGGGGAATTATGATGAATACTCGTACAGGAGATATGGATCCAAGTGTTTATTATCAACTTTTAAAGGTAACTGGTAAAAGCAACGAGGAATTATTCCAAGAATTAAATAAACAAAGTGGGCTTTATGGAGTTAGTGAAATTTCCAATGACTCCCGAGAAGTTGAAGCTGCCGCTTTAAATGGAGATGAAAAAGCAATTACAGCTTTAAAATTATGGTCTCGTCGTATTGCTGATTTTATCGGCCAATACTTTGTTCGTTTAGGTGGTTGTGATTTACTTATTTTCTCAGCTGGAATTGGTGAAAATGGTTTTGAAGCTCGTGAGATGATTCTTGATCAAATTAAAGAAGCTTTAGAAATTAAAATTGATTATGAATTAAACTCGAAGATCAGAGGTAAAGAAATGCTTATTTCGCTCCCTGAGTCAAAAATTAAAGTCGTTATTATTCCTACCGATGAGGAAATAATGATTGCTCGTGATGCTTATAATATTTGTTTAAAATAAAAAGGAAAAGATATGAAAAACGAAATTAAAATTGTTGGTAAAAGATTTAAAAGTGAAATTAAGGATTTAGAAAAATCCATCAAGAAATACAAAAAAATTGCAATATTTAGACATATTGCCCCTGATTTTGATGCTTTAGGAACCCAGTTTGGTTTAGCAACATTCATCAAAGATAACTTTAAAGACAAAGAAGTTATTTGTCTTGGTGATAACCATGTTGCCTTTACTCCTCGTGGCTTATTTCCTGAAACTGATAAGATTAAAGATGCTTGGTTTAACGAACCATTTTTAGCAATTATTGTTGATGTTGGTGATAAAAAAAGAATTGCTGACCCTCGCTTTGAAAAAGCTGAAGTTAAAGTAAAAATTGATCATCACCCAGTAACAGATAAAATTTATGATATTACAATTACTGATACTCAACAAGCAGCTGCTAGTGAATTAGTTGTTTCTTTATTATTAAACTTTAAAGGAAAATATACTTTATCAAAAGAAGCAGCTCGCTTCTTCTATATTGCTCTTACAGGCGATAGCGGTCGTTTCCAATATTCCTCAACTTCTGCTCATACCTTTGAAATTGCTTCTTCTTTATTATCGACAGGAATTGATATTAAAGAAATCTATGAATTAATGTATCAAAAAGAAGTGAAGGATTTAGAAATTTTAAGTTATATTTTAAAAACTTATAAAGTTAGTAAACACGGAGTTTGCTATTATGTTTTAACTGAAAAAGAACTTTCAAAATTTGGGATTGTTTGTGATCAAGGTAAGGAAAATGTCAACTTCTTCTCCCCATTTAAGGGAATTAATATTTGGTGTTCAATTACTGAAGATATTACTGAACCATGTTTTAGAATTTCAATTCGTTCTAGAAATTATTTAATTAATGAAGTTGCTAAAAAATATAAGGGCGGAGGCCATGCTTCAGCTGCTGGAGCCCAAATTAAAGATTTAAGTGAATTAGATCAATTCATAAAAGATCTTGATGATGTTGTTTTAAAAGGTTTCTAAAATGAGTTTTATACCACTTCATATCAATACTTGTTATACTTTTTTAAAAAGTGGTATTTTAATTAAAAGTTTAATTAAAAACGCCGTTGAAAATAAAATCAATACTTTAGGGATTAGTGATTATAATGTCCTTTTTGGCTACCCTGAATTTAATAAGTTAACGCGTGAAGCTAATCTTGATGCTCTTTTTGGGATGGATTTAATTATTGAGGAAAATAAACTCTCTTTATATATAAAAAATGAAAAAGGTTATCAAAACCTCTCTTTTTTATCAACTCTTCTTCAAGAAAGAGGCGAAAACTTAAACCTTGAAGATTTTAAAAAAATAAATCTTCAAGGCTTAATTTGTGTTTTGAGTTCTTCTTCAAAATTATTAACTAATACTATACTTGATTTACCACTTGAGGAAATAAGTTCTACTTATAAAAATGAATTCGCTCATTTTGAGAAAGATTTTTTTGAATTTTCAAAAATCTTTGAAAATTTTTTCATAGGTTTAGAAATATATCAAAAAGAGATGATTCCTCATGCTGATAATATTCGTAATTTTGCTCAAAATCATAGTTATAATATTATCGCTTTCCCAGAGATTAAATATTTAAAAAAGGAAGATGCCTATATTCTTGAGATGTTTAGATGTATCGATAAGGAAGAAATTTTTGATGAAAATAAAGAAATTCTTGATTCGCATTACTTTTTTAAAAACGATGAAGAAATTACAAAATTTTATACAACCGCTGAAATAAAAGACACGAATCTGATTAAGGATTTAATTAATTTTAAATTTAATCAAAAAAGAGGAACTCTATTAGAGTTTCAGGAAAATGATTTAGATAGCGAAACTCTTTTAAAAGAAAAAATTCTTCAAGGTTTAAAAGATCGTCAAATTGTTCTAGATCAAAATGAAAATTACCGTGACCGTTTAAATGAAGAATTTTTAACAATTAAAAAGCTTGGCTATTGTGATTATTTTTTAATTGTTCAAGATTATGTAAATTATGCTCGTGAACACGATATTATTGTTGGTCCAGGCCGTGGAAGTGCGGCTGGTTCCTTAGTTTCTTATTTATTAAAAATTACTGAAATAGATCCAATAAAATATAATTTATTATTTGAAAGATTTTTAAATAAAGACCGTAAAACAATGCCTGATATTGATATTGATTTTGCCGATATTCATCGAGATGAAATCTTTGATTATCTAGTTAATAAATATGGCAAAGAGCGTTGCGCTCGTGTTATTACTTTCCAAACTATTGCGGCTAAACAATCATTAAAAGATGTAGGAAAAATTTTAAATTATGGAATGGCTTTAGTTGATAGTATTACTAAAAAAATACCAAATAATTTTAATCAAAATAAATATACACTCGATTTAGCCTATGAAAAAATTCCCGCTTTTAAGAATTTTATTGATAGTACTCCTGATTATCAAAGAATTTTTAACTTGGCTCATAAAATAGAGGGTTTCCCTCGCCAAAAAGGAATCCATGCAGCAGGAATAATTCTTAACAATGAGCAATTATTAAACACAATTCCCTTGACTGTTTTTAATGATTCATTTTACCAAACTCAATATGAAAAAGACTATTTAGAAGATCAAGGATTTTTAAAATTTGATATTTTAGGTCTTTCTAATTTAACAACAATTGCTAATTGTTTGCGTCTAATTAAAAAGGAAAAAAATATTGACCTAAAATATCAAGATATTCCTACCGAAGAGCCACTTATTTTTGATCTATTAAAAACAGGACGTGTTATGGGTTTATTTCAAATTGATGCCTCAGCTGGATTTTTAGCGATTAAATCAATTAAACCTGATAATTTCTTAGAGGTAGTTGATGCAATTTCATTAGCTCGTCCAGGTCCTATTCAATATTTAGGAGATTATGTTAAAAGAAAAAATAATCCTCATTTAATTTCTTATCCTTCAGCTTCTTTAAAACCAATTCTTTCATCAACATATGGAATTATTATTTATCAAGAACAAATTATGCAAATTGCAAGAATATATGCTGGTTTTAGCTTCTCTGAAGCTGATAATTTCCGTCGTGCAATTTCCAAAAAACACTCAAAAGAAATAATGGCATTAAAAGATAATTTTATTAAAGGTGCTTTAAAACTTAATCATAATGTTAGAGAAGCTAGTGAAATCTATGAAATGATTTTAAAATTCGCTAATTATGGTTTTAATTTATCTCATGCTGTTAGTTATGCTTCTATTACCTGCCAAATGGCCTATTTAAAAGCTAAATATCCTCATGAATTTTACTGTTCGATTTTTGAAAGTCAATATGGAAGCAATGATGCTAAATTTAATAAATATTTAGCTGAAATTAAAAAATTTGGGATTAAAGTTTTACTCCCTAATATTAATAAATCTTCAATTCTTTTTAAAATTGAAGGAAATAATCTTCGTATGCCTTTGCTAGGAATTACTAATTTTCCTCGTAAAAGCCTTGATGAAATAATACTTGAACGCACTGATCATGGTGAATTTAAGGATTTTGAAGACTTTTGTTATCGCATGAGTAAAAAAATAACTCTTCTCCAAACATCTAAATTAATCGATGCAGGCTGCTTTGATGATTTTTCGGCTCATCGTCAATCACTGAAAAAGAATCTACACAGTGTGTATGAAAGAGCAAATCTCCTTGCAAATAATGAGGGATTTCTCGTTGGAGCTTATGGAATTGATAAACCGTTGATTTATGATAATAGTGAGGAAGAGGATATTATTGAAAAAATGAATAAGGAATATGAAGCTTTAGGAGTTCTCATTAGCGATAATCCACTTAATTATTTAAATCTTTCATCAATTGAAGAAAAAATTACTTCCATTGATGATTTAATCTTAGAAGAAACTTCTGCTATTGTTGGGATTATTAAACAAGTTAAAACAATAACTGTTCGTAATGGTAAAGATAAGGGTAAACCAATGGCCTTCTTAACTCTTTATGATCAAAATGATGAGATTGATGTAACATTATTTAGTGATATTTATGCTCAATATGAGGAATTAATTCACTTAAATAGTATTATCTTAGTTAAAGGAAAATTAATATTAAGAAAAGAACAAAAATCCTTTAATGCCTATGAAATAAAAAGAATTGAGGTCAAATTATGAAAAAAGCAATTATTGTAGATGGAAATAGCCTATTATTTAGAGCTTTTTATGCTACTTATGCTATTGATAAAGAAAATATTATGCGTAATAGTGAGGGCATTCCTACCAATGCTATCTTTACTTTTTCTAATATGATTTTAGGGATTTTAAAAGAATTAAAGGAAGAGGATACAATTTTTGTTGCCTTTGATGCTGGAGGTAAAACCTTTCGTCATCAAAAATATTTAGATTACAAAGCAAACCGTCCGCCATGTCCGGAGGAATTAATTATTCAAATGCCAATTGCGCGTGAGTTTCTTGATGCTTTAAATATTAAACATTATGAAGATGTAGAAATCGAGGCTGATGATATTGCTGGCAACTATGCTAAATTAGCCGAGAAAGAAGGTTATAAAGTAGAGATTTATACTAGCGACCGCGATTATTTACAATTAATTAATGATAATATTACTATTAAATTAATCAAAAAAGGTTTTAAAAATATAGTTGATATGACTCCAACTACTTTTGAAGATGAGTATGGTTTTGCTCCTATATTAATATTAGATTATAAAGGATTAAGAGGAGATGATAGTGATAATTTAAAAGGAATCCCTGGAGTTGGTGATATCACCGCTAAATCTTTAATTATTAAATATCAAACCATGGAAAATATTATTGCAAATGCTGATCTTAAAACAAAAGTTGGCCGTAATTTAGTTGAATTTCAAGAACAAGGATTACTTTCAAAAGAATTAGCGACAATGCGTTTTGATGATCTTCTTCCTTTTTCTATTGAAGAAACAATTTATAAAGGATGTGATTTTCAAAGAATCTCTCGCTTTGCTAGTAAATACCAATTTACCAGACTCTTAGAAAAAATACCTTCTTCTAAATATAAGAAAAATGAACTCAATAAAAAATTAGGTTTTGTTGAAGTTGAAAATACAAATGACATAAACTTAACTTCTTCTCTTGGTTTAGCAGTTGAAACTTTAGATGAGAATTATCATCGCTTAAATATCCTTCAGGGTTTAGCTTTTACCACGGAAAATGAAGATATATTTTATATTTCTTTAGTTAATTTAAAAAAAGATCAGAAATTATTAGCTCATTTAGCTAATCCTAAAGTAAAAAAATATGTTTTTGATTATAAAAAACTTTATTGTATTTTTAATAATGAAAATATTAAAATTGAAGGCTTAGAATTTGATTTATTACTCGCCTCATATATTCTTGATCCAGCTTCTTCAAAGGAACTAGCCAATATTTTAAGTTCTTATCAAATTGATATTAATTATGCCTTAGAAGATAATTTAAATTTATTTGATAAAAGTAATGCTCTTCTAACAGCCATTACTAGCTATTATTCAATGTTTCTTTCTTCAACTATTATTACTAAATTAAAAGAAACTAATCAATATGAGCTTTTAACTGAGGTCGAACAACCATTAACTATTTGTTTAGCCGATATGGAAATTGAGGGCTTTCCAATTTGTAAAGAGACTCTTTTAGATTTTAAAAAAGAGTATGAAGAGCGCTTAAAAATTCTTACTGATCAAATCTATGGACTATCCGGTCATGAATTTAACATCAATTCACCAAAACAGCTTGGAATTATTTTATTTGATGAACTTAAATTAGAAGAAAATAAAAAACGCTCAACAAGTGTTGAATTTCTTAATTATTTAGCTCCAAAACATCCAATTATTGCGTTAATCTTAGAATATAGAAAATATGCCAAATTACTTTCAACATATGTTGAGGGTTTCCTTCCATACATTTTTAATGATGATAAAATTCATGCGACTTTCAATCAAGCCTTAACAACTACTGGTCGCTTATCAAGTAGCGAACCAAACTTACAAAATATTAGTATTCGCGATCAAGATGGTCGTCAAATTCGTAAGGCTTTTTTCTATCAAGAACCTGATTTAAATATCTTATCACTTGATTATTCGCAAATTGAATTACGAATTTTAGCCACTTTAGCTGGTTCCAAGACTTTAATTGATCTTTTTAATACCAATCAAGATATCCATGCTCAAACCGCTAAAAAAGTTTTTCATCTTAATAATGAGCCATCTTCAAGAGAACGTTCAAAAGCTAAAGCTGTTAACTTTGGGATAGTTTATGGAATTAGTGATTGGGGGTTAAGTGAACAAATCGGAGTTCCAGTTCAGGAAGCAAAAGAAATTATTACTTCTTTCTATGAAGCCTTCCCAGAAATTAGAGATTACTTACAATCATTAATTACTAAAGCTGAAAAAGATGGTTATGCAACAACCATTTTAAATCGTCGAAGATATTTAGAAGACTTAAAAAGTGCTAATTATCAATTAAGAGAATTTTCTAAAAGAGCAGCGATGAATGCTCCAATTCAAGGAAGTAGTGCTGATTTAATTAAAGTTGCTATGATTAAAGTTTATGAAGGATTAAAAGAAAAAGGTTATGAAGCTAAAATTATTTCTCAGATCCACGATGAAATTATTTTAAAAGTTAATGATAAGGAAAAAGATGAAGTTCTCCAATTTGTTAAAAATATTATGGAGAATTGTCTACCTTTAGATGTAAAATTAAAAGTAGATGGAGGTTATGCAAAGACATGGTTCGATGCTAAATAATATGCCAGAATTACCAGAAGTTGAAACTGTAAAAAATATTCTTATTCCACTTATTGTTGGTAAAATTATTGAAAAAGTTGATGTAATTTATGACCGTTTAATTACCTCAGATTTAAATACTTTTAAAAATGAATTAAAAAATAAGAAAATAGAAAAGATTACCCGTCATGGGAAATATCTCTTTTTTCATTTGTCTTCTTCTTTAGTTTTAATTGTTCATCTTCGAATGGAGGGAAAATTCCGTTATATTTCTAATTCCTCCTATCGAAATAAACATGCTACTGCCATCTTCTATTTTAGTGATGGAACTGGTTTAAGTTTTGACGATACCCGTAAATTTGCTGTAATGCATTTATCAAATGAAACTGAATATAAAAAATTACCAATGATTGCTAAATTAGGTTTAGAACCATTTGATGTTAATACTAGTAATATCAATTCAATAATAGAAAAATTTAACCGTAAGAAAACTGTAAAAGAGCTCTTACTTGATCAAACAATTCTTTGTGGAATCGGTAATATTTATGCTGATGAAACTTTATATCTTTCAAGAATTCATCCTCTTACTTTAGGTAAAGATTTAAGTCAAAATGATATCAAACTCCTTGTTGATAATTCTCGAATTACCCTTCAAAAAGCAGTGGGTTTAGGAGGAACAACTATTCATTCTTTTCATCCAAGTGAGGGAGTTGATGGTAAATTTCAAGAAAAACTTCTTTGTTATGGAAAAAAAGGAGAGATTTGTCCGCTTTGTGAGAGTACTTTTCATAAATTCTTTGTTGGGGGTCGTGGAACAACTTTTTGTCCTAATTGCCAAATTGACCACAATTTGGAAAAAGCCATTGGTCTTACAGGACCAATTGGAAGTGGAAAGTCTGCTGCTCTTGAGGTCTTTAAAGCTAATAATTATTTAGTTATTTCTAGCGATGAGGAAGTTCATGAACTTTACCGCTTACCAGAAGTCCGCAGTAAGTTAAGAAAAATCGTTGGTTTTGATTTTAATTATGATGATGAAGAATCAAAAGAAAAATTAAAAGCAAAACTAATTACTTCTCCTCAAACTAAAGTTAATTTAGAAAACTATATTTATCCTCTAGTTGAAGAAAGACTAATTAAATATATTAGAGAAAATCCTTTAGTTTGTATTGAGGTCCCTCTTCTTTTTAAAGCTCATTTTGAATACTTATTTAAGAAAATAATTGTTATTAAAATTGATAAGAAAAAACAAGTTGAGAATTTAGTTACTCGTGGGACAAATAAAGACATAGCCCTTAAATTAAATAATGATTACTCTTATAAAGATATAAAAAAAGTCATTACTGTGGAAAATAGTAATGACCTTCTAACTTTTAAATCTAAGATTCAAAATATAATTAATAAATTGGATTAGATCCAGTTGGAATAATTTGTTTAACTTTAACATCTAATAATTCAACAATTTGTTGAGCTTTTATTTCGCCCCCAGCATCATTTAAACGATACATTTCTTTAATTTGAAGAGGAGTGAAATTTGAGGTAAAGATTGTTGTTTGTCCCCTACTTATACGGTCTTTTAATAGCGGAATTAAAATATTATCACGAATAATAGTATTTTTATATTCTCCGCCGAAATCATCAAAAACAAGAATATCAATTTTGCCTAAAACTTTTAAAACACGTTCAAATTCTTCCTTCTCATTTTCTTTTCCAAAGTATAATTTACTTAGTTCACCAAAAAGTTTTGGAACATTTGTAAAAGCACATTTCATGTGTTTTCTTCTAATTAATGTATTAGCAAAACAAATTGCAGCATAGGTTTTCCCAGTGTAATTTGTCCCATGTAAATAAATCCAGTTTTTTGAAGTATTTTCTGATTTAATCAGACTTTTAACAGTTGGATTATTGATATTTTTAAACTCTAAAAAATCAAACTGTTCATCGAAATCTTTCATATAAAAAGAATTTTGATAAATTAGAAAATCTGTAAATGGTTTAAAGGTGGAATATTCTTTTTTTACTTGTTCACCATCTTTAATTAAATTGATTCTAGTAAACTTATTATATTTTACACAATCAGCATAAGTTTTAATTTTCTTTTCCAAGTAATAATCATTACGAAAATCATTAAAAAGAGCTAAGAATTTAGTGATATCATCATAATTAAAATTGAGTTTTAAAAGATATTGATAAAACTCTTCATCGTTAACAATATTATTAAGAACTTCTTTAGAATATTCTTCAATTTCTTGTTTTGAAATGTTGCTTTTAACTTGTGCTTTAATCATCGAATAAATCCTCATCTTCACCAAAAGTTAATTCACCTTTAAAAATAGGTATCTCTTTTGTTTTTTTAGGATTATTTTCCGTTGATGAACTTGTTTTAACTTCATATTTTTTATATAAGACATTTAAGACATCAAAAAGATTAGCAACCTTTTTTCTTTTCAAAGTAGCTGCCATCTTATCAATATAATTAATAGATAAATCATTATTTGTTTTATCCAAAGCATAATCTAAAATAGCATTAATCATTGGATTAGAAAACCCACATTTAATACCTAAAAAATCAATAACTGTTAAGTCACTTCTAAACTCTAAGCCCTCTTGACGCGCTTTTAAAAGTTCGCGAGGGGTAACTGAGTTATAATAATTTATCAATTTAGCCATTTCCGAATCGCTTTCAATATTAATCTTTGGTTCTACTGGAATTTTTCTAAATATTGCTGAATTTAGACTGATTTCTTTTTTGATAATTCTTAATAAATTAGTAATATCAATTCGTTCTCCAAATGGTTTTTGAGGAATGAATGCTTTTGTCACAAAATCACCAAGTAAACGCGGATCAAGTGAATAAAGTGTCCCAATAGAAGCCATTTTTTCGAGTTCTTCTTCGCTCAGATCATCACTTCTAATATTAGTAAATTCTTTGAAATATTCAATTAATTTAACTGTTTCAAAGGTATTTTTAATTGGCTTTAATTGGTTAGTAATTAAATTAATTTTCTTCTTTGTTTTTTGAGTAAAAGAATCTAAATCAACTTTAAAGACTTCATTAAAAGTTGCACTAATTTCTTTTGAAGAATCAATTGAAAGATTATTTTTATATTTTTTAAGCAGTATTTCTAATTCCTTTTCACCAATCGAATTTAATAATAAATTATAAAAAATTAAATTATTAAAAAAGAGATCTGGTGTGTAACAACTATTAAGAAGAATAGTGATACTATCACTATTTTCTTTATAAGAATTAATTAAACCAACCGATTCTAAAATACGACGATTGATTAAAAAATCATGATAAGTAAAGTTAGTCTTTTTTAAAAGATCACTTAGTTCATTAATCCTTCGATTAGAAGCTTCTTCTTCAATTAAATATTGAT
The DNA here is from genome assembly GCA_035270825.1 of Candidatus Onthovivens sp. GTDB lineage: Bacteria > Bacillota_I > Bacilli_A > RFN20 > CAG-826 > Onthovivens. The sequence goes on from DATESL010000014.1 coordinate 27,610, forward strand.
ACAAAAAAATTGCTTTATATCCAAGAATAGGTAAATAAAGCTCATTTAAATAAGTTTGGTAATCTTTTGGTAAGAATCCTCTTTTTTGAATAAAATATTTCTTAAAATCTTCCATATTTATTCTATTATATAACAAAAATTATTTAATTAAACTAACTATTGTTTTTTCTTTTAATTATTATGTATAAGTTCTCTTAAATATTATATAATATTTATTGTTTGGGGGAATAGTATGATAAAAAAAATAGGAATCTTAACTTCTGGTGGTGATGCTCCAGGAATGAACAATGCATTAGTTGGTGCAATCCGTACCGGTTGCCGTTTAAACAAGGAAATGTATGTTGTTTATGAAGGTTATAAAGGTTTAATTGATGGAAATATTCATCAAGTAGGTTTAGATTTTGCAAAAGATAAAATTAGTTATGGAGGCACTGTTTTAAAATCAGCTCGTTTAAAAGAATTTAAAGAGGAATCTGTTCGCCAAAAAGCTGTTGAAAACTTAAAAAAAGAAGGAATTGATGCTCTTATTGTTATTGGTGGTGATGGTTCCTTTATTGGTGCAAAAAAATTAACAGAGATGGGAATTAACTGTATTGGTTTACCAGGAACAATTGATAACGATATTGCCTCAAGCGATATTACAATTGGTTTTGATACCGCCTTAAATACTATTACTAACGCTATTGATAATATTGTCGATACTACATCTTCTCATCATCGCTGTATTATTGTTGAAGTAATGGGAAATAATTGTCCTGACCTTTCAACTTATGCCGGTATTGCTTGTAATGCACATTTTATTATTAATAAAGATCATAATATTGAAAAAGCAAACTTAATTACTGACTTAAAAAAATTAAAAGAACAAAAAGAAGATTATGTTTTAATTGTTTTATCAGAAAAACTTCTCAATGCTGATGAATTAGCAAAAGAAATCATTGAAAAGACTGGCTGGGATACTCGTGTTAGTGTTCTTGGTTATATTCAAAGAGGTGGTCGTCCAACCGCTATGGAAAGATTTAATGCTCTAAGAATGGGTAGTTATGCCGTTAAATTATTAGATCAAGGAATTGGTGGAGTTTGTGTTGGAATTAAAAATAATGAATTATATTCTGTTGATATTTATGAGGGTTTAAAAATTGAACGTAATAAACATCTAGAATTATATGATGTTCATGATTTAATTAAATAGGAGAAAACAATGAAACAAAATATTAGTAAAAATACGAAGATTGTCTGTACAATTGGACCTGCTAGTGAGCAAAAAGATGTTTTAATCGATTTAATTGAAAATGGAATGAATATTGCTCGTTTAAACTTTTCTCATGGTAGTTATGAAGAGCACTATAAAAAAATAGAAAAAATTAGAGAATTTGAAAATGATGGAGTTTATATTCCAATCATGTTAGATACCAAAGGGCCTGAAATTAGATGTCATTTTATGGAAAATGGCAAAATTCAAATTAAAAAAGATCAAATCACTCGTATCTCGATGATTGAAGTTTTAGGAACAAAAGATAAAATTAGTGTTAACTATCCAAAATTATTTGATGATGTTGTAATTGGAAGTCACATTAAAATTGATGATGGTAAATTAGATTATGAAGTCGTTGATAAAGATAAAGAAAATAGAGAAATTATCTGTTTAGCTAAAAATAATCACCTTTTATCAGATCGTAAAGGTGTTAACTGTACTGGAGCTCGTTTATCAATGGAATTTATTTCTCCAAAAGATAAAGAAGATATTATTTGGGGATGCGAAAAAGAAATTGATTATATTGCTGCTAGCTTTGTTAGAGGACCTGAGGATGTTATTGAAATTAGAAAATTAATTACAGCTCATAATCATCCCGAGATTAAAATCATCTCTAAAATTGAAAACTCTCAAGCAATGAGTCAACTTGATCAAATCATTGATGTTAGTGATGGTATTATGATTGCTCGTGGTGATTTAGGACTGGAAATTCCTGAGGAGGAAGTTCCTGTTGTTCAAAAAATGTTAATTGATAAGTGCCGTGAAAAAGGAAAACCTGTTATCACTGCTACACAAATGTTAGATTCAATGATGCATTCACCTATTCCAACTCGTGCTGAAGTTAGTGATGTTGCAACTGCTATTAATGAATCAACTGATTGCGTGATGTTAAGCGGAGAAAGTGCTAGTGGTGAATATCCTCGTGAGAGTGTTTTAATGCAAACAAAAATTTCTCGTACAATGGAAAAACATCTCAATTATGAAATATTAAGCCGTCAAGCTTATGATACTTCTAATAAAGATAATAACGATGCAATTGCTAATGCTATTTGTAATACCGCAAACTTAATTGATGCAAAATTAATTGTTTCGTTTACTGAAACTGGTCGTAGTTCTCGCCGTATTTCTAAAGCTCGTCCATGTTGTCCAATTCTTTCTATTTCTCATAAAATAAAAACTGTTCGTCAAAATGCTCTTTACTGGGGAATTTATTCAACCTTTATTGATTGCTTTAAAATGCCAGATTTTATTGAAGAAATGGAAGTTATTGCTATTGTCTATTCAAAGAAATTAGGCTTAAATCCAGGTGATTATATTGTCATTGGTGGAGGTACTCCTACAGGTAGTGGTCGTACGAACTTCATGCGAATTGTTCAAATTCCTGAAGATCGAGACATTTTATAAATTAAATCATTTTACTAATAATAAATTTAGTATTATAATTTAATTGCGTTGAAAAAGACATGTTGATCTTTATTTAACTTTTAGAGAATTAAAACATCCTGGCTGCAAGTTTTATAAGTTAATAACATCAATACCACTTTGGAGCAATTAAGGTAACTTAACGTTTAAACTTTCTTCGATAAAAAGTAAAGAGTTGATTAGATATTATTCTAATAACTAAGGTGGTACCGCGTAAAAATAAACTTTGCGTCCTTAGAATTTATTTCTAAGGACTTTTTTATTGAAAAAGGAGAAAAATATGAAATTAGAATTATTAAATGGAAAAATTATTAATGTTGAAAAAGGAGCAAATGGTTCAAGTGTTGCTAAGAGCATCAGTGAATCACTTGCAAAAAACTCTCTGGCTTATAGTTTAAATGGAGTTATTAAAGATTTATTTGAGGAAATCAAGGAAGAGGGAGTATTTGAATTAATAACTTTAAATGATCCTCGTGCTTTTGAAATTCTCAATCACAGTGCCGCTCATTTAATGGCTGAGGCCATTGCTTTATTATACCCTCAAGCCTCATTTGCCATTGGTCCTGCTATTGAAGAGGGGTTTTATTATGATGTTGATTTTAAAGATCTTAAAATAAATGATGAAGATTTATTAAAAATTGAAGCTAAAATGAAGGAATTATCGAAGAAAAATGAATACATTACTCATCGTGTTATTTCTAAAAGTGAAGCTTTAGAAATTTTTAAAGATAACCCATATAAAGTTGAAATGATTAATGAATTAGAAGGGGTAATTACTATTTATGAGCAAGGTTCTTTTAGTGATTTATGTCGTGGAGTTCATGTTCCTTCCACTAATTTTATTAAACATTTTAAATTAGAAAGTATTGCTGGAGCTTATTGGAGAGGTGATTCTAATAATATTCAATTAACAAGAATTTATGGGGTCGCAACTGCTTCTAGGGAAGAATTAGAAAGAATTCAATACCTTAAGGAAGAAGCTAAAAAACGAGATCATCGTAAACTTGGTAAAGAATTAGGGTTATTTATGTTATCTGAGTATGGTCCTGGTTTTCCCTTTTATTTACCAAAAGGTTATACCTTAAAACGTACCATTGAAGATTGGTGGGTTAAAATTCATACCGATCATGACTATCAAATTATTAATACTCCAATTATTCTTTCTAAAGAATTATGGTTAACTAGTGGGCACTGGGATCATTATCAAAATAATATGTATACGACTAAAATTGATGATAAAGACTTTGCTATTAAACCAATGAACTGTCCAGGAGGAATTCTTGTTTATAATAATGGCCTTCATTCTTATAAAGATCTTCCAATCCGTCTTGGAGAATTAGGTTTAGTTCATCGTCACGAAGCTAGTGGAGCCTTAAACGGTTTATTTAGAGTCCGTTCATTTACCCAAGATGATGCTCATATCTTCTGTACTAAAACTCAACTTGAAAGTGAAATTATTAATTTATTAAAGTTCTATGATGAAATCTATTCAACATTTGGTCTTGATTACTCAATTGTTTTGTCAACCAAACCAGAAAAAGATTATATTGGTGATGATGCCATTTGGGCTGAATCTGAAGATATCTTAGCTCGCGCTTGTAAGGCTAGTGGTAAAGAATTTAAAATTAATGCCGGAGATGGAGCTTTCTATGGTCCAAAATTAGATTTTAAATTAAAAGATTGTATGGGTCGAATCTGGCAATGTGGAACAATCCAACTTGATATGAATTTACCTGATAGATTTGATTGTACTTATATTAATAGTAATGGTGAAAAAGAAAGACCAATTATGTTACACCGTGCAATTCTTGGATCTTTTGAAAGATTCTTAGGAATTATTATTGAACATTTTGCTGGTGCTTTCCCTCTTTGGTGTTCACCAGTTCAATTAACTCTTTTACCAGTTAATAATCTCTATCATTTAGAATATGCTAATAAACTCTTAAAGAAATTTAGAGCTTTAGGAATTAGAGCAGAAATTGATGATAGTGAAGAAAAGCTTGGTTATAGAATGCGTAATGCTCAAATGAGCAAGATTCCTTATTCTTTAGTTTTAGGTGATAAAGAAGTTAGCGATCAATCACTAACTTATCGAAAATATGGAAGCAGCGAACAAATTTCTCTCTCCATTGATGAATTTATAAAACTTCTTACTAAAGAAATTGAAAATAAAGATTTACTTGTTCCTTTAAAATAAGTTATTCCTACAAAAAAGAAAAAAGACAAATAATTTTATTTGTCTTTTCTTTTTAATTCTAATGTTTTAAATACTTCATATAAGGTTTTTAGTCCTAACCATGAAGTAATATTATTAATATCCAGTGGTGGAGCAATCTCCACTAAATCCATCACATAAACATCTAATAAAGAAATAATTCCTAAGACTAACTTTAAGGTCTCGCTAGAATTTAATCCAAACGCTTCTGGAGTTCCAGTTCCTGGTGCAAAGGAGGGATCATTAATATCAATATCATAACTTAGATAAATAAGATAATTATCTCTTTGGTATTTAGCTTGAAGAATCGTTAATATAGCATCAACACCAATTTCTTTAACATCAACTGCTTTAAAACAATCGATTTGGTGGTGTTTTTTTAAGGTTTCAACTTCTTCTTTTTCAAAACCTCTAATTCCAATAAGAGTGATATTTTTATCCTCAAAACCTACATCAAGACTTCTTTTTATTGGACAAGCATGTGAATATTTTGAATCATGATAACTCTCACAAATATCAGGATGGGCATCTAGATGAATAATAACAGGCACTTTATTTAACTCTTTGGCTTTTTGATAAAATGCCTCTTGAGCTGGAATAGCAATTGAATGATCCCCACCTAAAATTAATTTAAATTGATTAGAATGCATTAATTTTTGATAGATATTTTCTTTTAAAGCCTGAAAATCTTCACTCGTTTCATCGCCTAAATCATAAATTTTTGTATCATTTAAAGGAATCCCGCGCATATCAACAGCAGGTAAATCAAAAGAAAGTTCTCGAAGAACTTTTGGCGCAAGTGATGCTCCTTTTCCTACCGAAGCATTTTTATCAAAAGGAATTCCTAATAATAATATATTAGCTTCTTCTATATTTTCAACAATTAAATCTCTAAATTCTTTTTTCATAACTTCTTCCTTTTATTTGACCGGATTACGGTAATTAAAAATAGCTCCTAAGGTTAAAAAAGCACCAAAACAAATGTTTGTAATATTCATATTATTAAAAAGATCTTTATTGTCAAATTCCACAAAATGTAAATTGACATAAAGGGTTAAACCAATTAAGGCTAATACATAAAAAATAACCATCCCTAAAATGGCTTTAGAAGAGTTATTAATAACGATACTGCGTAAAGAAAAAATATTCATAAATAATTGATAAATAAATAAAAGGACAATTATTAATAATGCTAACCAAGAGAAAAAGTCAGGATTCATCGTTAGTTCATCAAGTTCGTGTCGAGAAAAGGCGATTAATAATAATGACCCTGCAACGATGTTGGCAATTAAAATACTAATTGAACCAATCAGAATAATAATTTTTCCAATAAATGATTTCATATAAAATTATTATATCATTATTTTAAGATAAATCTATTAGTTTTCATTTTCTAAAAGAGGAATGAAAATTATTTTCTTTTTAAAACTCTTAAGGCAAGAAAGTTTAAATGGTCACCAACTCTTTCCAGATTAGACATCAAATTAATAAAGATTGTTGAAGACCCAGGATTGCAGTTTCCTTCCTTCATTCTTTCAATATGAGCACTTAAACTAGTTGCTTTAGCCTTATCAATTTTTTCTTCTAAAACTTCGATTGTTTCTGCTTTATCTTTAGTTGATAAAACTTGTATCTTTAAATAAAGTTCTTTGATATGATCCATAATTTCGTTTATATCTTTAGCTCCAAATTCAGAAAATGGTAATTCTTCTTTAATACGTGTATTTAAGTATTTAAGGATATTATCACTTATATCTGAAATACGTAAAATATCTGTTAAATCATAATAAACATTAGAAATCAAATTCTCTTCTTTTTTATTCATCCCTTCATTTTCAATACTTAAAATGTAGTTTGTTAAAACTTCATTAATTCGGACAATCTTAAAATTACGATCACAAATCTTCTGGTTCTGATGATCATCACAATTAATAAAAGCGTTAACTGCTTCTTCTAGTGATTCAAAAGAGAGCGCTAACATATATGTTTTAACTTTTTCAACTTGTCCAATAGCAATCATTGGAGTTTGTAAAAATCTTTTTTCTAGCCAAGTTTCATATTCTTCGATGACAACTTTTTTATCGCGAATTATTAACTGCGATAACTTAACAAAGACGAATGAGAATGGTAAGAAAATAAGCGCACAAATGACATTAAATCCTGTATGGAACATTGCAATTTGGGTTGAAGGATTGTCCTTAAACCAAACAGCAAGTGTATCTTGCATAAAGTTTTGATATAAAAGAAGGAAAATAAAGAAAATAAGAGAACCAAAGACATTAAACATCACATGAATTAGTGATGTTCGCTTAGCATTTTGCGATGCTCCAATCGATGATAAAAGAGCCGTGAAACAAGTTCCAATATTTGTTCCTAAAATAACATATAATACTCCGTTCCCACTTCCTCCAACTAAAACTCCCGCACTTGCTAGAGTAATTAAGACTGCTGTAACAGCTGATGATGACTGAAGAAGGGCCGTTAATCCAATTCCTAGTAATAATAAGAGAACAGGATTAGAAATCGATGTTAATAATTCTGCAAACTGAGTATTATCAGTAAAGATAGAATCCATCGAATCCTTCATGAAATATAAACCAAGAAAAACCATTCCTAAACCAACAAAAGCATCAGCTAAATAACGATATTTTCCTTTATTTTTTAAAAACATTTCAGCAAATACACCAATTCCAACAAAGGAAATCATAATTGGAATAATTGGTAAATCTTGTAAAGCAACAATTTGACCAGTAATGGTTGTACCAATATTGGCTCCCATAATAATTGTCGTGGCTTGTAATAAAGACATAATTGAAGAGTTAACAAAACCAACCACCATAACGGTTGTGGCTGAGGAAGATTGTAAAATGGCGGTAACGCCAATACCAATTAAAAGACCAATAAATTTTTTATTTGAAATTTTATTGAAGAGTTTCTTCAAAGAGGATCCAGCAAATTTCTCGATCCCATTACTTAAAAGTCTAAATCCTAGAAGAAAGCCTCCAAGGCCTCCAATAAGAAATAAAACATTAATAACTGTATCACCCATTCTTTAATTATATCTCACTTTCTAAAAAATAAATCTATTTTTTTCCTATCATTAAAAAAAGTCACCAAAATATTTGGTGACTTTTTTTAAAAATTTATTCTTCAACAACGTATTTATCAAGTGGATAAATGGCAATTCCAATCTCGCTTAATTGATCGCACGTCACATAACCTGTTGGAGCAACTAGTAAAGATGGGATGCGGTTAACAACGGTTGCACAAGTATGTTCAACAGTTGCAGGGTTAAAGACTTTAAAGGAGGTATTTGGTTCTCCCTCAATTTCCCAATCACACATATCGCCACCGCCTTTTTTATAAACTTTACCAATTGTTTCTTCAATAATTTCAATTCCTTGCATCGTCTCAATTGTTACAACAGCTGACATTCCAATACATCTTCCAGCCTTAATAGTAGTTTTTAAAGTATCACTATAAAGGTCTTCATCAATAACATAAGGAACATTTTCTTGTTTAATTGATTTGATTGTTAAACCAAGTTTACTAACAATCGCCTCAGCTGCGTTCCAAGCATAGGATGGAACTACTTCCTTAGGATGAGCTAAAGTTTTATTAAATTCATCAACAGTTAAATTACAACCATGAGCTTCAGCTAAAGCTAAACCATAGTCTTCAACATTATAGGAGTATTTCCCACGAATTCGATTTACTTTATGAACTCCTCCAAGAACAGTTGCTAACATATTAATCCAGTAAACATCTTGCATTCCTGAACCAGTAATTGTGCAATTATTTAATTTTGCAATTGTATCCAGTTCATTTGTTAATCGAGCGGCGGTAGTCCAAGGATAAATGGCTTCTTCACAAGTTGTAATAACATTAATTCCTCTTTCTAAACATTCTTTTGCCATATCTTCAATATCATCCATAAAAGAGAAAGTAGTAATAATAGCCACGTCAGGCATTGTTTCGTCTAAAACTTTTTCAGCATCTGAGGAAATTTTAATTCCAAGATTAATTCCCAGTTCAGCAAATTCTCCAACATCCATGCCAATGATGTCTTTATTGACATCAATTGCACCAACAATTTGAGCACCCTTTTCATGCAGGTAACGTAAAATAACCTTGCTCATCTTCCCACAACCATATTGGACAACTTTAATTTTTCTCATATTTAATCCTCCTTATAAGTTAAAATTAAAAATAAAAATTATTATTTTTTAGGCGATGTAATTAATAAGGCAATTGATCTAATTAATAAAATTAAAAAGACTGCACTCATAATAACAATAGCAAGAATTGGACCAATTCCAAGAACAGAACTTGGGGTCATAACACTTTCAATTAAATCAACACCAGCTCCCAAATCATTTGTAGCAAAAGCATATGTTGGAATAAAAGCAAATAAGATTAAGCTAATTAATGATGTTCCAAGAGCAACACCAGTAGCTTTTCTTGATTTTAATGAGAAAAGTACAATAAAAAGTGTAATAATCAAAAAGATATAAGCAAAAATACCAACTAAATTAGGTACGGTATTAATAGCAATCTCACTACTACTTACTACACTATCTTGATGAAATAATTGAAGACTATAAATTAAATCACCACCAAATAAAGCTCCCCATCCTGGAGAAGTTAAAGTAATTGTTGTCGCACCTAAGATCGTAATTGGTGAATTATAAATAATCGAATACTGTGGTAAGACAATTGTTAAAACTCCCAGAATTAAAAGACACATCAAAACAAGACCCATTACAAAACGTCCCATAAATTTTAGAAACTTCATAATTTTATTTCCTTCCTAAATAAAAAACTTCTTATATTATTATTTTATATTATTTAGAAATAAAATACAGCAAGAAAACAAAAATTTTACTCTTTATTTTTTATATATTTTTTTAGATCATTTATTTTATTATTTTTTAACACTTTTTATCCCTTAAATACTCCTAAAATATATGGTTAAAAAAGTGTCAAATAAAAAAAGTATCAAAGTTTCTCATATTAATTAAATATAAGCAGGGGTGAGTAATTAACTCAAATTGATACTTTAAATCTACTATACAAAACCATTGCATGTTTGTCAATATTTATTGCCATTACTTCCTTCTTCTTTAATCATGTAAGAATAATAAAAATCTAGTATTTTTTCTTCTCATTTAGAGGGAATAAAAAAACACGATGATCATCGTGTTATAAACTTATTGGCGCGCCAGGCAGGAGTCGAACCCGCAACCTCTTGGTTCGTAGCCAAACACTCTATCCAGTTGAGCTACTGGCGCATTGATAAGCCCATATATAATACATTATTTTATTAATTAATTCTAGAGGAAATTACTTTTTTTCTGATTTCTCTTTTTCCCTAATTAAACTTAATTATGAAGGTTAAATATGTTAAAATAAATATTGTTAATTAAATAAAAAAGAAAGAATAGGTATGAGCAAATGAAATCAAAAATTATCTCTAGTTACCATAACCACAATTACTTATGTGGTCATGCCATTGGTGAAGTTAAGGACTACTGCTTAAGAGCTTTAGAACTTGGTTATGAAGAGATTGGCATTAGTGATCATGGTCCTTTACCTTTTGAATTTGCTGGTGCAAGGATGAATTATGAGCGTTTTTTAGATCTCTATCTTCCTCAATTTGAGGAAGCTCGAAAACTAGTTAAAGATCAAATATCAATTAAAGTTGGTTTAGAATTAGAATATATTGAAGGGTATGATGATTATTATAAAGCTCTTCTTCAGGAAGTAGATTATTTTATTTTAGGAGAACATGTCTTTTTATATCAAAATACTTTAGTTAACCCATATGTTGATCAGATGGATGATTTTATGGTTAAAGTATATGTTGATAACTGTATTAAAGCCTTAGAAACTGGTTTATTTAAAATCATTGCTCATCCAGATATTGTTTTTTATAATGTTTATGAAATTAGCGAAGAATCTTTAGAAGAAATTGAAAGATTGATTATTAAAGCAAAAGAATTAGATGTCTATGTTGAATATAATGCTAATGGTTATCGCAATTCTTCACTTCCGGGAACTAATTTAAAAAGATATCCAAGAAAAGAAGTTTTGGCTTTGATGATCAAACATCAAGTAAAAGTTATTGTTGGTGAAGATGCTCATAATTTTGATTGTTTAAGCGATGAGTGTTCACTTCAGTCTTATGAAATATTAGAGAACGAAAAAGCAAATTTAGTTTATAAGCTTGATTTTTAAGATAAAGGAGAATTTATGAAAGTATCATTAATTGGGGCAGGCGAATGGGGCGTGGCTCTAGCTGAAGTCTTAGCCTATAACGGTCATAAAGTTTTAATTTGGAGTAAGGATGAAGATGATATTAAAAGCATAAATAAATATCATACTTCGAAACATTATGAGGGTTATAAACTCTCTAAGGGGATTAAAGCTAGTTCTTCTTTAGAAGAAATCTTTAATTATTCTAAAGATATTGTTATCTCCCTCCCAGTCCCATATATTATTGAAACCTTAAAAGAATATTTTATTAAATATAATAATAAAAATATCTTATTAACTTCCAAGGGTTTATTTAAGGAAAAAAGAATCTCTGCTTTAATAACTGAGATTAATCCTAATTTAAAGATTGCCATTTTAAGTGGTCCCTCTTTTGCAAAAGAAGTTATAAAAAAATATCAAACCGCTGTTGTAATTGCCTCTAATAAATTAGCACTTGCTAAGCATTTCCAAAAACTATTTACTAATATTTATTACCGCGCTTATACTTCTAAAGATGTCATTGGTTTAGAATATCTTGGCGCTTTAAAAAATGTTTATGCAATTGCCTCTGGTTTAATTGAGGGTCGTGGACTTGGTTATAATACGAAATGTGCAATGATAACTCGAGCAATTACTGAACTTGAAAGAGTAGTTGTTTATTATGGTGGTAAAAAAGATACTTTGCTCGGATTAGGTGGAATGGGTGATTTAATTTTAACTTGTTCTTCACCTCTAAGTCGTAACTTTTCTTATGGTAAGAGTTATTTTAGTGAACGCTTAGACGAATCAAAGTATACAATTGAAGGGATTAAAACTTTAAAAGAAGTTTATACTTTATCCGTAGATAATTCTCTTCATACCCCAATTATAAATGCCTTATATGAAGTCTTATTCTTAAATCAAGATTTTGATTTAGTCTTAAATAAATTAATGTCTCGTAAACTTAGTTAAAAATGAATAATTTAGAAAAATATCGTCAAAAAACTCTTTTAAATCTCCTTTTATCAATACTAGGAATTTTATGTTGTCTAGGCTTAGGAATATTATTATTCTATCTCTTTTATTTTGGTCATTATAGCCAATATAAAAATGAATGGTGGAGTAATCTCCTTATTCTTATTTCTTTTGCGTTAATTCTTGCTCCACTGGCTTATTTAAAAGACCGTATAATTGAATATAATCGCTATTTTAATGAAGAGTTAAATAAAATAATTGCAGCAAGTTATGACAAAAAAGATTCCCTAATTGATGATTATTCACTTTTCCTTGATAAAATCAGTTTCACATTACATCGCAAAGGTGTCATTAAAGATCATAAATTAGTTTATTTCACAATCCTTAAAATTAATGATTTAAAAGATATGGAAACTCCTTTTGTTCTGACTTCTTTTTCAAAATTTGAAAGATTTAAAAGATCCTTAAAAACTAAGAAGCCTCAAACATTAAATGAGGAATTTTATTATTATTTCAGTTATTTTAGTGAAAATACTCATAAAGATCATCAATTAAGTGAAAACCTAATGCGATTTTTAATCTCATTAAAAAAAGAATATGCTAAAGAAATACTTATTACTTATTCTGCTTCCCATTTAACAGTTGAGATTAAAAATCCCTTTTTAGATTTTAAAATTCTTAACAAAAGAAAAAATACTCTTTACCAAAAGAGTATTTTAAGTATTTTAGAATTAATAAAATTATTTTAATTATTGAAGTCCATCATAGGGAATTTTATTAACGTGCTTATCAACTATACCGCGTAAATTAACAGAGATAAACCCCAGCAAAGTCCCTAAACTCATGTATAAGATATTAACTCCTAATAAATGGAAGTTTCCCTTTAAAGTGAAACCAAAATGAAGTTGATCTTCAAGTCCCATTCCACTTAATCCATAAAGTGCATAAAAGGCTGAAGCACCAATAAAGATAATTGAAACATAATTTAATTTCTTTATTTTTTCAAAATAAATTAATGTCGAATTAAAAATTAATAAACCAATAGCTGGACCAAAAAATCTCCCAATTTCTCCCCCAATCATCATTTCAAGTTTTTGACCAAGAGTTAACATAATTACTGCCACAATTGCTCCAATAATTTGGGTACCTAAATGCGAAAAAGTATTTTTTATTTTGCCCCCAACAATAAAATAAGATGCCCAGCTCATAAACATTAAAAATGTTAATGACTTCAAATTAGAATCTAAACCAAGGTTTGGCAAAATAAAAAAATCGATCGTATAAGCAAGTACTGCCACCAAGGTGACCATTAAGGGTCCTAAAAGGTATTTCAAAATAGTTAAAAGGGATGTTTTTTTCATAATAGTATTTTATATAATATAGCAATTATCAAGGAAATTGCCCTTAATTTCAAGGTAATTATTTTAGTTTCTTAATTTTGATTGATAGAGAAGTTAAAATAACTAAAATTGAAGAGAGGGACATCATTAAAGCACTCATATAAGGCATTAAAGTAATTCCTAAACTTGAAAACATTCCTGTTGCTAAAATAACACCAATAATATTATAAATAAAAGCCCAGAAAACATTAAGACGAATCACACTATAAGTATAATGAGCACTCTTAAAGATCTTAATAATTGTTCTTAAATCTTCTTTTAAAAGAATAATTGAAGCATTGCTACTAGCAATATCACTACTATTATAAGAAGCAATCGAAACATTTGCTAAAGCAAGAGAGGGAGCATCATTAATCCCATCTCCGACATACAAAATATTTTGTTTATTTTCTTTTAAACTCTTAATAAAATCATATTTTTCATTTGGAAGAGCATTTGCTTTATAGTTGCTAATTTCAAGTAGTTTAGCAACCTCGGAGGTAATTAATTCATTATCACCAGTTAAAATATGAATTTCTTTATTTAAACTTTTTAAATAGGTAATTAGTTCTTTAGCTCCAGGAATCAAATCATCACTTAAAGCAATTGAGGCAATAAGAGTCTCATTTTTAATTAAATATAAATTAGTTGCTTCTTCTTCAACAATCAGTTTTTGATCTTTCTCATTTAATAGTGATTTATTTCCAATTAAATATGTATCATTCTTTAAAACTCCCTCGATCCCGCGTGAAGGGATATTAGTAACTTTTAATTCATATTCTTTTAAATCACTATAGTTTTCTTTTAAATACTTAATTAAAGATAACCCAATTGGATGAGAAGACTTAACTTCTAAAGAATATAAAACATTAATAATCTCTTTTAAATCAAGCTTTGAATAATTCTTGATTTTTTGAACTTTAAATTGACCATTGGTTAAAGTACCAGTCTTATCAAAAACAACAGTATCAATATTTTTAAATTCATCAAAGATATAATTATTTTTATAAATAAAGCCTTCTTTATGTCCTCGAAGTGAACTTAAAATAATTGCCATTGGGGTTGCAAGCCCAATTGCGCAAGGACAGGCAATAACAATTGTAGAAACAAAATAGTTTAAAGAAGTAGCAAAATCTCCACTAATACTAATCCAAACAATAAATGTAATTAAAGCAATAAGGAGCATTATTGGAACAAATACTAAAGAAACCTTATCAATAAAACGAGTTATGGCTCCTTTTTTACCATTGGCTTCACTAACTAACCTTAAGATATTATTTAAAGAAGCTTCATTTGAAACTTTTAAGACTCTAATTTTTAAATAATCACTAGTTAAGATCGACCCACCTAAAATAACATCACCTTTTTTAACTTCTTTTAATTTAGATTCTCCAAGAAGAGAAGAAACATCAATTAGTCCACTTCCTTCACTAATAACTCCATCAATTGGAACAACTTCTCCAGCTTTTACTAAGATTAAATCATTAATTTCTAAAGCATTAACACAAACTTCTTCATTAACTTCCTTATTTAATCTAATCGCATTAATTGGTAAAAGATTAATTAATTTATTTAAGGAATCACGGGCTGAATTAAGCGTTACTTCTTCAATATATTTACCAAAATAAATGAAAATAATAACCATTGCTCCCGATTCAAAAATAATATTATGAGCATATTGATGTTCTTTGGTTACAATTAATAAGATTAAATAAACCAGTGAATACGTTGTTGAAACCAAAGTTGCAATCGTAATTAATGAATCCATATTTGGTCTAAGTCTGATTAAGGCTTTAACACCTGGAATAAAGAATTTAAAGCCAATCACAAATATTGGTATAAATAAAACTGTAGAAATAAGTGAATAAGCAAGGGGCTCAACCATCATATTTATATAATCAAATTTAGGTAAATCCTTAAAAATCATATTAGAAAAGGCAATATAAATTAAAGGAAGAGCGAAAATAAGGAGAACGATTAATTCACTTAATTTAAAATAGTGATCTTTATTTAGGTTAATCATTCCCTTATGTTCAATACTTCCTTTAAAACCAAGCGATGCAATCAAACTTAAAATCTCATTTTCATCAATGTCTTCCCCTAAAAATGATAAAGTTCCTGCTAATAAATTAACATTAATCTCCTTAATATTAGGGTTTTTACTTAGTTTTGCTTCTAGGGAAGCCACGCAACTACTACACCTTAATCCTTCAACAAAAAATGAATATTTTTTCATATCTTAATTGGTATAAAAACCAACACTTTCAATTGCTTTAATAATTTCTTCCTCCGAATAGGGGGAATCTACTATTAATTCTTTATCAGTTAAATCTAATTTAATAATCTTTAAATCATCCATCACTTCAAGTCTTGAACGAAGTGAATTTAAACAACCCTCACACATCATTCCTTGAACCATAAATCTTCTTTCCATCTTTTTTATCTCCTTTTATATAATAAATAGTTTTTTAACTATTTTTTAAGTATTTATCAATTGCTTCGGCTGCTTTTTTTCCAGCCCCCATGGCTAAAATCACTGTAGCAGCACCGGTGACAACATCACCTCCAGCATAAACTCCTTCTTTTGTTGTTTTACCAGATTCATCAAAGGTAATAATACAGCCATGTTTATTAACATCTAATCCTTTTGTGGTATTTTTTATTAAAGGATTAGGTGAAGTACCAATGGCCTCAATTACTTGATCCACTTCAATAATGAATTCACTATTAGGGACTAGGACTGGACGGCGACGTCCACTGCTATCAACTTCACCTAAACTCATTTTAGAAACTTCAATTCCTGAAACTTGATAATTTTCATCTCCAAGAATTCGCTTTGGATTAGTCAATAGTTTAAATATAATTCCTTCTTCTTTAGCATGTTCAACTTCTTCTTTTCGGGCAGGTAATTCTTCTTCAGACCTACGATAAATAATATAAACCTCTTTAGCTCCAAGTCTTTTTGCAACTCTAGCAGCATCCATAGCCACATTGCCTCCACCAATTACTGCAACTTTTTTAGCCTCATAATAGGGAGTATCATAACTCTTATCATAAGCCTTCATTAAATTAATTCTTGTTAAATATTCATTAGCACTTAAAACGCCATTAAAATTTTCACCCTCAATTCCTAAAAATGATGGTAAGCCAGCACCAGTGCCAACAAATATTGCTCTAAATCCTTCTGATTCAATAAGTTCATCAAGCGAGTAAACTTTACCAATAATCATATTGGTTTTAATTTTTACTCCCAGTTTTAAAAGATTATCAACTTCATGTTGAACAATCTTTTTTGGTAATCTAAACTCAGGAATTCCATAAACTAAAACACCTCCTGCTAAATGTAACCCTTCAAAAATTGTTACATCGTAACCAAGTTTTGCTAAACTTGCCGCACAAGTTAAGCCACTTGGTCCAGATCCAATTACAGCAACTTTTATATTATTAGATTGTGGTTTAATTAAATTAACAAGGTTATGCTCTCTTGCATAATCAGAAACAAATCTTTCTAATCTGCCAATTGCAACTGCTTCTCTTCCCTTTATTAAACCACGCACACAATCTTTTTCACATTGAATTTCTTGAGGACAAACACGTCCACAAATAC
Organism: Candidatus Onthovivens sp.; assembly: GCA_035270825.1. Lineage (GTDB taxonomy): Bacteria > Bacillota_I > Bacilli_A > RFN20 > CAG-826 > Onthovivens. The sequence goes on from DATESL010000014.1 coordinate 44,697, forward strand.
TACCTAAATTAGAAGCTTCTAAGATAATATCATTAGCTTCTTTGATCTTTCCTTCTTTGATCTGATGAATAAATCCAGGAATATTAATACTGACCGGACACCCTTTAACGCAGCGAGGATCTTTACATTCTAAACAGCGCAGAGCCTCACTAAGAGCTAATTCGTTCGTATAACCAAGAGAGACTTCATCAAAATTTGAAGAACGAATTAGCGGATCTTGAACGCAGTCTTTATTTTTACTAAAGGAGGGATTAATCTTAAATCTTTCCATATTTAACGAACCTCCTTTTTAAATAAATTACAGGCTTTATCATAAGAATGTTTTTCTTCTTTTTGATAGACGGCTCCTCTTTTAATTGCTTCATCAAAATCAACTTCATGACCATTAAAATCAGGTCCATCAACACAGGCAAATTTAATTGTATTATTAACTTTTAAACGACATCCTCCACACATCCCTGTTCCATCAATCATTAAAGGATTCATCGAAACAGTTGTTTTGATATTATATTTTTTTGTTAATAGTGAAACATATTTCATCATTACAATTGGACCGATAGCAAAAACTTCATCGTATTTATTTCCTTCACTGATCAGTTTTTCTAATTGAGTAGTAACAACTCCTTTTTCTCCATAACTTCCATCATCTGTAGTAACAATTAATTTTTCACTATAAGTAGAAAATTCATCTTCTAAAATTACTAAATCTTTATTTCTAAAACCAGTAATAGCATGAACAATAACTCCCTCTTCATGCAGTTTTTGTGCTAAAGGTAGAGCAATCGCACATCCGACTCCTCCCCCAATAATAGCAACTTTTTTAAGATTATCTAATTTTGTTGGATTTCCTAATGGACCAACAAAATCAGAGATATAATCTCCCTCATTTAATAGATTTAATTTAAAAGTAGTTGTTCCAACTATTTGAAAAATAATTTTGATGGTCCCCTCTTTTAAATCTCTTCCTGCAATTGTTAAAGGAATGCGTTCTCCTTTTTCATCAACACGTAAAATAATAAATTCTCCAGGAAGTGCTTTTATAGCAATTTCAGGAGCTAAAATTTCCATTTCCGTAGTTTGTTTGTTTAAAACCTTTTTTCTTTTTATTAAATACATCTTACCCTCCTCCTTTTTATTTATCGTTTATAAAGCTTTCTTTAAACGAGAGATAAAAGTATCTTTTTCCTTCGTTATTAAATAGACTTTACTGCTTGATTTATAAAATTCTATTTTTTCAATTTTACTTATATCAATAACTTGATTATCACAAGTTAACATTACATTTTGTTCTTTTTTAGCCTCAAAGATAATTTTATGACTGTCTCTAAAAACAACTGGATTATTAACACTTAAATATTTTGAAGAATTAATTGCTGCAATTTCTGTTAATTCAAAAGCATCTAAATAAGTATCAAGAATTGCTCCACGCAAACTGCGATTATAAGCTGTGGAACCAGTTGGGGTGGAAAGTAAAAGACCACTTCCAAAGAATTCTTCAAGTAAAATTCCATCAATATAAACATTATAATAGATGTTATGTGGTTGATTGAGTAAGATAAACTCATTAATTGCTTTATAAGTTTTATCTGCAATTTTTGTTTCTAACATAGTTAACTCTTCTATAAAACCAACTTTTCCAGTTAAATAGTTTTCTAAGTGTTCAAGATCTTCTTTTTTAAAATCATTATAATACCCTAAAATTCCGGTATTAAAACAAATAAATTTAACTTTATCTAAGGAATCATTATATTCTCTAATAGCATCAATAAAAGTTCCATCTCCCCCAATAACAATAATAAGATTAGGATGAAGATTATCTTCTTGATAATTAAGGAATAATAAACTCTTTAAGATCTCTTTTTGGAGGTTTATTGATCTTTCATCTGACTTGGTCATATAGATTCTAAATTTCATCCTCAGTCTCCTTCTATTAACCTTATTCTACAATAAAAGGTGATATTAAAAAAGCCTTATACTTTCTAACTTACTACTTTAAATCAAATTAATTCTAATGCTATTGAAATTACAAAATAAAGTAGTAAAATTGAAAATATAGTATAAAAAAGGAGATTAAAATGCGCAAACTTATATTAACAATTCTTGACACTGAAAATGATCCTTCACCTCTATTAAAAGAGCTTTCACAATCAGGGTTTAATGCTTCGGTTGTTGGAGCAACATCTTTAAGAAGAATCTTTGAAGAAGGTGATGATATACCCGTATTTTTCTCCTTACAGCATTTAACGAATCGTAAGTATCGTGAATCAACTATTATCTTACTTGTTGTTGAAGATAGTGAAATTGATAAAGTAAGAGAAATTGTTAATAAAACTACCGATCACTTTAATACCATTAAAGGTGCGATCATGGTCATTAACTTAGAACAATTTATAGGAAGTTTTTAAAATTATGGGACAAATATTATGCATTGCCTTAGCCTTAGTGGCTGGCCTACTTTCAACACGACTAATGAATCTTCTTCGTCTACCAAATGTAACTGGTTATTTAATTGCTGGGATTATTTTTGGACCATTTGTTCTTGGTCCCTATATTGGTGGGTGGGGCGTCAGTGATGCTGGTGGTCTCTCTCCTCTTTCCTCTCTTAATTGGATCAGTGATATAGCTCTTGGTTTTATCGCCTTTAATATTGGTAATAACTTTTCTTTAAAAAGTTTAAAAAGTGTTGGTAAAAGAGTTTTAATTATTACTCTAACTCAAGCTGTAGGGGCTTGTCTTTTAATCTTTATTGGTTTATTAGGATTTCACTTCATTTTCCCAGAAATTATTACAATGCCAATTGTTTTAGTTTTAACAGCCATTGGCTGTGCAACTGCTCCTGCTGCTACCTTAATGGTCGTCAAACAATATAAAGCTAGAGGACCTTTAGTGGATACATTACTTCCAGTTGTGGCCTTAGATGATGCTATTGCCTTGATTATCTTTACAATTTTGTTTTCAGTTGCTAAAACCTTGGAGGTTAGTTCAGAAATTAATATTATTGATGTAACTTTAAAACCACTTTTAGAAATACTTGGTTCAATTGGTTTAGGTGCTATACTAGGAATTATTATTTTTCTTGCCACTAAAATCTTTAAATCACGCGCAAATCGAATGATCGTTTGTATTGCGGCTATATTAATTGGTGTTGGTTTTGCTCAACTTCCATTTTTAAAAGCCTCTGAGTTTGAACTCTCACCTTTACTTATTTGTATGGTGATGGGGGCAATCTATATAAATACTTTTAAAGACTATGAAAAAACTATTAATATGTTAGAACAATTCACACCACCTTTATATATGCTTTTCTTTATTATTTCTGGTGCTAGTTTAGATTTAGGGGTCTTTACTAATCCACAAATGGCTTTAAGTATGCTTCTTATTGGTGGCATTTATATTATCATGCGTTCCCTTGGTAAATACTTTGGGGCTTATTTTGGAGCAAGTGTGACTAAATCTCCAAAAGCTGTTAAAAAATATTTAGGTTTTACTCTGCTCCCTCAAGCGGGGGTTGCAATCGGCCTTGCAACAACTGCCTCTATCGCCTTAGAAGGAAGTGGCCCAATCATCTTAGCGACGATTTTAACTGCGACCTTAATTTATGAATTAGTTGGTCCAGTGTTAACAAAAATCTCTCTTGCTAAGGCTGGTGAAATTGAACTTCCACCTCGTAAGAAGAAAAATTAAAATATTATTAATAATAATAATAAAAGCCTTCTACTATTATTAAGTAGAAGGCTTTTTAAATATTACTAATTGATCGATTCAATTAAAAAGGAAATCGAAAAAAGAAAGAAAAACGATAAATAATTGAAAAGAAAATAAAGATTGTTCCAATGATTGAAAGAATAATTCCAATAATTGCTAAGACACGATACTTTTTAGAGATTTTTAAACTCATAATTCCAAGGACCAATCCAATTGGTGATGGTAAGACGATTGATAAAATTCCATAAAGTAAACCAAGTTTATCATTTTGAGGAACAGTTCCTGAATTTGAGTCATAAATGACTTCTTTGACAACAACATTTTCTTCGGAGTTTTTTCCACAAACTGGACAAAATTTTGCCCCGTCTTTGATTTCACTTCCACATGCTTTACAATACACTTTTTATTTCCTCACTAATAAGGTATTTGGTCAAAAGGTGGCCAAAAAACAATATGTCCAGCATTTTGTGCGGCATAAATAATAAAAATAAGCGTAATAATTAAATAAATTGTTGCAAGCGTTGATAAAACAACACCAATAATACTAATAACTTTATATTTTGATTTTTTACTTAAACCAATGATCCCTAAAACTAGTCCAATTGGGGAAGCAAGAACAATTGATAAGACACCAAAGATAATAGAAAAAATATCATTTTCATTTTCTTCATTATTCTTTTTTGGTTCAACTACTTTTTCAGGAGCAGCTTTTAAATTAGTACCACATCCTGGACAAAATTTAGTATCTTCACTAATTTCAGCACCACATTTTTTACAATACATAAATTCTCCTTATATTAATATTTATATATTACAACATTTAAATAAAAAAAGTAATATTATGTATAAAATATAATTGATAATAATCTGAATTTCTCCCTTTAAGATGTAATCATCACAACTTGACTAGCAATGTAGAAGATAAAAAATACTAAGAATATTAAACCATATATAATTAAGGTTTTATTATATTCTTTTTATAGTATTTAGTTTTGCTATAACTAAAAAGATGGACAAAATGAACAATTTCAAAAGAAACACCAAGCGCAGGAAAAATAATATAAAATAGTTCAAAAAGTAACATTTGAAAGTATCTTATATTATCAAATATTGCCCCACCATAATAATCTCCTAAGTAATAGAATCTATATACAAAAGACAAGATAGCAAGAATAAGTAAAATGCATGAAATAATCG
>DATESL010000015.1:0-83293 GCA_035270825.1 Candidatus Onthovivens sp.
AAATGAAACTATAAACATAGATGAATAGGGGTATTTTTATATGAGAAAGTTATTTATTTTTATCATGATGGTAATTTTAACAGTTTTAATCGTACCAAAAGCAACGTATGCAGATATGTTTGCTAAACCAACAGCAGTCATTGAAGTTAAAGGGATAGATCAACCATACCGTTTTGAGTTACTTATACCTTATGGTGGCACTGCACAAACATTGCAGTTTGATGAATATGCATATAGGTTAGAACAATACTACAATGATGAATATCCCATTGATATATTGAATGGTTATCAAGATAGTGATGGGTTTGCTGCTAGGACACTTTATGGTGGTGGTGCGCCAACACACTTGAGTCTTGAAGGTGCAAATATATTTAAAGTAGGTTACTATAGCGCACCACGAACATTTAAAATTTTGATTATACTGGATGATCAAACATTGATATCATCAAAAGTTATTGAACGTAAAATGTTTACATCTGAAATGATTTATGATTTAACAGGTGTTAATCTTGGGAGTACACAAACAAATGTTGGTGACGTCATAGAGCAAATTCCTGTAGTAGATTTCACTTGGAAGTATGTTGTTAGAGTGATTACTACGATCATTGTTGAACTTTTAGTATTGTTTGCATTTATGTATACAAGTAAAAAGAGTTTTATACTTGTGGGTTTAGTAAATTTCTTTACGCAATCAGCGCTGACAGCTGCTATGGTTGTGGCTTACTATTTTTGGGCAGCAGAAATTGGATTAATTGTCACACTGGTTTTAGGAGAGATTATAGTATTTTCAATTGAGATGGTTATCTACGCGATCAAACTTGATGAAAAAACACGTAAGCATGCGATATTATACGGTTTTATAGCAAATCTTGCGACACTTTTACTTGCAATTTTTACACTAGGATTTATATAAGTGTAAAATGTTTGTAAAGCCTAGCATAACAATATAAATGTTGATGTTTATTGGGAGAATTAATAGATCTACTTGAAAATAATAATATTTCTGTGATAAAATCAATATTAGAAGAATACATCAAATAAGAATGCTCTGTTAAGCCACCATTTAGGGGTGCGTAAAAAAACACAGGGGTGCGTAGATTTTGATAGGGGTGCGTAATTGTATCAATATAGTTCTACAAACCCAAATAAGAGAAAAACACGATAAATATCGTGTTTTTATTTGTAATTTATTTGTTTTATAAAAGATCAAGTTTTCTTGGACAAACTAAAACATTTTTAAAGCCAAAGCAATATCAATTCTATTAACTCTATGTAAAGCAATTAAAGTTGAAATAAGTGCAACTATTAAAGGAACAGATAATATCAAAATAAAAGAATAAGGAGTAGCGATTACTAAAATATAATCAATATTAAAAATTTCTTTAGTCATGAAAACAAGATTAACAAAATGCAGCGCTAAAGTAGATAATCCTAGACCTATTAACATAGATACAAAAGCGATAAAATAGTTTAAAATAAAGAACAAGCCATAAATATTTCTCTTTGAGGTTCCAAAAGATTTTAAAATAGCTATTTCTTTATATTTACTTCGAACATTGGCAATAAAAGTTAAACAAAGAAAGGTAATTGTTGAGACTAACATAATTATAATAGCACTAAGGATAATATACATAAATTGACTATTAACTAATAGTTTCATTGAAAGTATTGGGTTTAAATAAGTTAAATTAAAGAAGATACCATCATCCAATAAGACTTTAAAATGATCCCTATAAGCCAAAGCTTCAACAAGATAACTTGATAAAAAATAATTTCTTTCTTTATTTAAAGACTCATTAAAGGCAAAGGCAGTAAAGACATCCTCAGCGGGATCTTCAACAACACCGACCACTTTTACTTTAGAGACAACATCATAGATATTGAGTTTTTCTTGATAAAGGTCACGATTTGGCGAGGAATTAAAATCACGATAAAGGAATTCTCTTCCTAAACATTCCTCAACCTCAGTAAAATCAGTAAGATGCTTATATTTCTCAAAAAAGTTTTTAGCAATTACAATTTCGTTTATTTTTTGAGGAACAACGCCAAAGAGTAAAGGTTCATCTTGATATAATTGATAAGTAAGGGAATGATTAGCATATTCAGAAAGGCTTAACTTACTATAAAAGAAATTACTACCATAAATGAAATGAGAGTTTTGATTCTTCATCTTTGAAAAAGTATCATCGGAAATAAAAGCTAAACTGTAATCACCAATAAATTTATCGCCATTTTGTTGTTGATATAAATTATCATTTAGATAAAGCTGAACATCATTTGGATCTAGATTACAAGGAACTGTCCTTTCGATTGTTAAGGAATAATTAAAATTTAAGCCAAATTCTCTAAAAGTATCAATTTCAATAGTTTCTTGATCATGAATTGCTGATATGAATTCAGAAACAATTACATTATCTTCCTTTGGAGGATTGATAAGTGTCCCTCGATAATTAAGTGGCTGATCAATAACTACAAAGGAAAATAAAAAGCGAACATTTTCAGGAGTTGTTTTAAATACCGATAAGGGTTTTACATCCTTATCATCGAAAAAAGAGTAAAGATTTTTCCCACTTCTATAACGGATTGGTTCAGAAGTAATCTCATTTACTTCATCTATTATAGGTTCAGCAAAGAAGGCATCATTTCTAATTAATCCATTATTGGTTGCCCCAACATAATCAAAAGTTGCGATGTTAGCATAAACAAAAATCATCAGCATATTTAAAACAAGCAAAAGAACTGAGAAAATATTCCTCCAAAATTTATTTTTAAATAACTTGGCAGAATATTTAAACACAAATCTTAAAGAGAAAATGTGTCTTTTATCTTTTGTAGTCATTAATAAATCATTTGAAGTATTTTCTAAATCTTGTTTTTCTTCCAAAGTAATAGTAATTTCATATTTATTAAAGTCTGTATATATTTCATTAAGGATACTAAGAAGATTATTTAAATTGATCAAGTAATCTTTTTCTTTGTTATCGCTTTTAACTTTAAGTTTAATAGGAGATTCAAGAAGCTTATATTTTAAAACTTCTAATATTGATAAAAAAGCATCTATATTTTGATCTTTTAAATTAACTCTAAAAGTATTTTGAGTCATTTTAAAAGAAGAAGAAATTCTACCAGAATTGAGCAAAATAACAAAATCAGCATAATTGCTAGCTAATTTCATGTCATGAGTAACAACTACAATCGTTTTATTAACTGAGAAGTGTTTTAATAATTCAAATATTATTTGTCCATTTTTTTCATCAAGATTTCCAGTAGGCTCATCAAGAAGAATGAATTCACCACTTTTTGCGATTGCCCTGCCTATTGCTAAACGTTGTTTTTCTCCTCCCGAAAGAAGTTTGGTTGGAGTTTGTTTTTTATTGAGTAAACCAATCATTAATAATATTTCATTAACTAGTTCTAAATCATTGCAGACCATTAAAAGATTATCAACAACATTAAAATCTTCAATCAGATTAAACTCTTGAAAGACATAAGAAATATTTTGATTGATATACTTTTTTAAAGAAGCAGGTTTACGATAATTAACCTCGTAATCATTAATAACTATTTTACCACTGGAAGGAGCTTGTAAGAGTCCAATAATACTTAACAGAGTACTTTTGCCACTCCCACTAGAACCAGATATTATTGTAATTTTATTCTTTGGTATCTCAACAGAAATATTATCTAAAGCAGAAAAAAAGCCATCCCCATTCTTTAAAATTTTACTTATATTTTCAATTTTAATCATTTTCTATCCTCCAATAATAGTCTCATAAAGCCTTTTGCAAAATTTGTAATAGCAAGCCTCAGATCACACTTAATTTTCTAATAATGATTCTTTAATGTATTGAAAAAAACTAAAAATATTTGTTTTAGGGTTTAGTTCTACTTTAACATTATTGTCGCTTGTACCATATGAATATGTCATTGTAGTGCAATTGATAAAACCATGAAAGTTGTTTCTAAAGACAACAATGTCATGATCTTTTTCCATGTTATAAGCAGTATAGTATCTTGTAAATTTCGTGCCAGCTAAAAAAGGCATTTTTACACGATATTTGACAAAGAAAATATAAACATCGCCAGGGGCGAGTAAACAATCGTAAAGTCTATCTAATTCACTGATGGAAGGAATAGTATCCATGAAAGTAACATCCATAACAAACAAGCTATAATTACCAAGAGTAGAAGAAACATCTTCAAAATTATAATCATGATAATTCTTTACATCTTTATAATAGGAAGGTTTTTCTCCTCGATAAAAGATTGAGGCCTCGTATTTATCTAAAAATGCAATATTATCTCTATGGGGATTAGGACCACACGAAAATAATAGCGATATAAAGGTTAAACTTAAAAAGACTTTCTTTAATTTCATAATAAACTCCTTTCAAAATAAATCAATGATAAATACTAAGAATGGCTAAGGGTGATAGTTCTAGTTTGAAGTCCAAAATATTGGCTACCAAAATAAGTAATTTCATGAGTTAATGATAAAGACATCAACTCATATGATACAGGACCAAGAATAGTAAAAAAACCAAAGTATTCAGCAGAATAGAGATTGTAATTATTATTACCGATAATTTCAAATTCAGTTTCATAATGATTAGTAGCTACATTTGTACGACTGATTACATTCAATTGACTTTCATTATAGTTTACATTTGCAGATATAGATCCGCCAGAAGAACCAATTTCAATTCCTAAAAAGCCACTATAATTGTCATGTTGATTTTTTGGAACCCATTGACCAATTGTATTATAATCTGGAATATCTACAGTTGTTTTTATTTTGCGCGTATACCAAGTATCACTGTGACTTCCAATTCCTAAAATACCGTTATAACGCCTTCCTACTGGACTAGTTACTACTCTATAAACGACAGCAAAAGCTTCCGAATTATTATTGTTTCTAAGCAATACTTGTTGAATGTCAGTTTGATATTGTAAAAAACCAGCATCTAATTTCTGATCACTTTCAGTTTTAAAAGTTGTAGCGCGATATGGAAACCATTGTTCAGCAATATTAAAACCAAAAAAATCACAATCAGCTTTAAATTGTTCTGTTTGTATTGAACCAGGACCTTCTGGATTAGTTGGTGTAATTTCATATTTTACAGTTTGGCCAGGGATAGAGATTACAGTATTAACTGGTGCATTAGTATAAGCACTTATTGTGAAAAGAAGAAACGGGATAGATAATATTTTTTCATATATTCTTCCCTTTTAATTTATTATGCTCTCTGATTAAATATTAAGCAAACTAAACTTGAATATTTGAAAACGGCCATCTTTTAAGATTACAACTTTAATATTATTTATAACAGCTTCAGAATATTTTTTGAAATCATTAAGAATTCATAGAAATTAAAAAAACTGTTAAGTTTTATTAGAGTCTATTTTTTTACTCATGACACTATTAATGTACTTTACAATAACTATAATTTATTCACTATTTTAATTGTACACATTTTAATTTCATTTGTGTTTTTACTATATCCTTATATATAAGAAGTGAACTTTATTATTTAAGATATGCAAAAATTGAGGCATCAATATCATTAATGTCGTTAATCTTTATGAAATATTTATTTTAATTTTTAAATTCTTGTGCTTTTAAAAGATGAATTTTTCTAATAAAGAAAATTAAAATTGAACAAAGGTAAGGAAATAACCAAAAAGAGCACTGATTGGTAAAAGAGCATAATCTAAAGGTTTAAAAACAATTTTTCTTCTAAAATTAAGATAAAGGAAAAACCAGACGACTAATAAAAGAACGAAATATATGAGAGTAATATATCCCTCTCTTGGAATTAATTTAAAGATTCCAAAAAACCCAAACATCATTATATAAGGAATAACAAAGTTATAGGCTAAAGGATGAGAACTAACTTCGTTAATGTTTTCTGCTTTCTTTTTATCAACATAAATATAGCTCAAAATAACAAAGGCGAAAAATACTAAAATAGTTAAAGAAATGGTTATCGCAAATAGAGAATAATCAATATCTAAAGCTTTCTGATTTGCTGACATTGGGAAATAATTATTGATTAGGAATGCAAATATAATAAAATCATAATTACTTGCATCAAATCTTTGAGAACTATCAGGATATAAGGCGGTTGCAACTGCAGCAAGAATAAAAGTCATTGAAATCATAGAAATTGCAAAATAGAAAATTTGAATGAAAGAACCATCGTTTTTATTACTGATTACGTGAGAAAAAATACTCATAAAATATAAGAAGACGCTAAATGAAAAAATTACAATAAATATAATCATTATATTAGTGAAGCTATAAGATATTTCGTAAAAATAAGTAGATGTTTTTAATAGTAATAATCCAATTCCACAAAAATAAACGATTAAGTTTATTAAAAAAATACTTATAAGGGAAAATGCAATGTTGGTAGTTAATAATACTCTTTTTGATTCAGGGATCGAATAATAAACATCAACTTGTCTTCTGCTTGAAAAGAATCTAGTTGATATTTTACCTAAATAAAATGAGATAAAGATAAAAAGAACTAAAATAGTTGTTAAATCAGGAGCACGAAAACCCATATATGAATTATTTTGGTAATGTAATTGAATGTGGTTACTAACTCCAATATTAACAAGAAATATTATTAAAGGAATAAATAGTAGAACAAGCAATCCTGTAATATTAGATTTAAATAAATATTTTAGATATTTGCTATTCATCATGCTTCTCCTTTGAAGAAAGAATAAAGAGTTCTTCAAGATTTAATTCTACTTCCTCAACAAAAATTAAATCAAACTTTGATTTAAAATCTTCAATATTAAATACATTTGTATCAACAATAAAATGACCAATTGAGCCATTAAATACAAAGTTATGAATATTAGCCAGTTCACTAATTAATATTAAAGTTTTTTGATCTTTGATAACAAATTGAATCTTTTTATAACTTCCTTGTTTAAATGATTCGTTTCCATTAATTTCTATTTTACCATTTTGAAGTAATCCGATAATATCAACAAAGTCTTCTAATTCTTTTAAAGAATGAGAAGAAATAATTAAAGTTGTATTATTCTTTTTAACATATTCTTTAATAATTTCTTTAAATTTAACTCTGACAAGTGGATCTAATCCATCGAAAGCTTCATCAATTAGAAGATATTTTGGTTTAATAGCTAAAGCAAAACAAAGAGATAATTGCCTTTTCATTCCTTTTGAAAAATTCCTGATAACAGCTTTAGGATTGAGATTTAAATTTTTGACATATTTGTAGAATAAATCGACATCTATATTATAAAATGTTTGATAAAACTTTAATAAATCAACACCTTTTGTGTTATGCCCATAAAAGATTTCATCACTGAGAAAAAATAAATCTTTCTTGATATAAGGATCTTTATGAATATCATTATTATCAATTAAAACTTGACCAGAACTAGGAGAAAAAACTCCACATAAAGATCTTAAGAAAGTTGTTTTTCCAGCCCCATTAATTCCAACAAGTCCAAAGATGCATCCATCATTAATTTCTAGTGATATATCATCTAAAACATTGTTTCCTTTTGTGTAATATTTACACAAATTTTTTATGCTTATCATACTAACATTCTAACTTAACTTAATTTTAAGCACAAGTAGTTTTATTGATTGTTAATATATCCTAAGTACTAGGAGTTTTAAATTATAAAAATTGGGACAATGTCTAAAAATTCCTTAAAACAATAAAAAATGACACTTTGGATGTCACTTTAATACCTTTTTAATAGAATAGGTTTGATAAAGTGGGGCGAACCTTATTTTGCAAAGCTATTGAATAATAGCTACTTTTAACGTTGTGGAAATTATTCTCTCTCTAACGATTAGTTAGATCTAAATACTATGCTTTGTGTTTTCAGTTTGCACATCTTAGCAAAAGGTATTTTAATGTTATATTTGGGCGATTTTTTTCACTAATTATGTTAGAATTTTGTTAATGTATCAGAGTAAAAGTTAAATAATAGATTTAACTTCTGATTTATAAATTTTATTGGGAGAGATGAAAATGGCAGAAAAAGATTTGCTTTGTCCAATTTGTGGAGAACCAACAAAAGTTTATATGGGAAATGCGCGCAAAGATGGTCTTTGCACTAAACATGCAAATGAATTAAAACAAGGGAAAATTGTTAAATGTGATAAATGTGATGGTTTTCATGATGTTGATAAATTGTGTAATTGCAACACGAGAACTTATGTTGAACTACCAATTGAAGGGTTTGATAAGTGTGTTATATGTGGAGAGTCAACTAAAGATTTTGCCTTTTGCAAAAAATGTTATAAAGAGCATAAAACAGAGGAAATGTTAGACATTTTGAACTCTAAAGAAGGAGATAAAAATATATCATTTATCAATAAAGATAATATAAGTTCTATTAATGAGACACCAAATAAAACTATTATTATTGATTCAAATAATAAATCAAAATGTATTTTATGTGGTAAAACTACTGACGGACTTTTATTTTGTTCGAATTGCTTTCACAAGTATAAAAACAAAGAGATTTTAGTTAAAATAACAAAGGGTTCTCATGTCGAGTTGCTTGATGAGGATTATGAGGGAAGATACACGTGTAAAGATGGACATGTTGTAAAAAGTAAATCAGAAAGAGATATAGATAATTATTTATTTGATCATGGTATTTCACATGCCTATGAAAAAGAACTTCCATATGGAGCAACGGAAAAAGAAGTCCTGCATCCCGATTTTTTCTTACCTAATTATTTAGGACAAGGGAATCATGTTTATATTGAGCATTGGGGTTATAACGAGAATAATATTCAATATACGAAGACAAAAAAATACAAAATGCCAATATATAAAAGTAAAAAGATCACTTTAGTTTGCACTCATGAAAAAACAGATATGGGTAGAATTGATACTGTTCTAGATAGAAAACTCGATAAAGAAAACATTGAAGCAGGAAAGATTAATTACGAAGAATAAAAAGTCGTTTATTAAACATAAAAAACTATTAATAATCTTTATGAATCTAAGTGATATTAAGCAAGTATTGATAAACGAAAAAAATTCAATATAGATAAATTAAGAAGTGTAGGCTATATATTCATATAAAGACTCGAAAGCCAATATTATTAATATTTTATAACTAGAAAACACTGGCACTAAAAAAGTTGAGAAAAATAAAATTGATGCTTCATTAAAAAATTCTAACTATATTAATACTTTTCATTTAGCTATTTTATAGATGGAAAGTAGGCGAATTACATGTTAATTTACACACCAAACCAATAAAAGTGTCTACAATAAAAACAGATAAATTTGGGCGTCAATCTTATGAAAGATACTGCAGAAACAAGATTAATTCAAGGGTTAACCCTAAAACTAATAATGCTAATACTGTTACTAGATTCCATACAAAAAAGTATAGCCATATTATGAAAGGAAAATAAAATAAAATGAAAAAATACAGTAAAGATGTTGATGAATTTCTAACAAAATTTGTATTGCCTGTAATGAAATTATCTGAATATAATGAAGATAACATTAGTGACATTGTTGAGTATATGTTTAGAGAAATTGAGGGTCCGTTATGTGACGCTGAAGAGGCGGGCGATATATTATCAAATCAGAATAAAACTCTTTTAGAAGCTGTCTCAAAAGCCATTGCTGAAATTACAACAAGAGATGATTGGTACTAAAAAAACGATATTTAAAAAGGGACTATTGCAATTAAAAAAACCACTTTAGACAATTATCATTTTGAAATTATGAGTAGTAATGATGAACTTTGTGTAAACGATTATAAAACATAAAACTGACTGGGTTTGACATAATAATAACGAACCTAATGTAAATAATTTTTTGTCGCATATAAAGAATAAACAGAGATGTCTAAGGAGGTTTTTATTATTATATTTCTCATAATGATTTATTTTAAATGTTGCTCGAAACATTTAGACTGAAAATTGGTTAATTGGTTATTACTATCCTATGATTATAACAAATAAAACTACATTCTATGTTGAAACAAAAACCACAAAACCTTTAATAGAATGTTATTCTAATATATATTTATTTTGACAGATAATCATAAACATATTTAAGTTATTGTATATTAAATAAGTATAATATAAATGGAGTAGCAATATGTCATTAAAACACGGGTTGCTAGGTTTACTAGGTTATGGAAATATGACAGGTTATGAGCTTAATCAGACTTTTGAGCAGTCTTTAGGCTTTTTTGGCAAGCATAAATGAGTCAGATTTATAGAGAATTCAAAACATTTACTTCATATAGATAGAGATATTCAAGATATATTCATATATATTATTTTTGTTATTACTTTAAGTTTAGGCTTACTTTTATTACGCTTTGAATTTACAAAAGTTGGTGATTATGATGTTTCTTTTACTCAATATGCACCAATGTTAGGACTTGTTTTATTGCTACTTGTCAGAAATAGGGTAAATCAAAACGATCAGCTCTTAAAATGAAATTCGATATTAGTTTGAAGTCGATTATTTATAGCGTGATTGTCTTAATTGTTCTAATTGTAGGTTTTATAGTTACAAATTATCTTTTGGATATGATTGGAATGACTTATGCTAAATGGGAAATCCCATCTATTGCTTTAAGCTTACTCTTTATTATGCTTGGATGTATAGCTGAAGAAATAGGGTGGCGTGGGTTTTCTTGAAAATCTCGAAAGATGAGATGTTGAGTGTGGGCTAAAGACTTTGCTCATGATCTTGTTTTGATTAATTCAGCAGCTTGTGATGGTGTAATATTACTTACATCAATTTTTTCTGTATCTAACACATTGTAATTGTTTATCCGAGCAACGCTTCTATCAATAACGTCCGACGTTCTTATCCCTCTATCAATATCCAACTCTATTCTTTTTACTAAGGCATGTTTATCTGCAAGTAGAGAGAACGATTTTATTGAACAACCGTCAGTATCGAGCGAGGATAAAATGTAATCAATGATACTTTGTTCGTGCATCACCCAGCAAAAAATGATGTATTCATATTGAAAACATCTTAAAAATTGGTTTAACTGAAAACAGATATTTTTCATAACCATAGTTTTAGTTTCTTCGTTAACAACGAAAGGTTGCATATCCCAACACCAATCTCCGTCGAGAAAAACATTGCAAGGCAATATTTTTTGTAGTTTTCTACAAGTAGCTGTTTTACCAACACCCATTGTGCCACTTATCATAATTAATGTTTTCAATTATCTTGCCTCGTAAAATATTAATTCGGCTCAAGCCGTTTTGTGTTTGCGTTTTCTGTGGAAAATAAATCTAATTCCACACATAAATACACAAAAATTCTACCACACAAACAACAAATGTCAAAAGCGGGAAGTTGTTAATTTTTAGTGGTGCTTAATTGGTGGTTGTTTATTCTCATTGCCGCTACACCTATTTAGCCTATCAAGGGATGGTTAGTATTTTCATACGAAAATCTCTACCCTTAAACCATTGGCAGTATTTTTTGGTCAAAGGTTGTGGTTTTATAATAAGACAAAAAATTACTCAGACAAGGTTAAAATCGATTCGAAAAAGTGTATTAGATGTGAATTATGTGTAAAGACCTGTCCAATGCAAAACTTAGAAATAAATGAGGGCAAAGTCAAACAAAAGGGAAAATGTACGCTATGCTACCACTGTTTTAGTAATTGTCCAAATCAAGCCATTACTCTTTTAGGGGAAACTGTACATGAGCAGTGTAAGTACGAATACTATTTTAATTGATTGATAAATAAAGAGGTGTTAAAATTATTTAAATGAATAAATTAAATATAAATAGGTTTTTTGCCAAATTTCCATTTCCAAAATTAGCCAGTAATATTGCTGGTTTTTATGCGCTTTTAATGGCACTAACTTTTATTTTTGGATTAGTTACTACTGCTTTAGATGGAGTTAATGTTTTTGCAGCTGAAAACATTATTAATATAATAGTTAGTTTAATTAATATAGCCTTTTATGTTGTTATTTCAAATATGTTTAGAAGATCAGATAATAATAAAAGTGAAGCCACAAGAGCAGTCTTTTTATTAGCTCTTTTTGATTTTGTTATTTTAGCCATTAAAATGATTCTTTCGGGTATTTTTTTAACTTTCTTTTTATCACCAATCAGTCTTTATATAGTTGCTGGAATTCTCTATTTTGTATTTTTAGTTCTTGAGAAGAACAAAGAAAATAAAAATAATCTTAAAGCCTTAACAATTTTAGGAATTATTATTTGTGCTTTATCTTTTCTTTCGTTTATATTTAATATCTATGTTTCAATTTCAGCATTTGTGACATATCAAAATGGTTATTTAAATATTATTTATTTAATTATTTCTCTTTTTAGTTATCTTGCTCACTTTGGGATCTCAGTTATTTATTTACTATATCCTTTATATATTAAAAGAGAAACTTATTATTAACAAATATCAAAAAAAGGATCGTTAGCTTCAATATCTATAATGTCATTAATCTTAATAAAATAATTATCGAAAACGATAATTTTTTTATTAAGATCGATTCTAACAATTTTTTTATTTACCTCATATAAATAACCATCAAAAAAGATCGTTAGATGTAAAGTATCAAGATAGTTATAATCTTTTAATAAAGTATCGATTTTACGAGCTCTTTCGATGCTCACTAATGGTTTAGAGATTTTATTTTTCTCATATAACATTTTCTTTAAGGTTTCTCCTTGTTCAACTAAACTTGAAAAAGGTAACCATTTTTTCATTCCGCGATCACTCATAAGACTATTATAGATTAAAAGAAGAAATATAATAAGTCTCATCCTTTTATTTCATAGAAAATGAGATATAATAAGGACATATGGAATTTCGGAAAATTCATAAAGAAGATATTTTAAGACTTAAAGAATATGTTTATGATTTAGATACAATCAATAGTAACTATTCTTTAGCTTTTTTAGAGATGTGGGCTGATTATCTTCAAACCCAAATATCTTTTGATAATGATTATATATTTATTAGAGAAACTTTAACTGAGGAATTAACTGGTTATTTTTTACCATTAAATGATAACTATTATAAAGGAGTTAAGTTATTAGAAAAATATGTTTTAGATCACTCTATTTATCCTCTTATTATTATCAATGCAGATGATAAGCATATTTTAGAATTAGAAAAAATTTATCCTCATGGTAGTTCCTTTTATTTTCGTGATGATAGTGATTACACTTATAGTTTTGAAGATCTTTTAGAATTAAAAGGGAAAAAGTATTCTGCTAAAAGACACTTATTAAAATATTTTAAAGAAACTTATCTTGATGTTAGTTTTAAAAAAATAGAGGATCAAGATCACTTATTAATAAAAGAATTTATTAAAGAGTTTCGAGGTGAAAAGGAAAATTTAACTGAAGAAGGAATTTATGAGGAAGAAAAAGCCATTGAATTAATGGATAATTTTCATTTTTATAATTTAGAGGGGATTATTGTTTTTGATAAAGAAAAAGTAATTGGTGTTGCTTATGGTGAAATATTAAACGGAGTTTTTTATGAACACGTTGAAAAGGGTTTAAGAGAATATGAAGGAATTTATATTTACATTATTAATTCTCTAGCCTCCTTTTACCCAAACTTAATTTTATGCCGTGAAGATGATGCTGGTGATCTTGGATTACGAAAATCAAAATTATCGCTTCATCCCTTAAAAATTGTTAATCATCCTTTATTTATCGCTTTTTCTAATTTTGATTTTCTCTTTAAAGTACCAAAGCTTCAACTTGATGAAGAATATTATTTAGAGGAGTTAAAGGAAGAAGATAAGGATGCTTATTATTACTTAAATATTGATAATGAATTAAATAAATATTATGAACTAAATTATTATGTAGATCTAAATAATCCATTAATCACTAAGGAGTATTTTTATCAAATGGTAATCGATGATTTTAAGCATAAAGAGGCAATCTCTTTTATGCTTAAAAGAAAGGGTTTATTAATTGGAGAAGTAATAATCCATAATATTGATTATCAAAATAGTGCTGAAATTGGCTTTAGAATTATCAAAGAATATCAAAATAAAGGCTTAGCTTTTAAAAGTGCAATGAAAGTCTTAGAGTTTCTTTTTCTTACTTTAAAAATTTCTTCAATTAAAGCTAAAGTTATTAAAGGAAATATTGGTAGTCAAAAAGTTATTGAAAAACTAGGTTTTGGATATTTAGAAAGTGATGATATTTATCATTATTATTCAAAAATAAATAATCTTTAGCGACAAAAAGTAGTATTTGGGTCTAAAAATTGCTATAATAAAGTTCGAGGTATTTTATGGCATTTTATGTACTTAAAGGTGATTTATTAGATTTAAAAGTTGATGCAATTGTAGCAGCAGCTAATATTAATTTACGAATGGTTGAAGGTGTTACACGCGCCATTTTTCATCGTGCAGGAGATGCTAAGATGAAAAAGGCTTGTAGTGATATTGGACATTGTCGCGTGGGACATGCGGTGATGACTCCCTCTTTTGATTTTAAAACAACAAAGGCAATAATTCATGCAGTTGGACCAAACTATATAAACGGCAAACATAACGAAGAAGCAAACTTAAGAAGTGCTTATGAAGATTCTTTACGTTTATTATTAAAAGAAGGTTATAAATCAATTGCTTTTCCTCTTTTAAGTGGGGAATTTAATTATCCACTTAGAGAAGCTTATGAAATTGCTTGTGATGTTTTAATTAAATTTGTTAAAGCTCATAATGATATTGATATCTTTTTAGTAATGTATAAAAATTTTCCTTTAACAATTGATACCATTTATAAAGATGAAATTATGAATTATTTATCTTTAAATGAAAAAAGTACTTTAAGTACTAATCTTAATATAAAAGATAATAATGAATTTGTTGAGTTAACTAATCGCTATATTAAAAGTTTAAAATACGAAGAAGAAGATTTAATTTTTAAAGCTAATATAAAGGGAGATTTATTATTTAAATTACATAATGATCCACAATTTATTCCATCAAAAAAAGAAGCAATTGCTTTATCAATTGCCTTTGAATTAGATTTTACTAGTGCTAATGAATACATTAATAAACTTGGTCATAGCTTTGAAAACTCTAATATCCACGATATTGTTATTAAATATTTTATTGAAAACAAGATCTATGATATTTATACAATTAATAATGCCTTATTTAATTATAACTTCCCTTCTTTAGGAGAAGAATTTAACTAGTAAAAGAATAATCTTATGAAGAAAAATAAGCACTTAAATAATGGAATACTAGCTGATGAACGTTTAATAAAAGATCTCTCTCTTATTGATTTCAGCAAGCCCCATTTAAGTGAATATCCACGCACTCTTTTTAAACGTGACTCATATTTTTGTTTAAATGGAAACTGGGATTTTAAAATAACTAAAAGCTCAGAGTTACCTCTTGAATTTGATGAGGTTATTAATGTGCCTTTTTCACCTGAAACAAGTTTAAGCAAAATAAATAAATTAGTAAATATTGATGATTATATGTATTATCGCTTAGAGGTAAACCTCAATGATTTTTCCTATGAGCATTTAATCCTTCATTTTGAAGGTGTTAATCAAAAAGCTAAACTTTATATAAATAGAAAGTTAGTTTCCACCTTTGAAAGTGGTTATGTTCGTTATTCAACGCGAATTGATCAACATCTTAAAGAAAATAGTTTTGAAATTATCCTTCAAGTACAAAATTTAATTGATCAAGGACCATATAGTTATGGGAAGCAAGCCCTTAAACGAGGCGGGATTTATTATACTTCCAGTTCAGGAATTTATAAAACTGTTTGGTTAGAATCACTCCCAATAAACTATCTAAAAGAAATTAAGATTGATCCCTTATTTGATATTAGTTCTATTCGTTTTTCTTGCATTTCTAAAGTTAATGAAGATATTAAAGTTAAATTTAATAATGAAGAATTTTTATTACAATCTAATCAAAATTACATCTTACCAGTTAAAAATGTCAGACATTATTCTCCTTTTGATCCTTATTTATATGAAGTTGAAGTCAGTTCAAATAGTGATTTAGTTAAAACTCATTTTGGTTTTAAAAAAATAGAAATAAAAAAAGTTAATAACGTTAATAAAGTATTTTTAAATAATAAAGAATTTTTTATTAAAGGAATCCTTCATCAAGGATATTATTATCTTGGGAATTTAACGCCGCTTAGTTATAAAGATTATGAAGCAGATATATTAGCTATTAAAAATCTTGGATTTAATACCGTTAGAGTTCATGCTAAAACTGAAAGTGATATTTTTTATTCCCTTTGTGATAAGCATGGTCTTTTAGTAATGCAAGATTTTGTTAATGGTGGTCGAAAAGCTTTTTCAACTGTTCAGGGTTATTTTAAACAAAAGACTATAAGAAAAGATACAAGTGAAAAATACCAATACTTAGGAAGAGAAGATGAATTAGGACGTAAAATCTTTGCTAAAGAAGTTGAGGCAGTGATAAAAAATTACTATAACTTTGCAAGTATTATTACTTATACAATTTTTAATGAAGGCTGGGGTCAATTTGATTCTAAATTCTTTTATAAAATAGCTAAATCAATGGATCCAAGTAAATTATATGATACTAATAGTGGCTGGTTTGATATTGGAGCCAGCGATTTTCTTTCTAAACATATTTATTTTACGCGTTTAAAAAACTTTAAACCAAAAGGACGCGCTTATATTCTCTCTGAGATGGGAGGATTAGCCCTAAGAGTTAAGGACCATTTTTATGGATGTGAGGGAACTTTTTATAAAGATTTAAAAACAAAGAAGAGATTAAAGAAGAAATATATAAAGATCTTTAATAAAAAACTTCTTCCTTTAAGTAGGAAAAATTTAGTGGGTTTTGTTTATACGCAGTTTAATGATGTTGAAGATGAGGCTAATGGCTTATATACTTTTGATCGTCAGATTTTAAAGATTGATGAAGAAATAATTAAGAATTTAAATGCTTCTTTTAAGGATTAGTTATGAAGAAAAAAATTAGCAAGACCAACATGTGTCTTTTATATAATGATGAAGGTAAAATTTTAGTTATGAACCGTGTTAAATCGGATTGGCCTGGTTTAACTTTTCCTGGCGGGCATATTTTAGAAAATGAAGAAATTAAGACGAGTGTCATTCGAGAATTTTATGAAGAAACTGGACTAGAAATATCTAATCTTGAGTTTATGGGAATTAAGGAATGGGTTAATCAATTAATGGTTGATCGCTGCTACTTATATCGCACTAAAACATTTAGAGGAGATATTAATTCAAGTATTGAGGGAGAAGTATTTTGGATTGATGAAGAAGAGATCAAAAACTATTCCCTATCAACTGATTTTATCGAAATTTATAATATATTAAAAGGGATGAGTTAATATCTTCTTTTAAAGAAGAAAGTATTTTAATAAGGGTTTAAATAGGTTATAATAATTCAAGATTTGGGGAGTAGCGAAGTATATTTTTCGTCAACACGACTTTTTAAAGGAAAGTCCGGAAATATACAATAATAATAATTAGCGAGACCAACTTGATTAAGGAGAGACTTTATGAAAAAAAGTGTCAATGAAGTTGAGAAGAAGTCGATTAAACGAGTAGCTTATGAGTCTTTAAACTCCAAGCAAACCGTTGAAGCTTTACAAAGCGATTTAAAAAAAGGACTGAGTAAAGAAGAAGCTAATGAAAGATTATTAAAATATGGTCCCAATAAGCTTTTAGAAGGCAAGAAGAAATCTATTTTAAGAATCTTCTTAGATCAAATGAAGAATCCAATGCTTTATGTTTTGTTTGCTGCAGTTGCATTAATCCTTGGGATTAGTATTTATGAAACAATTAATGAAGGATTTGATTTTTTAAATGTTGGAGATTGGCCTGATGTTATTATTATTTTACTTGTTATTTTAATGAATGGTTTAATTGGAACAATTCAAGAAAAGAAGGCTCAGACATCTCTTGATGCTTTAAAGAGAATGTCTTCGCCAGAAACAACGGTTGTTCGTGATGGAATAAAAGTCAAAATTAAATCAGAAGAATTAGTAGTTGGTGATATTGTAATTCTTGAAGAAGGAGATACGATTGGAGCTGACTTACGTTTAATAGAAGCTATTAACTTAAAATGTAATGAATCATCTTTAACTGGAGAAAGTGTTCCAGTTGAAAAAGATGCCCAAATTGTTTTTTCAAAAGAAGTAGGAATTGGGGACCGTATTAATATGTGTTATATGTCGACTCCAGTTACTTATGGAAGAGGAATGGGAATTGTTGTTGCTACTGGAATGAATACAGAGATTGGTAAAATTGCTAAATCTCTTGATAATGAAAATGATGAATTAACTCCACTTCAAAAAAGACTCGCAGAGTTATCAAAGATTTTAGGAATTATTACAATTGTTGTTGTCGTTCTTGTTTTGGTTGTTGATATTATTTGGATCTTTGTTCATGGACAAAATAATGAATTATCTCACTGGATTGAGGCTATTCTTGGAGCAATTGCCTTAGCAGTTGCAGCTGTCCCTGAGGGGTTAGTAGCCGTTGTGACAATTGTTTTAAGTATTGGCGTTCAACGCATGGTTAAAGCCAATAGTGTTATTCGTAAATTACCAAGTGTAGAAACTCTTGGTGCAGTTAGTGTTGTTTGTAGTGATAAAACGGGAACCTTAACGCAAAATAAGATGACAGTTGTTGAAGCCTATACAAATGATACATATTATAAAAAAGAAACTGGAGACTTTAATCCTCAAAGTGAAAATAAGATGTTAAAATTCCTCTCAAGTGGAATGAGTTTATGTTCAAATGCAACTGTTGATAATGGCTTATATGGTGATCCAACCGAAATTGCTTTAGTCGTCTTTGCAAATGACTTTGATTTGCATAAAGAATTCTTAGAAGAGAAGATGCCTCGAATTAATGAATTACCATTTGATAGTGTTCGTAAGATGATGTCAACACTTCATCAAGATGGGAATAAAGAAATCTCTTTTACCAAAGGGGCTCTTGATTCGATTTTAAAAGGTACAACAAAAATCTTAAAAAATGATAAAGCAGTTGAAATTACGCAAAAAGATATTGATGATATTTATAAGGCTAATAAGTTCTTTAGTGATAAGGCTTTAAGAGTCTTAGCTCTGGCGATGAAAGAAACTAGTAGTATTAAAGAAGAAGACTTAACATTTGTTGGTTTAGTCGCCATGATTGATCCACCTCGAGAAGAAGCTCGACCAGCAGTTGCTAAATTTAAAGAAGCTGGGATTACCACTGTTATGATTACAGGCGATCATAAAGATACCGCCTATGCTATTGCTAAAGATTTAGGGATTGCTAAAGATCCAAGTGAATGTGTCATGGGTTATGAAATTGATGATTTAAATGAAGAAGAATTAAAGAAGTTATGTTTAAAGACTCGTGTCTTTGCTCGAGTTTCTCCTGAAAATAAAGTTTCAATCGTTAAAGCCTTTAAAGCTAATGGTAATATTTGTGCAATGACGGGAGATGGGGTTAATGATGCTCCTAGCCTCAAAGCCGCTGATATTGGTATTGCGATGGGGATTACTGGAACTGATGTTGCTAAAGGGGCTGCTGATATGGTTTTAACTGATGATAACTTTGCCAGTATTGAAAAAGCCGTTGAAGAAGGACGTAGTATTTATGCCAATATTAAAAAGACTGTCTTATTCTTACTTTCAAGTAACTTTGGTGAAGTCTTTGCAATATTTGTTGCCATTTGTATTGGTTTACCTGCTCCCTTAATTTCAATCCATTTATTATGGGTTAACTTAATTACTGACTCTTTACCTGCTATTGCTCTTGGAATGGATCCTAAAAATCCAAATAATATGAAAGAAAAACCTCGTGATCAAAATGAATCTTTATTTGCTAATCATGGGTATTTAATTTCAATTAGTTATGGCTGTATTGTTGGTATTATTACCTTACTTGCTTATTTAGCTCCAGCCGTTATTGGTGGGTATTCAATTGCTTCCTTCCAAGGATTAATTGATTTATATTCAGATCCAGAGATTTTATCACATGCTCAAACAATGGCCTTTACTTGTTTAGCCTTCTCTCAACTCTTCCATATGCTTGGAATGAGTAATGTTAGAGAATCATTTGTTAAAGTCTTTAAAAACAAAAACTACATGATGCTTATTGCTTTTGCTACTGGTGCCCTCTTACAACTCTTTGTTGTTGAAGTTCCTGGAGTCAATGATATCTTCAAGACTCATGCCTTTGATCCATTAGAATGGGTTGTAACATTTGCTCTAGCCACGACTCCGCTTGTTATTCATGAACTAGTTGTCTTATTCCTTTTCTTAAAAAAGAAGTTTAAAAAGACCAAGACTGCTTAGTTAGAAATTAAAAAAATAAAAACGCTTAAGGAATAATACTTAAGCGTTTTTTTCTTTTAAGTTTTTAATTATTTAAATCTTAATCTTTTGTTTTTTAATTTGTTCAGAGTAAGTATCGATTTGAGAGGAGATATTCATCTCTTTAAATTGATTCATATATAACTTATAGTAACGACCTTTTTTATTCATTAAGGTCACATGATTTCCGTCTTCAACAATTTTCCCCTCACTCATGACAATAATACGATCAGAGTTAATAATTGTTGATAAACGGTGAGCAATAATTAAGGAAGTACGACCTTTCGTGATACTATTAATGGCACCTTGAATTTCATGTTCAGTTTCAGTATCAATTGAAGAAGTTGCTTCATCAAGAATTAAAAGATGAGGATTACGGATAATGGCTCGAGCAAAGGAGATTAATTGTTTTTGTCCTAAGGATAACTCTTCGCCACCATCACGGAGGAAGGTATCATATTTTTGAGGTAAGGTATTAATAAATTCATCTAGATTTAACATCTTACAAACTTTAACTATCTCTTCATTAGTAGCATCTAATTTACCATAACGGACATTATCATATAAAGTTCCTTTAAAGATAAATGGGTTTTGTTGGACATAACCAATATTTGAACGAATCCAACCAACTGAACGTAATTTATAATCAACATCATCAATTAAGACCTCTCCTGAAGTTGGATCATAGAAGCGGCAAAGGAGATTAACAGTTGTTGATTTACCACAACCTGTTTCACCAACAATGGCGACGGTTGTTCCTTTTTCAATTGTTAAATTTAAGTTATGAATAATTTCTATTCCTTTATTATAAGAGAAAGAGACATTTCTAAATTCTATTTTTCCTTTAAACTTAGGGAAGTTTTCCACTTTATTATCAAAGAGACCTCCATATGTCTCAATAACTTTAGCACTATCTACTAAAGTTGGTCTTTCTTCAATAAGAGAGAAGATTTTTTCAACACTCGCCTGAGAGGCCATTAAGTCACTAATAATCTCAGCACTATTTTGGATTGGGTTATAAATTTGACCAACAAAGCCAATAAATAAGACTAAGATTGAAATCTCAACAACTCCTTCAGGATCCATTAAAAGCATTGGACCAACAAGAATTATTAAGGCGGTAGTAATTGCACTGATAATTGAAATAGAAGGTTGGAAGAAGGCACTAAAACAGTTAGCTTTATATCTTTTTACGCGGATATCTTCAGTCACATCTCCACACTCTTTTTTCATTCGATCTTCAATTGACATTACTTTAATAGTTTTATTACCACTAATACACTCTGCTAACCACCCAACAAAGTAACTATAAGCATTACGAGCAATACGGTGTAATTTAAGGATACGAGTTTCAAAGAAGAAGATAATTAAACCAACAATTGGGGTAGTAGCTAAAATAATAAGTGATAGCTGCCAAGAAATAGTAAACATTGTAATTAAAGTAAAGATTACATCAAAGACAATCCAAAAGATTGATAGAAGAGAATAACTCATGACTTCACCAACTGTACTGGTATCATTTTGTAAACGAGCAATTAACCAGCCACTGCTTGTTTTATCAAAGTAAGAGAAGGAGAGTTCTTGAATCTTTTTAAAAGCATCTCTTCTTAAATTAACCATAATTATCATTTGAAAATAACTCATAATAAAGAATGTTCCAAAGATGGCCACAGAACGAAGTAGAATCATTACAATATAGGTAATTAGAAAACTAGCAAAAGATAATTCAATGGTAATTCCAAGAATTTTTGGTGTGAGAGTAATATCCCAAATACTTTGGATGCCATCAACTAAACCAGCATTATTTTTAAAAGCACCAATTAAACTTGCTGACATTGTTGGAACAAAAGAAGCATCATAAAAGGAAGTAAAAGCCATACATCCAATAATTAATATAACTAGTGGCCAATACTTGGCTAAGTATTTAAAAGCCTTGCCCCAAATGGCAAGATTAACTTTTTCAATTGTTAATTCTTCTCTATATTGAGCCATATCTTACTCCATTTTTGTTTGTATATCATTTACTCTTTTATACAAACCTTTCTTTTTAATTAATTCATCATGAGTACCTAGTGCCTCAATTGTGCCATCATTTAAAACGATGATTAAATCAGCATCTTTAGCAGTTGCGACGCGGTGAGTAATAATTAACATGGTGGATTTATTTTTACGAGCTTTTAAAGCTTCGCGAATCTTAAAATCAGTATCGGTATCAACAGCACTTAAGGAATCATCAAAAATAATAATTGGTGATTTCTTAACTAAAGTACGCGCAATTGATAAACGTTGTTTTTGACCACCACTTAAAGTAACACCCTTTTCTCCAACAGCGGTACGATAGCCGTCCTTAAATTTAAGAATTGAATCATGAATAAAAGAAGTTTTAGTAGCTTCTAAAATATCCGTTTCACTAGCATTAGTAGTCACTAGCTTAATATTATCTTCGATTGTTTTTGAAAAAAGGAATGGTTCTTGTAAAACAATTGAAACATTTTCGCGTAAGTGAGTTCTTTTAATTTCTTTAATATTTACATCATTAAGGAGAATTTCGCCCGAGGTATTATCATATAAACGAGCAAGAAGATAAGAAAGAGTTGATTTTCCACTTCCAGTTTTACCCATAATAGCCACAGTTTGACCAGGTTTAATTTTAAAAGATAAATTACTTAAATTATCGATTGAGGAATCAGCAAATTTGAAACCAACATTTTTAAATTCAATAGTGCCATCTAAAGTAGGAGTCACTCCGCTATCAATATCTTCTAATGGTTCATCAAAAATTAAGTTAATACGGTCAGCAGCAGCTAAGGCTTGAGCAAAGTTTGAAATAATTGTGGCAACATCACGAACTGGCCAAACAATCATATTAACAAAGGTAAAAGAAATTGCTAATGTTCCAACACTAATTCCCATTGGATCATTATTAACATAATGAATAAAACATAAGTAAAAACCAAAGACTGAAGTTAAAGCAATTTGAGCAAAGACAAAGATATCACTACTTCCATAGAAAAAAGAACTAAGTTTTTTCCAGCGAATGAATTTACCTTGATAATCATCTATGTATTTTTCAAATTCAGTAATTTCAAATCTCTCATTATTAAAAGCTTTAACTAAACGAACACTAGAAAGGTTTTCTTCAATTTTAGAAGTCATTTCACCTTCACTATCATCTGTTAAACGATATCTGCGACGAACCTCTTTAATAATAAAGAAACTATAAATAAACATAAATGGTAAAAGACTTAAAGAAACTAAGGCAATTTGATAGTTAGTAATAGATAAAATAATAAAAGAGGTTGAGACTAAAAAGATTGTATGAACAATCATGTAACGTTGGAAAGTAAAATAACGTAAGACTGTTGATTCATCTTTAGTACAAGTTTGAATTAAATCTCCATTTGGTAAACTTTTAATAACAGGGTATGGTAATCTTTCAATGTGATAAAATAATTCATCTTGGAGATTTTTACCCATCTTAGTAATTGTATAACTACGAAGGAGGAATCTTGAGATGGCAAGTCCAACTGAGATCAGGGCAAAACCAATAATGATAATAGCAAAAGCCCAGACATTATTACTTAAAAGTTCATGACCACCAAAAAGATAAAAATATGCTTTTTCTAGTATATCCATTTCAGCAAAAGGTTCATTGGTTAAACAGTCAATTAAAGCTTTAGTTGAATATGATGAAAACATCGTTGTAGCAACGTTTAAAAGGAGCAAAACAAAGTAGAAGTAATAGCGAACCTTCACATCTTTAAAGATAACTTTTTTAATTTTTTTGAATTTTGACATAACTACAATATTTTACTATTTATTTTAAATTAATCAATGTTTAATGGTATAATAAGTTATTAATTATGGAACAAAACGATTTAGACAAAAAAAGTGAACAAATTCTTGAACCAAAAGAAGAAAAAAAATCAAAATCTTACAAATACTTTATTTATTTATTTGTTATCTTTTTAATTACAGGATTTGTTTTATATATCAATCTTACTCAAACGGCAACAAATTCAGCTGGTGAAACAGTGCAAGTATGGGAAGTTATTCCAGAATTAATTTCTAAAATTAATTGGAGTTATTTTGCCTTATTTATTGCTAACACTTTGATATATTTTATTTTAGGTTCTGTTAGTTTATTTCTTTTTGCTCGATTATATACAAGAAAATATCGTTATCATCAATCACTTGCTAATCATTTAATTGGTTTTTTTTATTCGGCAATTACTCCTGGATCAAGTGGAGGACAAATTGCTCAAGTTTATACTTTTAAAAAACAAGGAGTTCCTGTTTCCAATGCTGCTTCGATTTTTATTATGAGTTATATTGTTTATCAATCAGTCCTCTTATTTTTAGGAGTTGTTTCTTTAATTACACGTACAAATATTATTATGGGAATTGAGTCAATTCCTGCTGATTTTATTATGATTAATGGAGTCCCTTTAAACATTCCAATTGTTGTTTTTATTGTCTTGGGATTTAGTCTTAATGTTTTAGTTATTGTTGCTTTATTTGTGATGTCTTATACTCATTCCTTACATAATTTTATAATTAATAAAGTCGTGGGATTACTTGGTAAATTGAAGTTAATAAAAGAAGTTGAACGTACAAGAGAAAATTTACGAATTCAAGTGCAAAATTTCCGTGTTGAATTAAAAAGATTACAATCTAATGTTCCATTTACCATTTTAATTACTTTTTTAACTCTTTTAACATTAGTGGCAGCAGAAATTTTGCCCTTTGTTGCAGGGTTAGCACTTAATGCTTTTGATTTAACAAATAACTTTAATCCAATTTTAAAAATGTATGATTCAATAGTCTTTTTAAATTTCCATCAAATGGTCACTGGACTTATCCCAATCCCTGGAAGTGCAGGGATTTCAGAGTTAGTATTTGAACGTTTATTTGGTTCAGATGGTGGCTATTTCTCGGCTAGTTTTTATGAATCGGGCGGTTTGCCATTCCTTTTATTATTATGGAGATTTTCAACCTTCTATATTCCCTTTATTATAACAGGAGTAGTTGCTGCAACTTATAAGTCACGCGGACTTAATGTTCATGATAGTGAAAAAGCGCTTAACTACTCACCTCGTAAGACAATGTTAACAATTCAAATTATGGCTCAAGAGGATGATGTTCCTTTAGATGCCATTGATTATAAACAAGTCTTAAAAGATAAAAAAGAAGATCGTAAAATTAAGCGAAACGATAGAAAAGAAAAGAAGCTTAATGAGAAAAATGATAAAAATGATAGGGAGATTAACTTATGAATATAGCAATTTTTAGTGATACCTTTATACCTGATATTAACGGAGTGGCAACAAGTGTAAACTCACTTTTTAATCTTTTAAGAAAGAATCGTCATAATGTTTATTTAGTCACAACTTCACAAGCTAGTGAAATATCATTTATTGATAATGTTTTACGTATTCCTGGATTTGATATGAAAAAACTTTATGGTTATCGCGCTGTTTTACCATTTAATAAAGAAGCTTTTGATATTTTAAAATCTCTAAATTTAGATATTGTTCATATCAATACCGAGTTTGGAGTTGGAATGTTAGGATTTTCTTTTGCTTCTAAATTTAATTTACCAAGTGTTTATACATATCATACGATGTATGAGGATTATACATATTATTTTACAAAAGGTTATTTTGATCGTTTCTCAAAATGGGCTATTCGTGAGTTTTGTAAAACTAATCTTGGGAGAGCAACAGAAATTATTTCTCCCTCTGCTAAAACAGAAGTTTATATTCGCAGCATTGGAGTTGAAAAATACGTCAATATTGTTCCAACTGGCTTTGATTTCACCCCTTTTGAAAAAATAGATAATCGTGAAAAAGTTGTTAAAGAAATTAAAGAAAAGTATGATTTAGTTGATAAATATATTCTTTTATGTATTGGTCGTATTGCTAAAGAAAAGAGTTTTGATGTTTTAATTAGTGCTTATCAAAAATTTATTGAAACTTATAAAGATGAAAAAACAGTTATGCTATTTGTCGGCGGAGGACCAGAGTTAGAAAACTTAAAGAAGTTAGCTAAAACTTTAAAGATTGCTGATCGAATTCGTTTTATTGGGAAAGTTCCATTAGAAGATATCCCTAAGTATTATGCAGTAGGTGATTTATTTTTAAATGCTTCAATTACTGAGACTCAAGGGTTAACGTTTATGGAATCAATGGCTTCAAGAATTCCTATTCTTTGTCGCTATGATAATAACTTAATTAATGTTATTGAAAATATGGTAACTGGATATTATTTTGTTGATGAAAATGATTTTAAAGATAAATTAAACGCCATTATGAATTATGATCGCAAAGATATTGAAATCGTAATTGAAAATGCATTTGCTTCCATTTACTGTTTTAGTGATGTTAATTTTTATAATAATATTATAGGAGTATATAAACGTGCAATTAGAAAATCTTGGTAATAAGTCAACTTATGAATTAATTAAAATTGGTAAGAAAAAAGACCCAATTACTATATATTTTGATGATTTTAAATTAAAAGTTCCCTTAGAGATCTTTACAAAACATCAATTAGATGTTGGTCTTTATTCAAATGTATTAATTGAAGAACTCCTTTATGATATTGAAAAATATGATTTAAAAAAACATTTAAGGGCACTTTCACTGAGAAAACCTCTTTGTTTTAATGATTTTAAAATTATTGCTTATAGACAATGTCGTTATAAAATGGTCGTTGAAAAGAGCTTAAATGAATTAGTTGAAGAGGGAGTTATTGATGATTTAGCTTTCACTAAAACTTATTATAAATATTTAACTGATTTGAATTTTGGCAAATATCATATTGTGAACTTTTTTAAACATAATAAGATTTCAATGGAAATTATCGAGCAATTAACTTTTAATGAAGAAAAAGAAAAAGAAAAAATAATTAATTACTTCCATTCAATTAAAAATAAATATGCTGGAACTAATTTTTCAAAACTTAAAAAAGCTTTATATGAAAAAATGCTTTTAAGAGGTTTTGATATTAATTTAATTAATGAATTCCTTAGTTCTTTAAAAATAAATCGTCTAGAAGAACAAAAAGCATTGAATAAAGACTTTAAAAAGAGTGTTAATAAATTCATTAATAAAGAAACAAAGCTTATTGATGAGAAAAAAATTATATCGAGTCTAATTAAGATGGGGTATGATTATAGTGATATTAATAACTTATTAGAAGAATTAAAGGAGACAACAAATGATTAAAGATTTAAAAGATGGGTCCTCAGCTGATGGACAATATTTAGTTAAAGACGCTACAAAAGGCGTAACCACAACTGGCTTAAACTATTTAAATATTACTCTGCAAGATTCCAGTGGAACAATTGAAGCTAAAAAATGGGATATTAGTAAAAATGATTTAGAAATCTTTGCTAATGGTAATTTTATTAAGGTTCAAGGAGATGTTAATTTATACCGTAATTCCTTACAAGTTAAGGTTTATGGAGGTTCTTTACTTGATAAAGGAAGTATTAAAAAAGAAAACTTTGTTATTTGTGGACCAACTTCTTTTGAAGATTTAAAAAAGAAGTTTGATTACTATTTAGATAGTATTAAAGATCTTGACTGTAAAGCCATTCTTAATGAAATTTTTAATGAAAAACTTGAAGGTTTCTTAGAATACCCTGCAGCAGTTACTTTTCATCATGAGTTTTATCATGGATTATTACATCACTCCTTAGGGATGTGTGATGTGGCTGAGGGGTTAACTAAACTTTATACTTTAAATCGTGACTTATTAATCACTGGCTGTTTACTTCATGATATTGGTAAGTTAGAAGAATTTAGTGGTGTCATCGGAACGAGCTACACTAAAGAAGGTTCGCTTCTTGGTCATATCCATATGGGGGCCTCACTTGTTAATAGTGTTGCTAAAAAGCTTAATATTACTTCAAATATTCCTCTATTATTAGAACATATGATTTTATCTCATCATGGAAAATTAGAGTTTGGAGCAGTGGTTGTTCCTTCAACTAAAGAAGCCTTTGTTTTGTCACTTATTGATGAATTAGATTCTAAGATGATGGTCATTGATAAAGCCTACAAAAATGTAAAATCGGGCGATTTTACGGATAGAATATACGCTCTTGATGGAACTAGATATTTTAAAGATTAAAAAAGCTAGGATTTCCTGGCTTTTTTTACTGTAAATCTTTTCTAATTTCTTCAGCAATTTGAGGAAGATTAAGACCTTTAAGATGATCTTTCATCTCTATTTTAAATTTGTCATTAGCTTCATAACGAGGAATAACATGAACATGAAAATGAGGAATCTCTTGTCCACTAGCAGGGTAACAGTTCGTTAAAATATTTACGCCCTTAGCACCTAAAATTTTAATAGCAATTTGGCCAATGCGCTGGGAGACATTCATTACTTTTTCTAAAATATCACGAGGACAAGAAAGAAAAGTTTCATAGTGAGCTTTAGAAATAACTAAAGCGTGACCATAAGTTACTGGGTTGATATCTAAAAAGGCTAAAACATCATCATCTTCAAAAAGAATTGAAGAGGGAATAACGTGATTAGCTATTTTACAAAAAAGACAATTTTCATCAAAATTCTTCGTATAAGTTTTTTTCATGATTAACTCCTTATTAGATAAAAAAATAAAAGAACACTAGGTTCTTTTATTTTAATCAAATTTGTTTAATTATTCAAATAATTTTGGAAAGTTCTCATTGAAGTAATCATATAAACTTTGATCGTAGAATGTAAGGTTAAGTTGTTTTAAGAAATGAGTTAAAGCATTATTTGTATAAGTTGAACTGCTTGAAACATCATAACCAATTTCACGAGCATAGTCTTCGATAACTTTTAATTCTTCCTTAGTAGTTTCAGTTGAAGTAGCTAAAGTTGAAGGAGAGACTTGATCTAAAACTTCAATAATATAGAAGGTTCCAGAATCTTCCCAAATAATGGAATCTAAACCATTATTTTCACTAGAATAAGTATCTTTCTTTAAATAAGTTGGGCCATCAACTGCAAATTGTTTGATGTATTGGCCATCAACTGCAAAGGAAGTATTGTCATCTTTAGCAGTGATAAATTCACGAGCTAATCCATAAGAGAACAATTTATTAGTAATATCACTATTAGAGATTCCTGAGAAAGAATCAGAGGTTCCCCAAGTTTTAGTGACATAACTTGAAACTGCTAAGTTATTGGTTTTAATTGCTAAACCTTCACTTGGAGTATAAGTAATTCCATCTAAAGATGTAAAATTTGTATACTCGGTTGCATCATTGGTAGTTGGATTATTAGTTAATTTAGAGTAATTAGTAATAATATCACCATATTTTGAACCTTCATAGTAAGGGTAATCAGCACCAACTTTACCATCAATATATTGTTTGTTTTTGGAAGGAATATCGGTTTTAGCTTCACCAAAGATGGTTTTTGCTAAATCGGCAGCTGCTTTATTTTCTTTTAAGGAAAGTGGATCAGCATTCCAAGCATCAATAACAACATCATAGTTTTGGCTATCAGTTGAAGGATTATTAACAATATTAGTTAAGGCGAATTGCTTTAATAATGCACTTGCATCTTTATAAGTATTGTCGGAAAGAGTAATGTAATTAACTTGTCTGGATTGAGTTCTTCCAATTGCAGCATATTGTTTTTCAAAAACATATTGTTGAGTTAAAAGAGTTCTAATAATTCCAGGGATAATATCATTATTAATATAATCCTTATAATGGAGTAAGTTAATAAGTGGTTGATCTCCACCAATAATTCCCTCTGGATTAGTTTCAGCATTATACTCAGGAGTAATTAAAGCTCCACTAGTTAAGCCATACTCATCAACAGAATAAGAATCTTGGTTTTTGTAGTCTGGATCAGTATATAAAACTTCTCCAGGAATAGCTTTACCATTATTATCATAAATTGTATAAAGTTTACTATAAATTGAACGAGCAAATAAAACTTCATAGAATCTGTTATTTTTCTTATTTGAAGAAGAATTAGCAGAAGTAAAGATTGATTTAACGATTTCTTTAGAAATTAATTCTTTAACGGAATCAATTCTTTGACGATAATCATTAATATTAGATAAGGATGGAGCTTCTTCGTAAGTTACACTAACGTCAGTTCTCTCCCAATTCCAATAAGCATTATGACTTTTAACAAATTCAAATAACTCAGTATCATTTTTCTCATCTAAAATCTTATCATTGAAGGAAATAGAGATTTCCCCATTATTTCCAATAACAAAATTTCCAATATAGATTTCACCAACTAAGTCATTTAGAATTTCTTTAACATCGCTTTGGTAATTATTACCTAAACGAATGATGTCATAGATTTGTTTCATGGTATTGCCATCAACATCGATTGCATTACCATTTT
Organism: Candidatus Onthovivens sp.; assembly: GCA_035270825.1. GTDB lineage: Bacteria > Bacillota_I > Bacilli_A > RFN20 > CAG-826 > Onthovivens. The sequence continues at coordinate 30,723 of DATESL010000015.1, forward strand.
TATCAACAACGATTGGAGCTTCTGGATCTTTTAATCCAGCAACTGCTTTGCCACAGCTTCCTAATAAAACAGAAGAAGCAACTAATAATAAGCTTAAATATTTCTTTTTCATTGTTATTTCCTCCTATTTTTGATCTAGCTCAGAAGAGTAATGACATAATTTACCAACGCCATAATAATCTTTGTTACCAAAGTTTAAAGCACAGGTTTCAGGAATTAAGCCAACTTTTCGGTCTTCTTGTTGTTTGGAAACAACTGCTAGATAACCTTCCCAATCATTAATTAAAGCTTTATTGCTTGAATTGTCGATTGATAATTTTTGTTGAAGAATATATTGATCAACGAGAGTGTTAACTTTTGGATCTTTAGCTTGGAAAGTTAAATCTCCAACACTATTAGTGATCCAATCAAATAATTGGAATTCTTTTTTAGAACCAGAGAAAGTTTCATATTTCTCTTTTAAGGATGTAACACGACTATTGTAACCTTCAACGGTTGTAATAATATTTGTATTAACATAAGTTTTGAGTTGTTGATTTTTAGCATCAACTGGGAAATCAGGATTTAAATATTTGTTTCCTTCAGCATCTTGCCCGTTTTGGGTTAATGGGTTAACTGGAGCAAAATATTCATTTAATTTAACATCGCTTTTAGCATCATCTTGTAAAGGTGATTTTTCAACGACGATAAAGTGAACACCACCACTAGAAGAATCACTTCTAACAGTAATAATAGGATTACCACTCTCGTCACATAAAACAGGATATTTTAAACCATCAATTTGAGCAAAGTGAGTAGCTTCAACTGTTCCATCTTTATAGAAGTTAGGAGTTCCTAAATCATAAGTTCCATCATTATTAATATCTGATTTAATTTTTAAACCAGTATCGGTTGCAGTGTATTCATATGTTGGATCGGTTTTAGCAATATCATAGTTAACAATAAAACCAACGTTATGAGAGTTAAAATATTTACTAAATAAGACGTTACGTGGAAAATATTCAGATTTTCCTTCGTTAACTTTAACTTCGTTTCCATTAGCATCTAAAACTGTTTCTTGATCAGCAACATTTTTTAAAGCTTCAACAGCCCCAACTGGAATATAATTAACACCAATTTCTTTTAATTCACCTTCAACATTTGTTGGAATATTGAATTTTTCAACAAGTTGGTTTGATTTAGTAGCATTATTGAAGAGAGCCTCATAGGTATAAACACCTAATTTGAACTCTTTAATAAAACTAGTGGATAAATCCATTAAATATTCACCACGATTTGTTTTAGCATTATCATCACTTTCATCATAAGCAATATCTGAGAAAGTTTTGGAAGTAGTGCTTGTTTTGGTCATTTTATTAATAACACGGCTTAACTTAATAGCATTATCTTCACTAATAGCTCCAGTTGTATAATCGGTTGCATCAGCTTCGTTTTTAACTAAAACGTGACGAACTTGATATGGGAGTTTAGTTTTTAAATAACCATTTTCACCTGCAACCATGTTGTATTTATCATAATCTTCATCAGGAGTTTCAGGAGTTTTCCATTCCTTGAATTCTTCATAGTAAAGATCACTAATACGTGTTTTCATAGCTTCAAGTTCAGAATCTAGACGATAAGCTTCTTCTTTTTGAGCCTCATCCATTAATTCATCTTTGTAACCAAGGTTATTAGTTAAATAATCAAACCAAGACATGTCGTTTTTATCGGCTTGGTCTTTGGCGTTAGCAATTTTCTCCTTAACTTTGGAATCAATTGTAGGTTTATACTCTTTAAATTCACCATCTGCAAAAGATTTTCTTAAAGCAGTTGCATAGATAGCATCATAATAAGTTTTAGCAGCAGCAGAACCATTTTTGGAAATGTAGTGGTCAAGCATATCTTGAGCAGAAATATTAGCAGTAATTTCTTTGTCGCTCCCAGCTGGTTTGTATGTATATTCAATTAAGAAATCTTCTTTAGTTTGAATAGCACAGCTAGATAATGAAATTGTGCTGAAGACCGCAAGTGCTAAGACTAAGGCTTTTGTACTTTTTTTCATCTCTTTTTTCCTTTCAAAAAATTTATCTATTTAATTTCAATAGCGTTTAATATTTTATATTAAATAACACAAAGTTGCAAACATTAATATAATATAAAGCAAAAATATTATATCATTTTATTTGTTTAACACCCTCAAAAGTTATAAAATGTAGAAGGTTGAATGGAGAAACGATATGAGTAATGAAATTGTTATAAAAAATCTTCACGTTTCAGTAGAAGAAAAAGAAATTTTAAAAGGTGTTAATTTGGAAATTAAAGAGGGTGAAATCATTGCTCTTTTAGGTCCTAATGGTAATGGTAAATCCACTCTTTTAGCCGCTATAATGGGCAATCCACGCTATCGAGTAACTAAGGGAGAAATCCTTTTTAATGGGGAAGATGTTTTAAAGATGAGTGTTAATGAAAGATCAACTAAAGGGATCTTTTTAGCCTTCCAAAATCCCGTTGAAATTCCTGGTGTTATTTCTGCTGATTTTTATAAAACTGCTTTAAATTCTCGTTTAGAGTCTAAACTTTCTTTATATAAATTTTATAAAATCTTAGATGAAAAATCTAAAGAGATGAAAATGCCTCTAGATTTAGTTAATCGTAGCCTTAATGATGGCTTTAGTGGAGGAGAAAAAAAGCGTAATGAAATTTTACAAATGTTACTTCTAAATCCACATATTGCTCTTCTTGATGAGATTGATTCTGGACTTGATGTTGATGCTATTGAAATTGTTAGTGAGGCAATTAAAAAACAATTTAGGGATCATCAAACTGGCTTCTTAGTGATTTCTCACTATGCTCGCTTGTTTAAATTAATAAAACCAACTAAGACGGCGGTCTTAATTAATGGTAAAATAGCCTTAACAGGTGGACCTGAACTCTTTGAAAAAATTGATTCACAAGGTTATGAATGGATTAAAAAAGAATTAAACATTGAACTGGAAGAAGAAAATGAGAAAAAAAGAGTTTCTATTGGTGTATGTGGAACAAAGGAGGCGTTAAAAAATGTATTTTAAAGAACTATCAAATGATGTCGATTCCGATACTATTACTTTAAAGGATATTAGATATCAAGAATCTTACTATGTAGATGATGCTGGTGGTAAAATTATCCTAAAAAATACCTCAGGTCAACATATGTTATCGTTTTTATTACAAGAAAACGCTGTTTTAAATTTCAAATTAATTTTAAGTAAGGAAAAAAGTGAATTTCGTATTAATGCTGAACTTGCAAAAAATGCGAAATTAACAATTGAGGTTATTGATTTTTATGATATTGATTCTGACGTTGCAATTCATTCTTGTTTAGATGGAGAATTCTCTTCCTCGGATGTTCGTTTTGCTGTCGTTGCTAACAATAAGAAAAAGAAAAAATATAATGTTACTTTTACTCATTCTTATCCTAACACTTATTCCTCTATGACTGGGAACGGGGTTAGTTTAGGAAAGGGTTCAATTACCATGAAGGGAGTTTCGACAATTGAAGAAGATTGTATTAAATCAGAAGCTCATCAAAATGTACGCATTGTTTTATTTGATAAAGAATCTAAGGGGCATGGGTCTCCTATTTTAAAAACTTATTGCGATGATATTGTCGCCTCTCATGCTTGTGCTATTGGTTCATTAAAAGAAGAAGATTTCTTCTATCTTTTAAGTCGTGGAATTGATGAAGCTGAAGCTCGTAAATTACTTACTTTAAGTTATTTACAACCAACGATTGAATTATTTAAAGAGGCTGATCAAGAGGTAATAAAAGAATCAATTAAAGGGACTATTTTATGATTGATGTAAAGAAAATTAGAAATGATTTTCCAATAATTCGTAATTATAAAGGAGAAAAACCCTTTATCTATTTTGATAATGCTGCAACAACCTTAAAACCAGATTTAGTGATTGATGCCTGTCATAAATATTATGCTGAAGAGTCGGCTAATGCTCACCGCGGTGATTATGATTTAGCATTTAAAGTTGATAAAAAAGTTGATGAAGTAAGATCTAAAATTGCTAATTTTATTAACGCTCCTAAGGGTTCAATTATTTTTACTAGCGGGGCTAGTATGTCGATGAATCTCGTCGCTTATGGGATGGGAATGAAATATTTAACTGCTGATGATGAAATTATTTTAACAGAAGCTGAACATGCAAGTAATGTTTTACCTTGGTTTAAAGTTGCTGAAATGACCGGTGCTAAAATTAAATATATTGAATTAGATGAAGAGGGCCGCTGCAAACCAGAAGCTTTGAAAAAAGTTATTTCTAATAAAACAAAAATTGTTTCAATTGCACAAGTCACTAATGTTTTGGGTTATGAGATTGATATTAAGGAAATGAGCAAAATTGCCCATCAACACGGAGCAATTTTGGTATGTGATGCTGCTCAAAGTGCACCACATTTAAAAATTGATGTTGTCGATTTAGATTGTGATTTTTTACTTTTTAGTGCTCATAAAATGTGTGGTCCAACCGGGATTGGAGTCTTGTATGGAAAGTATAATTTACTTTCCACGATGGATCCATTTTTAACTGGGGGTGGCGATAATGCCCGTTTTGATATGTGTGGGAATGTGGCTTATTTACAACCACCAGCAAAATTTGAAGCCGGAACAATGAATTTAGATGGCATTTATGGGTTTGGGGCTGCTGTTGATTATTTAGAAAGTTTAGGAATGGATAATATTAATAAGTATGAAAAAGAACTAAGAAAATATGCTATTTCAAAGTTAGAAAAACTTGATAATGTTATTATTTATAATAAAAATGCGGATGCAGGAATTATTACTTTAAATGTTAAAGGAGTTTTTCCTCAAGATGAAGCAAGTTATCTTAATTCTAAGGGGATTTGTGTTAGAAGTGGGGAACACTGTGCTAAACTATTAAAGGATTTATTAAAGACAGTAGGAACAGTCCGAGCTTCTTTTTACTTTTATAATACATATGAAGAGATTGATCTTCTAGTAGAAGCCCTTAAAAAAGGGGAGGATTTTTTAGATGCCTATTTTAACTAATGAAATGATGAGAGAGATTATTCTTGATCACAACTCTAATCCATTAAATAAAAAAGTTCCTCTTGATGCTAGTGGCTATTATACAATCCGTATGGATAGTGATTCTTGTATTGATGATATCACTCTTTATTTAAAACTCGAAAAAGGGACCTTAAAAGATTTAAAGTTTGATGGAGTTGCTTGTGCTATTTCTACGGCCAGTACAGATATCCTCTGTGATTTAGTCATTAATAAAACGATTAAGGAAGCCTTTTATATTATTGAGAATTATCTAAATATGCTCTATGAAAAAGACTATGATGAAGAGATTTTAGAAGAAGCTAATGTCTTTGCTAACACTCATAAACAAGCCTCGCGCATTAAATGTGCAACAATTGGCTTTGTGGGGTTACAACAATTACTGGAAGAACATAAAAATGAAGAAAAATAAATTAGAATTAAATAACGAATATAAATATGATTTTAAAGATGAGGTTACAAGTACTTTTACAACTGGTCTTGGACTAAATGAGGAAGTAATTCGTACCATCTCTAAAATGAAAGAAGAACCTGAATGGATGCTTAATTTTCGTTTGGAAGCTTATGAAAAGTTTTTAAAAATTCCTTTTCCTAACTTTGGACCAAATGTCGCTGATTTAGACTTTTCTTCATATACTTATTTTACTCGTTATGGAAAAGAAGAAACAACTTGGGAAGAGGTCCCCGAAACAATTAAAAATACCTTTAAAAAACTTGGGATTCCTGAAGCTGAACAGAAATTTTTAAGTGGCGCTGCCACCCAATATGAATCCGAAATGGTTTATCATAATATGCTGAAAGAAGTTGAGGAAAAAGGAGTTATTTTTCTATCAACTGATCAAGCTTTAAAACAATATCCTGAGATTTTTCAAAAATATTTCAATAGTGTTATTAATGTTGCTGATAATAAATTTAGTTCCTTAAACGGAGCTGTTTGGAGTGGTGGTAGTTTTATTTATGTTCCTAAAAATGTTAAATTAGATAAACCATTACAATCTTATTTCCGTATTAACAATGAAAAAACTGGTCAATTTGAAAGAACATTAATTATTGTTGATGAGGGAGCTGAAGTTCATTATGTTGAAGGATGTACTGCCCCAATTTATAGTAAGGATAGTTTACATGCTGCTGTTGTTGAAATTGTTGTTTTAAAGGATGCAAAATGTCGTTATTCAACAGTTCAAAACTGGTCAAATAATATCATTAATCTTGTTACTAAAAGAGCTAATTGCTATGAAAATGCGACGATGGAATGGATCGATGGAAATATTGGTTCTAAACTTAATATGAAGTACCCAGCTTGTGTTTTAAAGGGTAAAAAAGCGAAAGGAATCTGTATTTCGATTGCAGTTGCGGCAAACGGCCAATATCAAGATGCTGGTGCTAGAATGATACATGAAGCTCCAAATACAACCTCAACAATTATTTCTAAATCAATTGTTAGAAATGGTGGAGTTAGTAATTATCGTGGGACAGTTCGTATTAATAAGGAAGCTATCAACTCTAAGAGTCATGTTGAGTGCGATACCTTAATTCTTGATGATTTTTCAAAATCTGATACTATTCCTAAAAATGAAGTTAAAAATAATTCATCTTATTTAGAACATGAAGCAACAGTTTCTAAAATTAATGAAGATCAATTATTTTATCTAATGAGTCGTGGATTAAAAGAATCGGAAGCTATTCAAATGATAGTAATGGGCTTTATTGAACCATTCTCAAAAGAACTTCCAATGGAATATGCTGTTGAATTAAACCAATTAATCAACCTTGATATGGAAGGAAGCATTGGTTAATGAACCTAAATTATGATGTAGTTGTTGTTGGGGGTGGTCATGCAGGAGTTGAGGCGTCTTTAGCAGCTGCTAAAAGAGGTAAATCAACTTTATTAGTGACCCTTAATTTTAAGATGGTTGCTAATATGCCTTGTAATCCTCATATTGGGGGAAGTGCTAAGGGAATTGTTGTTCGAGAGATTGATGCTTTAGGGGGACTAATGGCTAAAGCTGCTGATCATGAGTATTTACAAATGAAAATGTTAAATACTAAAAAAGGACCTGGAGTTCAATGTTTAAGAGCACAATCAGATAAACTTCGTTATCCTAAATTTATTCAAGATTACTTATTAAAAGTTGATAATCTTGAGATTATTGAAAATGAAGTTGTTGATTTTATTTATAATGAAGATTCCATTTTAGGAATCATTTTAAAATCAGGTGAGAAAATATGTGCTTCGGCAGTTATTTTATCAACTGGAACATATATGAATAGTGAAATTCTTGTTGGTCATGAAAAATATCAAGGGGGACCAGATGGAGAAAAACCAGCGATCCCAATTAGTGAATCTTTAAGAAAAATGGGAATTGAACTTCAAAGATTAAAAACTGGAACTCCTCAACGAATTGCAAGAGAATCAATTGATTTTTCTAAAGCCCTGATTCAAGAGGGAAATATTGATGATCAAGGGTTTTCTTATTCAACAAAAGAGTTTTTACCACTTGATAAACAAGTTCCTTGTTATTTAATTTATACAACTCCATTAACTCATAAAATTATTAATGAAAATTTAAAGGAAAGTGCGATGTATAGCGGATTAGTAACTGGGATTGGACCTCGTTATTGTCCCTCAATTGAAGATAAACTTGTTAAATTTGCTGATAAGGAAAGACATCAATTATTTTTAGAACCAGAATCATTTGATACAAATAGTATCTATGTTCAAGGTTTTTCAACTTCGATGCCAAAAGATGTCCAAGATAAAATGGTTTCGTCTTTACCAGGAATGGAAAATGCTAAAATATTAAAATATGCTTATGCTATTGAATATGATGCTCTTGATCCAACCCAATTTGATAGCTCTTTGATGGTTAAAAAGTATAACGGTTTATTTATTGCTGGGCAGATTTGTGGGACGAGTGGTTATGAGGAAGCAGCAGCTCTTGGCTTAATGGCAGGAATTAATGCTACTTTATATCTTGATCACAAAGAACCATTTGTTTTGAAAAGAGATGAAGCTTATATTGGAGTGATGATTGATGATTTAATAACTAAAGGAACAAATGAACCTTACCGTTTATTGTCAAGCAGAGCTGAATATCGCTTATTATTAAGACATGATAATGCTGATTTGCGCCTTATGAAATATGGATATTATTATAATTTAATAAATAAAGACCAATATGATGCTCTTATTTTAAAAGAGCAAATTATTAATGAATTAAATGAGTATCTTGCTAAAGTTTATTTTGGTGAGACGAGTTTAGTTAATGATTATTTAGTAACCTTAGGATATGAAAGATTAAGTAGTGGAGTTAGTGCAAAAGAAGTTTTAAAAAGAAACTATGTTGAATATAAAGAAATTAAAAAATATTTAAATATTCCATCTCATCTAGAACTTGATCGAGTTGGTGAAGAACAATTACAAATTCTTGTTAAATATGAAGGATATATTGTTAACCAAAGAAAAGAAGCTTTAAAAGTTCAAAAATTAGAAAACATTAAATTAAAAGATGATATCGATTACTTTGCAATGGAAGGACTGGCTTTAGAAGCTCGTCAAAAGTTTACTAAAATTCGACCAAGCACGATTGGACAAGCCTCACGAATTAGCGGAGTTAATCCATCGGACATTTCAATTTTAATTATGAACTTAAAAAGGATTAAAAAAATATAATGGAAAATAAAATACTTTTAGAAAAGTTTATGAATCTAGTTTTAGAGGAAAATAAACACCTTAATTTAACAGCGATTACTGATAAAGAAGAGTTTAAAGAAAAGCATTTTTATGATTCTCTTTTACCTTCCAAGGTTGTTGATTTTAATAATAAAGTTGTGATGGATTTAGGAACTGGTGCTGGTTTTCCTGGAATTCCTTTAGCAATTTCTTTTCCAACTTCTAAATTTTATTTAGTTGAACCATTGACAAAAAGATGTTTATTTTTAGAAAAAGTTATTGCTCTTTTAGAATTGAAAAATGTCGAAATTATCAATGCAAGAATTGAAGATTTAGATAAAAAAATGCTCGGAGAAATGGATTTAATTACTGCAAGAGCAGTTTCCCGTTTAAATGTGATCTTAGAATTAGCAGTTCCTTATTTAAAGGTTGGCGGATCACTAATTGCTTATAAAGGAAATCAATATCAAGAAGAGGTAAATGAAGCCTTTAATGCTCTAAATTTATTAAAGGCTGAGGTAAAAGAAGTTCAAGTTGAAAAATTGCCTATTTCAAAAAACGACAGATTTAATATAATAATAGAAAAGAAAGAAATAACTTGTGAAAAGTTTCCACGCAAATTTTCACAAATTAAAAAGAGACCATTATAAATGAAAGTAATTGCTATTTCTAACCAAAAAGGTGGAGTTGGTAAAACAACCACCTCCATTAATCTTGCTGCCTCTTTAGCTTTAATGGATAAAAAAGTTTTACTAATTGATTTAGATCCCCAAGGAAATTCTTCTAGAGGGCTAGGAATTGATATCAATTCAATTAGTAAAACTATTTTTGATGCTTTAATTCTTGATGTTGATATTAATAAGATTATTAAAAAAACAATGATTAAGACTTTAGAAATTATTCCTTCAAACTTGAGGCTTTCTAACTTAGAAAATGAATTAGCTCAAAAATCAATCGAACCATTTACTTGTTTAAAAAATGTTTTATTAAATATTAACCGTAAATTTGATTATATACTAGTTGATTGTCCTCCAAGTTTAGGATTACTTTGTTTAAATGCACTTACTGCAGCTAGTAGTGTTTTAATTCCTGTTCAATGCGAATACTTTGCAATGGAAGGATTAGCTCAAATTCTTTCAACAATTCATCGAGTTCAAGATATTTATAATGATTCTTTAGCTATTGAGGGCTTTTTATTAACAATGTATGAATCACATTCTCGTTTATGCAATGAGGTTGTTGATCAGGTTAGAGGGTTATTTATTGAATCAACATTTGCTGTTTCAATTCCTCGTAATGTTTCTTTAAGTGAGGCAAGTGCTCGTGGATTACCAGCGATTTTATATCGACCAAGTAGTAGTGGAGCAATAGCTTATAATAAGTTAGCTAGGGAGATTATTGATAATGAAAAGTGAACGAATAATTAAAAATAGTCTTAAGAGTTTAATTAAAAGATTTGCAAAAGGAGATTTTGCTAACGAGATTTTAACTGATTCGGGAGCTCAGGCTATAATTGATGTTCCACTCGATGAGATGGTTGATAATAAATTTTTAGAATTAGCCCCAGTTAATATTGAAACAATCAATTCAATAAAAAAAATTATTAAAGATTCAGGTTTTGGTTATCCATTGCTTGTTAGAAATATTAATAATAAATATGAGGTAATTTCTGGAAGAGCTAAATACTATGCAAGTAAAGAATTAGGATTAAAAAGAGTCCCTGTTTTAACAAGAAAATTAAACGATGAAGAAGTTTTATTTCTCCTACTTATAAATATGCGCGAAACAAAAGTTCTTAATTTATATGAATTTGCTTTAGTTGCGGACAAACTTAAAAAAGACTTTCACTATAAAAGTCGTGACATTGCAAACATTATGGATTTTTCTGAATCTCAAGTTTCTAATGTCTTACATCTTTTAATTTTACCAAAAAAAATTATTAGTTATTCCTCCACTGGAGAGCTGACTTATGGTCATTTAAAGGTGATTTCCCGTGTGAATTTGGAATATGTCGAGGAAATAGCTGCTAAAATTATTGATCAAAAACTTAGTGTTCGTCAAAGTGAAGAGTTAGTTAAAACTTATAAGAATAAAGAAATTGATACTCCATTTTCTAAGCCTCGTATAGAAGCTAAAGAAAAAAAGATTATTCTTAATTTTGAAAATGATAAAGATTTAGAGAATGCTTTAAAAAGATTAAACAAACTTATTAAGAGAAAGAAAATTTAGTCTATGAGAATTTCTAAATCTAATTTAATAAAAATAATTGCTGCTAGTGGTGTTTTTGGTGCCCTGGCTACTCTTTTATATTTAGTTCCTGGTTTTCAGTTTCCGATTTTTCCTGGAGTCTCTTTTTTAAAAATTCATTTTGATGAAATTATTTGTTTATTTGGATCTTTAGCTTATGGACCTCTAGTTGGTTTTATTACTATTATTATCAAAGGAGTTTTTAAACTCATTACAGATCTTGGAGAAACAGGGGGAGTAGGTGTCTTATGCGACCTCTTTTATGGTTTTGCTCTTGTTTTACCAGCTGCAATTTATTATAAGTATCATAAAAACTTTAAAGGAGCCTTAATTGGTTTAGGAATTGGATTTGTTGTTTACCTAATTAGTACCTGTTTAATTGGTTATTATCTATTTTATCCTTTATATGGATTCTTTTTTAATCCGAGTGCTTCAAGTTATGAAGAGGCCATGAATACAGTTGCATCCCTTTTTATTGCTGCCGATGGCTCAATTACTGGATGGCAAGATTTTAAAATAATTTATCAATTTATTTTGCCTTTTAATCTTATAAAGGGCGGAGTAGTCGTTACTATGACTATTTTGATTTATAAACCATTAAGAGTATTAATAGAGAAAATTAAGCTTAAAAAGGCAAAATAAAACCCTTCTTATTTGAAGGGTTTTTTTAACTATTTAGAAATAGCAGCGACTGGACAATTAGCAATAACATCTTCAACAGCGCCATCATCGATTACATCGATAACTTTTGCTTTATTGTCATCATCATAATCAAATGCTTCTGGGTTTGTGTTAATGCATAATCCACAACCGATACAATTTTCTGAGTCGATTTTAAGTTTTACAGGCATATAAATTCCTCCACTACTAGTAATATAGCAAAGTCTCAGAAAAAATCAACTTTTTTACTAATTATTTGAGTGATTTATGGTAAAATATTTAGTGTGGAAAATAAAAAAGAAATAAATCGACAAATTAAATATCAAAATTACCGAAATGAAATAAAATTAGGTAAAATTTTTAGCGACACCACTGTTAAGGAAAAAAATATTACGATCGGTAATAGTCACACTCACGATGTAAAAGTGCAGAAAAAAGTCATTAAAAGAAAAACTAATGCTCCAAGTGTCTATGATAAATTTCGTAAAAAAGAACAATTTAAAATTTTATGCTATATAAGTCTGGTTACAATTGTTATAATTGCTATTGTTGTTTTAATGGTTTTTATAATTAAAGGATTATTATGATAAAAAAAGGAAAAAGTATAGCTATTGACGGACCAAGCGCAAGCGGTAAGTCAACTGTTGCAAAAATTATTGCTAAAAGACTAGAGTTTATTTATATCGATACTGGTGCTATGTATCGCGCTTTTACTTTGGGAGTTATCAATGCAGGACTTGATCCTAAAAATGAAGAAGAAGCTAATAGTTTAATTAAAAAGTTAAAGATTAGATTTAATAGAGATAATTTAGTGACATTAAATGGGGTTGATGTTAGTCAACGAATTAGAGAAAACGACGTTGCTGATAATGTTTCCTATATTGCTAGTTATAAAAATATTCGTTTATCGCTTGTTGAAGTTCAAAGATATATTGCCCGTCATAATAATGTTGTGATGGATGGAAGAGATATTGGAACTTATGTTTTAAAAGATTCTGATGTTAAGATCTATTTAATTGCTGATGTCGAAGAGCGTGCTAAAAGAAGATTTTTAGAAAATAAAGAAAAAGGTTATGACACTTCTCTTGAGTTGTGTTTAGAAAATATTCAAAAAAGAGATTTTATTGATTCACATCGATCATTTTGCCCTTTAAAACCGGCCGAAGATAGTATTCAAGTTAATACAACTGCAATGACCATTGAAGAAGTAGTAACAAAAATCATCTCTATTTGTCAGGAAAAAGGTATTCAATAATGAAAAAAGGATTAGTCGCGATTGTTGGTTCACCAAGTGTTGGTAAATCCACGATTTTTAATCGTATTATCGGTGAGAAAAAAGCAATCATCGAACCTCAACGCGGAGTAACAAGAGATCGTCTCTATTCAGAGGCTACTTGGTTAACACGTTCTTTTAATATTGTTGATACGGGTGGGATTGAATTAGAAAATAAACCATTTCAAGCTGAAATTAGAATGCAGGCTGAAATTGCGATTCGTGAAGCGGATATTATTTTATTTGTTGTTGATGGTCAAATTGGATTAAGTGATGATGATAAGGTCGTTGCTTCAATGCTTCATAAATCCGATAAGAAAGTTATTTTAGCTGTTAATAAGATTGATGATATTGCAAATCTTGATCAAATATATGAATTTTATAATTTAGGAATTGGTGATCCAATTGCTTGTAGTGGGGAACACGGGATTGGGATTGGTGACATTCTTGATGAAATTATTAAATTTTTACCAGAGATTGAGGAAGAAGAATATGATGATAATCAAATTCATTTCTGTTTGATTGGGCGTCCTAACGTTGGTAAATCGTCATTAACAAATGCTCTTTTAAATGAAGACCGTGTTATTGTTTCTGATATTTCAGGAACGACACGTGATTCAATTGATACTCCTTTTGTCAAGGATGGCAAAAATTATGTGGCAATTGATACTGCTGGTTTAAAAAAACGCGGGAAGATTTATGAATCAATTGATAAATATGCTGCTCTTAGAGCTTTAAGAGCAATTGATAAATCAGATGTGGCAATTCTTTTAATTGATGCTTCACAGGGCATCATTGAACAAGATAAACACGTTGTTGGTTATGCCATGGATGCTAAAAAGGCAATAATCTTAGTTGTTAATAAATGGGATTTAGGGGTTAAAAAAGGTTTAACTCAAAAAGAGTTTATTGAAGATATTCGAAAACAATTTAAATTTTTAGATTATGTGCCAATTATTTTTACAAGCGCAATTAGCGGTAAAAACGTAAACTCAATCTTTAAATTTATTAATAAAGTGTATGAATCATATACTTATCAAATTAAGACTTCAGCTTTAAACGTGATTATTCAAGAAGCACAATTAATGAATGAAACACCAATGTTTAATGGTGGTCGTTTAAGAATTTATTTTGGGCAACAAGTCTCCTCAAAACCAGTTGGGATTGCTCTATTTTGTAATGATCCACTCTATATGCATTTTTCTTATTTAAGATATATCGAAAATAAAATTCGTGACTCCTTTGCTCTTGTGGGTTCACCAATTAATCTAATTCTTAGAAAAAGAAAATAAAAAGTAGACAATTACGCACTATTTGTTATAATTTTAATATATGAATATATTTTCATGTACACTTAGGAGGAAGTTTTTATGAATAAAGCTGAATTAGTAGTTGCTGTTTCAGAAACTACACAAGTCTCAAAAAAAGAAGCCGAAAAAATTATCGAAGTTGTTTTTGAAGAAATTGGTCATGCTTTAGAGCAAGGTGAAGTTGTTAAAGTATCTGGTTTTGGAACTTTTCAAGTTAAAGATAGAAAAGCAAGAATTGGTACCAGCCCTGTAACAGGACAAAAAATTAATATCCCTGCTACAAAGGCAATTGGATTTAAAGCTTCTAAAAACCTTAAAGAATTAATTAAATAGTTTTTTAAAAATAAAGGAATTAGATATGAACTAATTCCTTTTTTTTATATAATTAAAATATGAATGAAATATTTGATTTTTTAAAAACAATTTTTAACGAACACTCCTATCGTTTATATATGATCGGGGGGACAAGTCGTGATTATTTGTTAGGACTTGAGATTAAAGATTATGATTTTGTAACTGATGCAACTCCTCTTGAGATTACATCCTTTTTAAATGTTGATTTAACTTTTGCAAAATATGGGGCAACACGCTATAAATATCGTGATTTAAAGATTGATATTACAACTTTAAGAATTGAAGGGGATTATAAAGATTCTCGTCATCCAAGTTTTATTAGGTTTATAAAAGATATTGAAAAAGACTATTTACGTCGAGATTTTACTCTTAATGCTATTTATATTGATGAAGAATATAATGTCCTTGATCCATCTTTAATGGGAGTTAAGGATTTAAAAAATAAAGAACTACGTTTTATAGGAGACCCTTTAAAAAGAATTAAAGAAGATCCTTTAAGAATCCTTCGTGGACAAAGATTTGCTCAAATCTATGGGTTAAAAATATCTCCTGAATTAGATAAACTCTTTTTGGACAATTTCTATTTGCTTGAGACCATTAATAAAGATAAAATAAGTGAAGAAGAAGCTAAATTAAAGAAAGGGTTAACTAAAAATGATTAAAGATAACATCCAAGCATTCAATCTATCTTATATTTTGCTTGAATACTATAAAGAATTAAATATTGATGAATATGAATTAGCAGTTATTTTAATGACCGACCATCTTATTTCGCAAGGAAATACTTTTATTGATAATAAGACCCTCTCTTTAAAAATGAAGTTAGAACTTCATGATATTGATCTTGTAATTACTAATCTTTATAAGAAAAGATTAATTACAATGAAAAAAACCCAAAGTGGCATGACAACATCTTTAGAACCTCTTTATAAACTATTAATGAAACATTTTAAAGATTCGATGTTTACCAGCGAGGAACAAGCTGCCAGAGAAGAACAAGAAGCAGTCCGTGAAAGAATTTATGAAGAATATAAAGAAGCTTTTGAACGCGATTTAACACCAATTGAGGTTTCACGTATTGAAGAGTGGATTCAAGGTGGGGTTAGCGCTCAAATTTTGTCTGATTCTTTGAAAGATGCCAAGAAAACAAAGAATTTTTCTTTTTATACAATTGATAAATTCGTAACAAAGAAGACCAAAGAGGAAGATAATTTTGGCAATACTCTCGAATAAGAAAAAAGCTGATATAATCAGCTTTTTAAATAAGGAATATCCTAATGTTAAGTGTGAATTAAACTATCACAGCGATTATGAGTTTTTAATTGCCGTGGTTTTAAGTGCTCAGTGTACTGATAAAAAAGTAAATAGTGTTACGCCAATGCTTTTTAAACATTTTAATTCATTAAGAAGTTTAAATAAAGCCAGCTATGAAGAGATTGAAGAAATCATTAGACCTTTAGGGTTATCAAAAAATAAAGCTTTAGCGATTATTGATATAACAGATAAACTTCTTAATAAATATAACTCAAAAATGCCTTCAATTCGTGAAGATCTTATGAGTTTCAAGGGGGTCGGGTTTAAAACTGCTAACCTTGTTCGAGCAGAGATATTCCTCATTCCAGAGTTTCCAGTTGATACCCATGTCTTTAGAATATCAAAGAGATTAGCAATATCTAAAGAAGAAGCAAATACTTTACACGTGGAAAGAGATTTACATAATTTTTTCGATGAAGAAGATTGGATAAGATTTCATCATCAATTTATTCATTTTGGAAGGGGGCTTTGTAAAGCTCAAAACCCAGATTGTGAGAAGTGTGGACTTAGAAAATATTGTAATTATTATCAAAATAAAGATAAACTATCTAAAACTGTTAAATAATCTAGAGGTGGATTAATTGTCCTTTTTATTAAGTATCCTTTTTCTTCAATTTCTTTAAAACTAATTGATGATCTAGGAGTTAAGTCTAAGTAAGTAACTAAATCTTTCACTAAATATAAATAATACTCATTTTTAACTTCCAAATAGAAAATAATAAAAGCTATTCCACCGTGTTGGTGGACTTTTTTTAGATGTTCTAATTGAAACTCTGGTAAGTTAGATAAAGGAAAAGATGTTTTATTTTTCGTTGTTTTAGCTTCAAAATCAATATATTTTCCTTTATAGATTCCATTATAATCAGTTGTTGATTTTCGCTCAAAAAAGGCCTCTGTTATCAGATTATTATTTAATTTTGTAATATGGATTGGCGTTGGTTTTTTATAAATTAGAGCGAGGTCTTTTTCTTTATAATATAGATTGGTTTTATTTATTTCATCCTCAAGTAATAAACCACGGTTAATGGCATTATAAGGATTTTTTGTTTTGTTTTTACTTATTAAATTGTTATGAGGATATTTAATCATTTAAGATCCTCATCGATAAATTTAACATATTCTTCTTTTGAGCAATTACCAGTTGTATTAATTTGATTAATAGCTTTTTTAATTGGAGATGGTAATTTAGGATTAATAGCTAAAACTTTTAAGTATTCGTTTTTGACAATCCCTCGTTCAGTTATAAAGGCATCAAAAAGGTTACGTAAATTAATTGCATCATAAATTGGATCATGAGGAGTGCCTTCAATATTTAAATGAAAGATTTTAACTGCATCTAGTAAAGAAAGTTGTTCATTTCTTGAACTGCGAACAAAACGAGACAAAACATTTGCAAAGTCGATATCGTTTTTAAATATACTGTTAATAAATTCATCTTCATTTAAATCGTTGATATTAGCAGAAGTATGGAGCAAACGCATATCAAAATTACCATATTGAATGTATTTAGTTTTATTAACTTCTCTTCCAACATATTTTCTTAATCTTTCAATCGCAGTTGAAAAAGAAATTCCTTGTTCAATTAATAAATAATCAGTAATTCCGGTTAAACGAGTTACGATTGGTCCAACCTCCCCACCACATTTAACAAAGACCTTAAAAGGTTTAGCAGATTTTTTAATATTATTCTTTTTATCTAAATAACATTTGATCGCACCAATGGCAATAATTTCTTGTGAAAATTGGCTGCCTTCAAAATCAATAAAGACTACAACCTTATAATCATTCAAAAGGGTATTAATATATTTCATATATCATAAGTATAATATAAAAGGCTTGGTAAATACAATCATTGTCTGTTTGATAATTATCTTTAATTTAGGTATAATATGAGACACTAGGGGAATTCATTTATGAAATTTAAATTAAAGGAAGAAGATATTTTAAACAAGAAATTTAAAGCCAATGTCAAAGGCTATGATTGTGATGAAGTAGATGCTTTTTTAGATTTAGTTTTAAGTGATTATAATTTGATAAATGAACTAGATAATTCTCTTGATGATCAACTTATTACTTTGAAGCGAGATAACGAAGGGCTTAAAGCTCAAATTCGTGATCTTGAACAAAAACTGGAATTGATCTCGGCTGGATTTAAGGTTGATTCCAATGGCGTCTACTCATCTTTAGATAATTTAGAATTGTTACAAAGATGTGGACGTTATGAGAAAAAGCTTTATGATTTAGGTGTTAATCCTAGTAAAATTAAATAGACATCAGCCTATACAATCGCTGACTTTAATAGTTAGAGGAAAGTCCATGCTCGCACAATCTGTAATGATTGTAGTGATTATGCTAGTTGAAAAAATAAGACTAGGTACTTTCGTGAGAGAGTAACGGCAAATCATTATCCTAAGGATTTATCTATGGATAATGATTTCTAAAGTGCCACAGTGACGAACTTTTGAGAAATTAAAAGCATGAAACGTTGGTAAACCCCATAAGCGAGAAACCCAAAATTGGTAGGGGAAGTTGATAAAAAGAACTAAAATTTTTATCGGCAGGTAGCAATACCTAGATTAATGATTGTATAAAACAGAACATGGCTTACGGGCTGATATCTCACACTTAAAAAGGAATTTTAATATGAAATTAAATTTGCCAACTAAAATTACGATCGCACGTATTTTTCTTGCTGTTTCGTTAATTATTACTGTTTTTGTTTTATATTTTCTTGATTTATATCAAGTAATAAATATTGCCTCTATTGGGAATATTGAAGTTATTAAAGGAAGTAAGATTCAAGTTAACTATATAATGTTAATTCTTTTAGCAGTCTTTGCTTTTGCTTCTTTTACAGACTTTTTAGATGGTTATCTTGCAAGAAAATATAATTTAATTACTGATTTGGGAAAATTTCTTGATCCACTAGCTGATAAAATGCTTGTGAATTCAATGTTGATCTTTCTTGCTGTAGGTTTTCCTTCCTTAATGGCTGAAAACTCATTAACGCAAACTATCAACTTAACTTTCCCATTTTTCCTAGTTATTATTATGATTATTCGCGATTTAATTGTTGATAGTTTGCGTTTTATTGCCGCACAAAAAGGGCGAGTGATTGCAGCTAATATTTTTGGGAAGGGCAAAACAGTTTTAGAAATGGTGACAATTATTTTTATTTTAATGAACGGGATACCTTTTTCCTTGTTTGATATCAATTTTATGCCCTATTTACACATCACCGATTTTTTATGTTATTTAACAACAATTCTTAGTGTAGTTAGTGGGGGCATTTATCTAAAAGAAAACTTTAATGTTTTTAAGGAGTAAAAATGAAAGCGGAAGAATTATTAATTAAAAAATTAAAGAAGTTGAAGTTAACAATTGGCTCTGTTGAATCAATGACAGGGGGAGCTTTTTGCAAGGCGATCACTGATATTGCTGGGGCTAGTGAAGTTTATAAGGGATCTTTAATTTGTTATTGCAACGAACTGAAAACAAATTTATTAAATATTAGTGAAGAGTTGATTATTCAAAAGGGAGCTGTTAGTTATGAAGTTGCTAAGTTAATGGCTCAAGAAGGAATGAAGATTTTAAAGACTGATCTTTGTATATCTTTTACTGGCAATGCTGGTCCTGGTATTTTACCAGGAGAAGAGGGCGTGGGGGTTTGCTATATTGGCATTGCCACTAAAAACACGATGGAAGTTGAAAAAATCGAGGCTAAAGGGTCTCGCAAGATAATTAGAAACAAGATAATTTCTGTTGCTTTAGAAAAATTAAATCAAAAAATTTCATAATGCATTCCAATTTTTTTAAAAACTAGCAATCTTGATTATAAGGAGTGGTTTATGACAAAAAAGAAAGAAGTTGTAAGTGATGAAATTTTAGAAGGAGTTCTAAAAGACATTGAACATCAATTTGGGAGGGGATCAATTATGAAGTTAGGCGATGTTCCTAACTCCGATGTTGATGTTATTTCTAGTGGTTCGATTCTTCTAGATCGTTGTTTAGGGGTAGGCGGTTATCCTAAGGGGAGGATTGTTGAAATTTATGGTCCTGAAAGTAGTGGGAAGACTACTTTGGCTTTAACAGCAATTGCTCAAACTCAAGCAGGTGGAGGGAAGGCGGCTTTTATTGATGCTGAAAATAGCATTGATCCAGAGTATGCTGAAACTCTTGGCGTGAAGATTCAAGATTTAGTGTTATCTCAACCTGATAGCGGGGAACAGGCTTTAGAAATTGTTGAAGTCTTAATTAAATCAGGAGTTTTTGATTTAATTGTTGTTGATAGTGTCGCAGCTCTTACCCCTCAAGCTGAACTTGAGGGTTTAATGAGTGATGCCAATATTGGGTTACAAGCCCGTATGATGTCTAAGGCAATGAGGAAAATTGCTGGATTACTCAATCGTAACGGAGTAACAATTATTTTTATTAACCAATTAAGAGAAAAGGTTGGGGTGATTTATGGAAATAATGAAACAACAACAGGAGGAAGAGCTTTAAAATTTTATTCCTCTATTCGAATTGATATTCGTCGAGCTGAAGCCATTAAAGATGGAGTTAATTTAATTGGAAATGTGGCTTCAATTCGTGTTGTTAAAAATAAAGTTGCCCCACCATTTAAATCTTGTTTAGTTGATATAATTTATGGAAAAGGGATTTCTCGCGAAGGAGAGCTTTTAGATTTAGGAATTAAAGATGGCTTAATTAAAAAGGCGGGGTCCTGGTATGAGGTTAATGGTGAGCGTATGGGGCAAGGAAGAGAGACTGCAAAGCAGTTTTTAGTCGACCATAAAGATCTCTTTGAAGAGCTAAAAGGGAAGATAATTAAAAATAATCAAGTAGTTGCAGAAAAGAAATAGTTGAAGTTGATATCCTTTCTTTCATTAATAGAGAATTTATTTTAGATAATTGCTGAATTTAATAGATTAATTCTAGTCTTTTGTATATAATATTAATGGTATCACTTGGATACTTTTATATATATTTATTAACACTGTAATTTTATTTATCATAAATTGACGTTTAATATCTTAATAAAGAAGTTTTTTGGTACCTATAATGAAATAAAGGAGAACATTATGCAAGATATTTTCATTGGTCTTTTAGCCGGCGCTGCTGGTGGAATCATAATTGGTTTTCTTGTATGTTTTTTAATTCCTACACTTCGAACTAGATTTGCTGATTCAAAATCATCAAAAATAATTAAAGATGCTGAAATTAAAGCTGAACATATTCAAAAAAATGCTGTACTTGATGCTAAGCAAACAATCTTTGAATTAAAACAAGAAGCTGATCGCGACGTTAAAGAAAGAAAACAAAGTGTTATCGTTCAAGAAAACAAATTGTTACAAAGAGAACAATCGATTGATAATCGAGACGCTCAATTAATTAAAAAAGAGACTATTCTTGAACAAAAAGAAAATTTAATCGATCAACAAATCGAAGAAAACAAAAAAAGAGCTAAAACTTTACAAGAAAAAATTGATGGTATTGTTGCTGAGTTAGAAAAAGTTTCTAAATTAACCGAAAAAGATGCTAAAGCTGAAATATTTAGAATGGTTGAAGAAAAAGAAACAAACGAAATCGCTAAATACATGAAGGAAATGGAAGAAAAGGCTGAAGCAATTGCTGATGAAAGAGCACGCTCAATTCTAACAAACGCTATTTCTCGTCATGCTCAAGAAGTCACAACTGAGAGAACAGTAAATGTTATTTCACTCCCTGGAGATGAAATGAAAGGACGTATTATTGGTCGTGAGGGCCGTAATATTAAATCCTTAGAAGCTTTACTTGGAGTTGATATCTTAATTGATGATACCCCAGAAGCTATTACTGTTAGCTGTTTTAACCCAATCCGCCGTGAAATCGCTTCTAAAGCTTTAAATATTTTAATTAAAGACGGACGTATTCAACCAGGTCGAATTGAAGAAGTTGTTGAAAAATGTAAAAAAGAAGTCGATGAATCAATTAGAAAAGCCGGCGAAGAAGCTATCTTCAAACTGGGAATTGGTTCAATGAATCGAGAATTAATTATGGCAGTTGGACGTTTAAAATACCGTACTAGTTATTCGCAAAACCAATTAGAACACAGTATTGAAACCGCTCAATTATGTGGCGTGATGGCTGCTGAACTTGGGCTCAATCAACAAATTGCAAAAAGAGCTGGACTCTTACATGATATTGGTAAATCTTTTGATTTTGAAGTTGAAGGATCACACGTTGAAATTGGTGCTCGACTTGCTAAAAAATATGGTGAACATGAAATTGTTATTAATGCCATTGAAGCTCATCATGGTGATGTCCCAATCAAATTTGTTATTTCAAATTTAGTTATTGCTGCTGATACCTTAAGTGCTGCAAGACCTGGTTCCCGTAGTGAAACCCTTGAAACTTATGTTAAACGTATTGAGCAATTAGAAGAAATCTGCAAGAGCTATGATGGAGTCTTGAGTTGCTATGCAATGCAATCAGGAAGAGAAATCCGCGTGATGGTTATTCCTGAAAAAATCGATGATTTACAAGCCTTCAAGCTTGCAAAAGATATTAAAAATAGAATTGAAACTGAAATGGCTTACCCAGGTCAAATTAAAGTTAATGTGATCAGGGAATATCGCGCCATAGAAACGGCTAAATAATGAACGTTTTATTTATTGGCGATATCGTTGGTAAAGTTGGAAGAAAGGCTCTTTTTAAGAACCTTTCTTTTATTAGAGATAAGTATCAAATCGATTTTACAATTTGTAATGGTGAAAATATTTCTAATGGACGTGGGATGAACGAGAATCATTATGATTTTCTTTCTGATTTAGGAATTGATTGTATCACCTTAGGAAACCACTATAAAAATAAAGATGACATTTATAAAGTTCTTGATAACGAAAACATAATTCGTCCAGCCAATTTAGTTGATGAAACAAAGGGAGTTGGGAGCCGTCTTTATGATTGTGAGGGAGTTAAAATACGTGTTAGTAATCTTTTAGGAGAAACTTTTATGCGTGAAAGCGTTCATTCTCCGTATGAAGTTTTAGAAGAAATCGTGATGAATGATGAAAGTGATATTCATATTGTTGATTTTCACGCTGAAACTAATGGTGAAAAAAAAGGAATTGCTTTTTTATTTAAAGATCAAATTAATGCCCTGATTGGAACCCATACTCATGTTCAAACAGTTGATGCTGAAATAATAAATGGGACGATTGCTTATATTTCAGATGTGGGGATGTGCGGAGCCTATCATAGTATTTTAGGGTGTGATGCCGAATCAATTGTTAAAAAAATGATTTTAAAAACCGGTAAATCTTATACCTTACCAGAAAAAGATGATAGTGTCTTTAGTGCAGTGATTATTACCTTTGATGATTTAAATTTCAATCCTGTAAAGATTAATCCTTTATATATAATAGATAAAAGAGAAACATTATGAGAAAAATTAAAATTATAGAAAAACCAAGCATGGATAAAGCGCGTTTAAGAGTCTGTAAAGCCTCTTCGCTTTTTTATGACTATATTCCAACAAGTGAATTATTAGAAAATTTAAAAAAGAAGAAATACTTAATTAAAACTTATGGCTGCCAAGCTAATATTCGTGATGAAGAAGTAATCTCAGGGTTATTAGAACAAGTTGGAATGATTAAAACTAGTTTAGAAGATGAAGCTGATTTAATCATTTTAAACACTTGTAGTGTTAGAGAAAATGCTGATGATAAAGTTTATGCTGAAGTTGGTGACTTATCGCATTTAAAAAAGAAAAAGAAAGATTTAATTATTGCAATTTGTGGGTGTATGATTGAACAAATTCATGTAGTTGAAAAATTAACAAAGACTTTTGAATATATTGATATTTTATATGGAACACATAATATTAAAGATTTTATCGAGATTCTTGATGAATTTATTAAACTTAAAAGAGAAGTAAGAATCGTTAAAGTATCTTCAAAAGAGGGAGATATAATTGAGGGATTACCATCAAAGAGATTAAGTAGTTTTAAAGCTTTTGTTAATATAACTTATGGCTGTGATAAGTTTTGTACGTATTGCATTGTTCCTTATACACGAGGAAAAGAACGCAGTCGCGATTTAAATGATATATTAAATGAATGTAGGGAATTAGTTGCTAATGGTTATCAAGAAATTACTCTTTTAGGACAAAATGTTGATAGTTATGGAAAAGATCTTGAGTCAGGAATTGATTTTGCCTATCTTTTAGAAGAGGTTGCAAAACTTGGAATTCCTCGCTTAAGATTTTTAACATCTTATCCAAGTGATTTTAAAGATAATGTCATCGATGTCATTGCAAAATATCCTAATATTATGAAATTTATTCATTTACCATTTCAAGCTGGTAATAATAATATATTAAGAGCAATGGGTCGTCGTTATAGTTATGAAAGTTACTTAGAATTAATTAATAAGATTAAAGCTAAAGTTCCTGGATGTACATTTTCGACTGACATCATTGTAGGTTTCCCAAATGAAACATATGAGGAATTCCTCGATACAATTAAACTTTGTAATGAGGTCGGTTTTACGAGTGCTTTTACTTTTATTTATTCTCCTCGAATTGGAACTCCAGCTGCTAAAATTATTGATCATGTTCCTTATGAGGAAAAAATTAAACGTTTTAAAGAATTATTAGATTCACTGGAAATTAGACTTAATGATCTTGCTCAGGAGATGGTTGGAAAAACTTATCCTGTGTTAGTAGAGGGTTATTCTAAAAAGAATAAGGAAGTCTTATCAGGTTTTTTAGAAAACCAAAAAGTAGTCCATTTTAAAGGTGATTTATCTCTTGTTGGCAAAATAGTTCAAGTTAAAATCTTAGAAAATCATGCCTATTCATTAAATGGAGAATTAATTAGTGAATAAATTAATAAAAGAAAAAATTTTAAAGCTAAAAGAAGTGATTAATGAAGAACCATTAATTATTGAATTTTTAAATGTTAAAAAAGCCGTGGAAGAAAATGAAGAATTAATAAATTTACTGCGTGAGAGAGATTTCTATAAAAATTGTTCACCAGAATCAAGGGAAAGAGAAAAATATTTAGAGTTAGAAGCCAAATATAATTCTAACCCGTTAGTTTTAAACTATCACAACTTAGAAAAAGAAGTGATTTTATTTTTAAATGAAATAAAGGAGTATTTAATTTAAGATGATCTATGTTATTTTAGGGCCAACTTGTTCCCATAAATCAAAATTAGCTGAGCTTTTACATAAGGCGATCAAAAACTCAATTGTTGTAAATTTTGATGCTTTTCAAGTATATAGAGAATTAAATATTGGCACTGCTAAACCATCAAAAGAGGAACTTGCAACAGGTGATTATTATTTATATGATTTTTTAAATTTAACAGAGATTTACGATGTTTCTGCCTATCAAGATGATGCTCGTCATTTGCTTGAGAAGTTTTCTGATCGCGATATTATTTTCGTTGGAGGGACAGGGCTTTATATTAAGGCCGCTCTTTTTGATTATCAATTTTTAAAAGAAGATTCAATGAGTGAAGATTATTTAAGTGAACTGACAACTGAAGAATTATTTGCAAAATTAGAAAAAATTGATCCTCTTGATGCTGCAAAAATTGGTAATAATAATCGCAAACGTTTATTAAGAGCGCTTTTTATTTATGAAAGTCACCAAAAAAGCAAAAGTGATATCACTTTAGATGGTAAAAATAAATTATTATATGAAAATACTAAGTTCATTTTATTAAATCCTGACCGTGAAAGTTTATATGAAGATATTAATCTTCGTGTTGATGAGATGTTTGAGGCTGGATTAAAAGAAGAAGTGAATGATTTAATTAATGTCTATGGAAAGTCTTTGCGCTCAATGCAAGCTATTGGTTATAAAGAATTTTTTGATAACGAACTAAGTTTAGAAGAAATTAAAGAGTTAATAAAAAAACATACGAGAAATTATGCTAAAAGACAAATTACTTTTTTCAAACATCAATTTGAAAATGTCGCTGTCTATGAGACTTATTTAGATGCCTATGAGGATTTAGTCAAAAAAAGTTAAAATTCTTAACTAAATGAATAGTTTATTGGGGCTAAAATGTGTTAATATTTATGTATGGATTACAAAACTAAGAACATTTTAATAGTTGATGATGATAAATCAAATCAACAGAATTTGAGGAATATTCTCAAAAATTCTAACTATAATGTCCAATGTGTTTCTGAATGCCAAGAAGGGATTGATTTTTGTATCTCTAATATTGTTGATTTAATTATTACTGAATTAAACCTACCTGATAAAGATGGTATGGTTTTAATTGATAATGTTCGTGTTTTTAATGATGAAATTCCAATTATTGTTTTAACAAAAAGAGATTCAACTGAAAATAAGGTTATTGCTTTTGGGGTCGGGGCCAATGATTTTGTTTCAAAACCATTTATTGCCGCTGAACTTTTAGCTCGCGTTAAAAAAGAGTTTAGAATTAAAAGAATTGAAAAAAATTCGACTTTTGTTAATGGTCATTTCAAAATTGATTATGATGCCAAGTCTGTTTATATAAATAACAAATTAATTCATTTAACAAATATTGAATATAAAATACTCGCTTTACTTTCTGAAAACGTTAATAAGACTTTAACAACCGATCAAATTATCACTCGTACTTGGGGTGAAAATGGACAGGACCGCAACGGTTTACGTGTTTTTATTGCTGGTATTAGAAAGAAAATTGAAAAAAAATCAGAACGCAACAAACTAATAAAAACAGTTATAAATGTCGGTTATTCGATGATAAAAATCTAAAAAACGCATAAAATTCTTTGAAACCGCTTACTTATGTAATTATCTTTGGATATCTCACTTTCTATGATAATATTAAGTTCCTCATAGATATGGTAATGTTATTAACCCTACAGCTATCGACTATGAGTACTTAAGGAAGGAAGGAGAAATTATGATTAAAAGACTTATCAACAGGATAAGCAATCATAATCAAGACTCCAAAGAAACGAATTCATACAGAAATGAAAATGGGTTTATGTCTTTTGTTCGTGATTATATTGCTTATGCAGACTTTAGAAGTGAATAACTTCTAAAAAATCTAAAATCTAATGACCATTAATTTGGTCATTTTTTTATTTTAGGGACCAAATATTTTCTTCAACTAGCAATCTTGTTAGTGAAGAGGATATAAGGTGATTGAAGTAAAAAATGTCTCAAAATCTTTTGCTATTAATGGAGAGAGGAAACTTTCAGTTTTAGCTAATATCAATATTAAATTTCCAGATACTGGTCTTTATTTTATTGTTGGGAAAAGTGGAAGCGGTAAAACAACTCTTCTAAATATTCTCACTAATATGTTAAAACCAGATCAAGGAGAGGTTTTATATAATAAGGAAAATATTTCTAATTATAAGAGTAAAGATTTAACAAAATTTTATCAAAATCAAATTGGTATACTCTTTCAAGGAATTAATCTTTTTCCTTCTTTAACTGTTGAAGATAATATTAATCTAACAAAGTCAATCAAGGGCGATAAAAGCTTTAATCTAGAAAAACACCTTAAAAAATATCGCCTTGAGGGAAAAGAGAGGGTTCTGATTAAGAACTTAAGTGGAGGTGAAAAACAAAGAGTCGCCTTAATCAGAGCCTTAGTTAATGACCCTACAGTCCTTTTTGCTGATGAACCAACAGGAGCTCTCGATTCAACTAATGGTCTTATTATTTTTGATGATCTAAAAGAAATTTCTAAGAATAAACTAGTAATTGTTGTCACTCATAACTTAAAAATAGTTGAAAAGTATGCTGATGGATATTTACTAATAGAAAATAGTAAAATCGCTTTTAATAATTTAGAACTTACAAGAAGTTCCCCTGCAAAAGCAGAAACAAAACAAATAAAAAAATCATCATTTGTAAAATATTTATTTCTCAAAAACTTTAAAACTAATATTCGACAAAATGTGATTGCGATCTTTTCAATCTTTATCTCCGTTTTAATTGTTTTTGTTTCTGTTTTTGCAGAGATATCAGGGAAAAAAGCAACCACCAATTTAGAAGAGACTTATATTGATCATTATGTTTATAGCGTTTCACAAGTTTATAAAACGGGGATTAGTGATTCTCCACTAGAAATTGTTAAAACAATTCGTCCTAAATTAGAGACGTGTAAAGAATTATTTCTTTCCATAGAAGATAAAATAATCGCTTTAAATTTTGATTATTTATTTCAGGGGAAGAAAACATTAACTTATAATGAAAAGAATTTTGAGGTGACATTCCGCCCGATTCTCAGTGGAAAAAGCAAAGATATAAGTGTTAATAAAGCTCTTTTTTCTTTAATTCAAGAGAGTGACAAGAGTTTTGCACTTAATTCTAATCTTGATATAACGCTTGAACAAAATTATGAATATGTCGATTTTGAAAGTAATCTTTCAATTAATGAAAACTTCACCCTCAATGATTCTTTTAAAGTAACAGAAATCAGCAACGAATTGAGTTATTTGTCAACTCCAACTTTATTTTATCCATATTTATATTTCGCGGATTTTTTAAAAGAGGAGATTTGCGAAAAGATATCATTAGCACAAAATAAAATAGTGAATTGGTATTCACTCATAGAAAACGCCCGTGAAAATGATGTCATAAGTGCTTATTCTTATCTTGTTTTTAGTCAAAAAAACTATCGACAAATCAATCAGCTTATTGCAGATGGACGATTTGAAAAATTAGATTTTAAGGTTGAAAACGAACCATATTTTATTGTTAACTCATTTAAACTAATAGTAGATAATATCTTTTTAGCCTTTAATGTATTTGTGGCAATAAGTGCTTTTTCATCGGTTTTTATTATTTCTTTATTAACTTATTCAACATATTTAAAGAATAAAAAAGAATCGGCAATTTTGACAATCCTTGGAGCAAGAAAAGATCAAATTTTTTCATTATATCTTGTCGAACAGTTACTGGTTGCTTTTATGGGTGTTAGTTTAGCATTCTTTCTATTTTACTTTATGATTAAGCCGGTCAATCTTTTACTTCAGGGGTATTTAAATATCACAAATATGCTTGTTTTTGATTTTAAAATTATTCTTCCTTTGGTCTTTTTTGCTTTCATAGTTGTCATAATATCTTCTTACTTGCCACTATTCTTTTCAAAGAAGATTGAACTTGCTAAGGAGTTAAAAGAAGAATGATTAAGGTAAGTAATTTGTTTAAAAGTTATCAGGATAATAAAATTTTAGAGAATATTTCTCTTAATTTAGCAGACCATGGTTTAATAACTTTACTTGGAGATTCAGGATGTGGGAAGACTACTTTACTAAATCTTTTATCAACACTTGATGGGGACTTTCATGGGTCGATAAAATTTAATAATCTAGAACTCAATAAATTATCAGATAAAAAAAGAAGGGCTTTTCGCATTAATAACATAGGTTATGTTTTTCAAAATTTTAATCTATTTGAAAACGACACTGTTTATAACAACATTTACTTAGTTTTAAGTTCGGTCTCTAATCTTAGTAAAGAGTTGAAAAATCGTAAAATCGAAGAAGCATTAACATTAGTTGATTGTTTAACTTTTAAAGACAAGTATGTTCGCGATTTAAGCGGTGGAGAGAAGCAACGTGTTGCTTTAGCTCGTGCCATCATTAATAACCCCAAAGTAATCTTTGCTGACGAACCAAGCGGTAATTTGGACACTTTAAATGCAACTAAAATTTTTAATCTCCTTCGAGAAATATCTAAGGACTGTCTAGTTATTGTTGTAACTCATAATGAAACTTTATCAAATGAATATTCTGATGAAATCTATCGCTTCGAAAATAAAAAAATAATTAAGGAATTAAATAATGCTAAGGAAGCTAATAAACCATTAACCACAATGAAAGAAAAAAGAAAGGCTAAATCAGAAGTTTTGAGTTCTAAATTTATTTTTAGACACTTTTTAAATAATGTTAAACTTAAAAAAATAAGGTATTTATTAACATTGATTTTTTTAACAATTGCGCTTATCTCTTCTGGAGTTTCTTTTTATGTTAACAGCGAGTTAACGAGTGGAATTACTAACATGTTTACAGATGCTTTAGGTAAAAACTCGTTAATTCTTGAACGAAAAGATAAAGACCCACAAATTATTGATTATTACAGTGCTAACAAGACAGACTTAGAAAATATTTATAAATCATATCAAGGTGAAGTTGATTATATTGGAGTAAATTATCTAGCTGATTTTGAAGGATTGTTTCCAAATGAGAACTCTCTATATTTAGAACATGAAAATAAATTAACAAATCTATTTGATATAACATCTCGTTATTTTAATGAGTTTATTTATGAAAAACATTTTAAGAACACTAAAGATATTTATCCTCAAATCTTCTCTAAATTAAACGATGATGAAATTGTGATTTCGCTTAACAATCAGCAAATGATTGATCTTTGTTTGCGTTTTAGAATTCCCAAAACCTATCAAGATTTAGGAGCATATTTACTTTCTAATAAGATAAAGGTTGTTTTAAAAGTTGAAAATAGAAGTTTTGTCTATGAAGATGAACAAGCTTTTAGATTAAAGGCTGTTATAAGGAGTCCATATAAAAGAATTTATCACACCAATCCATATTTTAATGAGGATTTATTTGAAAGAAGAATGCAGCTACCTTCTTCAAATAATTTAACTCAAGTTGACGAATTACCATGGACCTTAAAAAAGATTAATTACTTTCATACAATCGATTTCCCAACAAAAGTTATTGAAGACTTAATGTATAAAATTGCTTATAAGTCAATGATATTTGAAAATGATTCAAATTTATTCTCTCCGCTAAGTATCTCTGAAAATAGTGGAAGAACAAATCGAGTTTATGTCTTTAATTCTTTCAAAAAAAGTATTGATTTAGAATTTTTAAGAGTTTTAAAAGAGAGTTCATATAATTTTAATTCATATTATTTCAATACAAGCTCAGGTTATCGTCAATCTGGATCTATTCTGAGTGGTTTTTCTCATCCCTTATTTTTCTCCCTTTATCTTGAGAAAATTAATGAAGTTATCGATGCTAATTCTAAGGTTTCTCTTAATGAATTTTATAACATAGAAATTCCTGAGTTAGTTTGTGAGGGTAATCTTTTGAAGACAAGTGAGGATATCGTTAAATTATCCTCAAAACTAACTCAGGAAATTAAGGGAGTATATCCGCGAAACATCAAAGAAATCGCAATTTCAGAAAAAATGGCACGTACTCTTGGAGGGCAAGACATTATTGGAAAAGAACTATATATGAGTTCATTGATGAGCAGCCAAAAAATTGATGAAGTGGTCAAAACAAAATTTAAAACAGTTAAAGTAACTATTTGTGGGATTGTTAATTCAGAAAAAATGGAAGTTTACCATAGTCCTGACTATTCTATTTCTCTTTTTCGTGATTTATTTAATTACAGCTCTTTAGAATTAAATATTGAGTCGATTGTTTTTATGCTAGAAAATAAAATCGACGAGCAAACAGTTGAAAAGTTAAATAAAATGTATCCTGAATATTATTTCTTCAATCCAACAAGTGACATTGAAAAAGGAATAAAAGAAACAATGAATTATATATTGATCTTTTTATTAGTTTTTTCCCTGATTTCTATTTTAAGTTCAATTATCTTAATTTCAATTATTACCTATATTAACTTTCTTGATTCGAAAAGAGATGTCGCTTTATTAATCGCGCTAGGGTTTTCTAGTTTTGAAATTATGAAGATGTTTTTTCTAAATAATCTTTTTACTTCCTCTTTTTCGCTTGTTAATAGTTCAATTGGCTTAGTTTTTGCAAGCTATCTTTTAAAAGAATCATTCACAAATTCATTTGGATTAGCATTTAGTTTCATTTTTCCACTCTCTTCAATTTTCTTTATGATTATCGTCGTTTTCATCGTCAGTGCCCTTAGTATACTGCTTATTAATAGGCCAATAAATCAACTAAATACCATTGCAGAACTCCATTAAATGAAAATAAAAAAAGATTTAGTAGCAATTCAAAACTTAAAAGTGTATAGTAGTAAGCGTAGTTAACTACAGGAAGGTGTACTTAGATGACAAAAATAACTGGAAAAGTTAAAAAGTTCAACAAAGAAAAAGGTTTCGGCTTTATTGTTGCAGATGATGGTAAAGAATATTTCTTCCATTACTCTTCATTAAACGTTCAAGGCTTCAAAACTGTTGAGATCGGTGCTTCTGTCGAATTCGATGCTGTCAATAGCGATCGCGGATTTAGAGCAGAAAACATTGATGTTAAATAATTATATAGCTTAATTGTTTATGTTTTTAATGAAATGGCACTTAGTTGTGCCTTTTTTAATGCAAATTTTTGTCATTTTATATATAATATATTGAATTGAAATAAGAGGTATTAGTATGAGCTTAAAAACAGGAATTGTCGGATTACCAAACGTTGGAAAGTCTACGCTTTTTAATGCTATTACTAATTCAAGTGTGGAGGCTGCTAATTATCCTTTTGCAACTATTAACCCTAATGTTGGAACAGTAGAAGTTCCAGATGAAAGAATTGAAAATTTAGTAGAAATTTTTAATCCACGCAAAACAATTTATACAACAATTGAGTTTTTTGATATTGCTGGGTTGGTTAAAGGAGCTAGTAAAGGTGAGGGTCTTGGAAATCAATTTTTAGCTCATATTCGTGAAACTGATGCAATTATTGAAGTTGTTAGATGTTTTGATTCTAGTGAAATAATCCATGTTGAAAATAGTGTTGATCCTCTTCGTGATATTGGAACTATCCATTTAGAATTAGTGATGGCTGATTTAGATACAGTTACTAGTCGATTAACTAAAATAGAAAATAAAGCCCGCATTAGTAAGGATAAAACTGCTCTGATTGAATTAAATTTATTAAGTAGGATTAAAACTGCTTTAATGAACGAAAAAGCTATTCGTTCATTAGATTTTAACGAAGAAGAAAGTAAAATTTTAAAGAATTTTGGTTTTTTAACAGCTAAACCTATTATTTATGTTGGTAATATTACAGAATCTGACTTAGTTGATCCTATAAAATGTAAATATTTTGCCGATGTTAAAAAGTTTGCTGAGGAAGAAGGTACTCAAGCAGTTGCAATTAGTTGTGCTATTGAAGCTGAATTGGCAGTTTGCTCTGATGAAGAAAAATCAGCTTTTCTTACTGATTTAGGAATTACAAATAGTGGTTTAGAAGATTTAATCAAAAGCGTTTATAGCTTATTAAATCTTTCAACTTTCTTTACGGTTGGGGCAGATGAAGTTCGTGCATGGACTTTTACTAATGGAATGAGTGCTCCTGATTGTGCAGGGGTTATTCATACTGATTTTAAAAAAGGTTTTATTAAGGCCGAAACTTATACCTATAATGATATAATTAAATATAGAACGGAGTTGGCTTTAAAGGAAGCCGGCAAATTACGTGTTGAAGGAAAGGAATATAAAACTAAAGATGGTGATATTTTCTTCTTTAGATTTAATGTATAAAATATGAGAATTGGAATTGGAAAAGACATACATAAATTAAAATTAGCGTATCCATTAGTATTAGGAGGAATAAGAATTCCTTATACAAAGGGGTTGGTTTCTCATTCAGATGGGGATGTAGTTATTCATTCAATTGTTGATGCTATTTTTGGAGCATTAAATATTGGTGATATTGGAACACATTTTCCTAACATTCCTCAATATCGCGGTGTTTCTAGTCTTATTTTCTTAAAAGAAGCTGCAAAACAGCTTATTCTTAAAAAATATGAGATTGAAAATATAGATGTTTTTATTACCTGTGAGGAACCACGTTTAGCACCCTATATTCCTCATATGAAACAGATGATTGCAACAAATTTAGATATTTTAATTGATCAGATTTCAATTAAAGCTGGAACTAATGAAGGTGTTGGATCACTTGGAAATTTAGAAGCGATTGAAGCAACAAGTGTTTGCTTATTAAAGGAGATTAATCATGAATAATAAAGTCAGAGTTAGGTATGCCCCATCTCCAACTGGATATTTACATATTGGAGGAGCAAGAAGTGCTCTATTTAACTATTTATATGCTAAAAAATATAATGGTGATTTTGTTTTTAGAATTGAAGATACTGATATTGAAAGAAATATTGAAGGTGCAGAAGCTAGTCAATTACATGATTTAATATGGCTTGGTATTATTCCTGATGAATCAACAGAGAATCCTAATCCAAAGTATGGTAAATATCGTCAAACTGAAAAGTTAGATATTTATAATGAATACGCCAGAAAGTTAATTGATCTTGGCTATGCCTATGAGTGTTATTGTACAAGTGAAGAACTTGATGCAATGAAAGAAGAACAACTTGCTCGCGGAATCAAGGCTTTTAAATATGATCGTCGATGTTTAGATCTAAATAAGGAACAAATTCAAAAATTCAAAGATGAAGGACGTAAACCTTCAATTAGAATTAAGATGCCTAAAAATCATATCTTAAAATTTAATGATTTAGTCCGTGGTGAAGTAACATTTAATAGTGATGATATCGGTGATTTTGTCATTATCAAATCTAATGGTATCCCTACTTATAATTTTGCTGTTGTTATTGATGACCATATAATGGAAATTACTCATATTTTACGTGGTGAAGAACACCTTTCAAACACACCAAAACAATTACAAGTTTATGAGTATTTTGGTTGGGAGGCCCCACTTTTTGGTCATATGACTATTATTGTCAATGAAAACGGTAAAAAACTAAGTAAAAGAGATTTAAATATTTTACAGTTCATGTCTCAATATAAAGAACTTGGTTATTTACCAGAAGCAGTTTTTAACTTTCTTTACTCTTTAGGATACACCGGAACTTCAAATCAAGAAATATTTGACAAAGAAGAAGCAATTGCTTCCTTTGATCCGCAAAGATTATCAACAAGTCCTGCCATGTTTGATCCTAAAAAATTATTATGGATTAATAATCAATATATTAAAGGACTAAGTAACGAAGCATATTTTGCTTTAGTTAATCCTTTTTTAGAAAAGATTAGAAAAGAAAAAATTATTGATGAAGAGAAATTAAATAAATTAGCTTTAATTCTTAAAAATGAGATCTCAATTGGAAGTGAAATTGTTTCAATGGTCGAGGATGTTTTAATTAAGAAAACCTCCCTTGGTGAGGATGAATTAAAGGTTCTTAATGAGGAAAGTGCTCCAACAGTAATTAACCTCTTTAAAAATAAATTTGAAAGTTTAGATGCAATTACGCCTGAATCAATAAAAAATATTTTTAATGAAATAAAAACCGAAACTGGTCTAAAGGGAAAACAAATTTTTATGCCAATTCGTATTAAATTAACTGGTGTAATGCACGGGATTGAACTTTTCAATATTGTTGATATTCTAGGGAAAGAAGAAATTATTAAAAGATTGTAATTTTAAAATGGTATTTTCTACGTATTTTAAGTATAATATTTAACGCGAGGTGAATTATGGCAATAGATTTTAAAAATGTATCGATGATTGAAGCAGGTTATGTAATTCTCAGTGAACAAGAAAACCCAATAGCTTTTGGGGATCTTTACAAAATCGTCTGCGATAAACAAGAAATTGATAATGAATTAAGAGAACAATATATCTCTGATTTTTATACCGATTTATGTTTAGATGGACGCTTTGTTACCTTAGGTAATAATGATTGGGATTTAAGAACACGCCACAAATTTGAACAAGTTCATATTGATATGAATGATGTTTACAATGATATCGAAACAAATGATATTGATGTTGAAGAAGAATTAGACGAAGAAGAAAAAGCACTTTTAGGAATTGGTGGCGACGATGAAGAGCCAGAAGAATATCCTAATGGTTCTAAAGATTATTAATTTAATTTCTAATAAGGAGGATATTTATGTTAGAAAATATGAATAAGATGTTGAAGAAGGCTCATGACGAACATTATGCTGTTGGACAATTTAACATTAACAACTTAGAATGGATCAGTTCAATTCTTGATGAAGTTCAAGAATTAAATGCTCCAGTTATTTTAGGAGTTAGTGAAGGCGCTGCTAAGTATATGGGTGGTGTTGAGACTGTTGTTGGAATGGTTAAAGGTTATATTAAAGCCAATAACATTACAGTTCCAGTTGCACTCCATGTTGACCATGGTGCATCATTTGAATTCTGTAAAAAAGCTATTGATGCTGGTTTTACAAGTGTTATGATTGATGCTTCACATTTCCCATTTGAAGAAAATTTAGCAATTGTTAAAAGTGTTGTTGATTATGCTCATAACGTTGGAGTTTCTGTTGAATCTGAATTAGGACACGTTGGTGGACAAGAAGATAATGCAGTTAGTGATGGCGTTTTATATGCTGATAAAGATGAATGTAAAAAGATGGTCGATTTCACTAAAATTGATGCTTTAGCTCCTGCTTTAGGTTCAGTTCATGGACCATATCATGGGGAACCAAAACTTGGTTTTGATGAAATGGATGAAATTAATAAATTATGTAACATTCCACTCGTCTTACATGGTGGTAGCGGAATCCCTGATGATCAAATTAAAAAAGCAATTGATCGTGGAACCTGCAAAATTAATGTTAATACTGAATGCCAACAAGAATTTGCAAAAATCTTAAGAGAAGTTTGCAGCACAACCGATCCTGATACCGTTTATGATCCAAGAAAATTACTTGGTCCAGGTAAAAAAGGAATCAGAAAAGTCGTTAAAGAAAAATGTTTAGTCTTTGGCTGTATTGGCAAAGCTGAATAGTTATTTAAGATTATATCAAAAGAGCTTTCCATATTTAGGAAGCTCTTTTAAATTAAAATACAAAGGAGATTAATAATGGATTATCAAAAAGAACTAGCATTAGTTTTAAAAGCAGCTCAAAAAGCCAAAAAAATAATTATGAAATATTACAAAGAAGGTTTTGATGTTGAAATTAAAAGTGATGATTCACCAGTAACACAAGCTGATAAGGAATCTAATAATAGAATAATTGAGATTTTGGCTAGTGAATTTACTGATTATGGATTTTTAACTGAAGAAACTGATGATGATAAAATTCGTTTAACGAAGGAATTTATTTGGATTATTGATCCACTTGATGGAACTGCTGATTTTGTTAATCATTATGATGAATTCACTATTAATATTGCTCTATGTAAAGATCATCAAATTGTTTTAGGAGTAGTTTGTGTTCCTGTTTATAATGTGACTTATTATGCAATTAAGGGACAAGGGGCTTATAAAATTGATGAAAATGGTCAAACTAAACAAATTAAATGTAGTGATAAAACTAGTGACTTAACTGTTTTAAAATCTCGTTTCCATAGTACAGATAAAGAAGAAGCTACTTATTTAAAATATCAAAATAAATTTAAGGAAGTTTTAACAGCTGGCAGTTCACTAAAAGCATGTTTAATTGCTGAAGGAAAAGCTGAGTTATCTTATCGTTTTAGCCGTGGAACAAAGGAATGGGATACAGCTGCTTTTCAAATTATTGTTGAAGAAGCTGGTGGTTTAGTTTTAAAACTTGATAAAACTCCATTAACTTATAATCGTGAAGATGTTTATAATGATTCTTATGTTATTATGAATAACATCAAAAACATGTATATCTAAAATATGAAAAGATTAATTGTAATGTCAGCTTGTCCAGGAAGTGGTAAATCAACTTGGGCGAGAATATATCAAAAGACTCATCCTGAGACATTTGTTATTTCCAGTGATGAAATTCGCTTTGAATTAACTGGTCAATATCAAGATTTTTCCAAACAAAAAGAAGTATGGGAATTATTTGAAAAAAGGATTGGCGAGTATGCCTCTAAGGGTGAAGATATTAGTGTGATCTTAGATGCAGTTATTGATTTAGATGTTTTACGTATTAAATACGCTCAAATTGCTCGTAAATATTATGATAAATTAACTTTAGTTGTTATTAAAAAAGACTATGAAGATATCAAAGTAACTAATAAGGAAAGACGTGCTGTTAAATGGGTCCCTGAAGATATTTTAGAAAATCTCTATCATAAGTTTGAAATGCCAAAAGAAGATGTTATTAAACTTTATGATGAATATATCTATATTGATAAATACTTTGAAGAAAACGTCTATTAAAAAACTCTCTTAATCTTTAAGAGAGTTTTTTTCTATTTCTTTTTTAATTAAATTCTTTTCACTAGCTAATCTAACTGCAATTACTCCAGGAACTTCTTCCATAAGAATAATTTCAATGCCGTTTTCAATATCTTCTCCAGCCATCAAACATCCATCGCAAGCTCCTTGCATATTAATGTAGACAATTCCGTCTTCAAAGCTATCAAATTCAACGCCGCCTCCATCTCTTTCTAAGAAGGGAGTAATCTTTTTTAAAGTCGTTTTAATTAGTTCAATTGTTTCGTTATTTTCCATACCTCAATATAATAAATACTTAGCCCATAAATTGCAAACGATATAATAAAAAAGATTGCAATTTAGCAATAAAAAACCCTTTGATAAGGGATTTTTTATGAATTGGTGCCCGGGACCGGAATCGAACCGGTACGTTATCGCTAACACAGGATTTTAAGTCCTGCGCGTCTACCTATTCCGCCACCTGGGCGTATTTTGTTTTTGGTGATCCACTGGAGATTCGAACTCCAGACCCCTTGATTAAAAGTCAAGTGCTCTACCGGCTGAGCTAGTGGATCATATTTTGGCTGGGGTGGCTGGACTTGAACCAGCGGATGACAGAGTCAAAGTCTGTTGCCTTACCTCTTGGCTACACCCCAAAGTAAGAGTGGTGGAGGGAGGCAGATTCGAACTGCCGAACCCGAAGGAATTGATTTACAGTCAACCGCGTTTAGCCACTTCGCTACCCCTCCACATACACATTTTTTGGTGGATGTTAGAGGGCTCGAACCTCTGACCTCCGCCGTGTAAAGGCGATGCTCTCCCAACTGAGCTAAACATCCTTCTTACACGAGTTTGACGTGCTAAAATATAATATATTATATGGGTCAGATTGTCAATAAAACTTTGCTTTTTTCAAAAAAAGATTAATAACCTTTTTTTCCTAATAAGTGGAACATATTCTTTTTATAGACTTCAACTCCTGGTTGATTGAAAGGGTTAACTCCTAATAAATAGGCACTCATGGCACAAGCAATCATGAAGAAATAGAATAAATGTCCAAGAGTTCTTTCATCCATTTTCTTAACTAAAAGACGGATATTAGGGACGCCAGCATTAGCACTATGAGCAGTTAATGTTCCAATATAGGCTTTATCATTAACATAACTTAAGGTTTTACCTGCAATATAGTTTAAACCATCAAGATTTTCTTCATCATAAGGAATGGTAATATCATAGGTTGGTTTGGCAAAATAAAGAACAGTTTCATATAAAACTTTACTTCCTTCTTGGATAAATTGACCAAGGGAGTGTAAATCAGTAGTAAAAGTACAAGAAGCAGTTAAAACAGCTTTATCTTCTTTTCCCTCTGATTCATCAAATAATTGTTTCCACCATTCCATTAACATTTTTAAACGTGGTTCATAAGAAATCATCATTTCAACACGATATCCACTTTCATATAAATAGTTTCTTTGAATAGCATAACAATAGGCTTCATTATTATTGAGATTTGGATCACTATATTCAGCTTCAGCATCTTTACAGCCTTCAATTAATTCTTTAATATCAATTCCTGCACAAGCCATTGGAAATAAACCAACAGGGGTGATAACACTAAATCTGCCGCCAATATCATGAGGTAATTCAAAAGTTGTATATCCTTCTTTAGTACTTAATTCTCTTAAAGCCCCATTATTTAAATCAGTAATTGAAACAATAGCCTTACGAGCACCATCTTTTCCAACACTATCTTCTAATAATTGTTTTAATATTCTAAAAGAAACAGCAGTTTCAGTTGTGGTTCCACTTTTAGAGATAACACAAACGGCAAATTTCTTTGATTTTAAGTATTCAATTGTTTCATATGTATAATTAGCATCAAGAGTATTTCCTAAATATAAGATTTCCATTTTTTGATTTAATGGATATTTACCTTTAATAGCTTCAATTGCTGCACGAGCACCTAAATAACTTCCTCCAATCCCACAAACTACTAAAACTTCATAGTTTTCTTGGATTTCTTTTGCTTTAACAATGATTGAATCTAAAAGTTCTTCCTTTAAGGAATTTGGGTAATTTAACCAGCCAAGAAAATCATGACCTTCACCAGTACGATCATTGATCATCTTATGGATTTCATTTACTCTTTCTTGGTATTCAACAAATTTGGCATGCGAGTCATTTTTGACAAAGTCGAGGTTAACATCAATTTTTTTCATAAGAGTCCCTTTCTAATTCTGCTGTAATCATTTTTGACAAATTTTTCTCAATTTTAGAAAAATCAATGTCACTTAAGTAATTTGTAATCCTCTTGGAGGGGATTATCTCTTTATAATCATTTTCTTCTGGAGGCAAGTCTTTAATTGAAAGCGTTAAAAACTTGGTTAAGGGATCAATTTCTTTAATAAGCACCTTAACAGTGTCCCCAAGATGAAAATACTTAGTTAAATCATTTATATAATTTTCAGAAACTTGTGAGATGTGTAATAAACCAATATAGCCACCATCAAAAGAGAGAAAAAGACCATATTTCTTAATAGAGGTAATTATTCCAGTTGAAATTTGGTTTTCTTGTATCATTGATTTAGAATCCATATTGCTCCTTTAATAAACTACTGACCATAATTAAATCATCAGCAGTGGTAATTTTAATATTGGCTGGACTGCCAGATTCATAATAAACTTTTTCCTTCAAGTTTGAAACGAGGAAGGAATCATCGGAGGCATTAAAGAATTTATTTTCTCTAGCCTTAAGATGAGCCTTATATATTATATCAAATTTAAATCCTTGTGGAGTTTGAATTTTCATAAAATTATCACGTTTTAAATAATGGCCGATAAAGACCTTATTATTTGTGAAAGTTAATGTATCAAAAACATCAATCGCACAAGTAACTGAGTCATGATATTTTAAAGAGTTAATAACATTAACAAATAATTTAGAGTCAGCTAAAGGACGAGCTGAATCATGAATAATTATATTTTCAGCAGGTAAGTTTTCTTTTATATAGGAAAGAGCATTAAAAACGCTCTCTTGGCGAGATAAACCGCCTTGGCAATAAAAGATTTTTTTATGGTAATCAAAGGCTTCAATTTCATTTTTAACATCTAAAAAAGATTCTTTATTAATCACTAAAAGAATATTATCAACATGAGAACAATTCACTAATCTTTCTAAAGAATATTTATAAACTTCTTTATTATTAATTTTAGTATATTGTTTTAAGGTTTGGTGATTAAATCTTTCGCTGGTACCAGCAAGAAGAAGGATGGCAGTTGTCATAAGACTTTTTCAATTTCCTCTTGTTTATTTTGAAGTGATTCACGAATAACGATTGAATCAATAATTAATTTAACAATTTTATCAATTTGTTTCCCACTACGATAATCAGCCTCACAAATATAGTTAACACGGTTATCTTCATATAAATGAGAAACTAATTCTTGATGACCTTTATCATGAACAGCAATCGAATTTCCGCCATTTTCTTTGACAACAATCATTGAAGGAACATCAGTGAAACCATCACCAATATAAATCATATTAGTATATGGGATTCTCTTTTTGAGAGATTTTTCATTAATTTCTTTATCATCATTAGTATCAATGACTCCCTTATTAATTCTAAAAATATATTGAGTTTTTAAAGTATAATTAACAATTGTTTTTGGCCAATAAGCTTCTTTGGTCTTATCATCATAAAGGAATTCACAACCAAAGACTTTTTTAAACTCTTTAATAATTGAAGATCCTTCTAAAATCTCAGTGTTTCCGCTAGTAATTAAATAATGTTCAATAATAATGCCTTTTTCTTCACCATATTTATTAATACGGTCAAACCAAGTTAAAACTCCATCAAAGAATTTCATTTCTTTACCACAGCTTTGTAGGTATTCACGAGTTAAGGAGATGCCTTTTTTCTTTGCCATGACAATCATCGTGTACATGTATCCTAAAATCTTATCCATGTCATTTCCTTTACAGAATTTCTCAGTCTCAGCCCAGAATTCAGCAGGGGTAAAACCTAAACTTGGAATAAATTTAAAGTTTTGCATATCAGTAATTGCTAAAGTACGATCAAAGTCATACATTAAAGCAACTATTGGTTTTTCTCTTCTCTTCATATTAATATCTCCTTTTACTTAATCATTTTCCACTCATTAGTAAAAATATAGTATATATACTATATAACAATTAACTTATCGTTGCAATTTTCTTTTAAAACTTGAAAAAAAACCATTTTTAGTATATAAATAGTTGTATGCATTTAGTAAACGAAACAGACGG
The DNA here is from genome assembly GCA_035270825.1 of Candidatus Onthovivens sp. GTDB lineage: Bacteria > Bacillota_I > Bacilli_A > RFN20 > CAG-826 > Onthovivens. The sequence goes on from DATESL010000015.1 coordinate 72,954, forward strand.
AATTACATTTGATTTAATCTTTTATATTGTAATTGCAGTTATTATTATAATTTATATTGGTTATATTGTTTTTTCATTTTCCTTTATGAGCATTTTTAAGAAAAAAATTGTTACTGGGCAACGCGCTATTAATGTTCTAATTTTTCAAAAAGCAGACTGTTTGTTTGCTGTTTTAAAATATTTTGAAGATATTTATAAGGATAATGAAGTTATTAAAAAGTTTTTGAATAATGATACCTTAAAAGTTTATAACACCCTTAAACCAAGCGATTTTCATGATTTAAATATTTATTTAGAACTTGTTTATAAAGAGATTAAAAAAATCTATGCCACTAATTTAATAGTTCGCGATCTAGAAAATATTAAATCAAAGTTTTCTCTAATCGATGATATTAATAATCGTTATTTTGTGAATACTCAAATTTATAATGGTAATGTTTTAGCCTATACTTATTGGCGCAACTTACTAATGACCAAATACATTAAGAATATATTTAAAGTTGAAAATATTGAATCAATCAAATAAGGAGAAAAATATGATATTTGAACAAATGCCTTTACGAATCCCACGTGTTAACTCAATTCGCACTAAGGGTGAAAAAATTACTTTAGAATTAAGAAACGCCAAAACGAAAGAGGAAGCATTTAAGGCTGTTAAAAAAAGTTTTAAACTACAAGATGATATTTCAAGTGATATCACAATTATTCAAGTTCGAAACACCATCGATACAAACGATAAAGTTTATGAAAAAGCTAATGATAAAGTGAATGAAATTGCGCCAATTATCAATGAAATTCTTTTACAATTTCAAAAAGAGATTTTAAATAGTCCTTTTAAAAGTGATATTGAAGAAAAATTTGGTGAATTATTAATTCGTCAAATGGAAACTGAGATGAAAGTTTTTGATAATAAAATTATTGATAAACTTGTTGAAGAAAATAAATTAGTTACTGAATATGATAAAATTTTAGCCAGCGCTAAAATCGATTTTAGAGGCGAAACACTGAGTTTAACTCAACTTGCCAAATATATGGTTAATAAAGATGCTCAAACAAGAGAAGATGCTGCTAAATTATATTATGGATATTACGAAGAACATAATGAAGAAATTGGTAATATTTATGATAAGTTAGTACATTTAAGAAATGATATGGCAAAAGAACTTGGTTTTAAAAACTTTGTTGAAATGGGTTATTTAAGACTTGGAAGACTTGATTATAATGCTCAAATGGTTAAGGGATACCGTGATCAAATTCATGAAGTGGTTGTTCCAGTTGTTAAAAAACTTCGAGTTCGTCAAGCTAAGAGATTAGGAATTAAAAAACCTCTCTTCCTTGATTATAATTTAGATTTTTTAAGCGGCAACGCAACACCAAAAGGAGATTCAACTTTCCTTGTTGAAAAAGCTCGTAAAATGTACCATGAAATGGGTAAAGAATCAGGAGAATTCTTTGATTTTATGACGGAGAATCATCTTCTTGATTTAGATGCTAAACTGGGCAAGGCAGGTGGAGGTTATATGACTTATATTCCTCGTTATAAAAGTCCATTTATTTTCTCTAATAGTAATGGAACAAGTGCTGATGTTGATACATTAACTCATGAAGTCGGGCACGCTTTCCAAGGATATTTAGGATCAAAAATTAAAGTCCCATCATATCGTATGCCAACCCTTGAATCTGCTGAAATTGATTCAATGAGTATGGAATTCTTTGCTTGGGATTGGATGGATGGTTTCTTTGGTGATGATGCTGAAAAATATAAATTCGCTCACCTTGATAGTTCAATTTCTTTCTTACCTTATGGCGTTGAAGTTGATGAGTTCCAACATATTGTTTATGAAAATCCAGATTTGACACATGAAGAAAGATGCCAAAAATGGAAAGAACTTGAAGCTAAATATCGTCCATGGGTTAATTATAAAGGATTTGATTTCTTATTAAATGGTGGATACTGGATGAGACAACATCATATCTTCTCTTCCCCATTCTATTATATTGATTATACGCTTGCTCAAATTATTGCTCTTCAATTTAAGTGTGAACTTGATAAGAATCGCGAAAAAGCTTGGAAAAAATATATTAAGTTATTAAAAATGGGTGGTAAATATACCTTCCTCGAGTTACTTGAAAGAGCAAAACTGAGAAATCCATTCATTGAGGGAAATGTTAAAAAGGTAATTAAACCACAAATTAAAGTCTTAAATTCTTTTGATGATAAGAACATGTAGTCTTATCTATATTATATAGGAGAAAATTATGAATAAATTTATGGAGATGGCAATCCAAGAAGCTAAAAAAGGGATTCATGCTGGACATGGAGGACCTTTTGGAGCTGTTATTGTCAAAGATGATGAGGTTATTGGTATTGGTCACAACATGGTTGTGGAAAATCATGACCCAACATGTCATGGAGAAATGATGGCTATTCGCGATGCTTGTGCTAAAACTAAATCTTTTGATTTAAGTGGTACAACTATTTATACAACCGGCGAACCTTGTCCGATGTGTATGGCAGCTATTCTTTGGGCTAATATTGAAAAAGTCTATTATGGCTGTAATATTCTTGATACTGAGGAGATTGGTTTCCGCGATGCGAAGTTCTATGAATTAGGTAAAAAAGAGAACCGAGATAAGTTAGTGGTTGAATTAGACCGTGAAGCTTGTTTAAAACTCTATGAAGAATACAAAAATATTGAAGCAAAAACAAATTATTAACATTTTTTAAGAGCCCCCAGGGCTCTTTTTTTAAGTAGTTGAAAATTTCTTAATTCTATCGGTAAATTTTTGTTGATTAGTTTAAAAATTGTGCTATAATTTCTATGGTAAAAATTTACCGAATGGAGGAGAGGATGAATAAACCCGTTTCTTTAAAACAATTAAGAAGGCTCCCTTTATACCTTAAATTCTTATATGAACTTAAGGCTGAGGGCACTGAACGAGTAGCTTCGCCTGCAATGGCTAAATACTTTAGTTGTTCAGAAGAACAGATTCGCAAAGACCTCCAAATTGTCTCTGAAGGAGAAGGTAAACCTGGAAGTGGACGAATTGTTTGTGACTTAATTAACTCAATTGAAGAGTATTTAGGTTATAACGATACGACAACATGCATTATTGTTGGCGTTGGTCACTTAGGTAAAGCATTTCTAAGCTATGATGGCTTTCAAAATCATGGGTTAAAGATTCTTGCTGGATTTGATACTAATAAAGCTGTTATTGGTAGTGAAATCAATGGTAAAAAGATCTTCGATATTCAAAAACTCGAAAATTTAGTTTCAAGACTAAATATTCATATCGCAATTATTACTACACCAAATGATGTGGCTCAGGAAATTGCGACCAAATTAGTGGATGCTGGTATTCAAGGAATTTGGAATTTTACGACAAAGAAGTTAGTTGTACCAGACAATGTGGCGGTAGAATATGTGAATCTATCATCCTCATTAGCCGTCTTATCACATAAGATTAAAAAAAATAATTTATAAGGAGAAAAATTATGGCAGACAAAATCGTAAGTGTTGAAGCATTTGAAGAAGTAGATCTTTTAGTCAAAAAAGGACATGAAGCTCTTGCAAAATTCTTAGAATTAACACAAGAACAAATTGATTTCATTGTTGCTAAAGCATCCGTTGCTGGCCTTGATGCCCATGGACGTTTAGCTGAACTTGCAATCAATGAAACAAAAAGAGGTGTATTTGAAGATAAAGCAACTAAAAACTTATTTGCTTGTGAACATGTTGTCAATAACATGAGACATTTAAAAACTGTTGGGATTATTTCTGATGATCCTGTTACAGGAATCACAGAAATTGCAGAACCTGTTGGTGTAATTTGTGGAATTACTCCAGTTACCAATCCAACAAGTACAACAATTTTCAAATCTTTAATTTCATTAAAGACAAGAAACCCAATTATTTTTGCATTCCATCCAAGCGCACAAAACTGTTCGGTGGCTGCTGCTAAAGTAATTTATGAGGCAGCTCTTGCTGCTGGTGCTCCAAAAGATTGTATTCAATGGATTTCAAAACCATCAATGGATGGAACAACTTCCTTAATGAATCATACCGGGATTGCAACAATTTTAGCAACTGGTGGTAACGCCATGGTTAAGGCAGCTTATAGCTGTGGAAAACCTGCAATGGGAGTTGGAGCAGGTAACGTTCCAGCCTTTATTGCTAAAGATGCTAATGTTGATCAAGCAGTTAATGACATTGTTTTATCAAAAGCATTTGATAATGGAATGATCTGTGCTTCTGAACAAAACTGTATTATTGCTAAAGAAGTGTATGATGAAGCCATTACTAAATTTAAAAGATTTAAAACATACTTTGCTTCTAAAGAAGAAAAAATCTTATTAGAAAAATATCTCTTTGGAGTTACTTCTAAAGATAAAAACGTTGAAAGTGCAAAATTAAATCCTAATGTTGTTGGTAAATCCTGCTTTGAAATTGCTAGCCAAGCTGGTTTTAAAGTCCCAGAAGAAACTCAAGTTATTGGTGCTATTGTTACTGAAATCGGACCAAAAGAACCATTAACTAGAGAAAAATTATCACCAGTTTTAGCTTTTGTTAAAGCTGATAGTGATGATGATGGTATTAGATTAGCAGCTGCTAGTGTTAAATTTAACGGACTTGGACATAGTGCTGCCATCCATACAACTAGCAAAGCCTTAGCTGATAAATTTGGTGAAACCGTTAAAGCTATTCGTGTTATTTGGAATTCTCCTTCCACATTTGGTGGAATTGGTAACGTTTATAACTCCTTCCTTCCTTCTTTAACCTTAGGGTGTGGAAGTTATGGAAGAAACTCAATTGGAGGAAACGTTAGTGCTGTCGACCTAATTAATATTAAGAGATTAGGAAAAAGGAGAAATAATATGCAATGGTTTAAAGTTCCACAAAAAATCTATTTTGAAAGAAACTCAATTGAATACTTAAAATCATGTAAATCAATTGAAAAAGTCTTTATTGTCACTGACCAAACAATGGTTGAACTTGGTTATTTAGATAAAATTACTGAGCAATTAAAAGCTCGTCGTAATAATGTTTCGATTCAACTCTTTACAAGTGTTGAACCAGATCCAGATATTCAAACAATTATTAAAGGTAAAGAATTAATGGCTGCTTTCCAACCAGATACAATTATTGCTCTTGGTGGAGGAAGTCCAATGGATGCTGCTAAAGGAATGTGGTTATTCTATGAACATCCAGAAGTTAACTTCGATGACTTAAAACAAAAATTCATGGATATTAGAAAAAGAGCCTTTAAATATCCAGAACTTGGTCGTAAGGCCCACCTTATCTGTATTCCAACAACTAGTGGAACCGGAAGTGAGGTTACTCCATTTGCTGTTATCTCCGATAAAGCAAATAACAAAAAATATCCTTTAGCTGACTATTCCCTTACACCAACAGTTGCAATTGTGGACCCAGAATTTACTACTGGTTTACCACCATTTGTTACTGCAATTACTGGAATGGACGTTTTAACTCATGCTCTTGAAGCTTATACTTCAGTTTTAGCTAATGATTTTACTGATGGTTTAGCTCTAAATGCAATTAAAATGGTCTTTGAATATTTACCAAGAGCTGTTAAAGATGGTAAAACCGATTTACTAGCTCGTGAAAAAATGCATAATGCATCAACAATGGCTGGTATGGCTTTTGCTAATGCTTTCCTTGGTATGAACCACTCGATTGCTCATAAAGTTGGTGGATTATTCCATGTTCCTCATGGTTTAGCTAATGCAATTGTCTTACCTTATACTATTAGATATAACGGTCAAGCTCCAACTCACCTTTCTTTATGGCCAAAATATAACTACTATGTTTGTGATCAAAAATACTTAGAAATTGCTCGAGCAATTGGTTTAAATCCTAAATCAACTGAAGAAGCAGTTGAAGCACTTGCTCAAGCAGTTGAAGCTTTAAGTGCTGAAGTTGGTATCCAAAATAATTTTGGTGCTTATAGTGAAGGTAAATTTACTGAAAAAGAATGGATGGATGCTGCTCATGAACTTGCAATGCTTGCATTTGAAGATCAATGTACTCCAGCCAACCCAAGAGTTCCGCTTGTCAAAGACGTTGAAGAAATTATTAAAAAATCATTTAAAGGAGAAAAATTATAATGAACGTATTAGTTTGTGTTGGCTCTTCCTGCCATTTAAAAGGAAGTTACGACATCATTGAATTAATGAAAGCTGCTATTGAAAAGCATAAATTAACTGAAAAAGTTACTTTAAAAGCTACTTTCTGTTTAGGAAAGTGTGGGATCGCTGGTGTTTCAATCAAGGTTAATGATGAAATCATTACCGGAGTTACTCCTTCAAATTTTGAAGAAATCTTTGCTGAAAAAGTCTTAAAAAGTCTTTAATTAATATTTTAAAAGGAGGCAGTTGCCATGGAACACTGTTTAACAAGCAAAAAAAGCGATTGTAAGAATTGCTATAAATGCATCAGAAGTTGTCCTACTAAATCAATCAGTTTTAGTAGTAATCAGGCAAATATTATTCATGATGAATGTGTTTTCTGTGGCAATTGTTTCGTTGAATGTCCTCAATCGACGAAAGTGATTAGGGATGATACTAAAAAAGTCTTAGATTTATTAAAAGGAAGTAGCGATGTATATGTTTCGATCGCTCCTTCCCTTTTTAGCTATTATCATACTTCTTATGAGGCTTTAGAAAGAGCCATTTTAAAACTTGGTTTTAAGGGAGTTTATGAAACAGCCCTCGGAGCAATGGAAGTTAAAAAAGAATATGAGAAGATTTTAAAGAATTCTGAACAAGATATTGTGATTTCTTCTTGCTGTCATAGTGTCAATTTATTAATTGAAAAACACTACCCAAAAGCTATTCCTTTTTTAGCAAAAGTTTTATCACCAATGATTACTAATGGGAAGGAAATTAAAGCCCTTCATCCAAATGCTAAAGTAGTCTTTATTGGTCCATGTATTTCCAAAAAACATGAGGCTGATACTTATCAAGGCGTAATTGATGTTGTTTTAACATTTGATGAATTAGATAAATTATTTTTACATGATGATATCAAAGTTGAAAGTGAACCAATTACTGCTTTAAACAAATCAAAAACACGATTATTCCCTATTGGGGGAGGAATTATAAATACTCTTGATAATAAAAGAGATTATGATTATGACTATATTGTTGTCGACGGAATGCAAAGTTGTATTGAGGCTTTAAAAGAGATTGAAACTGGCAACATTCATAAATGTTTTATTGAAATGAGTGCTTGTAGAGGATCTTGTATTAATGGTCCAATTATTGCTCGTCAAAAGAAAAATATTCTTCTTGGTTATAAGCATATTAAAGATGCTGCAGGACCAGAAGATTTTGAAATTGAAAATGAATTTACTCGCAAGGAGTTAGTTAGAAACTTTAAAAGTTTTGGTTTAACAATTGCTACTCCAAGTGAAAATGATATTAATACTGTTTTAGTTAAAAAGATGAAAAAACCAACTTTAAAAGATCAACTTAATTGTGGGTCTTGTGGGTATAATACATGCCGTGAAAAAGCTATTGGAATTATTCAAGGAAAGGCTAGTGTTGAGATGTGTTTACCATATTTAATGGCTAAAACTGAGTCTTTTTCTGATCAAATTATCTTTAATACACCTAATGGGATTTTAGTTTTAAATGAAAGTTTACAAATTCAACTTGCTAATAACGCCATGGCTCGTTTGGTGGGAGTTAGTAATAATAAATTCTTAGTTGGTAATAATATTACTTCAATTTTAGATCCAACCGATTATGCCATTGCCCTTGCTCATAACACCAAAGTTACTACTAAACGTAAATACTTAAGTGAATACGATAAATATGTTGAAGAGACAATTATTTATGATGAAAAATATCATATTATTATCATCATTTTAAGAGATGTCTCTGTTGAAGAAAAGACTCTTGATCAAAAAAGAACTCAAACAAGTTCCTCAATTGAAATTACTAATAAAGTCATTGAGAAACAAATGATTGTTGCTCAAGAAATTGCTTCTTTATTAGGAGAAACAACCGCTGAGACTAAGGTTGCATTAACTGCCTTAAAGAATTTATTAGAAAAATGATCAATAACTTAGTAACCGAAACAGGATGTGTTAGTTTAAATCACGTTGGAGAAGAACTCTGCGGGGATCATTTTGAGGTTGTCACAGTTGATGAAAATACTAAAGTTGTTGTTTTAGCAGATGGATTAGGAAGCGGGGTAAAGGCTAATATCTTAGCAATCCTAGTTTCGAAAATTCTTTCAACGATGATTAGTGCTTCAATGCCAATGAATGAGTGTATTGCAACGATTGCAAAAACTCTACCAATTTGTCAGGAAAGAAATATTGCCTACTCAACATTTACAATTGCTAAAATTACTAATAATAAAAAAGCTGAGATTTATAACTTTGATAATCCTTTACCAATTTTATTAAGAAGAGGTAAGAACTTAGAAATACCCTTTACCGATCAAATCATTGAGAACAAAAAAATTCAAATGGCGGAGATCGATTTAATAAATGAAGATGCCCTTCTCTTTATGAGTGATGGAGTAATCCATGCGGGAATCGGGCAGGTTTTGAACTTTGGATGGGAGCGAAAAGAGGTTATTGATTACATTTCTAAACTCTATGATCCAAGTTATTGTGCTAAAACTCTAGCGACATTTATAACCGAAAAATGTAACGGGTTATATGATGGTCGTCCAGGAGATGATACTTCCGTAGTCGCTATTAAAATTAGAGAAAGACTGCAAGTCAATTTGCTGATTGGGCCAGCTGGTAATATCGAAGATGATGAAAAAATGCTTTCACTCTTTTTTGGAAAAGAAGGCAAACATATTGTTTGTGGAGGAACAACCTCCTCAATTGCTGCTAAATATTTAGGAAAAGAATTAGAGATGGCTCTAGATTATGAAGATTTAAGTGTTCCTCCAACCGCATCAATTGAAGGTGTTGATATTGTTAGCGAGGGAGTGGTCACCATTAATAAAGTTTTAGAATATGTTAAAGACTTTGATCATGAAAATAAATTTTATTTTGATTGGAGTTTTAAAAAAGATGGAGCAAGTAAAATTGCTAAGATGTTACTTGAAGAAGCTACTGATATTAATTTCTTTCTAGGATGTGCAGTTAATCCTGCTCACCAACATGAAAGCATGAATATTGGATTCTCCTTAAAATTGAAATTAATTGAAGAATTAGAAGTCAATTTAAAGAAGATTGGTAAAAAAGTTAAAGTTTCGTATTTTTAAAAGAAGAAGGAGAAAAGAAAAATGTTAAAATTTGATACAAATGTGCAGAAATTAAAATATGATGTTTTACGTCATATTGCTAAGGCTTATTTTGATGGTAATTTAGAAAGTATTTACTATCAAATCCCAAAAATGATTATTCCTGGACCTAAATCAACCATGAGATGTTGTGTTTATAAGGAAAGAGCAATTGTCCAAGAAAGAGTTAAATTAGCCATGGGTGGAGATAAAACTCGTAACAATATGGTTGAAGTAATTCCGATTGCCTGTGATGAATGTCCAATTGGTGGTTATCAAGTTACTCGTTCTTGCCGTGGGTGTATTGCTCACCGCTGTGAAAAAGCTTGCCGTTTTAATGCGATTAGTTTTGATGAAAATAACCGTATGGCAATTATTAATAAAGAAAAATGTGTTAATTGTGGGTTGTGTGCTAAGGCTTGCCAATATAATGCAATTTTAGATTTTAAAAGACCATGTGAAACTGCTTGTAAAATGAAAGCTATTACAATGGATGAAAATTTCTATGCCAAAATTGATGATGAAAAATGTACTCAATGTGGAGCCTGCGTTTATCAATGTCCATTTGGGGCTATTATGGATAAATCATATATTACAAAGGTTATTGATTTAATTAAAGATAGTGATTTTTCTAAAAAATATCATTTATATGCTATTGTTGCTCCATCAATTTCTGCTCAATATAAATATGCAACCGTTGGTCAAATGATCACTGCAATTAAAAAACTTGGTTTCCATGAAGTAGTTGAAGCTGCTCTTGGTGCTGATATTGTTTCTTATTTAGAAGCAAAAGAATTAAAAGAAAAAGGATTTTTAACTTCTTCTTGCTGTCCTTCATTTGTTTCTTATATTAAAAAACATTATCCAACAGTTGGTGAACATGTTTCTCATAACCTCTCGCCAATGGCTGCTATTGCTAAATATATTAAAAGTGTAGATAAAGATGCAAAAATTGTCTTTATTGGGCCATGTATTGCTAAAAAACAAGAAATTAAACAAGAAAGAGTTGCTCAATATGTTCAAGAAGTTTTAACATTTGAAGAACTACAAGCATTAATTGATGCTCGT
>DATESL010000016.1:0-22105 GCA_035270825.1 Candidatus Onthovivens sp.
CTTTAAAGATTCAGTAATATTTCTTTTTGATATCTCTTTAAAAGACTTTGATATCGACTTATTTATGAATCTTAAGGCTAGTCATATTTTCCTTCTAGAATCAATTATTGATGGAGTTGTGAATCATTATTTCAACGATAAGATCTATGGTTTAAAAGAAGAATTTACTGAAAAATATAATATAATTAATGAAACAAAAGATTTTGTTTCATACTCAAAAGCCCAGCAGTCTTTCAATTATTTATATGTTTCGTTTCTAAAAATTTTAGAAAAATTTTTAAATATAAATTTGGTTTTAGATTTTAAATTTAATAAAAATTTTAATATGAATCAGATTATTAATCTTGAAAAAAGTTCTAGCTCATTTAAAATCAAAAATAATCAATCTGATATTTCAATCTACTTATTAATTGAAGCTTTTTTAAATTTAAAGATAAATTCGCAAGAAAATAAAAACCCTAATCCTTATTTTTTATTGATCATCTTTAAAATTATCTATAATTTTGAGGAAACTAAATCGTTAAATAATATTAAAGAAAAATGTAATGAATATGTGAAAATAGAGGATTTTATATCAACTTCTAAAAATTATTCAGTTTCTGAGTTCTTGAATTCTATAAAAGATTTTCTATATGCAAACAATCAGTTACTTTACTTTAAAATGCGATATTTGCTAGATGATGATTTAAAGTTTTTATCCTCAAGTGATATTACTACCACATTTTTGAAGAGTTATCTAATGTTGAGTAAATTAGGAGTGAATAAAAAAGAAGTGGGAAACAGGCACTTAATTGAAGATAGAAACGAAATTAAAAGCTTTTATCATCAAATCATAATCATCAAGGGAGGTTATATTCTTTTTCCTTCACTTATTAATAAAAAAGATTCCAATATTTCGTTAGAAAATAATCCATATCTTAGAAACGAAGAACTGAGGGAATATTTAAATTACATGCAGAATATATTTAATGCAATCTCCTTACTTAAAGAAGGTGAAGTTCTTACTTTGGAACCTGTAAACGATTTAGAAACAACGATTAAACAGAACAAAAAAATTTCTTTTTTGCATTTCGTTGAGTTCTTGAAATATAATAACTATTAATTTTATGTTAATCGTTGTAAAATTAATTCATGAAACTAATAAAACTAAAAAGAGCAGAGTTTGATGAATATCTGAATTCTCTTTTTCATATCAAACAAGAGGATCATGAATATATTTATAAGATGTATACTGATGTTTTTGAAACATTGGAAGCAAATTATCTTGAAGCAGCTTTTACTCTTGGGACAATTGATCAAAAAATTCTTTTAGCATATATTGTAAACGAATATATTTACTACTTATCAAATAATATAAATCATGAGGAAATAGATTCTCGTTTTGAGGAAGATATTTTAAAAGATATTTCAGCCTATGCTATTGATAAGTATTTAACTAACGAGAAACTTAATTTTGAAAACAATAAATTTCTTTCACGTTTTAGTCCAATTATCTCGACAATCGATTTATATTTTAATTTTATGTTAGAAAATTTAAGACAACTAAAACTAGATAATAAATATGATAATTTAATTAAAGATATGCTTTTTAATAGCATTACTATGGGGAAATGTATTATTAATCTCCTGGTTTCGGGGTTTTCAACGGAAGCTTTTTCAACTTGGAGAACACTTCATGAAAATGAATCAATTCTTTACTGTTTAGCTCTTTCCAATCGAGAGGTTTTTGATGCATATTTTGAACATATCAAATATGCTGTGGCTTATCGTGGGGGAATTGATGATAAGGAGCAAGTCGATGCTATTTTTGACGTTATTAAAGAAAAGATGCGTAAATACGGCTTAAAAAGTAAAGATATGAAAAAATTTATTGAATATGGTTATCTTTTTGAATTAAAAAATAAAGAATTTGGAGTCGATTATAAATTAAATTTTAGGGACGGAGTTGAAAAGATTGCTGGATTAGCTTCCTATGCCGAATCTTATGAAATGGCTAGTGAAATCGCTCATGGTTCTCCACTATTATTAGTTAGTAAAAAACAATATTATTTCGATTTTTGTCTAATTAATCTTTATGAATCTTTTTTCCGTTTAGAAAAAATCTTTAGTGGAGTGATACAAAAAAGCGATGATGAGAAACTCATTAATTACTATAAGGAGTCTTTAAAGGGAACTTATCTAGCTCAGTGCACAAAGATTTATCATAATCTTTTAAATATTGTTAAATTAAAAAACAGTTAAGTACTTAATCTTAACTGTTTTTCTTTTTTATTCAGTATCGCGGTAGCAACTACCACCAATAAACTCCTTAATAAGAGAGTTGGATGGAATCCATTTTTCATCCATATCAGCAAAATATTTTAAGAGTTTTATTAATCTTTGAGCATCGGAACCATATTCACTTTCCTTATCTATTTTATATAGAAGAGGAAGAGCATATTTTTTCATAATCATTAATTCGTAATTAAGGAAGCTATCAAAGACATAGTTTGCGTCCTCTTGAGTTTTATAAATCCATTTGAATTCACCCTTACGAACTGAGGGCCACATCTTTAATGTATCTTCAGCCTCTGAACCACGATATTTAAAGTCGCGAACCATACGACGGATTAAACGAATATCGGTTAATGAAATTGGATTTTCGTTATCAAGGTTGATTTGGACTTGAGGAGAAATATAAATTTTATATTTAAAGTGAAGCGGAATAAGCGGAGTCATATTTTCATTTAAGGCGTGAATTCCTTCGATAATGATTGGTTGATTATCACGAATTGAAATTGGTTCACCAAAATGACGAGCATTTTCTTTAAAACTAAAACGTGGTAGAGCGACCTCTTTGCCTTCTAATAAATCTAATAAATGATGGTTAAAAAGATCAACATCTAAGGCATCTAAAGATTCAAAGTCTCTAGAACCATCTGGTTCAAGAGGAATATCTTCTCTTCTTTTGTAGTAATCATCAATTGAAACACGAATTGGCTGAATTCCTCGTGAGATAAGTTCTAAAGTTAGGCGATCAGCAAAAGTAGTTTTTCCACTACTAGAGGGACCAGCGACACAAATCACGCGGATATCATTGATGTGATCTTGAATTTGTTGGCCAAGTTCACATAACATACGGTTATGTTTGTTTTCACATAAATTAATAAGACGAGCTCCTTCTTGAGCAATAGCTGCTTTATTAATTCCAACAACGGTATCTAAACCAACCATCTTAGACCATTTTTGTGATCTAATTAAAGTATTACTAAATGTTGGTTCATCAAAAAATGGTGGGATTTCGCCGTTAAATTCAGCGCGAGGGTATTGAATCATAATACCTGGAGGATAATAAATTAATCTAAATGATTTTAAATAACCAGTTGAAGGAACCATTTTTCCATAAAGATAATTAAAATAACCATCACATGTATAAATGTGAACAGTTTTTTCTGGACGATATTCAAGGGTTTCTAATTTATCGAGTAAGTTATTTTCCTTAAATAAAGTAGCAGCTTCTTCCTTAGAAATAATTGTTCTAACAAAGTCAATATCAGCAGCAGCAAGACGTTTCATCTCAGTTTCAATTTGGCGAACATTATCAAAAGATAATTTGAAATCAGTATTGATGTTTTGTGCAAAAACAGCACGTGAAACTCCATAAGTTAAACGGAATTTTGCTTTTGGGAATAAATTGTGGCAAGCCATTGAAAAAAGGAATCTAATTCCACGTTCATAAGTGCCCATTCCCTCCAAATTCTTAGTTGTTAAAAATTCAACTTCAGCATCATAATAGACAAAATAATCTAATTCACGAACACGCCCATTGACCATTGCGCAAATAAAATCTTTACTATTAGAGAGTTCAGTTAATTGAACTTTTTTATCAAACTCTTTAGTTTGGTTGTTAAAAGTGATTTTAAAAGACATATTGTACCTCATTTCTTTTTTGGTTTAAAATTAAACCTTTTTCTTAAAACTTTTCTATACATTATCATATTCTCAGTGATTATTCATTAATTATTTTTGCTTTAGAAAAGTGAATGAATTATAAATGAATAAAAATTAATAAAAGGAGCCCAAAATGAGTAAAAATATATTGTTAATTTCTGTAAAATTGTTATAATTTCTTATATGTATAAGATATTTTTAAATTTATTATCATGGAGCGATATTCAAAGTTTTTTTGAGAAACTTTGGGAAGATTTTATTACTTTTTGGTTTACTCCACCAGTTGGACAAACTCCATATTTTGCAAAATTTCTTTTTGCTTTTGCCTTTTTATTCATTGGTTATTTTTTAATTAAAATTATCATTAGAGTTCTACGCAAGATTTTTAAACTCAATGAAAAACGCGTTGATAAGGATCGCGCGGTTAAACAGTTTTTAGTTTCAACGATTAATGTCATTGCTAAATTTGCTCTGGTTGTTTTCTTTTTAATATTACTTGGAGCTGATTTAAGTGGTCTAACAACAATTATTAGTAGTGGTATATTAGCAATTGGACTTTCCTTACAAGAAATTATTGGTAATTTTGCTAGTGGGATTGTTATTTTATCATCTAAACCTTTTGCAATTGGTGATTATATTTTTGTTGATGGAGAAGAAGGAACAGTTAAAGATATTCGCTTTTTGACAGTTGTTTTAAGAACGGCTGATAATCAAGAGATTATTATTCCAAATAAAATTGTTACAAACTCGCCAATTCGTAATTTTACAAAAGTTAAAAATAGAAGAATTAAAATAGATCTTTCGGTCGTTTATGGGAGTGATGTTGAAAAGGTTCGTAAAGTAGTTCTTGGAATTACTTCAAAAGAAAAGCGTGTACTTACTGATCCAGCAGCTTATGTAGCAGTGGCAGGATTTGGAGCAAACGGAGTGACTTTATCATTGAGATGTTATTCGCTTTCTAAGGATTACTGGGATACTCTTTTTGCTATTAATGAAAAAATTTATAATGAATTTAATAAAAACGGAATTGAGTTTGCCTTTACAACGATTACAGTTAAAAATGAGGATCTCAATTTAAAGGAAGATACTGATGAAAATTAAGGGTAATCTTAGAGCGATTTTAATTTATTTAGGAGTCGTTATACCCTTAACAATTATATTTTTCTTTATAAATGAGAATATTAGAATAATGTCTTATGTTTTTGGCATTTGTTCATTTTTTACTTTTTTCCATTTGTTAATTAACTTATATTTAATTCCTCGCTATAGCGGAAGTAAAGACTCAACTATTCGTTTCTTAGGTTTTGGATTTTTGCGTTTTTTAATTGTAGGAATTGGTTTAGGACTTTCGGCTTTTCTAATTTATTGGTTAGCTAAAGATCAAAATACTGATAATGTTAATTATCTTTTTTTAGCAATTGGTATTGTTCCAATGGTTATTAGTGTTGGCGCTTATGCTTTAAAAGGGAATTCTGATGATTAGGAATTTAATTTTAGCAACTTCGATTGATATCGATAAAATTATTGGAACTGATTTTGATTCAGTTTTTGTTCCAGAAATATTCTGGTCAATTGTGATTATGATTTTTTTAGTCTTTTTTTCAATTGTTATTTTCTTTGTCTTTAAAAAAGCAATCAAAGACCCACTAAAAAAACCATCAACCTTTGTTTTTGTTTTGACCTTCCTTGCAACTAAACTAGAAGATTTTGTTGTGGGAATTATGGGTGAGAGGAATCGTAAAGCAACTGGTTATTTCTTTGGATTGTTTATTTATTTATTTTTAGCATTTACTTTTGGTTTAACAGGACTTGCTTCACCAGTCACTTATATTGCTGTGCCACTTTCTTTAGCTTTATGGACTTTCTTATGGATCCATTTTACTGCAATAAAAGAAAATAAATTTGGTTACTTTAAGCGATTTATTGAACCAATTCCGGTTTTTTTACCAATTAACCTTGTAACAATGTGGGCTCCGCTTTTATCGCTAGCTCTTCGTATGTTTGGAAATGCTTTAAGCGGCTATTGTATTATGGCTGTTTTATATGCTGGATTAGAAGCACTTAGTGGCTCCTTATTTGGCGGAATGGCAGGAGGAATTTATGGACCTGGTCCTAATGGATGGCAAGATATTTTAATTGCACCATTTATTACTCCAATTCTTCACCTCTATTTTGATTTATTTAGTGGTGCCATTCAAACGCTTGTTTTCTCGATGTTAACTATGATCTTTGTGATGCAAGAACAAAACGAACAATCTGCAGACGAGATTTTAGATAAAGTTCAATATCAATCAATGTAAGAAGGAGGTATGATTATGAATTTTTTAGTTAATTTGGCTACCGTTTTAGCAGATACTGGAATGAGTGATAAAGCTTATGCTTATATCGCCATTGGTATTTGTGCTCTTTCAATGGGAGCAAGTGGACTTGGCGAGGGATTTATTTGTGCTAAGACAATGGAAGGAATGTCAAGAAATCCTGAGATGTATGGTAAATTAAGAACCGGAATGATTTTAGGTTGTGCCTTAACTGAAACAACTGCAATCTATGCCCTCTTACTTGCTATCTTATTATTATTCTTAGGTTAAAAAGGAAGAAAAGGAAATGATGAAAAAAGTAAAAATAAGCGGATCAATTCTCTCTTTATTTTTATGTACTTTTTTCCTCACTAGTTGTAACATTGACGACTACTTAAATTTAAAAGATGAAGTCGCAGGAAAAATTTTTCCAAATGTTTGGGCTTTCTTAGTTCAATTTATTGCCTTTATTATTATGATTGTTTTAATTATTGTTTTTGCTTATAAACCAATAAAAAAATATATTGATAAGCGAAAAGAATTATTAGAAGAAGAAGTTAATACAGCGCGTGATAAAAATCTTGCTGCTGATAAAACCTTAATCGAGTCGGAAAAAATTATGGCTAACGCACATAAAAAAGCTACTCAAACAATTAATAAGAGTGTAAAAGAAGCAATGCTTGTTAAAGAAGAAATTCTTGCTCATACGGAAAAAGAAATTGCGATGAAAAGAGAAGCAGAAGAAATTGCATTAAATAAGCAAATTAACAATGCTAAACTTGATCTTCATAATGAAATTGTCGATGTCGCACTAAAAGCTAGTAAACAAATATTAAAAAGAGAGGTTACAACCTCTGATAATGATAAAATCTTGAATGATTTTATTACAGAAATTTCTGGAGATGACGATTAATCATGGAAAATAATCTTTTTAATAGATATGCAATTGCTTTATTAGATTTAGCAATTGAGGAAAATTGTCCACATGAATATCGAAGTGAGATTAAAGTTTTAAAAGCTTTAATTAAAGAAAACGAAGAATTTGTTCGTGTTTTAAGTTGTGTTAGTTTTTCTTTAACAAAGAAGTATCAAATTATTGAGGAAACCTTTAAAAGTTGTAAAGTTGGAATCGGAAATTTTATAAAGATTATTATTAAAAATAATCGTGGCTTCTTTTTATATGAAATATTAAAGGAAACACTTTTTCGTTTTGATGATTATTTGTTAATTGAACAAGGGACGATTTATTCAACGACTAAATTAGAAGCGGCTGAAATTAAAAAGATTAGTGCAGTGATTAGTAAAAATATTAATAAAGATGTTGAACTTGATAATAAAATTGATGAAAGTTTAATTGGTGGATTCAAAGTAATTCTAAAAAATAATATTTACGATACATCAATTAAAATGCAGTTAGAGAAAATGAAAAACGAATTAGTTAAAAGGAGATAGTAATGGGTATAAAAACAAGCGAAATTAGTTCTTTAATCAAAGAACAAATTAAAAATTTCAATAACGAGATTAAATATACAAACGATGTTGGTACAGTTGTCACGATTGGTGATGGTGTGGCCCTGATTTATGGATTAGAAAAAGCCATGCTAGGCGAACTTTTACTATTTTCAAATAATACTTATGGAATGGTTATGAACCTGGAAGAAGATGCTGTTGGAGCGGTTTTACTTGGTTCAGATGAAGGTGTTAAAGAAGGCGATGAAGTTAAAAGAACCAAAAGAGTTGTTGAAGTACCAGTTGGCGATGCGCTTTTAGGGCGTGTTGTAAATGCTCTTGGTCAACCAATTGATGGGCTTGGTGAAATTAAAACTGAAGAAAAAGCTCCAGTTGAAAAAGTTGCTCCCTCGATTATGGCTCGTCAAAGTGTTAACTCTCCTCTTGAAACGGGAATTATTGCAATTGATGCCATGATTCCAATTGGAAAAGGACAAAGAGAATTAATTATTGGCGATCGTCAAACCGGAAAAACTTCGATTGCTATTGATACGATTATCAACCAAGTTGGTAAAAATGTTAAATGTGTTTATGTCGCAATTGGTCAAAAAAATAGTAGCGTTGCTGCAATCAGCAAACGTTTAAAAGATCATAATGCGTTATCATATAGCGTAATTGTAAACGCTAATGCAAGTGAACTTGCTCCTTTACAATATATTGCTCCTTATGCCGGAATGACAATTGCTGAATATTGGTGTGCTAAGGGAGAAGATGTTTTGATTATTTTTGATGATTTAAGTAAGCATGCGGTTGCTTATCGCACCCTTTCCTTACTTTTAAAAAGAAGTCCAGGACGCGAGGCTTATCCAGGAGATATTTTCTATCTCCATTCAAGATTACTCGAAAGAGCATCAAAATTAAATCCTGCTCATGGTGGTGGAACGATTACGGCTCTTCCTATTGTCGAAACATTAGCTGGAGATATTAGTGCTTATATTCCTACCAATGTTATCTCAATTACAGACGGACAAATTTTCTTACAAACAGACCTTTTTAATGCTGGTCAAAGACCTGCAATTGATAGTGGTTTAAGTGTTTCTCGTGTTGGTAGTGCTGCTCAATTTAATGTTATTAAAAAAGTTGCTAAGTCTTTAAAAATTAACTTAGCTAACTTCCGTGAGTTACAATCATTTTCTCAATTTGGCAGTGATTTAGATGAAACAACAAGAAAAACAATTAAACATGGTAATATTTTAATGGAAATTTTAAAACAAAATCAATTTGCGTTGAAGACTTTAGACCGTCAAGTAATTGAATTATTTACGGCAAAATATGGATTCTTAGATGAACTTGAAATTGATGAAGTCAAAGGTTATTTAGATGATCTTTATGATTATTTAAATAAATTTCATAAGACTGTTTTAACAAAAATCAATACCACTAAAAATATTTTTAAAGGTGAAAGAGACGCTTTAAAAGTGATAATTACAAGTTTTAATAAGGAAAGAAAATATTAAGTATGGCTGAGGGATTAGTTAAAGTAAAAAGAAGAATCGTTGCAGTTAAATCAACACAAAAGATTACTAACGCAATGAAACTTGTTAGCAGCATTAAAGCTAAACGCTGGGAGCGTAATTTTAATGTTGAATTAACTTATTTTAACGAATATAAAGAAATAGTTACTTCAACTCTTTTTGCTAATATTGCCAATACCGAAGCCTACATTGAAAGTGTTTTTCTTGAATCTTATGAAAATGCTACTAAAGCAATTTATATTATCGTCACTTCTAATTTAGGATTATGTGGTGGATATAATAATAATGTTACTCGTGAACTTGGAAATGTTATTAAAAAAGAAGATGAAGTGATTTTGATTGGGGAAAAAGGACTTTCTTATTTAAAAGAAAAAGGAATTACTTATAATAGTGATTTTATTGGGTTAGGAAAAAACCTTGATTTAGATGAAATAAATTATTTAGTTGATCTTCTAATTGAAAAATATAAAAGCAAAAAATATCATTCAATTAATATTATATATACTAAATTTATTAATTCAGTTTCCTTTGCTCCGCGTATTGTTAAAGTCTTGCCGCTAACTAGAGTTGAACAAAAAACTTATGAGGCTGGACCAATCTATGCGCCAAACAGGGAGATTGTGATTGATTTTTTAGTTAATAAGGTCTTAGGTGCTAATCTTCATGCTTATCTCTATGAGAGTTTATATAGTGAAGAAAGTGCTAGACGTAATGCCATGGATAATGCAGATAAAAATGCTAATGAATTAATTGAAACGCTTAACTTAGAGTATAACAAAGCTCGACAACAAGCGATTACTCAAGAAATTACGGAAGTTGTGGCTGGGGCTAAATCTGTCCAATAGGAGGAAAAAGATATGAAAGAAAATTTAAAAGCGATTGGTAAAGTTGTTCAAGCTGTTGGACCAATTATTGATGTTAGGTTTAATGAGGGTTCTCTTCCTTCACTATTAACGGCTTTAAAAGTTAAATTAACTGCTGAGCATTTTTTAGTGCTTGAAGTTCATCAACATATTGGAGATGATACTGTACGCTGCGTGGCAATGGGACCAACTGAGGGAATTGTTCGAGGAATGGATGTTATCAATACTAATAAATTTATTGAAGTTCCTGTTGGTGATATAACTTTGGGGAGAATGTTTAATGTTTTGGGTGAACCAATTGATGAATTAGCTTTTAAAGATGATGGAACAGTTAAAAAATTACCAATTCACCGTGAACCTCCTCGCTTTGAAGATCAAAAAACTGAAAGTGAAATTTTAGAAACTGGTATTAAGGTTATCGATTTACTTTGCCCATATGTTAAGGGTGGGAAGGTTGGTTTATTCGGTGGTGCTGGTGTTGGTAAAACTGTTTTAATTCAAGAATTAATTAATAATATTGCGACTGTTCAACACGGAATTAGTGTTTTTGCTGGAGTTGGGGAAAGAAGTCGTGAAGGAAATGACTTATATAATGAAATGAAAGAAAGTGGTGTTTTAAAAAAGACTGCTTTAGTTTATGGACAAATGAATGAAGTTCCAGGTGCAAGAATGCGTGTTGGTTTAACTGCTTTAACTATGGCTGAATATTTTAGAGATACTCTTCATTTAGACGTTTTATTTTTTATTGATAATATTTTTAGATTTACTCAAGCTGGAAGTGAGGTTAGTGCGCTAATTGGGAGAATGCCAAGTGCGGTTGGTTATCAACCAACACTTGCCACTGAAATGGGACAACTTCAAGAACGTATTACTTCAACAAAAGATGGTTCGATTACTTCGATTCAAGCGGTTTATGTGCCAGCTGATGATTTAACTGACCCCGCACCTGCTACGACTTTCTCTCACCTTGATGCTAAAACTGTTTTAGACCGTAATACGGCAGCTCTTGGGATTTATCCAGCAGTTGATCCTCTTGAAAGTAGTTCAAATATTTTAGATCCAAAAATTATTGGTGAAGAACATTATAAAGTTGCTCGTGGAGTTCAACAAATCTTACAAAGATATAAAGAATTACAAGACATTATCGCTATTTTAGGAATTGATGAATTAAGTGATGATGATAAGATCATTGTTAATCGTGCTCGTCGAATTAGAAATTTTCTTTCTCAACCATTTACCGTTGCTGAATCTTATACTGGAAGCGATGGAAAATATGTAAAAATCAAGGATACTATTTTATCTTTTAAAGCTATTTTAAGTGGAGAATATGACAAATATCCAGAAGCTGCATTTTTAATGTGTGGAACAATTGAAGATGTAAAGGCAAAAGCTAAAAATATTGAGGGAAATGATGAGTTCTAAAATTAATTTTAAAATAATTAGTAATGATGGAAAAGTCTTTGAATCTAAAGACGTTAGTGAAATTAAAATCACCTTATTAAATGGTGAAGTTTTAGGAATTTTAGCAAATCACTTACCTTTAGTTGGAGTTTTAGGAATTAGTGTTTTTTCTCTTAAAATGAGTAACAATAAAATATTAAAATTTGCTCTTAGCGGAGGGATTATTAATGTTAAAGTGAACTCGGAGGTTGTAATTGTCTCCGATACCTTTGAAAATGCCTCGGAAATTGATAAATTAAGAGTAGAGGCTAAAATCAAACAATACAGCGAGTTAATCGACAAAAAAGAAGATTTATCTCATCATGAAAGAACACGATTAGAGATTTCTTTGAAAAAAGCAATTAACAGAATCTCTTTATTAAAGTAATATATATATGGTTGTAACGAAAAAAGGAGTTATTCGATGAAAAATTTTGTTTTTATTTCACCACACTTTCCAGATCATTTTTGGAAATTCTGTATCTCTTTAAAAAATCATGGATACAATATTTTAGGAATTGGTGATGCCTTATATGAAGAAATACCTGATGAGTGTAAATTTGCTTTAACAGAGTATTATTGTTGTTCTCAAATGGATAATTTGGAAAATGAGATTAAAGCCTTAGAATATTTTAAAGCTAAATATGGAGAATTTGCTTACTTAGAATCTAATAATGAATATTGGCTAAAAAAAGATGGTCAATTACGTGATAAATTTAATATTAAAAGTGGCTTTAATCATGAAGAGATCTCAAGACTAATTTTAAAATCTAATCAAAAAGAATATTATTCAAGAGCTGGCGTAAAATGTGCTCGCTCAATTGTTTCTAAAGATATTGAAGAATTAAAGAAATTTGTTGCTGATGTTAATTATCCAATTTTTGCAAAACCTAATTGCGGAGTTGGCAGTCAAAATACATTTAAAATTAATAATGATTTAGATTTAGAATTATTTACGAAAAAAATTAGAGATGGTGTCGAATATATTTTTGAAGAATTTATCCATGGGAAAGTGATTTCTTATGATGGAATTTGTAATAATAATAGTGAAGTAATTTTTGCTGTTGAGCATATTTTTTTAGAAAACAATGCAGAAGTTGTTGATTCTGAACTTGATGATATGTATTATTGTTTACCTCAAGTTGATGCTCGACTTGATGAAATTGGTCGTCGCTGTGTAAAAGAATTTGGCTTAAGAAATCGTTTTTTCCACTTAGAATTTTTCATTCTTGAAAGTGATCATCCATACCTTGGGAAAAAAGGAACGATGATTCCTCTTGAAGCTAACTTAAGACCAGCTGGTGGTTATACCACTGACATGATTAACTTTTCTCAATCAACTTCCTGTTATGATATTTATGCTGATGTTTTAGATAATGGTTTTACCACTGTCCGTTTAGACAATGAAAAGTTTTACTGCGTTAGTTCTAGTCGTCGTGATAAATATCATTACCTTCATAGTAATGATGAAATAATTGAAAAATATCGCTTTAATCTTTGTATGGTTGGGACTTTCCCAAAGGTTCTTTCTGATGATATGGGAGATTCCTATTACATGGCAAAGTTTAAAATTGAAGCAGAAGTTTTTGAATTTGATGAATTTGTTCGTACTAAAAAAGATTAATAATTAAAGGAGATTTTTATGACAATATATGAAGAAAGATTTAAGTCGATGCATCTTTCTCCCGAGCGTTTTTTTGCATTAATTGAAATTACAAAAGGGAGCAAAAACAAATACGAGATTGATATTGATACAGGACATTTAAAATTAGACCGTATTCTTTATACCTCGACCCATTATCCTCATAACTATGGGTTTATTCCTCGCACTTTAGCTGATGATGGTGATTCACTTGATGTCCTTGTAATATGTAGTGAACCAATCCTACCTAAGGCTCTTGTTGAATGTAAGGCAATTGGCGTTTTAAAAATGATTGATGGTGAAGATAAGGATTATAAGATTATGGCTGTGCCACTTAAAGATCCTTTCTTTAATAAATATAACGATATTAGTGAACTTCCTGAACACATGTCTAATGAAATCATCCATTTCTTCAATGTTTATAAAAACTTAGAAGGAAAAGATGTGATTTTATCAGAGATGGAAGGAATTAAAGAAGCTAAAACAAGCATTGCTGAATGCATGAGTAACTATTTAAAATACAATACAACGAAGTAAATTATTTAGAAGAGTTAAGAGAAATTCTTAACTCTTTTTCTTTAGCAATATCTAAGAATTTTGGATCATTTCTTTTAGCAAAATAAAATAAAGACCAATAATAAAAGAAAATATCTTGGAAATCAATAAAGATTTCCACTCTTTTAAGTTTCAAATCATTAAATTTATATCCAAAATATTTTTTTAAGAAAAAGATTTTGGATTCTTCATCTAAGTTATTTTCGCTAATGAGACTGGCTAAGTCAAAATAAGGATTATTTAAGGATGCGTTTTGCCAATCAATTAAAACGACATTATTAAATTTAAATAATAAATTTCCTTTAACTAAATCATTATGGCAAAGAACTAAAGGTTCTTTCCCATAAATCGCAATCATACTTTTAACAACTTTATTTTCATAATCAGGATTGATATGATATTTTGGATCAACAGCACTTTTATAAAGTTCAAGTTTAGTAAGAATTTGGTAACCAAAAGAGACTTCAATTGCTGAAGAATGTAATTTTTTAAGTTTTTTTGCAACATATAATAATTGCGATTCGTCCATTTTTTCTATATAAAAACGGGTTGCATGGACAAATTTGGATAATTTTACTCCACTTTCTTCATCAAAAAAGATAACAATTTCACTTAATTTTAAATCTGCTATTTTATCAAAGACTATTTTTTCATGTTTATAAGAAAGAGTAGTGTCGTGAAAATCAAGAGGGATTCTGAGGACATAAGAGTCGTTGATAAGGAAGTTTTTATTGACATATCCACTATCAAATTCAGAAATAGAACGTACCTTTTTGTTTGTTAATTTTTCAAACAATTCCCTAGCTTCTTTTTTCATATTATTCATATTATATAACAAAACAAATCCAAAATGTGGTAAAATTACAAAATGTTTGGAATTATTTTATATCGACCTGAAAAACCCGCTAATGTTGGGAATATTATTCGTACTTGTTCAGCGACAAAGACGCCACTTTTTATTATTGGACCTTTAACTTTCAAATTAAATAATGAAAGTTTAAAAAGAGCTGGACTTGATTATATTCAGGCTTCAAGTATTCAAGTATTTGAAAATTATGAAGAATTTTTGTTATCGTTTAAAGAAAAAAATATTTATTATATTACCCGTTACAGCAAGGAATTATATTCAGGTGCTCAACTTTCAGATCCTGTTGAAGATACTTATTTTATGTTTGGCAGTGAATCAAGTGGAATTCCGCATGAAATTCTTCGAAAAAATCTAAATAAAATATTACGTATTCCAATGATTGCTAGTGCTAGATCACTAAATTTGTCAAATTCAGTAGCAATTGTTTTATACGAGGCTTTTCGTCAAATTAATTTTTATGGTTTAAGTACTTCAGAGATAATTAAAGGCGAAAACTTTTTAATCAATGAAAAAAATTAATCCTTTTGGGCTGTTTTAAAATAACTTAAAATATCATTTTTAAATTCTTTAATGAAATAAGTTTCATATTTTAAAACATTTGTTGCTCCAATACTTTTACCTTTTTTGACATCTTGAACCCGTGCAAAAAGGACCTCTCCAAGAGGTTTATTTGACAAAAATAGTGCTAATTCAGCCGCAAAATTAATAACATCTGAACTTGGATTGTTATCAAAAATAATGACATGTGAGCCGTGTTCCTTATTTAAATGAAGGAAATAATCTCCCTTTTTTGCAAGTGAAAATGTCAGATATTCATTTTGAATTCTGTTTTTACCAAAGGCAATTTTTGTATCCATAAACTCAATAAAATAAGGTAAATGAGCATCTTTTTTCATTTTCATTGTTTGGTTAACTCTGACTCTAATAATCTTATTTTCCTTAAGTTCATTAATTAATTGGAGATATTCTTCCTCATTATAAAGAGTGATTTGTTCTAATAATCCGTTAATATAATTTAATTCATTTTGAGTTTCTTTAATGTATTTATCCATCGATTCAATAGTCATCTTAGCTTTTTTATAAGTCTTATAAAGGTATTCAAGATTTTGTGATGGAGAAAGTGTTTCTTTAAGATCAATTTCTTTATCCTCATATATAAAAGAAGAAGCACCTCTTTTAATTTCACTCATGATTGTCAAAAAATGATCACCATAATCCTTATAACTAAGTTTTTCATGAGCTTTAACTTTTTCATCTTCAAGTGTCATCAATTTCTTTTCTAAAGATTTCTTTTTCCTTTTTATTAAGGAAATAGTCGATTTATATTTTTCTTTTAAATACTTATTATTTATTTCTAAAAGATATTTGTTTTCTAAATTTCTTTGTTTATCTTCATCAATCTCTTTAAAGCTTTCAATTTTTAAGGGAGCTAAGTAAGTAGCCCCAATCACAACTGGGTGATTTGTATCTAAACCATGATAGCGATAAGCAAGCTCAATTTTATTACCTCTTAATAAAATAAGATTGGTATAACTTTTAAAAGCTTCAAAAACTAACAGATATTTAATTTTATCGTAGGTATCACTTGTTTTAACAAATTCAAAAACAATAATGTTATCATCATCAAGAAGATAAAGATCATTAAAACGAGCATTAAGTATCTTTGTTTTGAGAGTTTTATAAAAATGAGTGGCGTTATTAGAAGTAAATGATTCCTCGGTATTGATAATAGTTGGATTATCAAGAGCTAAAGAGAGGATAAATGCCTTCTTTTTACCTTTAGAAAACGAAAAATAATAATCGGTTGAAGTTAACTCTAAAATCTTGTTGAGATAACTTCCAACAAATATTTCACGCAAAACTTCGCATTTCTTTTTAAAATATTCAACTTTGTTCATAATATTTCTATTATATATTAGTTTGTATTGATATTCATTTTCTTTTTGAATATTATAATAGAATATCAAAAAAATATGAAAAAGGGATTACTCATTATATTAAGTGGACCAAGTGGAGTTGGCAAGGGCACGATAAGACAATACTTAATGGAAGATAAAAGTTTAAACCTTGGATTTTCTATTAGTTGTACAACACGTTCTCCTCGAGTCGGAGAGGTTGATGGAGTTGATTACTTTTTTGTGGATGAAGAAACTTTTAAAAAAGGAATTGAAAAAAATCAATTCATTGAATATACACAGTATTGTGATAACTTTTATGGTTCATCACTTTCATATATTGAAAAATTAAGAAATAAGGGCTTAAATGTAATTGTAGAAATTGAAACTAATGGAGCTCGTCAATTGATTGAAAAAAAATCAGATGACCGTCAAATATCAATTTTTATTCTCCCTCCTTCTATGGAATCACTTGTTGAACGAATTCAAAAAAGAAATAGTGAAACTCCTGAATCACTTGCTAAACGTTTAAACGCCGCAAAAAGAGAGTTAGAATTAGCCAGAGCCTATGATTTTAATGCCGTAAATGACTCTAAAGAAATCTGTGCAGCAACGATTGGAGACTTTATTCGTCGTAAAATTAAAGAACTTGAAAATGATTAAGCTTTCTTCCTAAAGAAAGCTTTTTATTTTGATAATTAAAATTGAAAAAAAGCCCAAAATCATATATCATTATCCGTATAAGAGGTATTTTATGATAACTATTTTTATTTATGGGATTGATCCTTATTTACTTAGAAATTTAAGCAAAGAATTAACACCAAAACTGGCTGATATTTATGAAGTTAAACGTGAAGAAATTAATTTTTTTGCACCAGAGGGTCTTTTTGTTCATGAAGGAATCGAACAAAATACTTGGAATGGTGTAATTACAGTTTTGGCACCTTTAAAAGTTAAAATTTTGGAACAACAAGTTTATCGAGTAATCGAAGAATATATTAAGGATTTGCTCCTTCATTTTGAAGTTATTTTTAATTATTATTCAACTGATAATTATCATATTTATAATAATGCAGACTTTCCACGTTATTTAAATGAAGAAAATAAAGAAGTTGAAGATGAATACGAAGTTGATGAGATTGAAGAAGATGAATTATTTCAAGAAAATGCTTTTGCTGAATTTGAAGAAAGTATTAAGAAGTTAAAAGATTAATATGAATATATTTGAAACGGCTAAGAAAATTATCTTAAAAGTTATGATTAATACTGGTGTCGAAGCCAGTGAGATTTTTGCTATCGAATTGAAGACTGCTTTAAATATTGAAAAAAGAAACATTATCAGTTTAGCTTCACTTTTCTTCCGTAATTATTATTTTATTGAACAAATCGGTGAAGAACTTTTTAATGATCGCTCATTAAAAGTAATTGTTCCTCTTGGACTTGTTTATTTAAATTTAAGTTATAAAAATTATGTGGAGCGTGCAGCAAGTTTAGATTTTTTAAATGGTGAATTAAAAAAAGCTAATTTTGAATTTGATGAAGAAAAATCTAAGGTTTTTGATGATATTATTATCAATCGTAAAGCGTTTAAGTTTAAATCTCTTGAAGATGGGGGAATGCAACAAGCAAGTATCATTTTTAATAAACCTTTATGGTTAACAAAAATGATTTTAAATCAACATGGATTTAAAGTTGGAATGAGAGCTTTAAAAGCGATGAGTTTAATTCCAAATCAATACGCTATTTTAAATCCAATTAAAGAATTTGATCAAATTAATAATCATTATTTAATGGAGTTTGAAAAATTTGATGATTACTATTTATATAATGAAAAGATTAATATTAATCGTTCAAAATTAATTCGTGAAAATTACTTTTTGGAATTACAATTACCGCTTATTAAATTAGTAAATAGTTTACCAAAACTTGTAAATAAAGAAATTTCTTTTTTTACTAGTTATCATTCTAATGTCGCTTTTAAGTTTTTTGGAAAATACTATAAAAATAACAACCTAAATTATTTTTCAGGAAATCTCGAAAATAATTATAAAGCTTTTGAAAGTATTAAAAAATCTAATTTAGGTCGTTATTTTTATCATGAAAGTAGTGAAAAAGGCCTGATTTCCCACCTAACTTTTAAACAAGATTTAATTTTTTATATGCCTGAATCGACAAACTTTGAAATGTTTAGGAAAAATAGCGAGAAAGCTATTACTTTTAATCAAAAAAATATTGATAAATTTATTAATGTTCAAGAGACGGGATTAGATGAATTATCCCTCTACATTGATAAAGGCGGAATTTTGGTTTATTGCGTTGAAACACTAAATTTAAAAGAGAGCAATCTCTTGATTGTTAATTTTTTAACTAAACATTCCAATTTTGAGATTGTTAAAGAAGAAACTAATTTTCCTTATGAAGATGAAAATGGAATTTTATACTATGCTATCTTGAGGAAAACAAATGATTAATTTATATGGCGTTAGTTTAGAAAAACTAGAAGAGAAGTTAGTAAATGAAGAGGGGCAAAAGAAGTTTCGTGCAACTCAATTATTTAAATGGATATATGGAAAAAAAGTTCAATCTTTTGATGAGATGAGCGATGTAAGTTTATCTTTTAGAGAGATTTTAAAAGAAAAATATACTTTAGAAAAAGATAAGATTTTTCAAATGCAAAAAAGTAATGATGGAACTATTAAACTATTATTAGAATTAGCTGATGGTAATAAAGTTGAAACAGTTTTAATGCGTTATAATTATGGGAATGTAGTTTGTGTATCTTCACAAGTTGGTTGTGATCAAGGGTGTGCATTTTGTGCTTCTGGTCTATTAAAGAAGAAACGTAATTTAGAAGTTCATGAATTGGTATCTCAAGTCTTAGTTATTAATGATTTATTATTTACTGAGGATGAAAATAGTCGTGTGACACATGTTGTAGTGATGGGAACAGGGGAACCTTTTGATAACTATGATAATGTTTTAGATTTTATTAAAATACTTAATCATCCATTTGGTTTAGCAATTGGGGCTCGTCATATTACCGTTTCAACTTGTGGATTAATTGAAGGAATAAAAAGATATGCTAATGAAGGGATTCAAATCAATTTAGCAATTTCTTTACATGCTCCAAGCAATGAATTACGTAATAAATTAATGCCAATTAATTTTCGTTATCCATTAGAAGAAGTAATTGAGGCTTGTCGCTACTATGAAAAGGTTGCTGGAAGACGAGTAACTTTTGAATACATCATGTTAAAAGATTTTAATGATACTAAGGAGTGTGCTTATTTACTTGCTAATCTAATCAAAGGAATGCTCTCCTATGTAAATTTAATACCATATAACCCTGTAAATGAGTTAAAATATAAAAGAAGTGATTATCAAACCTGCAAAGAGTTTTTAAACTTCCTCACCCAAAGAGGAGTCACAGCGACAATTCGAAGAGAATTTGGTAGTGATATTGATGCAGCGTGCGGACAATTAAGGGCAAAAAATGAAAGTAAAATTTGAAGGAACATATAGTTATCAAAGAGATATCGGCCGAGTTAGATTAACCAACGAAGACCAAGTTAAAGTAATGGTCAATAGTCGCGGGAATGTTTTGCTTGTGGTAGCTGATGGGATGGGTGGACATAATAAGGGTGATTTTGCAGCGCAAACACTGATATCTTCTCTAGAAGAAGAGTTTTATAAAAAACCTTTTTTTGCTAGCGTATTTACTTTGAAGATTTGGTTAGTTAAAACTTTAAAAAAGATTAATGAGACTATTTATACTGCTCAAGAAAATAATAAATTTTATTCAGGACTAGGAACAACTGTTGCAGTAGCGGTGATTTTTAATGATAAATTAGTAATTGCTCATGCTGGTGATAGTCGAGTTTATATGCTCAATCATCAACTTTTAATGCGTTTAACTGAGGATCATTCCTACGTTGATTATCTTTATAAGTCTGGACAAATAAAAAAAGAAGAGATGGAAGTTCATCCAAAAAGACATGTTATTACTAATGCGATGGGCTTATTTCCATCATTAAGTGTTGATATTCGTGTTGTTCCTTATAATGGGGAGACTATATTATTATGTAGTGATGGTCTTTATAATAATGTTTCTAACAAAGATATTGAAAGTATTTTAAATACAACTGAATTAGCTGAGACTAAAGTTTTATCACTAATTAATTTAGCTAATTTTAATGGGGGAAGCGATAATATCTCCCTTGCCTTATGGGAGACTATTAAAAATGATTGAGGTTGGTAAATTATTAGCAGATCGTTATAAAATTACCTCCAAAATTGGTCATGGAGGAATGAGTGAGGTTTATGAAGCTCGCGATATCATTTTTCGCCGTCCAGTTGCGGTTAAAATGCTCTCTCTTGATGCCAGTAGTAACATAGAGAATGTTATTCGTTTTCAAAATGAAGCACGCATTGCAAGCGCTCTTAATCACCCAAATATTGTAAAAATATATGATTTTGGCAGTTATTACAATACACCATACATTGTTAATGAATATATGAAATCACAAACTCTAAAAGATACAATTGATTTTAAAAAATCACTCCCTTTATATCAGGCCTTAAGAATTACCAGTCAACTTTTAGATGCTGCTTGTTATTTGCATGAAAAAAATATTATTCATCGCGATATCAAACCACAAAATATTTTTTATGGTAGTGATGAAATTGTTAAATTAGCTGATTTTGGTATTTCAATTGTTTTAAATGCTTCCTTAAATATTAATGAGAATAAAAGAGTTGTTGGAACCGCTCAATATTTAGCGCCTGAATTAGTTCGCGGGAAAAAACCTTCTTTTCAAAGTGATATTTATGCGATTGGAATTACTTTTTATGAACTATTAACCGGAGAGGTCCCATTTGATGATGGAAACGTTAATAAGATTGCCTTTGATCATATCAAAAAAGATATTCCTTCTCCTTTAAAAACAATGCCAACCCTCCCAAAAAGTGTTGAAAAGATTATTTTTAAAGCAACGAACAAGGATTTAGACCTTCGTTATAAAACTGCTAAAGAGATGCAAAAAGATATTATTAAACTTTTAAATAATAAAAATGAAATGAAAAAGAATCGTGGATTTTTTAGTAGATTCTTTGGTCTTTCTGCTGATTAATGGTAAAATATATTTATGAAGAAAATTGAGATTGCACCATCACTACTAGCGGCAGATTTTTATTCTTTAAAGGATTCTTTAAAGCCTTTTAATGATGCGCAAATCAAATATTTACACTTTGATGTAATGGATGGAAATTTTGTGGAAAATATTTCTTTTGGCCCATTAGTTTTAAAATCAATCAAAAATCACTTTGATTTTATAATGGATGTGCATTTAATGATTAATAATCCTTTAAAATATTATCAAGAATTTATTAATGCTGGGGCAGGGATTATTACTTTTCATTATGAAACTTTAAAAGATGATAATGAAAGGTTAAACTTAATTAAAGAAGTTCAAAAACAAAATGTTTTAGTAGGGATTTCAATTAAACCTCAAACTGATATAAATTTATTAAAACCATTATTAGCTGATATTGATTTAGTTTTAGTGATGAGTGTGGAACCAGGTTTTGGTGGACAAAAGTTTTTAGAATCGGCCCTTGATAAAGTGAAAACTC
>DATESL010000017.1:0-6722 GCA_035270825.1 Candidatus Onthovivens sp.
CCTACACTTAAAGGAGCAAAAGCCTTCCTCTCGTATAAATAAGATCCAAGTTTTGCAATCATAGCGGCATTATCTGTGGTACACCAAAGGGGCGGAATTACGACTTCAATCTCACTTCCTTCAAAAACTCTTTTAATCTCAACTCTTAAATAGGAGTTAGCACTCACTCCTCCAGCTAAAACAACTTGTTTTATCGGATATAAAGTTGAAGCTTTTAAAACACGCTCAATAATAACATTGATAGCGACATCTTGAAAAGATTTAGCCATATCTTCAATGCGTATCTCATTCCCATTTGTTTTTTCCTTATGAACTAAATTAATAACAGCAGTTTTTAAACCACTATAGGAAAAATTAAGCGATCCATCGTGTAAAGGAGTTGGTAATTTATAAGTGTGTTTCCCCTCTTTTGCAGCTTTATCTATATAAACTCCTCCAGGATAAGGAAGTCCTAAAACGCGAGCTACTTTGTCATAACTCTCCCCAACTGCATCATCTTTTGTTTCACCAATAATTTCAAAATCAAGGTGATTTTTCATATATACTAATTCGGTATTTCCTCCACTAACAACAACTCCTAAGCAAGGAAATTTTAAAGGGGTTACAAATTCATTAGCATAAATATGGGCAGCAAGGTGATGAACTGGGATAAGTGGGATATTATATATTAAAGATAAGGTCTTAGCGGCCTGTAATCCAACATGTAAAGCCCCAATTAATCCAGGACCTCTTGTAAAGGCAATTGCGCTAACATCTTCTAACTTAATATTTGCTTCTTTTAAAGCATCATCTATCACACAACCAATATTTTCTAAATGAAGACGAGAAGCAATCTCTGGCATCACTCCTCCATATTTTTGGTGAGTATCAATTTGTGATGAAACAACATTAGCGACTAATTCTTCGTTTTTAATAATTGCACAAGCTGTTTCATCACAACTTGATTCAATACTTAAAATAATTTTATCCATAATTAGACTACTCCTTTAACCATATAAATGGCATCTTCATTAAAATCATAATAATTTTCTTTAATTGTTACTTTTTCAAAACCAACTTTTTCATATAAAGCAATGGCTGCTAAATTTGAAACTCGAACTTCTAAAGTCAGAAAAAAGACATTCTCTGCTTTTAAAATCTTAAATACTTCCTTAAATAATTTACTAGCGACCCCCATTTGACGAAAAGATGGATGAACTGCTAAATTATAAATTGTTGAAGAATCAAAAGTAATCCAAAAATCAATAAAACCAATCAACCTCTTCTCATCATCAAAAAACCCAAGAACTTTACTAACAGGATTTTCCTTTAATTCATATTCAATATCTTTTAAAGATAAAGGAGTCTTTAAAGCAGTTAGATTAAGTTGATAAAGCTCTTCTTTGTTACTCTCATCTAATAATTTAATTATCATAATTAATCTTTTAAATAAACCGCCTTTAAAGTCAGAATATTTTTAACTAAATTATTATCACTATGAAGATTTAACATATTTTGAGAAATGTTGATATCAACTCCCTTTAAATTTAAATATTCTAAATCTCCTGATAGTTGATAATCTTTATGTTCTTCAATATATTTTAAAACTTCATCATTTGTATATACTTGATCTTTTAAAATTACTTCATCATCTTGATAAACCCCAATATAAGAGCGATTACTACGAGCATTTAATAAACAAATTGTTGGCTGATTATCAAATTTTAAAATATTTAAAGCTGAGAGAGCATAGACTGGAATATTAAGAGCATATCCATAAATTTTAGCAATCGTTAAAGCAATCCTAACTCCAGTATAACTACCGGGCCCAAGTGTCGTAATGATTTTAGAAATTGCTTTAGCTTCAAGCTTATTTCTTTTTAAAATATGATCAATTTCTAAAATCATCAACTCTGATTGTTTTTGCCAAGCATCATATTTTATTTCATCAATTATCTTATCATCACTTGCAAGAGCAACCAAAAGAAGTTTATTCGAACTTTCTAAAATTAATGTGTACATCCTAAATCCTCAAGGAACATAAAGAGTTCATTATATTTTTCACTCGTTGAGGAAATCTCAACTGTGCGAATTTCACTATCATAACTAATATCGATATTAAGAGTATCAGTGTGTAAAAATTCTTTGATAAAATCACTCCATTCAACAAGAGTTACACCATCTCCCTCAATTACTTCTTCTAAACCAATATTTTTATTTTCGCTAGCAACATCTTCTAAGCGATAAGCATCAATATGATAAAGTTTTAAGTAAGCTCCCTCATAAATTTTTAAAATATTAAAGGTTGGTGAATTAACTTCTTCTCTAACACCCATTCCCTTTGCAATTCCCTTAGCAAGAGTTGTCTTACCTGCTCCTAAAACTCCATTTAATAAAACAAGTGAATTAGGAAAAAGAAAAGGGGCAATTAATTCACCAAACCTTTTTGTTTCTTCACTGCTTTTAGTAGTAATTATCACTTTCTTCATTTTTATATGTTTCTTTCTTATATTTTTCAAAATACTTCTTAATTTTTGTGTCCAAGAATGGAAACTCCCTTTTCTTCATTATTTCTTCAATTTCATGAACATTATGAACTAAAATTTTTTGAATATCTTCACTATAACCATAAAGTTTACGGTTATGATCATATTCTTTTGTATCAATTAAACGAATATTATTATTGGGATATAATTTAATATCCAAATCATAATCAATATATTTAGCTTTCAATCCATCAATTAAAGTTGGTGAGGCTAAATTAACATAATAGGTAATGCCCGTATCTTTTAACATCGCAATTATATTAAACCATCTCTTTTTAAAAAAGATCATAATTGCCGGTTCTTTGGTGTACCAAACACGAAAGTCATGTTCAATAATTTTTATAGCCTTGGAACTAGCAACACTAATATATTCCTCATTATCTTCTAAAACAAAAACACTATCCCAAATCCGGTGCATTCTTCCATCATGTTTATACCCCTGAACTTGTATCCATTTATTTTCTAATTTTTCCATTAAATAATTCATCAACTTTCTTATTTAAATTTAATGGAATTAATAATTTTTAAAACTTTATTTAAATCCTCTTTTGATTTAAAAGTATTATAAATATCAAAAGTTGCTTCAATTGGAACATTAATAAATTCATCAGAATAATCAATTCCAATCGCCGTGGTTCCCTTACGGATTGATAAAATAACATCAATCACACGGTTATCAATTTTAAAGGAAGTAAGAGCATTAATAACATCTTTTGTTAAGATTTTTTTATATTGCTCATCATTAGTATAAATAAGATATTTATTATTTCCTTCAACTAATTTTAAACCTTCAACATCATCAATTGGTCGTGATAATTCCTTTCCCTTTAATTGAAATAAAATTACAAAATTTTTATCATATTCATTATCAATATCAACAAATTTCCCTAAAAACATTGGAGATGTTTTATTTTTAACAAGAATACTACCAGCAATATCACAGCTAACCATTCTTTTATTTTTATAAGTTGAAGAAACAAAGTTACGTGATTTAGTAGCTTGAATTCCCTTATAAAAGCGAGCATCAACAAAGACTTCCTTCTTTAATTCTTCATTAGGCATTGTCTTGACATCTTTAAAATTAACATCACTATAAATATATTTATTGATTTCACTAAAATATAATTCCATAAAAGCCAAAGCTTTTTTACTTAATAATTTACGACTAGAACGGGAAAATAAAAATGAACCACCCGTAGCAATAATCATAATTAAAAGCGAAACATATGTAATCCATTCATAGGTTTTAGATAAAGCGATCAATAAACCAAAGGCACTAATTAAAACTACAATTAAGGCAATAGTTACAATTAAATTAATTCTTTTTTGTTTTTTAACTTCAACATTATAAGCCTCTCTTCCATCATTAACTGCTTTAATAATACTTTCTTCACTTGCTCCAATAACTTGAGGAGTCTCGACTACTTCTTCACTTCCTTCAACAACTTCGTCTAAAACTGCTTCTTCATTAACAAGTGGAGTTTCCACTAAAATTTCTTTTTTTCTAAGCGCCATAAAAATACCTCGTCTTTCATATAAGATTATATATGAATTGAAGAAAAAAATGTAGTATTTTAAATAGAATTATCTTTTGTTTAATCAGCAAAATTAGTGAAATAATTTTGAATTAAAACAAAAGGAGTTCCCTTATCCCCAGATCCACTTGTTAAATCAGCTAAAGAACCAAGAAGATCACTATATTGACGAGGAGTCGTTCCAAGAGATATATCTTTACCAACTAAATCACTAGTTTTATGTCTAATTTCTTCTTTAATAGAATTAGTTAACTCTTCTCCGCTCAGTGAAGAGAACTTATTATCAGCAACATATTTAATTTTAATTTCACTAGGAGTTCCTGCTAAACCGTCCGTAAAACCTGGCGAAACAGTTGGATCTGCTAACTCCCAAATTCCTCCGCGAGGATCTTTAAAAGCCCCATCTCCATAAACCATAACTTCAACTTTAACTTTAAATTCTTTTTCAATTTCTCTTTGAATTTCTAAAACTAATGTCTTTGTTTCACGAGGAAATAATTTTAAGGTATCATCCTTACTTAAATTACTCCCCAAAACCCCATAATCTTCATTAAAGCCGTGGATCTCACTAGGAGTATTACAAATATCAGCTAAAGTAAGAGCAATTTTTGCTCCCGCTTTAACTAAGACTTTTTGATCACGATTACGAGAATGAATACTAGCAACTAAAACTTGATTGGTATATTTTAAAAGAGCTTTTGGATCATTTGCTAAAATAATTTTCGAGTTTTCTCCAATAATACTTTGATAAAAATCTAAATAATCAACCCCCGTAAAAAGGTGTTTAGTATTTTTAAAAACTTTTTTAAATTCTTCCTTACTAAATTCATCACCAAGGGAAAAAGTAGAGGAATAAAACTCATCTTCATCAACTATTTTATTTCCAACTTCATCTCCTGGAAAGGAAAGTTGTAATATTAAATGATCATTGGCTTCTTTTATCGCTTTTAAAATTGTCCCAAAACGATTACGAGAAGTAATTGGAAATAAAACACCTAAAGGTTTAGTTTTATCAAATTTAGTATTAATATCATCAGCAACTTCTTTAATTGTTACAAAATTACCTTGAGCTTTAGCCGCCACAGCCTCAGTTATACAAACTACATCTTTTTCTTGTAAGCTAAAATTATTAGCTTTAATATTTTCTTTTAAAACATCAACAATAATTCTTTTTAAATCATCACCCTTTTTAATAATCGGTCCTTTTAAACCACGAGCAATTGTTCCTTCAAGTTTCATATATTAATTTATTCCTTTAAAATATTACGAGCAATATAAACTCCACTTGCCCCGGCCTGTGCTAAACCTCGCGTTAACCCCGCGCCGTCTCCTGCCACATATAATCCTTTAACATCTTTTAATTCTAGAGTTTTTTCTACAACTGGTCTTGCACTATAAAACTTTGATTCCACCCCATAAAATAAAGTATGTTCATTAGCAATTCCTGGAGTAATATGATCAAGAGCTTCAATCATTTCAATAATTGATTTCATTGTATTATATGGTAAAACAAGTCCTAGATCTCCAGGAATTGCTTCTTTAAGAGTTGGTTTAACAAAACCCTCACTGATGCGTTTTTTAGTTGAACGACGCCCAAGCTTAATATCCCCATACCTTTGAACAATAACGGAACCAAGCGATAATTTATTAGCAATTTTAGAAATTCTAATGGCATATTCATTAGGATTATTAAATGGTTCATCAAAAACATGAGAAACAAGCAAGGCAAAATTAGTATTATTTGTTCCAAGTTTTAAATCATGATAAGAGTGGCCATTAGCTGTGACAACTCCCGAGTTATTTTCAACGACAACATGACCTGAGGGGTTACTACAAAAAGTCCTCACACTTGTTCCAACAGAGGTATTATAAACAAACTTCCCCTCATATAAGGAAGTATTAATATCTTCCATAACAACATTATTTGTTTCAACTCTAACTCCAATATCAACTTGATTATTAGTCATTGGTAATTTGTATTTATTAAAGATATCATCTAACCAATAAGAGCCATCTCTACCAACTCCTAAAACGACTTTATCACTATAAAAATCTCCTTTTGAAGTACGAACTCCTTTAATAATTGTTCGATATTCATCAAAGATTAAATCTTCAGCTTTTGTTTCAAATTTAAAATCAATTTTATCTTTTAAATATTCATAAATTCTTGTTAAGAGTTTTAAATTTTCTTCTGTTCCAATATGACGAACTTCTGATCTTAAAAGTTTAATTCCAACTGCAATTGCTTTTTTTTCAATTTCTTTAACCCTAATTGTATTAGGATTAGTAATTTCTTTAGGAGCACCAAATTCTAAATTGATTTCATCACAATATTTAATTAAAGAAAGAACTTCTTCATCTTCTAAATACTCTCCAAGCCATCCCCCAAATTCACTTGTAATATTAAATTTACCATCACTATAAGCTCCGGCTCCACCAAATCCTGAAAGCATTGAACATGATGGTTCACACCCACTCACCCCGTCTTTATGAACAGGGCATTTAGGAACTTTATGTAAACGAACTGGACATTTTCTTCTCGATAACTCCACTCCTTTTTCAATAATTAAGACTTTTAAATTCTTCTTTAGTTTAATTAATTCATAAGCACAAAAATAACCAGCTGGTCCTGCACCAACAATAATGCAATCATAATTCATAT
>DATESL010000018.1:0-2108 GCA_035270825.1 Candidatus Onthovivens sp.
GAAACATTTTTAAAATTAGCTAAAATATATAAGGATCGTTTTGTTGTTATTGATGCTTCTAAATCCGTTGAAGAAGTTTTTAATGAAGCTTATTTAATAATTAAAAAGAGATTAGATGGAAATAAATAATTACTTAGAAAACTATCAATTAGTTGCTTATCAAATCTTTAAAAATTCTTTAAAGAACAAAACCTTTTTTCATGCTTATTTATTAAGTGGCCCCTTTGGGACTCCACTTCTTTCCTTTGCTAAATTTTTAGCAAAATCCATCTTATGTGATTCCCCAACTCCCTTTGCCTGTGAGACTTGCAACACTTGTTTAAGAGTGGAAAAGGAAACTTATGGTGATTTAGTAATTTTAGATGCTGGTACTTCTTCAATTAAAATTGATGATTTACGTAATAAAGTTTATCACTTCTTTACTAAATCAGGACAAGAAAGAAAAGGAATTAAGATTTATATTATTAATGAAATCGAGAATTTAAGTAATGATATCATCAATATGCTTTTAAAGTTTTTAGAAGAGCCTAGTGATGATACCTATGCTATTTTTACAACTCATAATGAATTAAAAGTTTTACCAACGATTCTCTCACGTGCAGAAATCGTTCGATTCTCAGCTTTAAATAAATCTTTTCTAATTGAAGAGAGTTTAAAACTGGGTGTAAAAAGAAAGGACGCTGAAATCTTTAGTTATTTTTATAATGATGCCACTAAGATTTTAGAAGCCACTAAAGATAAAACTTTAGTATCAATTAATAAAGTTGTTTTTGAAATCTTTAACTCCTTAGATGATAAAGATAATTTGCGCTATTTAATAGAAAATAAATTATTAAAATTAACTAACACTAAAGTTTTAGCTCGTTATCTTCTTGATTTAATAAGTTTATTTTTTAAAGAATCGCTTTCTTTTTCATTAAAAGAAAATACTCTTTTGCATGAATATGATATAATATTAAAAGATATTGGGGAGACTTACTTAAATATTAATAAGAAGGTTGTTGAACTCATGTCAAAAAGAAATGAAATTAATTATAATTTAAATATCAATTTATTATTATTACATGTCTTAAGTGAAGTTTTTGAGGTATAGAAATGAAATATTATATTAGCGTAAAGTTTAATGATTCTTTTAAACCCTACTATTTTTCAACTGATGATGAAAAATTAGAAGTAGGTGATTTTGTTGTTGTTGAAACAGTTGTTGGTTTAGAACTAGGAGAAATAACTGAAGCTCCTAAACCTTATGAGGGTTTAAATTTTACTAAAGAAGTTAAACCAGTGATCAGAAAAGCAACTAGTAGTGATCTTCGCTTTAATATTGAAAATAATCGAAAAGCCAAAGAAGCTTATCCTATTTTTGAAGAGTTTGTTACAAAATTAAAATTAAATATGAATTTAATTAATGCTCAATATACCCTAGATCGTTCAAAGATTCTTTTTACTTATGTTTCAGAAGAGCGAGTTGATTTCCGTGAGTTATTAAAACTCTTAGCAACAACTTTAAAATGCCATATTGAATTAAAACAAATCAATGCTCGTGAAAGAGCTCAAAAGATTGGTGGGATTGGAGCTTGTGGTTTGGCCCTGTGTTGTACTACTTTTTTACATAGTTTTGATGGTGTTAGTTTAAGCCGCGTTAAAAACCAAATGCTTTCTATTAATATCCCTAAACTTTCTGGGATGTGTGGGAAGTTAATGTGCTGTTTAAAATATGAAGATGACTTATATACTGAAGAAAAGAAACTTTTCCCATCTGTTGGTTGGAAGTTTTCTTATAAAAATATGAATTACCGCATTAGCGGTTATAATATCCTTACTAAAATCGTTAAGGTTGATACTCCTGATGGAATTGAGTATTTACCACTCGATGAAGTTAATAAGATGTTAAATAATAAGAAGAATTAATGATGGCAAAAGGAAGTTTATATTTAATTCCTTCTCCAATTGGAAATTTAAGTGATGTTTCACCTCGTGTGATGGAAACATTAAACAGAGTTGATTTTTTAGCTTGTGAAGATACTCGTAACACCCTAAAACTTCTTCAACTCTTAAATGTTAAAAAGGTTTGTCTTTCTTGTCATGAACATAATGAAATGGTTGCTAGT
>DATESL010000019.1:0-27398 GCA_035270825.1 Candidatus Onthovivens sp.
TAATAATGCTCCTTAATTATTTATTTTTTAGTTTGAACTTTTGTAAATAAAGTTCCATCGTCAAAGACATCTTGATTAATCTTTAATTTGTCAGTTTTTTTCTTTTCAATGCTGTTTTTGATATTGATCATGAAGTAACGGACAAAATAACCAAAGAGGATAATCGAGACAACACCAAAGATACAAATAAAGACATCTGTTGGGTTATAAACTACTAATGAGTTATTAAAAGTCCCCCAACGAATAATTGCCATTAAAATAAGTAAAATAAATGATTCAATAAATACATATCCCATAATACTTGTTTTAACATAACTTTTAGTATTCATACGTTTAAATTCATCATTTCGATTTTTATTTTTCAAGTAGAAATAACTTGGTATGACAATACCTAAAAAGATTATTGATGTAACTGCAAAGACAATGAGTGTAATAAGTGTAAAACTAATTTTATAATTATCGATAATTTTACCTTCTACGAGTTTACCATCGCTATCAAAAAGATCGCTCATCCCAGTATAAACTTCGCCCCATCTTTGAGAAAAGTTAGTACGAGCGACTTCTTTACCAGTGGTTGGATTATAAATTGAAATATTAAGATAAAAATCATTAATTGTTAAGTTTGCAACATCTTCAGCTCTAAATTCATTAAAGATTAAAACAATTGGTTCATTATTAGTAATTTCATGAGATTTAGCAATCGATTTAAGGATTAAAGGTTCTCTCTTTAATTCTTCTTTAAATTCAATCTTAAAGAAAGTATTTCCCCCAAAAGAGAAACGAGTACGAATATAATAGGTTCCTTTATCAATGGCCTCTTTATGTTTTTTATAATGGCTAGCTGTTTGCGTGCTGAGGGTAGGATATAATTCACCACCATGATTTTCAACATTAAATTCAAATGAACTATAAGTTCCAAATGAAGAATAACCATTATAAGTCAATTTTACAAAGTCATCTAATAAGTTTCTTGAACCATTAGCAAGCTTTGAAACATCTCCTTTAATAAACAATGGATTTTCAAAGTCAGGTTTTTTAACGCCTTCAAGAAATTCAAAACAATTTACAAAACGAATAGAATCATCAACTAAGGATTCCCCAACCGAAATTGGAATATCACTAAAAGTATTTAATTCATAAGCACCTAAATCATCGCCGATTCCATCATAAATACCATTTTTATTAACCTTATTAATGAACGAACTTCGTGATTCAATTTTTCCAGAACTAGTTTTGATATCAAATAATAAAGTGCCAGGTTTATACTCCTCGCCTTCACCATAATATCCTAAATAATAGCTCTTAGAAAGATCAGCCGCATCAGTAAAATTGATACGGATTTGTACAGATGTTGTTAAATCAGATGTGTTAATTGAGTTAACAATAAAAGAGAGATCTGTATTCTCTTTTCCTTCTTCAGGAAAAATCGTCGATTTTTTATCTAGTGAGGAAGCCTTCAATGCAGAAGAATCGTTGTTAAAATCCTTTACAAGTACATTGCTTGTTAAGCCAATTGGTAATAAGGCACCCACCATACACATAGAAAAAATCTTTACATAATTTCTAATTTTCATAAACTTATTATATATATATAATACTGAGAATACAATCATAATTATAAATTTAAAAAATAAAAAATAATTACTAACTTTAAAATATTAATTTATTTCAAATGAAAATCTTTGAACGTCTCTTTTGTTTGGCCTTTTTTAACGTCCATTGCATCGATAAATATTCTGCTATCATAGGTATCAATTTCACTAATCCCAAGCATATAATCATGAAAGTTTTGTTTTTTCTTACTGAAAGCACTCATTGAAAGCGAGATAATTAAAGGGACACAAAGAGTAAAAACACTAAGGAGTAT
This sequence comes from Candidatus Onthovivens sp., assembly GCA_035270825.1. Classification (GTDB taxonomy): domain Bacteria; phylum Bacillota_I; class Bacilli_A; order RFN20; family CAG-826; genus Onthovivens. The sequence goes on from DATESL010000019.1 coordinate 1,868, forward strand.
TTCTCCAAATAAAAGAATTAAAAAACGGAGGGTAAATTTCCCGATTCGAAGGGAATAATTATCCTTATCGACAAGACCAATCTTAAAAGCTAAACGACCAAGAGTTTTCTTTCCGCGATAAAAAATAAGCGGTATTAAATAGTAAGTAATGATTATTCCTAAAGTTACTGCACTAGGAATCTCGACAAATAAAAGCATGTTTGATTGATATTTTTGAATATCTAAAACGCGTGGTGTTTCAATAATAAAACGACCAAGAGCAATCTCATCAACATATGGTTTATAAACATTTTCAACATATTCCTTAACCGGAATTTTAGCATCGATATTTTTAAAAACTTCTTCGCCTTTAAAAAGGAAGTAAGGTTCACCCTTATACTGTCTTCTAGAATCACTAATATAGTCTTTATATTCTTTTTCTAACTTTAAAGAAGTCTCTTCTTCAAAGCCAGCAAAAAAAGAATAGACATGATCAACTAAATATTTTTCACTATCACTACTACTAAGGTTTGTTTGTTTATTAATAAATGAAACAATATCAACGATTGTTCCCTTGTTATCTAAATCAACATAAAGATTAGATGCTAATTTTAAAGCAGTAAATTCCTTGTCCATTTCTTTATAGTAACTTGTAGATTCAACAATTTGTTTAGCGCCAATAAATAATCCAAGAGAAATAAAAGAAACAATTAAAAAATCTAAAATAATTGCCCCTAGTTTTTGTGAGGTTCGAGCACGATAATAACTAATTTCAATACTTTTATTTTCCATAATTTAATTCCTCATAAAATTCATCTAAACTCTTTTCATCAAGGATCACTGAATCAGTTGTAATCTCTAGTAAACCATCATTATATTGACGAGCAAAAATTAAGATTAAATTGATAATTCCAATACCAATTCCAATTAAAGAAGGAAGATATAATAAAGGGATTTTAAAAAGAAAACTTAACCCCGTTGAAAGAATGGGGACTAAAAATAAAAGCGCTAATGAATCAACCATTTTTAATAAGAAAATATTAATTTTTAATGGTTTAGATAAATGATTAAGAGTCTCTTTATTTACTCTTTCTAACTTTAAGATCTTTTCTGAGAAGGTTCTCCCTTTTTTTGTAAAAAGAGGAACAAAAAGGAAAAGGATTAAATTAGAAAGGAAAAAGCTAATAAAAGCACAAATAATATAAGTGTTATTTAAACTTCCTCGAAGGATATTTAATTCAAGAGTTAATTTTAAATAAGAGGCACCAGAAAGCGGAGATACTAAATCAGTTTCTTTCGCATTTAAAAGAATTTTTTGATACATATTTAAAAAGAATGTTCTTTGAAAATCACTATACATAATTTTAGCATCTTCACTCATTTCATCACCTTCAATAAAGTTTGGTTTAAAAGAAATTTTCATCTCCTCTTTTAAATCCAGAGTCCCTAAACGATTATAAGTTTTTTCTTCAAAATAAGTTGGTGCTAACTCGTAATAAAATTTATTTAAATCCGCTACTTTAAAGCTAGCTTCTTCTTTAATCGTAATAAAATAATGATAAAAGACTTCATATTGATCACTTGTTTCTTCAAAAATATAAAACTTTAAAAAGTCATTAAAAGTCGTTGCTAAATTAACACCAATATCATATTCTTCACTTTCTTTATCATCATATCTTAAAAGATTATTGTCATAAAGAATTTGATATCTAGTTTGTTCTTTAACTAAATCATCTTTCATAATTTGTTGATAATTAATCGCAACTTTCCCCACTTGAAAAACAACCATTTCAAAAAGAAGAATCGCTAAGATCACATTTAAAAAAATATCAGCTAAATAAGCTAATACTCTTCTCCCTGGACTTGCAGGTGAAACTTCTATTATACGCTTTGCTTCATTCATATCTTAATCAAGTAGCTCCAACCACTTATCAATTTCACGGTATTCATCAACCCAAATAGTAATTAAATCATAGGTAAAGAAATAGTTTGTAACATCTTTAAAGGTTTGTTCATTAAACCCATTTTCTTTCTTCATAAAAATAAAGTTAAATCCAAGATTATTTGTCCCTAACTCTAATAGTCTTTTCATGTTTGGATCAGTTAAAGAGATCCCAATTAAGATATTGGTATTAAAGATAAAATCATGAAGCTGTTTTGCTATATTCCAGGAATAAGGATTATTATAAAGGAAGAAATAATCAGCTTCATTAAAAATAACTGAGGAAGTAAATTTCTCTTCTTTATTTTTCTCAAAAGGTAATAACCCATGCACATGAAAGATATCAACTTTAGCTTCTTTAATTAAAAAAGCACTCTCATCATAAACTGTATTATAAAGAACTCCTCTTTTCTTACAAAGGTATTCTAAATTCGTATCATAATTATAAGTAATAACGGTTGTTTTATCATGTCTTTTAATGTAATTAACGACACTTGATAAAGTGGAGAGGGGATCATTAAAAGACTTGGCTTCATCAAAAAGATATAACTCAGCATTAAGTGAATCATAAGCATCAAAGCCACATGTCTTTAAGACTTTTGAAGATACAAATAATTCTTTACCAATATAATGTTTAATTTCTTTAATTAACTCTTCTTCGCCATCATAAAATTCATTATTAAGGGAGTTAACTAAGCCCTTCCAGTCTTTAGCCCCATATTCAATATTAATTCCAGCTCCTAAAACGAGATCAACTGGTAACATATAACTATATAATTTAATTAAATATTCAATAAAGGAATTAACATAAGTATTTTTAATTGCTTTATTGTTATTTAAAAATGAGAGAAGTTCTTCTTTAAAGACACTATCGGTTTTTTTATGTAAACTTAACTCAATAAAGTTATCTTCTAAATAACCAACAATTAAAAAATTAACTTCATCAAAATAAACATTTAAGGAATGTTTTGGAATATACATTTCGCTGTTTAAAATCTTTGTGCATTTAAAAACATTAATTGAACCAGTCTTATCATTATCTTCTAAGGAAACCTTTTTTAAATCAGCAAAGATATGGGTAACATATTTATGAATTTTTTCACTCGAATTTAAAATAATTTTAAAATTACATGTTGGATCAAATTGAAAGCCAAACGAACGAAAAAGAATATTTTTATAATTAATATTTTGAGAATAAAAAATGTAGAGAATAATTAATAAACATTTTTTATTAAAGATATAACGGTCTTTATCAATTGGTTTTTTCATTGCATATATAATAACAAAATTAGCAGATTAATTAAAGATAAGTTATCTCAGAAGTTTAGTGATTTCTAACTCTCCAATAGCAACATTACTTAAAACATTGTTTTTAACAATATAAATAGAGGGAACATAAAAATAATATGTTTGGGAGGTTGAAGATACTTTATTCTTAATATTTTCAGAAATATAAACTCTTTTAAACTCTTCAATTGTTTCAACATTTTTTGGAGGTGGGGCAAATTTAGCACGATTGGTGGCCCCTTCATCGCTTGTTGCGACTTTCATATCATAGTGATATAGAGGAATCTCGTTTTTATTAAATAAATAATCAAAAACATTTCTTTTAACTGCCTTACAGCTTGGACAAGTTTGATAGTATAAATAAATATAATATTCATCTTCTTTTTGATTATAAAAATTACTTAAATCATTTAATTTAAATTGATCTAATTCTTGATAACTGCGACTATCTAAATTATTTTCTAAATATAAAAAGTTTACAACATCAACTGGTCCAGCATAATAATCAACAATCTTTCCATCGCTAATTACAAAAAGAGATGGGAAATAGGCAAAATAAGTATCCTTAACTTCACCGACACCTTTACGAACCATTTCATTTTTAATCTCAGTTGGTGATAACCCCTCAGGATTAGTTTTAAACTCTGCTCCCTCTGGTCTTAATCTAAGCGCATCATAAGTATAAATTTTAAAAAACACTTCTCCATTTTTATAATCTTCTTGGTAATTAACCATACATTTTTTAGCCTCTTTACATCCACCACACTCTTCACTATAAAGATAAAAACCATAGTCATTTTCACTTTGCGTATACATTGTTTTAATTGTCTCAACTTGATTAGGAGCATAATCACTTAATTTACCACCAATATCTTCACAGTTTACTCTAATCCCACAACTTGTCATAAAAATAACTGAGAGTAACAAAAATATGTTTTTAAATAAATTTTTTTTCATATCCATATTATATAACTTCTTTTCAAAAAATATACTATAATATTAATATGAAAAAATATGATTACATCGTCGTTGGCTCTGGTTTGTACGGAGCAACATTTACCTCCCTGGCTTTAAAGGAAGGAAAAAAAGTTTTAGTCGTTGATAAAAGAAGTCACATTGGCGGAAATATTTATACTAAAGAAATTGATGGTATTAATGTTCATTTTTATGGTGCACACATCTTTCATACTGATGAAGAAAGTGTTTGGAGTTATGTTAATTCCTTTGTTAAATTTAATAATTTTATTAACTCTCCTTTAGCTAAATATAAAAAAGAATATTATCATCTTCCTTTTAATATGTATACTTTTGAAGCCATGTGGGGAGTAAAAACCCCAGAGGAAGCAAAGGAAATTATTGAAAAACAAGTTAAAGAGGCTAATATCACCGAAATTAAAAACTTAGAAGATCAAGCTCTAAGTTTAGTTGGATCTGATATTTACCATAAATTAATTAAAGGTTACACCGAAAAACAATGGGGTAAAGCTTGTAAAAACTTGCCGGCATCAATAATTCGTAGGGTTCCAGTCCGCTTTACTTATAATAATAATTATTTTAATGATAAATATAGTGGTATCCCAATAGGAGGATATACTTTATTAATTGAAAAAATGTTAGAAGGGGCTGATATCCTTCTTGATTTAGATTTTTTCAAGCATCGTCAGTACTTAGAAAAGATGGCTGAAAAAATCATCTATACTGGTCCTCTTGATGAATTTTATGATTACCGCTTTGGACGTTTAGAGTATCGTTCTTTAAAATTTAAAATCAAACGTATTAATAAAGAGTATTATCAAAATAATTGTGTTATTAACTATACAACTCGTCGTCCAGCTTATACCCGCATTATTGAACATAAATATTTTGAAGATGTCAAAACTCCGACCACTGTTATTACTATTGAATATCCTCGTAAATACACTAAAAACGAAGAAAAATACTATCCTGTTAATGATGAAGTCAATGAAGCACTTGCTCTTAAATATAAAGAATTAGCAAAAAAGGAAAAGCAATATTATTTTGGAGGTCGCTTAGCCAATTATAAATATTATGATATGGATGATACAGTCTTAAAAGCGATCAATGATGCAAAGGATATTTTAAAAAATGGAACCAATTAGAGAAATTGGTTTTAGTTATAAAAAACGCTCTTTAGTTAATTTCTTTATTGCTCTTTTGGCTGCTGCTTTTATTGTTTTAAACGCCATCTTTTTAGCCTATCAAAAAGATTTAATTAATTTTATTTCTTTAATAGTTTTTTCTACTTTATTTTTAATTGAAGTTATCCTGATCTTAAAAAATTTATTAACTCCAAAAGTTAGAATAAGTTATGATTCGACTTCAGTAACTATTTATTATTTATTAAAAAAGAACCGTGAAATACCCTTTAAAAAGATTCAACTTATAATTACTGATGCTATTGAAAATAAGTACTTACCAAATTATGGTTATATTAAAATCATTTTAAAAGATGGCACAATTTATAAGATAAATAGTATTAAACAGTGTAGTTATGTTAAAGATACTTTAACTAATTGTTTAGATGATCCAAGTTATCAATATATTGAAGAGGATAAACTCTTAAAATTCTTTGTCCGAATCTTTAATTATTCTCTTGCCTTTATTCAATATTTTATTCCTTGGAAGGAACCAAAAGTCCTAAAAGATTATGACTCCTTAACTACTCTTTATAAGGAGAGGGGAATCACTAAAGTGATGATTGTTAGTGATAATAATATTATCAAACTTAATCTTTTAAATAATTTAACTTCTTCTTTAATTAAAAATAATATTAAATATGTAATTTATTCTGAAATTGATCCTAACCCAACAGTTGATAATGTTAATAAGGGTAAAGAAATTTATATAAAAGAAAAAGCAGAAGCTTTAATTGCTTTAGGTGGCGGAAGTGTTTTAGATGCTGCTAAGGGCATTGGGATTATTATTACAAATCATAAACCAATTGGAGCTTATAAGGGTTTATTTAAAGTTCCTAAAAAGATTCCTCATTTAGTAGCGATCCCAACAACTTCAGGAACTGGTAGTGAAACAACTCTAGCGGCTGTAATCCGTGATCCTTTAACTTTTAAAAAATATAAAATTGAATCAAATCGTATTGTTCCGCTATTTACTCTTTTTGATCCAACTCTATTATTAAATCTTCCAAAACAAATCTTTGCAACAACTGCCATGGATGCTCTCACCCACGCTATTGAAAGTTATCTTAATACTAGTGCTACCATTAAAACAAGGAAATATGCTCTCGACGCAATTGAAATTATAACGAGAAATATTACTAAAATTTATAAAGATCCAACTCTATTAAAAGAAAAAGCAGAAATGCTCCATGCTTCTTATTTAGCTGGTCTTTCTTTTAACCGCGCCATGGTTGGTAACATCCATGCTCTAGCTCATCCTCTTGGAGGCAAATATAATTTAGCTCATGGCTATTTAAATGCTATTATTCTTCCTCAAGTTTTAAAAACTTATTTAATTAATAAGCGTGCTGTTAAAAAGATGTCGAAAATTATGATTAGAATTAATCCTTCTTTAAAAGAGAATAATTCTCGAGTTAATGCTAATAAGTTAATTGCTTATTTATTCTCCTTAAATGATTCTTTTGCTCTTCCAAGGACAATAAAAGAAATAAAACTTGAAGATCTTGTCCACTTATCATTTGATAGTTATAAAGAAGCAGTCCCGCTCTATGGTACTCCCCTTATTTATTCTAAAGCTCAGTTCTTCTCAATGTATTTAAACTTAAAGAGTAAAGAATAATTTAATTAACTAACAATAAAAAAAGAACCGCCAGGTTCTTTTTTCTTTTTCATTTAATATTATTAATAATCACGGCGCATATGTTTGCGATAGCCAAGATATAGTAAAACTGAGCCGATTATAATCCCTAGTAATAGGATAGCAGCTCCAAAATATGCAAAATTAACTGTTAAAGATGGTACTAATAAAACCAAAAAGAAAGCACCAATAAAAATTCCTGCAAGTAGAGTATTACAAAGAGTTGAAATAACACTAGCCTTCATCGCATCAAGATAAACAATAACTAAAAAAGATAAGCTATAAGTTAAGTAATTGATCACAAAATATAATAAAATACCATAAACCAAAAGTAAGGGGTCGCTATGATAATCAATTGTAAAAATAACGATTAAAGGAAGTGAAAAAATCAAACTAGTAATTAAAACATAAAGTAATTTAGAATTAAAGATTGTTTTTCTTGTAACTCCTAAAGCTAAAATAAAGTTAGCCCAGTTACACTTTTCATCATGTTGAAAAGTAAAGACTGGGAGAATTGAGGTATAAACTGAACTAATAAAAATTAAGATAAAGGAATAATAAGGAAAACTTTCAAGTGTTTCCTGATCAGAAGTGGTATTTGAAAAACCGGCTGCCATAGCACAAATAATTATTAAAAACATTAAAACCATATAACGGCTAATGTAATATTCTTTTATTAATAAACCTTTCATTATTTCTTACCTCTTACAATTTGAATCATGATGTTTTCAAGTGTAACATCATCTTCATATTCTTTGAATTCATCATATTTTTCAGTTGTTGCTAAAATCTCTACTTTAGAACCAGAAATTTTGCTTTTAACAATGATTGATTGATCAAATCTTTCTAATTCTGTTTTTGGAATTACATAATATTTATAGCTCTTTAAAATATTTTCCTTGGTATCATCAAAGATAATATCTCCGTTATGAATAAAAACAACTTCATCACAAATCTTTTCTAAATCATTAATTAAGTGTGAAGAAATTAAAACTGTTCCACCCTCATTTTCTTTATAATCTAATAAAAGATCTAAGAATTCATCTCTCACAACTGGGTCTAAACCATTAGTTGGTTCATCAAGAACTAATACTTTTGCATTATGAGATAAGGCAATAGCAATATTTAATTTAGCCTTCATCCCTTTAGAGAGTTCTTTAATCTTCTTCTTTTTATCTAACCCATATTTAATTAAATATTCATTAAATAGTTTAGGACTCCAGTTCTTATAAAGATTTTTTAAAATGACTCCAACTTGGGAGATTCTAAAATGTTCTGGGAAGTTAGTTTCGTCAATTATAAAACTAACATCTTCTCTTTGGGCACTAGTAATATCTTTAATATTTGTTTCAAAAAGAGAGATTTCTCCTTCATCAAAATTAATAATCCCTGCAAGAGCTTTTAAACAGGTTGTTTTACCAGCTCCGTTTTCACCAATAAAACCAACAATTGTTCCCTTTTCTACTTTAAAACTTACTTCTTTAAGACTAAAGGTTTTATATTTTTTAACAACTTGATTAAACTTTATTATTTCCACTTTTCTTACCTCGATAATTTCCTTTTTCTTTTAATAAAACTGCTAAGTAATCAATGTTTTGATGGGTTAATACTTTTTTACTATCTCTAATCAAAGCCTGAAAGAGATCAAGAGTATAAAAATCTTCTGCGTTTTGACTTTTAAAGTTAATAAAAAGTGGAATATTAAATATTGGTACTTGTTTATCATCAATTAAATCAATTAAAGCATCGCTCATTTCCTTTAAAGAAAGATGAGGATTAATAAAAGAGATTTCTTCTCTTCCTTTGACATACCATAATTTCTCTTTATTATCATGAGTTAACTTTCCTTGATAATCATAGATATTAAATAGATAAATTCCTGAACCTGTAATAATTATCGCATCACATTCTGCTTTCTTTAGTTGATATTTTTCAATGAGAATCTCTTTTTCATAAAAGGAATTCCATAATTTAGTAATATAGAGATCTTTTTTCGAAAGCCTTAAAAAATTAAACATTTTTCTTCTTGCCCTTATATAAATGCCAAGCACAAATAGTCTTAGCATCACTAATTTCACCACTTAAGATCATCTCATCAAGTTGAGCTTCACTAACTTCAAAAAGATTCATAAATTCATTTTCATCAAGATTTTGTTTTTTATAAATAAGATTAGTTGCTAAATAAAGATGAATTACTTCATTAGTATAAGCAGGAGATGGATACATCTTCCCTAAATATTCTAAATTTTTAGCCTCATAACCCGCTTCTTCTAAAAGTTCTCTTCTTGCCGTAACACTACTATCTTCACCCTCATCACATTTCCCAGCTGGAAATTCAATTAATGCATTGTTAAAGGGATATCTAAATTGGGATTCTAAAATGATCTTGCCATCATCTTTAATAGCGATAATACAACTTGCAGCAATTTTATTTATATATTCTCTGATTGCCCTTTGTTGATTTGGAAGCAAAATATTGTCCTTATGAACTTCAAGGAGTTTTCCCTTAAAGACAATTTCTGAATCAATTTTTTTTTCTTTTATATCCATAGTATGCTTATTATTTTACACCTCTTTAAAATAAATGTATATAAAAAATGCATATCTAGGCTTATTAATCACTTTTCTATAGTATAATTATATAAGATTAACAAAGGAGTAAAAAATGGAAATATATGATTTAATTATTATTGGTGCTGGACCTGGAGGATTAAGTGCAGCCTTGTATGCAGCAAGGGCTTCCCTAAATACTCTTCTAATTGAAAAAGAAGTCCCAGGAGGGAAGATGATCAATACTCTTGATATTCAAAACTATCCTGGTTTTGAATCAGTTGATGGTGCTACTCTTGCCACCATCATGAAAAAGCAAATTAAGAACTTTGATATTCCTTTAATTTATGAGGAAGTAGTTAGTATTAATAAAGAAAATAAATTATTTAGAGTTAAAACTAATAAGAGTGAATATCAATCTAAAACTCTTATCCTTGGTTTAGGAACAAAAGAAAATCGCTTAAATATTGTTAGTGAAGATAAATATTTAGGTAAAGGAATCTCATATTGTGCTACCTGTGATGGAGCTTTCTATAAGAATAAAGATATTGTTGTTTATGGAGGAGGTGATAGTGCTGTTAAAGAAGGAACACTTCTTGCTTCAATTGCTAAATCCTTAACTCTAATTGTTCGCTCTAAATTAAGAGCTGATAAAGCAAATATTGAATTATTAAAAGAACACTCTAATGTCACAATTATTGAAGATACTATTATAAAAGATTTAGAAGGAACTACTAATTTAGAAGCTGTAATTACTTTAAATAAGGAAGGAGTTGAAAAGAAAATAAAACTTGATGGTTTATTTGTCTTTATTGGTTCATCTCCTTCAACTGATTTTTTAAAGGATTTAAATATCTTAAATAGTCATGGTTATATTTTAGCTAATATCCATCAAGAAACCTCGATTGAGGGATTATATGCAATTGGGGATTGTATTGAAAAAGATTTACGCCAAATCATCACCGCTTCAAGTGATGGTGCTAATGCAGTTTATCATATTCAAGAGTATTTAAAATTAAAAAAAGCGGATTAATTATCCGCTTTTTGTTTGTTTGTTTTTGCAAGAATTACTAGATTAGATTATTGATAAATCCAAGAATTCTTAGAGCAGTTTCGGGGGTTTCTGTATTCCCTGTTCCAGAAATCAAAACATTCGATAAAATAGCTAAAAATAAGAACAAGACGCCAAAACCAAGGGTTAAATAAGAAACAATCAATTCACTTCCTCGTTCCTTTGTTTTGACAAATACATTTAGACCACCACCAGTGATAGCACCTGAAGCACCTTCACTTTTACCGCCTTGGAGCAAGCCTAAAACAATAATAATGACGGCGACAAACCAAAATATAAAATCATACCATTGCATATTCTTTCCTCCAGCATTGTTATTTTATATTAAGTGTTTACATTTTGCAACTTATTTAAACAATTAATATAAATCCTTGATATATAATATTATAACTCACGAAGATCAAATAAAAGTTCACGATATTCAATAGCTTTTTCAAAGTCAAAGTTTTTCGCAGCTTCATTCATCTTCTTTTCAACTTCTTTAATGCGTTTTTCTTTTTCTTTTTTGGTTAGTTTACCCTTTACTTCTAAATTAAGATCAATATCAACATTATGAAGTGGAGTCGAGATTGGTTTTATAATAGTAGTTGGAATAATTCCGTTTTCTTCATTATATTCAATTTGAATTTCTCTTCTTCTATTAGTTTCATCAATACATGCTCGCATTGAATCAGTGATTTTATCAGCATACATAATCACGCGTCCATTAACGTTTCTTGCTGCTCTCCCTGAGAGCTGAATAAGTGAACGATGAGATCTTAAAAATCCTTCTTTATCTGCATCTAAAATTGTAATTAAAGAAACCTCAGGTAAATCTAAACCTTCTCTTAAAAGGTTAATTCCAACTAAAACATCATATTTTCCTTTACGGAGTTGATAAATAATTTCACTTCTTTCTAAAGTTTTACATTCGCTGTGCATATAAACAGTTTTAATACCTTCTTCTTTTAAAAAGCGTGTTAATTCTTCTGCCATTCTCTTTGTTAAAGTCACAACTAAAGTGCGTTCACCGCGTTTAATATTATCCTTAATTTCGACAACTAAATCATTAATTTGTCCTAATGTCTTACGGACTTCAATTTGAGGATCAATTAAACCAGTTGGACGAATAATTTGTTCGCTAACTACGTGATTTACTCGCTCTAACTCATAATCTCCAGGAGTTGCACTTGTACAGATTAGTTGATTAATTTCTCCTTCAAATTCAGCAAAATTTAAAGGACGGTTATCAAGAGCACTTGGTAAACGGAATCCATACTCAACAAGGGTTAACTTACGACTGCGATCGCCATTATACATTCCTCTAATTTGAGGGAGTGAAACGTGAGATTCATCAACAATTAATAAATAATCATCACTAAAATAATCCATCAAACAAAAGGGTTTATCGCCTTCTCCTCGTCCATCAATATGACGCGAATAGTTTTCAATTCCTGGACACATTCCAAATTCTTTTAAGGATTCAATATCTTGTAAAGTTCGATGCTCAATTCGTTCAGCTTCAAGCAATTTACCTTCTTTTTTAAAATAGGCAATACGCTCATCTAATTCACTCTTAATTTTTTTACAAGCAACTAAGATTTGTTCTTTTGTCGAGGCATGATCATAACTTGGTAAAATATTATAAACTTTATATGTTTCAATAATTTCCCCTGTTAAAAAGTTACATTTAGCAATGACTTCAACTTCATCCCCAAATGTTTCAACTCTTATATAATGTTCTTTTAAATCAGCACCCATAAAATCAATAGTTTCCCCATGAACTCTAAAACGTCCAGGGGCTAAATCTAAATCATTTCTTGTGTATTGAGATTCAATTAAGCGAGCAAAAAACTTACTGCGGTCAAGTTTTTCCCCAGTGCGAATCTCAAAGATTAATTTTTTATATTCCTCCGGGTCACTTAAACCATAAATTGAGGCAACACTAGCAACAACTATTGTATCGTTTCGTTCAATAATCGAGTTAATGCTTGCAACTCTCATCATTTCAATTTCTTCATTAATCATCGAGTTTTTTTCAATATAAGTATCAGAACTTGGAAGATAAGCTTCCGGTTGATAAAAATCAAAGTTTGAGACAAAATACTCAACTCGATTATGAGGAAATAATTCCTTCATCTCTTGATAAAGCTGTCCGGCTAAAGTTTTATTATGAACTAAAATTAATGTCTGCTTTTGAACTTTTTCAATAACGTTTGCCATTGTAAAAGTCTTTCCAGTTCCAGTTGCTCCAAGTAAAACTTGGACTTTTTTCCCATCATTTAAGCCCTCTACTAATTCTTTAATTGCAACTGGTTGATCCCCAGTAGGTTTAAAGTTGCTACTAATTTGAAATTTATTTTTCATTGCGTGATTTTATCGCCTTTTTAATATCACTAAATAAATTAGATTTTGAGGAATGAGACTTGCTAAAACCTTCTCCGGTCACGGTTGAACATTCTCCAAAAATTACAAAAGCCCCTGGATCAATATTATTGATGCCGTCTTTAATTTTGATATATTCATTTCGCGAACAGATGATTCTAATCATATGTTTATTTTCTTTTGAATAACCACCCTCAACCTTAAAAATAGTTGCTGAACGATCAAGAACTTCGGTTGAGAATTTAATAATTTCGTCTTTTCGACTACTAATAATATCAATAAAGATTGCCCCGTTATTTTTAACATATATTAATTCAATCATTAATGAACAAACAAAAGCAGTAATAATACCAATTAACCCGGCTACAAAATGACTTGATTGATTATTTGCAATACTAACAATTAAACCAACCAAAACAATTGTCCCATCAATTAAAAAAGAAGAAATGGATGTTTTAAAACCTAAGAATTTATTTAATATAAATGCCAAAACATCAACTCCCCCAGTACTTCCACCACCAATAAAGGTAATCCCACACCCAATTCCTACAAAAGCTCCACCCAAAATTCCAATTAATAATAAATGTCCTGTATCAATAACTAAATCAGCTGGTAAAGTAATGATCCCCTCAACTAGTGTCGCACTAAAACCACTAGGCATTAATAAATTAACTAAAGTAATCCCCATATCTGTTCTTAAAATAAGTGATAAAAAGATTGGATAAAAAATTGTGGCGATTAAAGTTTGTAAGGAAAACTTAAATCCTAAAAAAAGTACTCCAAGAACAAAGAAACTCCAAGTAAAAATCAGAGCTAAAATATCAACACTAATTGAAGTTACCCCCTCAATTAAAATCGATAACCCAGTGATTCCTCCACTAATAATTGAAAATGGCACTAAAAAGATGCCGCTTCCAAAAGAAACAAATAAGACTCCAAGGAGAATTAAGAAAAGTTGAATTGTGTATTTTTTTAAATGTTTGAAAGTTAGTTTTTCTTTTAATATGTTTAACATAATTATTTAGTCTCCTTTTTTAAATAAGCAAAGAGAAAGTCGCCAATCTCCCCATCCATAATATCATTTATCTGAGTCGATTCAAAGGAAGTGCGATTATCTTTAACAAGTGTATAAGGACAAAAGACATAAGAACGAATCTGTGATCCCCATTCAATATTTTTTTGTTCCCCAATAATCCCGTTCATCTCGCTCTCTTTTCGTCTTTCCTCTAATTCATAAAGCTTAGACTTAAGCATATTCATGGCGATTTCTTTATTTTTTATTTGGGTTCTTTCAATCTGACAAGAAACCACAATTCCGCTTGGTAAATGAGTAATACGAATAGCAGTTTCAACTTTATTAACATTTTGTCCACCCGCCCCACCACTGCGATAAGTATCAATTTTTAAATCACTTGGATTAATTGTTATATTAATTGAATCATCAAAGAAAGGAACTACGTTGACGCTTGCAAATGAGGTATGCCTTTTTTTACTAGCGTCAAATGGTGAAATACGCACTAAACGGTGAACACCTTTTTCTGATTTTAAAAGACCATAGATATTTTTCCCAGAGATTTTTAAGGTTACTGATTTTAAACCAGCCTCATCACCTGAGAGATAATCAAGTATTTCATATTTAAAATCATTTTTTTCAGCAAATCTTTTATACATCCTGAGTAACATCTCTGCCCAATCACAAGCCTCAGTTCCTCCAGCTCCTGGATGAATTTCTAAAATGGCATCAAGATGATCATAGGGTCCTTTAAATAGTAAAAGATTTTTAAATTCTAAAAGCCTTTTATTTAAAGTTTCATATTCGCTCTCTAAAAGTGTAATCATCTCCTCATCTTTATTTTCAAGAGTATTAGATAAAACAAAAAGAGATTCAAACTCCGAGTTTAAATATTCAAATTCCTTCTTTTTATAAACTAAATCATTTTTCAGATCAAAAAGTCTTTTGGCTTCCTTTTGGTCATTCCAAAAACCTTCCTCAAGTGATTTAGTGTCAACTTCTTCAATTATTTTTTGGGTATAAGCAAAGTCAAAGAGAGTCACCAAGTGACTTAATAACGTCTAAACCCTTATTTATTTCAACCTTTAATAAATATAGTTCCATCACTTTAACTCCTCTCTTTATATAATAAATTATTTAATTAATTAGTATGAACATCCTCAAATTCAACATCAACTGCAGCTTCTTTGTCTTTATCAACATCAGAGATATTAAGAGAGACATCAATTTTAACATCTTTTGCAGTCGTAGTATTTTCTTCAACAACGACCTTACCAGGACCTTCCTCAACTACTTCATTTTCAGCTTTAGAAAGATCAACGACTGGTTCATTTTTATTTTCGAGTACAAACTCTTCTTTTTTCTCTTCAACTTTTGGTTCGATTTTAGCATTCATTAAGTTTAAAACAACTTCTAAAGAAATTGTTTCAAGCATTTCTCTAAACATTGCCCAGCCCTCATTAACATAATCTTGAAGCGGATTAGTTTGAGCATAACTTCTTAAAGAAACTGATTCTCTAAAACGAGACATATTATCAATTTGTTGAGTCCAGTTACGGTCAATACATTTTAAAGTAATATAGCGTTCTAAGCGGTCAGCAACTTCAAGATCCCAAATTTTCTTGCGACTAAAATAAGCATCAAGAAGAATTTCACCTAAATCATCACCAGCTTCTTCAATTGGTGCTTCATCAAATAAACTTGCTTTAATAGCCCCTTCTGGTAGGAAACGAGGAATAATAATTTCAACTAATTTTTCTCCGCCAACAATCTTTTCACCAGTTTCATCAAGCATTGATCTTTTAGCAAGAGCTAACCCACAATCCTTAAAAGTTTCATTAATAAGTTCATTAATATCTTCAGCAAAAAGAATTTGATCACGTTTAGAATACATGATTTGACGTTGTTTACTTAAAACATCATCATAATCTAAAAGGTTTTTACGGACATCAAAGTTTTGTCCTTCAATTCGTTTTTGAGCTCCTGTAATAGAGTTTGTTAACATACGTGATTCGATAGCTTCATCTCCATATCCAGCAAATACTGAACGAAGTTTATCGCTAGCAAAACGCACCATTAAATCATCATCTAAAGAAACATAGAAACGAGAGAATCCAGGATCCCCTTGTCTTCCACTACGTCCTCTTAATTGGTTATCAATTCTTCGTGATTCATGTCTTTCAAAACCAAAAACACATAATCCGCCTAAACTTCTGGTTTCTTCCGTTAATTTAATATCAGTTCCACGACCTGCCATGTTAGTAGCAAGAGTAATTCTTCCTTTTTCTCCAGCATGAGCAATAATTTCAGCTTCACGAGTATGGTTTTTAGCATTTAACATTTCAAATGGTAAATTAGCCTTTCTTAAATAAGTTGCCATCTCTTCAGAGGCATCAACACTTGGAGTACCAATTAAGATTGGTTGTCCTTTGACGTGTCTTTCTGTAATTTCTTTAACCATTGCATTAATTTTTGCTTTGCGATGAGCAAAAACATAATCAGTGGCATCGTCTCTAATAACTGGACGGTTGGTCGGAATAGCAACAACTTTCATATTATAAATTTTTCTAAATTCTTCTTCTTCAGTTTTAGCAGTACCAGTCATCCCAGCAACTTTTTTAAAGAGACGGAAAAAGTTTTGATAAGTAATCGTTGCAAGAGTTGTTGTTTCTTCCTTTATTTCAACATTTTCTTTTGCTTGAATGGCTTGTTGCAACCCGTCACTATATTCACGGCCCTTTAAAATACGACCAGTAAATTGGTCAATTAATTGAATTTCTTTATTCTCATCAACTAAATATTCAACATTATTTGTAAAAATATAGTTTGCTTTTAAGGCTTGAGAAATACGGTGAACTAATTCTTGATATTCAGGATTGTAAAGGTTTTTAATTCCAAACATTTGTTCAGCCTTATCGACTCCGCGATTAGTTAAGTTAACTGATTTTGTTTTTGGATCAACTTCAAAATCACCATCTGGAACATATTCTGGATGTTTTCTTTTATATTCTTCATCAACTTGCGTTGAAGCTTTTAACATTTTACAAAATTTATCAGCAACAACATATTGAGAAGCACTAGCCTTTGCCCCACCACTTATAATTAATGGTGTTCTTGATTCATCAATTAAAACACTATCAGCTTCATCAACAATACAATAATTTAATCCCCTTAATACTCTTTGTGAGGCATTAGGAGACATATTATCACGAAGATAGTCAAATCCTAATTCAGAGTTAATTGTATAAGTAACATCACATAAATGAGCAGCTTGTTTTTGGGTTGTCGTTAATTCATGAAGGTTAACCCCAACTGTTAAACCAAGCCATTTAAAAACTTGACCCATTTCTTCAGCATCACGAGCAGCTAAATATTCATTAACTGTCACGACATGAACTCCTTTACGACTTAAACCATTTAAATAAACAGGCATTGTTTCAGTTAAAGTTTTACCCTCACCTGTCCTCATTTCAGCAATATCTCCATCATTTAAAACTAAAGCGCCAATAATTTGAACCTCAAATGGATGTAATCCTAAAACTCGACGATCAGCCTCTCGACAAACCGCATAAGCCTCATATTTAATATCTTCAAGAGTTTCACCCTTATCAAGTCTTGCTCTAAATTCAACAGTTTTATGACGAAGTTCATCATCACTTAATTTAACCATTTCCCCTTCAAGAGCTAAGACTTTCTTAGCTTGTCTATAATATTTGTTTAGAACTTTTTGGTCTAATCTAAATAGCTTTTCAATAAAATTACTCATAGTACCCTCTTTCTTAAAATTATTCTTATATATTGTACCATTATAGATAATGGTATACAACAATTCTTAAAAAGATACTTTCAATCACTTCCGTGTAAAATTCTTTTAGCAATCACAAGAATTTTACACTCCTTAAAGCCTCTTTTCTTTAAAAGATTAATCATTGCTTTTAATGTCGCTCCAGTCGTTGAAACATCATCAATTAATAAAATCTTTTTATTTCTTAACTCTAATTCACTAATAAGCTCGATATTATCGCCAATTTTTTGTCGTTCATTAAAGTGAAGAGAGGCCTGTTTTACGTTGCTAGTTTTTTTAAATAAACTGACTATTTCTAAATTTAATACCTTAAATATCTCTTCAACGTGAGCAAATTTTTTTGGATTATCTTCGTCAATAAATGAAGGTGCTGGAACTAAAACATATCCCTTATAAAGAAGTCTTAAATCATTAACAAGAGGAGATAAAAAAACATCTTTTAACTCATAATCTTCACAACCTTTAAATTGATAAATCAGTTTTTTTATCTCCTCGTTATATTCATAAATCGCCACTCCTTTAATCTCATCAAGAGAAAATTCAATAAACTTTGGTTTTAAATTAGCTAGACATTTTGGGCAAATGTGGGTTGATTCATTAAATAAATAATGAAGAGAACACTCCTGATAGGAGTTAAAACAGATCTTGCAATTAGCCATTTAATCTTCCAATTTCATTAAGAGCAAGAATTATTTCTTTATTCTTTTTTGAGGCTAAAAATAAGACTTTGCCATTAGGAAAATCAGCTTTTCTCCCAACTCGTCCTGAGATTTGAATAAGAGAAGGAGCATTATAAATACTTGAGTCAGCTTCAAAAATAATTACCTGTAAATTAGCTAAAGTAACTCCCCTTTCTAGAATTGAAGTCGTTACTAAATAATCATATTTTAAGTTTCTGAAATCTTCAATTATCTCATTTCTTTTTAAACTTTTAGAGTGGACTCTTTCACCCTTTTTAAAAAGATGTTTTAAGTATTGATAAAGACTTTCAGCTCTTTCAATTGTTGGAACAAATATTAATAGTGGCTTATTTTCTTTTAAGATCTTTTTCATCTCATTAATAAGTGTTAAATGCATTAAGAAAAATGGAGCAATAAGCACTTCAGGAAGAGGGATTTTTCCTCCGTGATATCTTTGAAATAATGTCAAAAGAAGCTTCTTTTCCCCCTCAAATTCAATTAATGTCTCACTTGATGGAGTGGCACTCATTAAAATATAATTCCCTTTAACACTTCTTTTAAATAAAGCTTCTAAGACCTGATTATCGCGATAGGGAAATGCATCAATCTCATCAAGTATTAATAAATCAAAGTAATGATCATAGCGATATAATTGGTGAGTTGTTAAAACAATTATATCTCCTACTAATAATTTGGTATTTCCTCCATAAAGAGAGGTTACAACATTATCTTTAAAGATCTCTTGAAATCGTCTAGCTAGCTCGATAACAACATCTTTTCTAGGAATTGCAAAACCAACTTTGAGATGATTTTTTAAAGCATAGGTAATTACTTTAAAAACTAACTCCGTTTTCCCCGCTCCACACACCGCATAAACTAAAATATCTTCTTTCTTTTTAAATCCTTCAAGAATCTTATTAGATATTTCAATTTGTTCAGGAGTTAAATGATAATTAATAACTGGTTTAAAATTTTTAGAAGAGTAAAAGTTATTATTATCAACCTCCTCTCCCTTAAAATAAATACATCTTCTGCAGTAGGGTATCTCATTTATATAACCAATATATTTTAAATCACTATTCCCACATAACTCACATTTAAAACTAATAAAAACACCCTCCTTACTAACAAGATTGCTACTTATTAATTAATTTGGGTGTCTAATTTAAATTATTTTATTTATTTTCTTCTTCGGTGATTTTTTGAATGCGTTCAAGATGTCTTCCGCCTTCAAATCTTGCTTCTAAAAAGATCTTCACGCGGCGCAAAATATCTTCTTCACTCATAAAGCGCGCTCCAAAGGCAATCATATTAGCATCGTTATGAACTCTCATTAAACGAGTGACTTCATCATCATAGGCAATTCCACATCTTATTGTTTTAACCTTATTTGCTGCAATTGAAATTCCAATCCCACTTCCGCAAATTACAATCCCAAAATCTGCTTCTTTTGAAGCAACCTTTTTAGCAGCTTTAATCCCAAAAAATGCATAATTACATGAATCTTTATTATCACAACCAACATCAATAACTTCCATCCCATGATTATTAATTACTTCTTTAATTTTTTCTTTTACTTCAAACCCGCCATGATCAGAACCTAAAACAATTTTCATTTTGTGACCTCCATAATTTCTTTTAAAGTAATGCTCCCCTCACGTAAAATAGTGAGATGATCCCCATCAATTTTTAAAACAGTTGAAGGAATATTACTTTTTCCTGCTCCTATTATTATAGCATCAATACTTTCTTGAAAGTAATTATATACTTCTCCCTCATTTAAGGCTGGAGGAAAAGTAGATATATTAGCACTTGGAACAAGGAGTGGTTGGTCTAAACGATCAATTAATTCTAAAACAAAGGGATCATCACTCATTCTAATGCCAATAAAACCGGTTCCTAAATCTAAAAAATATGGAACATTCTCGGCTGCTTTTAAAATTAAAGTTAAAGCTCCAGGCATAAATTCTTTAATAATATTGCGAGCTAATAAACTTATTTGTAAGTATTTTTCAACTTGTTCAATTTTAGAAAACATCAGCGTAAATGGTTTATCAGGTGTTCTTTTTTTCACTTCAACTAATCTTTGATAGTTACGCGAAGAAGTTGCTAAAATCCCCAACCCATAAACAGTTTCGGTAGGAAAAGCAATTAAACCATCTTTAGATAGTATTTCATAAGCCTTATCAACATCAGTTTTCAAAAGAAAAAGCATTCTCAACTCCTCCAATAATTATTAAAAAACGCGTTTGATTAAAAATATCTTTTATAAACGCAAACTCAATGTTTTCCCCAATAAAATATTCTTTAATTAATAAACTTAAAGCTTCTTCTTGGTCATAATTAATCTCAAAAGCCATTAAATATTTTTCCTTCATTACTTCCTTATGGTGTTTGAAAAAAGAGCGATAAAAATATAAGCCATCTTCAACATAAATTGCCTTCATTGGCTCATAATTTTTGACAATCTCCTCAATGTCGCTCTTTTTTTCAACATATGGAGGATTTGAAATTAAAACATCTAGTTTAATATCTTTTTCAATAAAGGGTTCTAGTTTAGACCCAATTAAGAACTCAACATTTAACTTATATTTATCATTATTATGACGAGCAATATCAAGCACATTTTCATATTTATCACTCCCATAAACTTTAGAAAATGGAAAATGAAGCTTTAGATAAAGGGCTAAACATCCACTACCCGTACAAACATCACCAATCACATCATGAGCTAACTCTCTTTTTAAGATCAAAGTATGAACAATGGATGCTAATTCCTCGGTCTCTGGACGAGGAATTAAAACATCAGGTGTCACATATAAATCAAAATCTAAAAAAGGAGCCGAATTCAAAATATATTGAATAGGTTCTCCCTCCATTGCTCGTACTAAGTTACGATTAAATTTATCTTTATTAATTAATTCCTCATCAAAGAATTTGATGGTTTCTTGAAAAGAAGCAAATTTATTTGCATTCATTAATAAAAGATAAATTTCATTATCTGATATTTTACGGCCCCTGGTCGATTTAACAGTATCTTTAGCTTTAAAATAAGCCTCACGATTTGTCATAATTATTGTCCTTTTCCGGCGATCTTTTGTTCTTGATCAAAGTTAATAAGAGCCTCAATTACTTCCTCTAAATCCCCTTCCATTATACGGTCAAGTTTTTGGACACTATAGCCAATGCGATGATCAGTTAAACGGTTTTGGGGGTAGTTATAAGTTCTAATTTTCTCATTTCTTTCTCCACTCCCGACTTTAGAGCGATAAGCGGCTTCTTTTTCACTCTTTTTCTCTTCTTCAAGTTGAGCAAGTTTAGAAGCGAGCATTTGCATACAAATTTCATGGTTTTGAATTTGTGATTTTTCGGTTTGACAGGAAACAACAATTCCGCTTGGAAGATGGGTTAATCTGACGGCTGATTCGGTCTTATTAACGTTTTGGCCACCCGCTCCTTGGGAGCGATAACGGTCAACACGTAAATCTTCACTACGAATATTAACATCTTCTTTTTCAACTTGAGGCATAACTAAAACGGTCGCTGTCGAGGTATGAACTCGTCCACTAGCCTCGGTCTTTGGAACTCTTTGCACGCGATGAACTCCCGTTTCATATTTTAAATGTGAATAGGCATCAGCCCCTTTAATAATAAATTGGACATAACTATATCCTCCAGCACCTGATGGTGATTCATCAATTAATTTTAAATTCCATCCCATATTTTCACAGTATTTAATATATAAACGAAAAAGATCACCAGCAAAGATATTAGCCTCATCTCCGCCAACTGCTCCCTTAATTTCAAAGATAATATCTTTGCCATCATTAGGGTCTTTTGGAAGTAATAAGATCTTTAAATCATCTTCGATTTGTTCCATTAAATCTTCATTACTTTTTAATTCTTCTTTAGCCATTGAAGCAATCTCAGGGTCAGAGTCATTAGTCATAATATAGGCATCATCATAATTAGTTTTAGCATTTAAAAAAAGAGTGTATTTCTCAACAATTGGTTCTAAAATACTTCTTTCCTTATTTAAAGCCTTAAACTCTTTGATATTGCTAGTAATAAATTCCTCTAGTAATAAATTATCAATTTCTTTTAAACGATTTTTGGAAGCTTCAAGTCTTCCTAACATATTTTTATCCATATCTTTTCTCCCTTTTAAAATCTAATTCACTTTTTTAAAAACATTATTCAAGCGACGCTAGGAATTAGTAGGAGGTAAAACATTTCTTTTAACTGCTTTCCATTTTGGTTTGGTAACGGCCCCAAAAAAGATTGCTAAACAATAAATTATCATAAAGAAAGGATAAAAAAGAATTGTTCCTAAAGCGGCACTTTTCTTTTTAAAATGAACATATTCTTTATTAGTTAGCATCACTAATATTGTTTGAATGACAAATG
This sequence comes from Candidatus Onthovivens sp., assembly GCA_035270825.1. Classification (GTDB taxonomy): domain Bacteria; phylum Bacillota_I; class Bacilli_A; order RFN20; family CAG-826; genus Onthovivens. Next base: position 24,761 of record DATESL010000019.1, read on the forward strand.
ATAAATAAAATAAGAAAATAAGGGCTCCTAAAACAATATAGAGGAGAGTCATTAAATACCCATAATCTGGCGCAACACCAATTTTCATTGTTAAAGACCAAATAACATCATAAATATAATATAAAGGTAACCAAGTACAACATAAGATGGCAATTGGAATAAAGAAGAGTTGTAAGAATAAATCAAGATAAGAAACTCTAAAAGTTAAAAAGAACTTTCCAATCATTTTAAAACCGTACTTATAAAATAATAAATGTAAGCCATGTCCCATACGCTTATTACGATTAAAGGTATCTTCAAATGAAGATGGTTGATCTTCATAAACAACTGCTTCTTCCACGAAATGGACACGGTATCCATCTAATATTCTTTTTATTGTAAACTCCGCATCATCACTTGTTCCCATCGCATCCCAGCCATCAACTTTAACTAAAACATTATGTGAAACCATCATCCCAGCACCTGTTAACATACAGTCTAGATGAGCTCTTTCTCTCACGCGACAAACAATGCGTGAATCTCTTAAATAATAAAGAGCACTAATACGAGTCCACATATTTTGATCAAAATTAGTTGAAGCTTCAAAGCCTCGAGCAATCTCCACTTTAGCTTCTAAAGCATCATTCATTTTTTCTAGATAATTAGCCGAACATAAATTATCAGCATCAAATTTAATATAGGCATCATAACCCTTATTAAGTTTCATTATTTCAAGGTAGCCAAATTTCATCGCATAAGATGCTCTTTTATGACTTGGTTCATCATCAAATCTTTTAAAAACAATTGCTCCAGCTTTTTTAGCAACTTCGGCCGTATTATCAGTGCAGTTATCAGCAACCACATAAATATCAAAGAGATCACGAGGATAGTCAATTGTTTTTAATAATCCTTTGATTGTTTCACCAATGACACTAGCCTCATTACGAGCAGGAATTAAAATAGCAAATTTATTTTGCTTACTAGCTTTAGGAAAAACTACTTTTTTTACAAAAAAGAAAAGGATAAAAATAAATTGGGCGGTAAAAGCTAATCCAATCACGCTTAAAAGTAAGTAGTTTAGTGATGATAACCAGTTATAGAGATGGTCATACCACATAAAAGCCCTTGTTAAATTAATCATATTTCTATTATATATATAATCACCAATTTAATCTATATTAAAAATCGCCTTTTTAAGGGCGATTTTAATCTTTTTTTAAAAGTGGAAGATATAGGCTGAAAGGGTTAAACCAATAAACATCATCAGGGTATAAGCCGTTAAGACTATAAATAATATTCTAAGTTTAATCCCGTTATAGGCAATCATTGCATGATCTTTTTTAACAATTGCACGCTGTGCACTAATTGAGAGATAAGTCATAAACATAATAACAGCGAGAGTAAAGATATTAATCATTGTAATAAGTGAGAACATTCCCGCATCAGAAATCATTGATAACCCAACTAAAATTGATGAAATCGCTCCAAAGAGTCCAGTTCCTAGCATCCCAATACTATTTTCTCCATTGTATGATTGGTTATAAAAAGCAATAACAATCCAAATAACAACTGAGAAAAGGTTTACAAAGGCCTGTAAAAAGAGGTTAATCCCTACTCGGTTACAGCGAATTAAAATTTCATATTCGGTGCGATAGAGTTCTTGTTGATCATTATCTTTAAAATAAGATAAACGCTCAACAAATCCTTTAACATTATCAGATTTAATTAATTTATAACCGCTAGTAATTGCAATGTGAGGTGAAACTCCTGATTCATAAATATTTTCATCAATTGAAATAGCTTTCCCTCGACTTGCCCAGTAATTCTTCGTTAAACCAATTTCTGGAGTATTAACATAGCGTCCATATTCAGTTGTTAACATCATTGGTAATATATAAATATGAAATTGAACTGAATCAAGGGGATAACGTGGGTTATCAAAGCTCTTACGAATGGTGGTAGAAAAACTCATCTTTTGAAAAAGACGGAATTCTTTAATACTTGGATCTTTTAAATCTGTTAGGGTATATGGTTCAAACATCTCATAACTAAAGCTATCAGCATCCACAGAACCATTTCCAACAATAAACATTGTTTCTTTATCAGGATAATTATTAGAGGAAGTTTCTCCAGGATAAAGACTGACTTCTTCTAAATACATTGGAGAAACTTTCATTTTATTAACATCCGTTTCATTTAAATCATCAAGTTGGATACAATCAGGAACATTATAAGCCATCTTAGTAAAAGTTCCTGATTCAGAGTGATATGTATAGTTATCTTCTAAACTCAATTTTTCCTCATCAATTGCTTCACCATAAACCTTTTGATAAAAAGTTTTATGGAAATCAAGTTGATCAAAATCAAACCATAAATGCATTTCAACATTATAAGAGTTTGTACTTGGTGAGATATTAGAAATCTTTACGATTTGACTACCGATTTTAATATCAGTGTAATAAGCATTAGGATCGCTTTCTTTTGTTGGAAGAGCATCATGAATTGCTTGATCACGAGAACTCATTCCGTCTTGTTTATATTCTTCTAAGGTATCAAAGCGGTCATATAAGACACTATAAGCACAGTACCCAGTATAAGCCATTAATGGAAGGATAAGGGCAAAAAGTGAAAAGACTAATTTGATTCTTTTTTTAAATCC
>DATESL010000020.1:0-2246 GCA_035270825.1 Candidatus Onthovivens sp.
GGTTTTTTTGTTATATAATTACCATAGGTGGTAACTATGGAAATAAATGTTCCTAACAATTTAGTTAATCATTATTTGAAACACACTAATTTAAGAGCTAATAATAAGGGTTATACTATAGTTGATATTTTTAGAGATTTCTGGGATCCCTTTTTAAAAGATAATTCTCATCTTAATATTAGAGATGATGTTTTTGATAATGTTAACAGAATGTTGCTTTGTCGAACACCTGAACTTGGTTATTCTTTTTATGATTGTCCTAATTGTTCTAATTTCTGGATTGCTTTTAACACTTGTAAATCAAGGTTTTGTAATTCTTGTGGTGTTAAATATGCTAAGGCGAGAAGTCTTACAGTTAATAACGTCTTACTTAATTGTTCACACCGCCACATTACTTTTACTATTCCTAAATCTATTCAACATTACTTTAGGAGTGATCGTAGACGATTAAGTTTACTATTTGAAGCGGTTAATGAAACTTTAAAATATTTATTTAAAAGACAAGGCCGGATTAAAGATTATCAAGCCGGATATATTCTTGTTTTACATACTTTTGGGCGTGCTCTTAATTTCAATGCTCATATTCATTGTTTAATATCTGAAGGAATGATTGATAAACTTGGTATTTTTAAAGTAATGAAACACTTTAATTATGAGTTATTAAGGAAATCTTTCATGAAATCTTTATTAGATTTACTTCATAAGGAACTTGGGAATGGGTTTTATCAAGAAAAATGTCAACTCTATAAAGAAAATGACCAAGGATTTTATGTTCACGCGCCAAATAAGTCAGATAATTTTAAAGACCATAAAAAATTAGTTGATTATGTTTTAAGATATACGGGTAGACCCGCTATGGCTCAATCAAGAATTATTCTTACTTATGAAGATATGGTAGAATATTATTATGAGCCACATGAAGATGATCATCTGCCTGACGAAGAAAAAGAAGGGCGGGTTATTGTTACTGTGCATGTATATGAATTTATTAAAAAGCTAATTATTCATATTCCCAATCGTGAATTTAAAACCATTAGGTATTATGGCCTTTATTCTTCCAAAGGTAGAAAAAGAAGGAAAAACTTTAAGCGAAAAGTCTCTTATAGAAATTTACATAAACCTCTTAAATGGCGTAATTTAATATATAAGACCTTTAAATATGATATTTTAAAATGTGAGTGTGGCGCTTTAATGGAATATAAAAGGGAATCATCTTACTTCCCTTAACTTAAGGAGATATATCTTTTATGATGAAATATAGTTATAAAGTTAAAAGACGAAAACGATCCATAGAAGAATTAAATTACTACCAAGAACTTTATGGTGATGCACGTGATGAGTTTGGTGATTTAATTTTTGATTTAAATGATATTGATACGATTTATGATGAACCTATTGTTGAAATGGTTTGTGATAAATGTCTTTATGAAGAAGAGGTTTCACATCATATTTTAGTTGAACTAAATTATGGAAATAAATCTCTTCATGCGCTTGCTTGTCCAATGTGTAGCCACACTAGAAAAAAAGGTACATTGTACCCTAAAGATATTACTGATATAAATGGTAACCCTATTACTTATAAAGATGTTTTAAATTCTAAATAATTTGTTGTTAAGTAAATATTGTTTATACCTTCTTACGAGGGGTTTTTCTGTTTGTTTAAGTAGATACATCACTATTATCTAGAAAAGACGAACTTTCCTAGATAATAAAAAAAGCACTATTTAAAGTGCTTTTTAACAAACAAGATCGTCATTCATTGAGTCCAGAATTCAACAAATTCATTAAACTCTTCATTAAATAAAGTATATTTATTTTCATTATTAAATTTAGAGTAATATCTTCCAATTTCATAAATCTCATTTTTATAGTGTAATTTTACAAAGTGTGTACCACGTGTTTTAACTTTAGTGTTTTTTTCTTTAAATTTTAATTTATTTAAAGATTCTAAAAACGAATCAAAATCTTTGTTATCGACTTCAGTTATAACACCGTCCACTTCTATTTCTATACTAATTAAGTCACTACTTGTGAAATTTAATGTTTTAGGTAATTTAAAAATGAAAAAAACACCCATAGTTAAAGTTAATATTAGTACAATTCCAAGACTTATATACCCTATTCTTCGTTTCATTTTAGTTCCTCCAAAAAATTACTGTAATCAAAATAGTTTTGCATTTCATCTTCATCAATTATTTTCATATTTGTTTCATCATAAAAAATTTCATCTAAAATATTATCGTTAA
>DATESL010000021.1:0-3618 GCA_035270825.1 Candidatus Onthovivens sp.
GTTCTAATAAACTTCTTTTAGTTGCTCTAGCAAAAAATGATTTAATTATTGATGAAATAAAATATGAAGCTTGGCAAAAACAATCGGAGTTAATGATTTTAGAAATTGATAATCTTTTAAAGAGAAATAAGCTTGAAGCAAAAGAAATTTCTAAAATCATTACGACTATAGGACCAGGAAGTTATACGGGTGTGCGGATTGCATTAACAATTGCTAAGATTTATGGTTATGCTTTAAAGATTCCTATTTTTGCTCTTTCCTCATTACAAATATTAAAAGTGAATCGTAAACCAACAATTTGTTTATTAAATGCTCGTAGTAATCGTTCTTATATTGGGGTTTATTTAGATAATGAAGTTCTTTTAAAAGATCAAGTTTATTCAAATGATGAGGTTTTAAATTATATTGCTGAGCATAAAGATTATGTGATATCAGGCGAGGTTGGATATTTAAATTTAGAGTCAAAAGAAATTGATCTTGCTAAAAATATGTTAGATCTTCATCACTTAGAAAACGAAGTTGAAAATATATTAGCTTTAAAGGCGGTTTATTTAAAAGATTAATTATGATGATTAAATTATTAGATGAGAGTTATCAAGAAGAATTATATCAACTAAATTTATCTTCTCTAAAAACTCCCTTATCCTTAAAAGATATTCAATATGAATTAAAAGAAAATCCAGTCAGTAAAATATTAGGTTATTTTGATGATGATCAGCAATTAGTGGGCTTTATTGATTTTTGGATTACTTTTGATTCTTCAACAATTTATTATTTAGCAGTTCATCCTTCTTTTCGTAAAGGCGGAATTGCTACAAAGTTATTTAGAGAAGTTTTTAAAATCTTAAAGGAAGAAAATGTTTTTTTTCTTACTTTAGAAGTTCGAGTTTCAAATTTAGCCGCGATTAAGTTATATGAAAAAGTTGGCTTTGAAAAAGTTACAATTAAAGAAAATTATTATGAGTTTAAAGAAGATGCCATCTATATGGTAAAAGGAGTCGTTTAAATATGGATAAAATTATTTTAAGTCTTGAATCAAGTTGTGATGAAACAGCTTGTGCGATTATTAAAAATCATCAGTTGGTGGCAAATGTAATCTCATCTCAAATTGCCACGCACCAAAAATATGGCGGAGTGATGCCAGAGATTGCTTCACGCCTGCACTTAGAAAATATCGGGTGTGTGATTGATGATGCTTTAAAAGAAGCTAATGTTGAGTTAAGTGAAGTTAGTGCCATTGCTTTTACAAGAGGTCCTGGATTAATTGGGGCCTTGCATGTTGGGCTACAAGCAGCTAAAACATTATCATTAATTTATAATATCCCTCTTATCCCAGTTCATCATCTAGCAGCCCACATTTATGCCAATGAATTTGTTACTCCATTAATTTTTCCTTGTTTAGCAGTTGTTGTTAGCGGAGGGAATACGGAGTTAGTTTATATGAAGAATCATCTTGATTTTGAAGTTATTGGCGAAACTAAAGATGATGCAGTTGGTGAAAGTTATGATAAGGTTGCTCGAGTTTTAGGACTCCCCTATCCAGGAGGAGTTTATATTGATAAAGCCGCCAAGGAGGGGAAGCATACTTATAAATTACCAACCCCTTTACATGATGGTTCGCTTAATTTTTCCTATAGCGGATTAAAAACAGCGGTTATTAATTTAGTTCATAAGGAAAAAACTAATGGTAATGAAATTCGGATTGAAGACATGGCTAAGTCATTTCAAGACGTGGCTATTAATGTGATTATTGAAAGAGTCTTAAAGGCTTCAACTTTATATCCGCTAAAACAAGTTGTTTTAGCAGGAGGAGTTAGTGCTAATTCTTATTTAAGAACTGAAATAAAAAGAGTATTTGAAGGAAGTGAAATTGAAGTAGTTATTCCACCCCTTTGGTGTACAACTGATAACGCCGCAATGATTGCTAAACTTGGAACTTATTTATATGAAAGAAAGGCTTTTGCTCCATTAAGTGTTGGAGTTGATCCTTCTTGGAAACTTGAAGATTATAATAAGTTTTAAAAAATTTTTAAAATGCTATAATTTAAACATTAATATTAAAAGGAAGAGAAAAAGATATGCTGACGAATAAAAAATTAACACTAAAGATGATTGATGGGTTACTAAATGAGGGAGATGAAGTTCTTCTTGCTGGTTGGATTAGAGGAATTAGAGATAATGGCTCAATTGGGTTTATTGATTTTAATGATGGAACTCAGTTTAAAAATATTCAATTAGTTTTAAATAACGAGACTGCTGATTTTAATGTAGTAACTCATTTTCGTTATGGTTCTTCAATTGAAGTTAAAGGATATATTCATTTAACACCAGAAGCCAAGCAACCATTTGAAATAATAGTTAATGAGGCAAAACTCTTAGGAGACTATGCTGAAGACTGTCCTTTACAAAAAAAGCGTGCTTCTTTTGAATTTTTAAGAGAGATTGCTTATTTAAGACCTCGTACGAATACTTTTTCAGCCTTAAATAGAGTTCGTAATAAACTAGCTTATGCAATTCATACTTATTTTCAAGAAAGAGACTTTTTATATATTCAAACCCCAATCCTAACAAGCAACGATGCTGAAGGAGCTGGAGAATCTTTTAAAGTTTGTACTGATTTTAAAAAACCAGATGAGTTTTTTAATCGTCCAGTTTCTTTAACGGTGAGTGGACAATTACACGTTGAAGCTTTTGCTTTAGCTTTTAAAGATGTTTATACATTTGGACCAACATTCCGTGCTGAAAAATCAAATACTGCTCGTCATGCCTCAGAGTTTTGGATGATTGAACCAGAGATTTCTTTTGCAGACTTAAGTGATGATATGGATTTAATGGAGTCATTTTTAAAATATATTATTAGTTATGTTTTAAAAGAATGTAAAGATGAGATGGAATTTTTTAATACCTTTATTGATAAAGGAGTTTTAGAAAAATTAAATAATCTTTTAAATTCTTCTTTTACTCGTTTAACTTATTCTGCGGGGATTGAGATTTTAAAAGAAGCTCAAAAAAATGGTCAGAAGTTTGAATATAATAACATTACTTGGGGAATGGATTTACAATCAGAACATGAAAGATATTTATGTGAAACTCATATTAATGGGCCACTCTTTTTAATTAACTATCCAAAAGATATTAAAGCTTTCTATATGAAATTAAATGAAGATCAATTAACAGTTGCAGCTTGTGATTTATTAGTTCCAGGGATTGGCGAGATTTGTGGCGGTTCCCAAAGAGAAGATAACTATGATTTATTAAAAGAGAGAATGATTGAACAAAACAACGTTGAAGAACTTGAGTGGTATTTAAATTTACGTAAATACGGCGGTTGTTCACATGCTGGTTTTGGTTTAGGATTTGACCGCCTTTTAATGTATATTACTGGTTTAAGTAATATTCGTGATGTCCAACCATACCCACGTACACCAGGAGGATTAAAATATTAATTATGTTAGAAGAAAAAAATAAGAAAAATAACGAGAAAATCAGAGAAATTACTCGTCAAAAAGTTGATGTTGCAACAATTGAAACAATTGAAATTGATCCAATAAGTGAAAGACGTTATAAAAAAATCTTTATCACATTTAGTGTTTTATCAGTTCTTTTATTTGGTTATGT
>DATESL010000022.1:0-13036 GCA_035270825.1 Candidatus Onthovivens sp.
GTAATAATTTAGCACTTAAATAAAGAGGAGTTAACTCTAAAAGATAGAGATTTTTTAATTGAGCACTTAGTAATGATTTATATTCATTATAAGGTGAAGTAAAGGGAGCATCAGCAATAACTCCGATTAATTCATTACTAACATCACTAGCGGTAAATAGAGCTGTCGCGGCCCCAAAGGAACTACCAAAAATTAAAATTTTTGCCTCTTGATCAAGACTTTTAAGATGTTCAACCCAAAGTTTTAAATCAAAAGATTCCTTAATCCCCATAGTAGTATATCTACCACCACTTGATCCATGTCCTCTTTGAGTAATTAATAATAAATTTAAATTATATTTATCTTGAAGATGATGAAAAAGAACTGTTTGATCTAAATGTGACCCAGTATAACCATGAGAAGATATTAAATAATAATGACTATTATTCTTTGCCTTATATAAACGACTAACTAATTTTATTTTATCATTTGCTTTTAATTCAATTTCACTAAAGGGATGATTATTAACATAATCAAAATCAACTAACTTATTAAAGGGATTCTTTTCATTTTTAATATTTTTCTTAAATCTTTGGTCCATTTTTTTATGAGAGAATAAATGATAAAGAGCTAATTCGCCAATTCCTAAAAAAAGAACAAATAAAAGTAATAAAAAGCCAAAAATTCCAATAAAGATATAACCAATTTCTAGTGAAGAAAGTAAGGTATTTAGTAATAACAGTTGCATAGATTAATCCTTTCAAATAAAAAACTTGAGGACTCAAGTTTTTTTATAACTAATTTTAAATAGAGGAGTTATTATTTACTATTTAAATATTTTTCACTGAAAGCTTCATCGCTCATTGTTAAAGCAATAATTCCCTCAATTAAACTAATTAAACCCATAATAACAGCTCCAACTCCAAAAGTTAAAAGAGTAATTAATAAATATGTAACACCACGTGAGGAATTTCCAATAATAAAATAGTGAATTCCTAAAGATCCTAAGAAAATTCCCAATAAACCAAATAATAATTTCTTTTGACCAGCGTCACTATCTAAATTCATTTTTACTCCAGAAGATTGAGCTCCTCCTTCAAATTGAACAGCTCCACAAATTTCACAGAATTTTGAACCATCAGCAATTTGTTTTCCGCATTTTTGACAATACATAATAGTCTCCTTTATAATACATTAATTATAGCCTTTTCTTCGTATTTATCAACGATTATTCATTGTTCTTTCTTATTAGTTAGGTATTAAAATGAGAGTAAAATTATCATATTTTAATAGCAAGAATTTTATATGAGTATATTTTGGGACATACAAAAAATTAAATTATCATATTAAAAAATAAAATATATGAAAATAAATTTTTATGCTATTATAAAATTAACTTAATTTTATTGGAGATTATATTTTTTTTGTTTTAGAACTTCATAATTCATAATAGATTATATAAAGGAGACAAGAAAGAATGAAAAAAATAGCATTATCATTAGTTTTAGTTGGTCTTTTCTCTCTTTGTAGCTGCCAACCAAAAGAATATAAATCACAAGGGATTTTTTATACACTTGAGAAAGCTTTTGATGATAAAGCGATTACTCAAGAAGACCTTATTAACATAGCGTACAAGAGTAATTACGGATCTTTTTATCATTATAATGGTGATTCTATAGGCGATGAATCAAGTTTTTACGAAATTGAACCTCCAGTTGGAGTCATTAAACCAATTGTTCCTCTTGATCCTCAAGTTGCTTTGGCAATTACTAATGACCGCCTTGAGATTCTAATGGAAGACGTTTCTTTTAATAATATGAGTGAAGAAGATAAAAGGATTTTTTTCTCTCGAAAAGTAATTGGTGATTATTGTGGAGTTTATAATGGTTACTATGCAATCCGTTTCACTAATTTTAAAGACGGAATAACAGTTTATGCTTATAAAATTATTAATGAGGTAGTTTTTCAGTACGCTCTTGACGGAAGCGAACCAGTCGTTTTATGGAAGAAGAATTAGATAGGAAAATAATAGGAGTATAATATGAAAAAAATAGCATTATCATTAGTCTTAGTTTCGCTTTTTTCTATTTGTGGCTGTCAACCAAAGGAGTTTGGGCCACGTGGGACTTTTTATACTCTTGAGAAAGTTCTTGATGAAAGGATTATTGATCAAGATGATTTAATTAATATAGCATATTATAATAATAGGGAACGTTTCTATGTTTATACAGGTGGAAATATTTCTGATGCACGTAGTTTTTATGAGAGTGAACCACCAGAGGGAATAATTAAGCCACTCGTTCCTCTTGATCCGCAAGTTGCTTTGTTTGTTAACGATGATTACTTTAAAATTCTAATGGAAGATGATTATTTTGATTATATGAGTGATGAAGAAAAGGTAGTTTTTTTATCTATGAATAAAATTAAATCTTATTGTGGAGTATATAATGGTTACTACGCTTTTGCTCTTAATAATTTTTATTCATCAGGGGCTGCTATGAAATATGAGGTTATTAATGATGTTGTTTTTTCATATCCTAGTCAAGGCAGTGCACAAGTTATTTTATGGAAGATGAATTAGTTATCTTTGAGGTTAATTTAACTTTTATAATTAGAATTACTCCGCTTTGTAATAAACACGTAAAAATGATATAATAGTTTCATGATATATATTGATTCCGAGACTAAAAAATTAGAAAAAATAATTGTTCATGAACCAGGCGAGGAGTTAATTAATCTTACTCCTGGATTAATGGACGAATTTCTTTTTGATGATATTCCTTTTTTAGATGAAGCGATTAAGGAGCATCGTTTTTTCGTGGAATGTTTAAAAAAAGAAGGTGTTGAAGTATATTATTTAAAAGATTTACTAATCTCTATTTTTGAATCAGAAGTAGTAAGAGGAGAATTTATTGAAGAATTCTTAAATGAAACTAATATTTTTAATACCGTAGTTAATGCTCATTTAAGTGACTATTTATATAGTTTAGATAAAAAGAATTTAGTTAATGTTGTAATCTCTGGTTTAAAGAAGGTGGATTTTAATCGTTTTGAGAAAAAATCACTAGAAGATCATCTTGATGTTCATCCATTTTTATTACTTCCAATGACCAATTTATATTTTATGAGAGATCCAGGGATTGTTGTTAAAGACTTATTAATTAATTCAACAATGAGTAATAATGTCCGTCAAAGAGAAACAATTCTTTTAGAATATATTTATAAATATCATCCATTATTTAAAGATAATGAAGTTATTTCGACCCGCTATGAAGTCTCTCCACTTGAAGGAGGAGATCTTTTAGTTATTAATTCTGAGTTAGTTTTAATAGGAATTAGTGAGAGAACAAAACCTCATTCAATAGATGTTTTAAGTGATAAACTATTAAAGGACGCTAATTTTAAATATGTTTTAGCCGTTGATATTCCTAAAAAAAGAGCTTTTATGCATCTTGATACTTTAATGACTCAAGTTAATCATCATACCTTTTTAGTTCATCCCTTAATTAAAGATGTGACAACTTATTTAATTAAAAAAGAACAAGATGAAATTGTTATTATTAAAAATTCAGAGAAGATTATTGATTGTTTAAGTGCATTAATGAATAAAGAAGTTCATTTTATTAAATGCGGAGGAGATGATTTATTTGCCTCTTATCGAGAACAATGGAATGATGGAGCTAATGTAATGTGCATTGATGAAAATGTCATTATTTCTTATGCTCGTAATACCGTTACGAATAAAGTTTTAAAAGAAAAAGGGATTCGTGTTATTGAAATTCCTTCTAGTGAATTATCTCGTGGGCGAGGCGGTCCACGATGTATGTCAATGCCAATCAAAAGAAAGTAATTTAACCATATGAAAAAGTTTTTTCAACACTTTATTTTAGTTACTAGACATCGTCATCGTGTGATGAGAAATGCAGCTCATTTAGGGATCTTTTTTCATTCTTTAGGACATGATTTATCAAAATATAGCAAAGAAGAATTCCTTCGCTCTTATAAATATTATTCTGGGAATGAATCTCCTATTTTTAAAGAGCGTTTTGATAATGATTTATATTCTCGAATTGCTAATCATCACTGCTCAAAAAATAAACATCACTATGAATATTATATAGATTTCTATAAAGGAAATGTTTTAACTCGTAATATCCCATATTGTAATGCCCTTGAAATGGTTGCGGATATGATTTCAGCTTCTCAAGTATATTTAAAAAATGATTTTAATCGTGAATATGTTTTGCGTTATTTTCAATCAAGGCAAGAAGGATATATAATGACTGATGGCTCATATGAGTTTCTTGAGGAATGTTTTAAAACTTATGTTGAATCCGGTTTTGAATTCTTAAAAAGAAAACATACAAAGAGAATGTATCAACAAATTATGAGTAAATATCCACCTGTAAAATATTATAAGTTGAGTGAAATTAGTCGCGAGGAAGTTTTAAAATTTTAGGAAATAATCTTCAAAGATCCTATAATATAAAAATGAGTAATAAAAAAGTAATTGGAACTAATTTAATTGAAACGCAAGTTGCAATTAAAATTATTAAAGACTTCTTTGAAAAAGAACTCTCAAGGAAGCTTTCTTTAACAAGGGTTAGCGCCCCTCTTTTTGTTTTTAAAAGTAGTGGATTAAATGATGAATTGTCAGGGAATGAACTCCCAATTTCTTTTAAAGCTAAAGCACTTGATGAAGATGTTGAAATTGTTCAATCACTTGCTAAATGGAAACGTTATGCCCTAAAAAAATATGATTTTAAGTATGGTCAAGGAATCTATACCGATATGAACGCCGTGAGAAAGGATGAGGTACTTGATGAAATTCATTCTCTTTATATTGATCAATGGGATTGGGAAAAGATTATTTTATCCACTGATAGAAATATTGGGTACTTAAAAAGGATTGTTCGTAAAATATATCACTGTTTATATAAAACAGAACAAAAAATAAATTCAATATATGGCGATTTAACAACTAAGTTACCGAAAAAAATTACTTTTATTACATCAAACAAGCTTTTATCTCTTTATCCTGAACTCTCACCAAAAGAACGAGAATATGAAATTTGTAAACTTCATCGTGCTGTTTTTATTTTAAAGATTGGTGCTAAATTAAAGAATAATTTGGTTCACGATACTAGAGCTGCAGATTATGATGATTGGAAATTAAATGGCGATTTATTAGTTTTTGATGATTTAATTGATGGCCCTTTGGAACTTTCAAGTATGGGAATACGCGTTGATAAAGAGCGCTTAATTAAACAATTAAAAATAAAAAAAGAAGAGTATAAGTTAGATAATTTTTACTGTCAGGGAATTATTAATAATGAATTTCCTTTAACTATTGGTGGAGGAATTGGACAATCTCGTTTATGTATGTTTTTTCTTGATAAAAAACATATTGGAGAAGTCCAATCTTCAATATGGAACCAAAAAGATATCGACGAAGCTCTTAGTCTTGGTCTGAAGATTTTGTAGATTTAATTTCTTGATAACGTTCATCAATTTCTTGAAAAGTTTTAATAAAACATTTATAAAAACCTTTTGAGTTATTATTAATATATGGCTCATGATCTTCTTTTGGTGTGCTTAAATCATATGGTCCAATTACTCTCCATTTATCTAAAAGGCCGATTTTTATTGCTTCTTGAGGACAATAAAAAGAACAGCGCATACACATCATGCAGCGGTTAGAGAACTTTATTTCATCATTTATTAAACTAATATTATTGACTGGACAAGATTTAACACATAACTGACATTGGTTGCATTTTGTTTTATCAACTTTATAGAAATAACTATTAAGGAAAGCTCCAAATCTTTGAATAGTTAATAATTTAGAAACAGAGTAATCTAAAAAAGTATAATGGATCTCTCTTTTAACATTTTTTAAAACATCAAATGTTAAAATTTCGACTAGCTTTTTATTGTAAGCTAAGATTTGATTTACAAAGCTCTCATTATATTTGAAAACAATATTATAAGGCATTACAAAATGATATTCTTGATTAAGTTTCCCATGTCCTTTTTTAATAACCTTACGAATTAATCGACTGGAAGCATTATTTAATTTTAAAGTTTCACCGCTGGTTTTAAAAATTAAATAATTTTGTTCAGGAATAATTTTAAGTTTTTTGATATAAGTTTGAAAGAGTTTTGGTGCATTAAAGGCATAGATTGGATAACCAAAAAAGACAAAATCATAATCATCTAGAGAACATGGTTTACTAAAAGCGTTAACTTCTAAAAGATCAACTAAAAAATCATTTTCAATAAAAGATTCTTTAATGCTTTTAGCAATAAAACGGGTATTATATGTACCAGTATAGTAAATAATTAAGATTTTCATTAATTAAGTATATTACAATTAAGAGAAAACAACAAATAAAAACGGCACAGGGCCGTTATTTATTTTATAGGAATGGAGATAATCTTAATCACTAAAAAGAGATAGACGGTACTCTAAGAGTTCCTTTAACTCACTATAGACTTCAACAACATTATATTGACCAGAGTTTCTTTTAATAAGAGGATTAGTTTTCATATAGTCATTAATTTCTTTATAAATTTCTTCTAATTGTATTAACTTACGATTAATTTTATTAATGGTAAAGAGTTCATTAATACCTTCCTTAGTAATGACTTGATGAATTTTACCAATAAAGAAAGCATTTGATTCTTCAATGAATTTTTTAAAGGTTGAATTAACAAGTTTTGTATGGAACTCAAGATTTTTATTAATTAATTCTTCATTACCAAATAATTTTAACTTGTTTAAAAGATCAAGAGGATAAGCTTCATTTAACTTCTCATCAGCTAAAATAGCAGTTAGGGAATTAATATTAGAATAAGTATATTTAATACTGATTTTTTCGATTTCCGTATTAATTAACTTGTAAAGATTACCAATTACTTCACTAATCTTACTAATATGTTGAGAAGATTGAAGTGTTAAGTTTTCAAACTTTAAGATAGTAATAATATGATAGAGGGCACTATAGGAAAGATTAACATAATTAGAAGTTTCCTTAATTACACTTGTATATTTACCATTATCTTCTAAATATAAATTATTAATCAAGTTATCAAGTTTTTTAATTAACTCTAAACGTGTTTGGAGGGTTGAAGGAACATTAGTATAATTTTCAATTAAGGTCTTAAATTCATTATCGATTTTACTAATATGAGGTAAACCAAATCCAGTTAAACCATCCTTAAATAAAGCATAACTTGAAGAGTTATTCTCATCTAAAACTTTTATTAGATTTAAATAAGACTCATGAGAATAATTATTATTACTCTTTGTAACTTTATTGAAAGTTTCAATAATTGTTAAGTAATTAAAAGCTGTTAATTTTTCAAGTTCTTCCTTTGTTTTTGGTAAAAGAAGAATAATATTATCTTTTATTTCTAATAAATCCTTATAACCTTTTAAATCAATAATTTGAGCTCTATCTTCATCATAAATAAAATAATCATAATTATAACTTGTAAAGTTGCGAATTCTGAGTTTTTCTTCAGGTTTTAAATTATTTAAAGAGGAAATTAAAGTATTTTTATCTTTTTGATAAGTTTCATCAAAGGAAATATTTTGATTTAAAGAAATTGTTTTATTAACTAATTTCATTAAATCATTTTGAGTTGCGTAACTCTTATTTAAATCATAATCAGGCATTAAACTTGTAGAAGTAGTAATTGTATCGTTAATTGCTACTTGGAGTAAGTTATCTTCACTAGCAATTGAAGAAACATGGAACTTAAAGCCATCATTATCAATACTTAAAGCAATATCATCAAAAGTAATAACATCTTTGATTAAATCTACTAAAGCGCCCATTCCAGCCGAGGCCATTAAATCAGTCATAACTTCACTTAATAATTCGTTAATAACATCAAGAGTTGAATCATTAAAGGAAAGAGTAAAGCCACCATTTTTAAAAGAAATAACAATTCCCTCTAAAAAAGAACCAATTTTACCTAAATCAATAGTTAAACCATCAAGAATAGTTAAAGAAAGATTATCAAAATCAAAACCAGCTAATAAATCTTGAACCAACATTGCAAGATCAAGTTTAGTTGTTCCAATTAAGATCTTTTTAGCGTTTCTTAATTCTTCTGGATTATTACGGTCTGGTAAATTTGTTTTATCATAGCAATAAATTGAAGTAAAAAGAACTCCATCACCATTATAATAAAGATCCATATTGGAAAGATTATCTTGAATTTCAACATAAGCAAAATCTGGAGCTAATAAAGGTAAAATAATTGGTAATAACAAACCACCTTCAAAACTACTTTGATTCTTATATAAATCAAAACTTATATGGAATTTGGCATAGCTAAAAACTTTTTGTAATTCAAAAGCTTGCTCAGCTTCTTGATAATCAATTACTATATCACTATTTATTAAAGGGAGCGGAATAGTAAATAATTCTAATCCACCAGCAATACTACCCTTCATTGATTTAATTGGTTGATAAGTATAAACTCCATCCCAATCTTCATCAGGAGCATCAGGATTTGGTTTACCAATAACTGGATCATCAGTTGGTCCAGGTAAAACTCCAGTTACTTTATCACCATCAGGAAGAGGTGAGGGAGTGGCATCACCACAAGCGGTTAATGCCAAAAGTGAAGACAAACAAATTGAACTCACTAAGACTATTTTTTTCATTTTCATTATCTTTACCTACTTTAACCCTTCAACTGCCACATCATATGATTCTTTTAAATCTGATGGGAGTGACTTAATATCATCAATAAAATTATAAGTAGTATTTAATATTGAAATACAATCTAAATTCATAATTCCTATATTAATAGAATATTCTTCAGTTGAAACTGAACTAATAATACGATTAGTTTCTTTATTAATGTTCATTTCAAAAGAGATTCTTTTAAAAACTGGATTATAACCAGACATATGGTTCATCTCCTTAGCATATAAAGCAGTTGAACACATATATTTATAATCACTATATTGAAGATTATCGGCGTTATTCTCTGCTCCTTCATTAAATTGGTTTATTAAAGAAAAAGTATAGGAATAAGTTTCAATTGTTTCATCTTTAGGGATGGATGATGATGAAGTAAAAAACTTATCTTCATGATCAGCATCAACTCGATAATTTGTAATTGAATCAACAGTATGGCCTATTACTTTTAAATAATCATCTTTATTAGTAATTTTTTTATCGTCCCATTTAGAAACGCTACCTACTTTTTGACCATCAATCTCTTCAATTACTGGATTGTGTCCAGAACGAAGGTAATATTGATTAGTTTTAGCATTTTCATATCTTTGTTCAGAATTAGAAACAAAACCAGTAGTAATGGTATTGAAAACTAAGGCACCTTTATTAAATATTTTTGAAGAATAAACTTCTTGATTGTACATCCCGCCTAAGGCTGTAACGCTACCAGTTATTCGAGCATAGTATATACTCTTATCTTGATGAGCTTCTTTATTAACTGTTGTATATTTAATAGATGATTCCTTGTTTTGATCTCCAATAATATTACCTGGTTGATTAGTTGGATTACAAGAGGTCAAACTAAGAGCAATTAATCCAGAAAACATAAGTATATGTGTTTTTTTCATATAATCTCCTTGCTTTACGCACGTATTTAATATGATATACCTAAAAGTAACTGATTTCAACACCTATTTTAATACCTAGTTTATGATAACTATAACTACTAGTTATGGAAACTAGAAACAAAGATAATCTGCACACAAGCATTATTTTAGTTATTTGTAAAAAATAAAAAGCAAAAAAATATAAGTTGTGTTAATATTAATATAAAGTTAAATTCTTATACATAATGAGTAGGAGGAAATATATGAATTTCACACCTGATAAGATAAGGAACATTGCCATTCTTGGTCACCAAGGATCTGGTAAGACAACATTTGTTGAATCCTTATATCAAATCGCAACTAATAGTGATAAAAAAGGAAGTGTCGAAAAGGGAACCACTATTAGTGACTATTTAAAAGAAGAACAAGATCGTCTTTCATCAATTGGTGCTTCTTTAGTTCCTATCGAATATAATGGTTATCGCTTAAACATTATAGATCTTCCAGGAAATGATGATTTTGTCGGTGAAGTTTTAGGCGTTACAAACATAATTAAGGGAGCTATTCTTGTAATTGATGCCGCAAGCGGCGTACAAGTTGGTACCGTTAAACACTTTAGAACTTTAAAAAAGAGAAACATCCCAACCTTTATTTTCATCAATAAGATGGATAAAGAAGATGTTGATTTCGATGCTTTATTAGAAGAAATAAGAGAAAAGCTCGATAAGAAAGTTGTTTCTTTTACTTATCCTTTAGGTCATGATAATAATTTTGATGGTTTTGTTAACGTTGTTACTTTAAAAGCTCGTATATTTGACGGTGTTAAATGCAATGATGGTCCAATTTATGAAGATAAAAAAGCTACTGTTTTTGAACTTCATAATATGATTGTTGAAGCTGTTGCAAGCACTAATGACGAACTCCTTAATAAATTCTTTGAGGGTCAAACATTAACCCCTGCTGAAATCAATTTTGGTTTAAGAACTGGTGTTTTAGATGGTGATATTTGTCCAGTAATTGTTGGTAGTTCGCTTAAAAACATTGGTTTTCACACTGTTTTACAAATGATGATTGATTATTTACCAAATGCTTCAGATTTAAAACCATTTAAGGGAGTCGACAGTTCGAATAAAGAAATCGAAAGAAAAACTTTATTAGAAGAACCATTCTCTGGTTATGTTTTCAAAACTGTTGTTGATCCATATGCTGGAATTATGAACTATATTAAGATTACTAGTGGAAGTATTAAGACTGGGGATGAAATTTATTGTCCACAAACTTCTTCTTCACAAAAAGTTTCTTCCATGATGTATTTAACAGGTAAAACTCAAACTCCAATTACAGAAGCAGGAGCAGGAGATATTGTTATTATTAATAAATTTAATGATGTCTTTACTGGTTATACTGTCTGTGATCCTAAAAATATTATTATTTATCCACGTATTAAATATCCAACCGCTGTTTATTTTAGAGCAGTTGAATTAGAGTCTAAAAAAGACGAAGATAAAATTTCGACTGTTTTACAAAAAATTGTAATTGAAGATCCAACAGTTGAAGTAAAAAGAAACCAAGAAACACACCAATTATTAATTGGTGGTTTAGGTAATTTTCATGTTTCCTTTATATTAGATAAAATTAAAAATAACTATAAGATTAGTTGCTTAACAAGTGATCCAAAAGTTGTTTACCGTGAATCAATTAAAGGTGAAGCACAAGCTCAAGGTCGTTACATTAAACAATCTGGTGGTAGTGGATTTTATGGTGTTGTTGAAATGAAATTTGCTCCAGCTCCAGAAAGTGTCTTTACTGAAGAAGTTTTTGGAGGTGCTGTTCCAAAATCCTATTTCCCAGCTGTTGAAAAAGGATTCTTTGAAGCTCTTCAAGCTGGTTTACTTGCTGGATTCCCAGTAATTGGAGTTAAAGCAACTTTACTTGATGGTAAATATCATCCAGTCGATAGTAATGAAATGGCCTTTAAAATGGCTGCTATTCTTGCTTTCAAGGAAGCTTACTTAAATTGTAAACCAATAATCTTAGAACCTATTATGAAAATTAATGTTTATTGTGATAATGAATTTATTGGTGATGTTATTAGTGATTTAAATACTCGTCGTGCTAAAAATATCATGATGGAAGATGATGGCTTCGGTAATCAAAAAATTAGCGCTTCAATTCCTGAGGCTGAAATTAACGATTACTCTGCTAAATTAAAATCAATCACTCAAGGAGCTGGTTACTTTGTTCGTCAATTTGAGGCTTACGAAGAAGTTCCTAATATGTTAAAAGATAAAGTTATTGCTGAAAATAAACTTAATCGTTAAACAAAAATCTAAAATCTTCTTTCTTTTTAATTAAAGGAAAGAAGATTTTTTATAAATGCAAAGAAATAAGAGGAAAATATATGAAAAAACTTGCCTTTGGATTAATGAGACTGCCACTTCTTGATAAAAATGATGATAAAACAATTGATTTTGAGCAGTTAAAATTAATGGTTGATACATTTATAGATGAGGGATTTACATATTTTGATACTGCTTATTTCTATCATAATGGAGTAAGTGAGATTTATGCAAAAAAAGCGCTAACTTCGAGATATCCTCGTGATAAATACCTTCTTGCTGATAAATTACCAGTTTATTCACTTAAAAGAGTTGGTGATCAAGAACGCATCTTTAAGGAACAACTAGATAAGTGTGGAGTCGAATATTTTGACTTTTATTTATTACATGCCTTAAATAAAGATCATTTTGAGACAGCTAAGAAATTTAAGTCTTATGAATTTTAAAGGGCTTAAAAAAGGAAGGAAAAATCAAACATCTTTGTTTTTCCTTTCATGATACCCCTGAAGTTTTAGAAGAAATTTTAAAAGAATTTCCAGAGATGGAATATGTTCAGTTACAAATTAATTATATTGACTGGGAAAGCAAGGATGTTCAAGCTAGAAGATGCTATGAAATTGCTCGTAAGTATAATAAAAAAATTCTTATTATGGAACCAGCAAAGGGTGAATACTTAGTTAATATTCCGCCTAAAGCTCAAGAGTTATTATTAAATTATAATTCTTCACTTTCAATTCCTAGCTATGCTATAAGATACGCTGCTAGTTTAGAGGGAGTAGAGATGGTTTTAAGTGGGATGATTAATATTGAACAATTAAAAGATAACATTTCTTATATGAAAGACTTTATTCCTTTAAATCTAAAGGAAAAAGAATTAATTGAAGAAGTTGTTAAAATTATGAATGAAACTAAATCAATTGGTTGTACGAATTGCCGTTATTGTATGGAAGAATGTCCTCAAAAAATAGAGATTCCTCGTCTTTTTGAAATTTATAATGAATATAAAAAGTATGGAGCAATTGAAAAATCAAAAGAGCGTTATTTATCGCATATTAAGATTCATCCTTCAGTTGATGCCTGTTTAAAATGTGGATTTTGCGAATATATTTGTCCACAAAAACTGCCAATTAGA
>DATESL010000023.1:0-4445 GCA_035270825.1 Candidatus Onthovivens sp.
TATAATGAATATAAAAAGTATGGAGCAATTGAAAAATCAAAAGAGCGTTATTTATCGCATATTAAGATTCATCCTTCAGTTGATGCCTGTTTAAAATGTGGATTTTGCGAATATATTTGTCCACAAAAACTGCCAATTAGAGATCTATTAGAGGAAATAAAAAAAGGCTTTATTTAGCCTTTTTGTGAATTATTAAGAAAACAATTGAATAAACTAGAGGTATAAGATTTAGTCCTCCAAGTAAAACCATCATTAAAGGTTCACTAAGAGCAAAATCAATTAAGAATAAAGGTTTACCAACATCAACAACAAAATTAGGAACTAAAACTTCATTTAAGATAAAGAGTAGAGCCATTACAAGAGGCAGGATAATTGAAATGATTAAAGGAAGTTTTTTATTTGTTGCTTTAAAAACTATATATAAAATAGATAAGATAAGTGGTGTTAGACAGTAAAAGAAAAGGAATAAATAACCAAAATGATTAAGAGTTATATTTCTAATAGCGATTAAATAAGTGAGAGCATCACCTGCAAAGATCAGGACAAAGAACAAATAAATACATTGAAAAAGAATAAAGAAAATATTTGATTTAATAAAGTTAGTAGGTGTTAAATACTTATGTAAATCAAGCTTATTAAAGATATGTAAATAACTAAAAATATTTAAAATAATTGTAATAACCATAATAATTAGTAAATCAATTGGAAAAGTCGAGTTTAAAAAGCCAGTATTGACTTGAGAAAGAAAATAATCAAAGTTTAAAGAAATAAGAATGATTCCCCCAATTAAAATTAAATCAGTAATCGTTGTTAAAATAATAAAACCAATTTTAGATAAGGATGAAAAATACTTTTCCTTTATATAAAAGGAAAGATAAATGATTGGCAATAAATAAATTAAAGCAATCCCTAAAAGTAAAAAGGTACGATTATAATCATCAATTACTATTTGGACAATAAAATTAAAAGCCAGAAAAGAAGTAAAAGAAACAAGAAGAGTTAAAATAATTATTATTAAATTATTTTTTAAACTAAATACTTTATTATTCATAATCTTTAAACCTACTTTCGATATTTTTTAAACCAAAATCAGCGGGATTCTCAGGTAAAGTAATTAACTTATAACCGGTTTTATTATGATAAATTAAATCAGTTGATTTAACTCCAAAACTTAAAATAACATCCTCATAAAGAATATCAGAGTAATTTGTATGGTCATGACCAACAAAGACCCCTTTTGTATTAATAGCTTTAAAACGAGCAAATTCATTGTTATTTTTATAAGGAGCAGAAACTCCCTCTTCGTTAATACCACCTGGATTCATTGGATAAATCCCATCTAATGCCCCCTGATAAGCATCCTTATATTCATGAAAAGGGATGTGAGTAAATAAGAGATTAGGAACCATATCAGAATTAATTTCTTCATAATGTTTAATTTGTTCCTCACGAATTACATCATAATCATATTCATCAATATTATAATAATAAGAGTTAGAATCAAGGATTAATAAACGATAAAGAGGTTTATCATCTTTATTTAAATTAATATAATAGTTAGCATGACCCTTTAAAGAATCATCAATATAATCAATAAAGACACTGTTTTTAGCTCCCATTAATTGATCATTAATAAAGAAGTGATCATAGTATCCTTGTAATTCATGGTTGCCATAGGTAAAGGCAAATTTAATATCAAAAGAATCAATAAAAGTAATCAAAAGATTAACAATATTTACTGTAGCGTTCATAAAGGAATCACCAGTAAAAACAATTAAATCAGGATTAGCTTCTTCGATTAAAGAAGTTAAGTATTTCTCCTGTCTTAATGGATCAGTTTGAATCCCAAAGTGAAGATCAGTTAACTGCATGATCTTAAAATCTTTTGTATAGTCTAAGTTTTTCTCATAATCCGAAACCCTATATTGTTTCGGTGTGCAACTAAAAAGACTCATTGAGACCATTAAAGCTGCAAGGATCATTTTTGTTTTCATATGTATTAATTTATCACTAATTTTGAGTTAATTCAATTTCATCTTTAGTATTCGTAATTCCCTTATATAAAAAGATATGACGAATAACCCCCGCTCCTAGGATTGAAGTTCCAACAATCCACGCTCCAATATCAGCCAAAATCAGGCCAATATATGGTAAAGGAGTAGTTAAAATATTAATTGTGGCATCAACTGGTAACATATTATTAAATAAAACCGGGACAAAAAGAGCAATCACAATACGAGCGATTAACTCAACGAACCCTGATAGTAGAGGATATTTTGGTTTTTTAACCCCCTGAATAGCACTGCGGAAAATAAATAGGAAACCAAGTAAAAACATCAGCGGAGTAACAATCCATAGATAAAGGGAACCATAACGAATTGCCTCTGGAGTTATTTTATCAGCGCTATAGAAGACACTTAAAAATAAGCCATCAATTGTTAATGGTAAAACAATGGCACAAGTTACTATCATTAAAATAACAGAAATAATCATCGATTTTTTGATACAAGTACGAATACGGTCATATTTATTCATTCCTTTACACTGCCCAACAAATGATAAAATAGCAGTTCCAAGAGCTGAAAAGGAAGTAATTGAGAAGTTATTAACTTTAAAAGCAGCGTTAATACCAAGTTGAGCTGGTCCGTTTTCAGCAATAACCCCGTTTAAAGTATCAAATTTAATAATCACTGATTGCATGATAATAAATCCAACAGCTAAAATTGAAAATTGGAAACCAAGTGGTAAACCAAGTTTTAAGTGTTTTTTATAAAATTTAAATTTAATAAAGAAATCTTCTCTTTTAAAGATTAATTCCTTATAGCGAATAAAGGTATAAATATAGGCTCCAATTGCCGCTAAAGTCTGCGCAATGCCGGTTGCTAAAGCTGCACCTTGAACCCCCATTTTAAGTGGAATAATAAAGAGTAAATCTAAACCGATATTTAAAATAGTTGAAATAATTAAAAAGATTAAGGGAGTAATTGAATCACCAATTGCTCGTAAAACACTACAAACAAGGTTATACATGACATTAGATATTGTAAAAGCAAAGATAATAAATAAATAATCATAAGCCGCAGTATATGTTGCTAAACCACTAGTTGAAGTAATTCCTAAAGCCCCTAATAAAGGATTAAGCGATGAAAGAGCAATTATTGTTAAAACAATACTAACAATAATTCCAAGAACTGTTTGAACAAAGAAGGATTGGCGAACAGCATTAGCATCTTTAGCACCCTTTTTATTAGCGGTAATAACACTAAATCCAGCGGTACAACCAAAGGCAAATTGCATAATAATAAAGACTAAACTTCCAGTATTATTAACACCATTTACCTCTGGTGCACTTAAGGTTTGACCAACAATCATTGCGTCGGTTAAAGAATAAAATTGTTGAAATAAATAAGAAAGAAAAATTGGAACCGTAAAGATTAAAAGTCCCTTAACAACTGGTCCAGTTGTTAAGTCTTTACTTGCAAAAAGATTTTTAAAAAAGGTCCTAATTTTCATACCTTGTTATACTACTACAAATAATTTTAAAACATAAGCAAAATCTACTTAAAAGGGATTTTTTAAAAGTCTTTTTGCTCTTAGATTTGATTTATTTTGGTCGAGTAGAAAATAAATGCGTTTAATATTTGAAAAAAGTATTTTTAATGTATAATTTATTAAGATAATAAAAAGGAGAAATATTATGTATCGCAAAAATGCTTGGAAAAAATATCAAGATAGTATGAATCTCGTATATGATTTTGCTGAAGGTTATAAACGCTTTATTACTACTGGTAAAAGTGAACGTTTGGCTTATCTTGAAGCTTTAAAAATCTTAAAAGAACAAGGTTTTAAAGATTTAAATGAATTTAAAACTTTAAAAGTTGGAGATAAAGTATATTTAGGGAATAAGGGCAAAAACTTAGTGGCTTTTATTATTGGTGAAAAAGATTTAGAAGAAGGATTAAGAATTCTTGGAGCTCATATTGACTCTCCACGTTTAGACTTAAAACAAAATCCTTTATATGAAAAAGATGGTTTTACTTTATTAGATACTCACTATTATGGTGGAGTTAAAAAATATCAATGGACAACAATTCCTTTAGCCTTAGTAGGAGTAATTTATCGCAAAGATGGTTCGTTTTTAGAAATTAATATTGGTGATCATGAAGATGATCCTGTTTTTGGAATTACTGATTTATTAATTCATTTGTCAGCCAATCAACTTCAAAAACCTGGAGCAACTATTATTGAGGGAGAAAATTTAGATGTGAGTTTTTCCTCACTACCAATTTTTGAAGAAGATAAAGAAAAAGTTAAAGATTATGCTTTAAAATTATTAAAAGATAAATATAACATTGAAGAAGAAGACTTTCTTAGTGCTGAAATTGAAGTTGTTCCAGCTGGAAAAGCTCGAGATTATGGAATTGATCGTTCAATGATTGCAGGTT
>DATESL010000024.1:0-6709 GCA_035270825.1 Candidatus Onthovivens sp.
TCGTAACACCCTAAAACTTCTTCAACTCTTAAATGTTAAAAAGGTTTGTCTTTCTTGTCATGAACATAATGAAATGGTTGCTAGTGAGAAAATAATTAATCGAATCTTAGATGGTGAAAATGCTGGTTATATTTCTGATGCAGGTTATCCTTGTATTAGTGATCCAGGATTTATTTTAGCCTCCAAAGCAATTGAAAATGGAATAACTATTATTCCCTTATCAGGAGCAAATGCTGCTTTAAATGCTTTAGTGGCGAGTGGAATTAATCCTAATCATTTTCTTTTTTATGGATTTTTACCTGTTAAAGAGGGAGATATGATTAAAGAGTTAAAACTATTAAGAGAGTTTCCTTATACAATTATATTTTATGAATCTCCTCACCGTATTAACAAAACCTTAAAGACTCTTCATCAAGTTTTAGGAAATAGAAAAGTTACTTTAGCTCGTGAAATTTCTAAACTTCATGAAGAATTTATCTATAGTGATTTAAGTGAGTTAGCTCATTTAGAAAAAGAAATTATTGGCGAAATTGTTCTAGTCGTCGAAGGTAATATAGCATCAAAAGTCGAAATTACTGATGAAGAAATTATTGCTCACGTTAGTGCTTTAACTAAAAATGGTCTCACAAAAAAAGATGCAATTGCATCTACTTCTTTGTTATTAAATATTAATAAAAATCGTATTAAAACTTTATTTTTAAAATAAATTTATTTAACAATTCTTTTAAAGTCTTCAGGCATATCACATTTGAAGACATATTTTTTATTTGTTAAAGGATTAGTAAATTTTAATTCATAAGCATGTAAGCAAAGTCTTGACAAGGGGTTAGAAGGTTCACCATATTTATCATCCCCTAAAACATAATGACCAAGATCACCCAAAGTTACTCTAATTTGATTTTTACGACCAGTAAATAATAAGACTTCAAGTAAAGAATACTTATCATTTTCTTTTATTACTTTATATTCAGTAATTGCTTTAAAGCTTCCTCTTCTAATATTAGTAACATACATTAAGTTTTCTTTATTCATCTTTAAATAATTTTCAACACGATCACTTTTCTTCTCAAAGACTCCTTCACAAACAGCATAGTATCCGCGCTTTTCGACAATCTCATTCCACTTCTCTTGAAGTTCTAATTTTAAAGCTTCTGATTTAGCAAAAAGAAGGATTCCGCTTGTTTCCTTATCTAAACGATGAACAACAAAAACTCGAGCTTTTTTATCTTTAGCTTGTAAATAATCCATCACCATTCGATAAGCCGTACGTGATTTTTCCTTGTCACTAGCAATTGATAAGAGGCCGTGTGGTTTATTAATCACAATTATTTCACTATCTTCATAAATAATTGGTAAATCTTTACGGGATTTTTTTCTAATTGGTCTTTTAGAAATAATTAAGGTATCACCTTTAACAAGCATAAAATCAAATTGAGAGATTGGTGCTCCATCAACTGAAATTAGATGATGAGCAAGTAAGGCTTTAGCATTATTACGAGAAAACTTTAAATCAGTAATTAAGTATTCTAAAAGGGGAGTATTCTTCTTTATTAAATACTCTTTAATATCTAATTTCTTTTTAGAATCATCAAAGACTTTATGATCTTTATTTCTTTCTTTTAAGTTTTGTTTATAGTTTTTGTTCATTGTGTTTTTTACTTTCTTTGATAAATTCAACAAATAATGGGTGTGGATTTAATGGTCTTGATAAAAACTCTGGTCGGTATTGAACTCCAATAAAGAAGTTCTTCTTCTTATCCTCAAATATTTCATAAGTTTTAGTTTTAAGATTAAATCCTGTAAGTAAAATACCACAACTAACAAAATCTTTATAGTAATTCTTATTAAAGATGTAACAATGACGATGTCTTTCATTAATTTTATCCATCTTATAAAGAGCATAACTTTGACTTAATGGGTCTAATTCAATTAGTTCATCCCCAATGACAACTTCATTCTTTATAAAAATTAAATCACTTCCTTTATTATTATACTCGGCGGATGTGGCTTCTAATTTATTTAAAATGTTTCTAGCAATTTCAATTAATGCTACTTCAAACCCGTTTCCAACAGCAAAGAAAGGAACGTTATGAAGACGAGCATAGTTTGCACAAACTATTTTCCCCTCTAAACTATTTTCATCAACTCCTCCAGCTAATAAAATACCATCACTAGAACTTAATAATTCAGCCACGTTTTCATTATTTAGTTTTGATGAATCAAGATAATTTAAATCAATTTTAACTTCACTAACGGTTCCAGCATATTCTAAAGATCTAATTAGGGAAATATAGGCATCATGAAGATCAATATATTCCCCAACTAGGGAAATTGTAATTCGCTTTCTAATTGATTTGATTTTAGCAATCAAATCAATCCAATCATTCATCTCGGCTTTAATATCTTTACCAATTCCTAAATGATTACAAATTAAATCATCAAGATGTTGTTTTTGTAAATTAAGCGCTACTTCATAAATAATTTTAACATCTTTTACTTCAATAACTGCTTTTTCAGAAAGATTACAAAAAAGCGCTACTTTATTAATTGATTCTTTATCAATATCAACTGAGCTTCTTAGTAATAAAGCATCAGGTTGAATTCCTAGTCCTGTTAATTCTTTAACACTATGTTGGGTTGGTTTAGTTTTTATTTCTGATGAGGTGGCAAGATAGGGAACAAGAGTTGAATGAATAAAAAATGTATTTTCATAGCCTAATTCTCTTCTTAATTGTCTAATTGCTTCTAAAAAAGGAAGTGATTCAATATCACCAACTGTTCCACCAATTTCAACAATACAAACATCAGTATCATCTTTAGCATTAAAGCCATCATATAGTCTTCTTTTTATTTCATTAGTAACATGAGGAATAATTTGAACAGTCTTTCCTCCATATACATTATTACGCTCATTTTCTAAGACTTTAGAATAGATCTTTCCGCTTGTCACACTACTTTCTTTTGTTAAGTTAGTATTAATAATTCTTTCATAGTGTCCTAAGTCAAGATCGGTTTCTCCTCCATCTTTAGTGACATATACTTCTCCATGTTGAAGAGGAGACATCTTACCTGGATCAATATTTAAATAAGGATCTAATTTCATTGAAAAAATATGAAGTCCTCTTCTTTTTAATAATCTACCAATACAAGCAGCACTAATCCCCTTACCAAGGCTAGAAACTACGCCTCCGGTAATAAATATAAACTTCATCGTTCTTTTCATTATTTTTTTAGACTTTCTAAGTAATTGTCCTTAGCAAGAGTAGCTGCTCCAATAATCCCAGCATCATTTTTTAGCGTAGCCACTTTAATTAAAACTTTAGGAGTTCTTTTATAGCCGTAATCGCGTTCTTCGCAGTACGCTGTAACTTTAGAAGTTAAATAATCTCCTTGATTAGAGATCCCTCCTCCTAATAAAATGATTTCTGGTCTAAAAATATTACAGTAATTTAAAACTCCCTCACTTAAATATTTAACATAGTTATTAACTACTTTAATAGCACTTAAATCACCAACTTTAGAACATTCAAATGCGGTTTTACCGCTGACTTTATTTATATCATGTTCAGCATATTCCCACATCTTAGAATCTAAATTATTTAACATCTCTTCTTTTGTTTGTCTTAGTAATGCTGCGGCACTAGCATATGATTCAAAGCATCCTAGTCTCCCACACCCACATTTAATCCCATCTAAGATTAAAGTCGTATGACCAACTTCAGTCCCCTTACCGCTTACTCCTTCAAATAATTTATCATCAATAACAACTCCGCCCCCAATTCCAGTTCCTAAAGTTAATAAGACAACGTTTGTATAACCCTTAGCTCCGCCAAACCTCTCTTCTGCTAAGCAAGCAACGCTTGCATCATTAGAAAGATAGACTGGTAAATCTAAATCTTTTAAATACTCAGCAAGTGGAACATCTTCCATATGTAAATTACAGGCAAAATCAATATTCCCTAGTTTATTATCAACAACTCCTGGGATTCCAAAACCAATCCCGAGTATTTCTATTCCTTTTTCTTTAGTTTCTTTAATAAGCGAAACTAATAAGTCTTTAATATCTTTTAAGAAGACTTCTTTTCCTCCCTCAACATTGGTTGAGGTATCTTTACGGTAAATGATTTCACCATTATTATTAACAACACCAGCTTTAATAGACATTCCACCAACATCAACACCGATAAATAATTTTTCCATATTAAAATCCTCTTTATATATTCTATACTAATTAAAGACTTAATTTAATATAAATTAATAATTTTATCGACTGTTTCTTCAATTGTTAGCTTTGAATTATCAATCCAAGACCCAACGCGTGGAGTATAGTCATGAAAACTCTTATATAAGTCTTCAATCTTAAAATTAGTATATCCTTTTTTATTTCTATTATTTTCTCTTAATTTAATAACTTCAAGACTTGGATCAAGCACAATAACTTTTAAATCTATTTCTTTTAATAACTCAATAATATATAAAAGGTCGTTACCATAATAGTTATCTTGAATGATAACATTAAATCCTTCTTTATAATAATTAATAGCCACCATGGCTGTTAATTGATATCTAAGATGAAGTTGATCAAGTGCGTCATTAGTTGGGTTTTCACTCATTTCAACTCTACCATTTATAATTGCTTTACGAAAATAATCACCACGAAGATGAACTGATTTATCAAGTCTTTTAGCTAATGCCTCAGCTAATGTAGATTTACCAGAAGCCATTAGTCCTGTGATTAAATATATCCTATTCATTATCAATTTTCTATCTGTTCCGTTATTCTTTTAATATAGTCACTTAAAGATTTATCTTCACAATAAATAAAACAACCCTTTTGACCACGAGACATTAAAACTCGATAAGTATTACGAATAATCTTGTCTGCTAATTCTATATTTTTAGTTCCTCTTGCTCCACTAGTTTTATCACTTATGGCAACTCTTGTTTTATCAGTAATAATCTTTTTTTCTTCATAACGTAAATCATTACCAATGATTACACCTACATAATCAAATTCAATTCCTTGAGAAGTATGAATACAACCTATCTCTTCAAAAGAATCCTCATCAATTGCCCAGGTAGTGGTCGTTGCAAAATTCCATTTAGCTTTAAATCCATTGATAAGTTCAATATCATAAATCTCTTCATTATTTAAACCCTTTGATTTCCATTCATAACAATAGCCAGCAACCATTCAAGCCTTGTTGTTTTTCTGATTTAATATCCTTAAATCTTCTCTCATTTTAATAGGATCATCATAAACTCTAAAATCAAAATCCAATCCAAGTAAATCAATATTAGCAGTTTCTTTAATTCCTAAGAGATTATCTAAAAACGCTAAATAGCCATCTGATCCATTACATCTAAATTGGGAACTTAATACAAAGTCTTCTCCTTCATAAACCTTACTATTTAATTGCTCTGCTCAAAACTTAATCTCATCAACAGTCCCAATATCTTTTGTGGTGACGATTTGATCTTCATCAATAAAAAAGATGTTAACTTTACTAGCATTAATAATTTCCTTAACTTGATTTTCACCATGAAAGATTGCTGATTTTTTATTTAAACGATGGGCCTCATCGACAATTAAACAATCAAAGGTATTAAAGTCTGTTTCATAATAACAACCCGATCCTTTAAATAAGTTTTTGATATATTTTTGTTTAAAATTACCTTGACGTAACTTTTCAAAATAGATATTGCGAGGGGTAGAATTTTTAGTGACATAATTAGTATTATATTTTTTAAGTGCTACCAAAAGATTAATAGCCACCACTGATTTTCCTGTTCCTGGGCCACCTTTAACAATAATGGTACATTTTTCTTCTGTATTAATGATATCCTCAAAAATTTTTAGAATTGAAGAATACACTACTTTTTGTTCATCAATCATTAAAAATTCTTGGTTGCCATTAAACATTGATTCTAATGAATCTTGTAATGCTTTTGATGGTCTTATTTTACCATTATCTATTTTATAAAGGATTTTCCCTTGATCTGCTTTTTTAATATATTTTTTAATAAAATTTCTTAACTTACTAAAATCATCTTTTAAAAAGAGAGGAGAATAACTAATTATTTCTTTATAGGTCTCATTGTCAATTTCTTGACGATGTTCTTCTTCATAGTTATGTAAAAAAGCACAAGGGATTAGTCCAACGCTATCATCTTCCAATAAAGCATTAAAATTTTTAATAGTTTGTGCATAACTATAGGCTTGATATGAGGGATGAGTAACGACACGAATATTTCCGCCAACAAAAGTGGAAACCAAATCTTCCCTATCTGTTTTAGAGGCTTTATTCCACTGTTTTAATTCAATAATGACTGCATTAGAATTATCATTGTGATCTTTACCAGTAATAATAAAATCTACTCTTTTAGAAGTAGCAGGAATCTTATATTCAATGGCCACGTGACACCCATCATCAATTTCATCATCTAAAACAAGCGACATACATCTTAAGGAATTTTCCCAGGCTCGAAACTCACCTTGGCTATTATTAGATAAAGAATGTTCTAAAAAAGAATCTCTGATTTTAGTCGCAATGAGATTATTTTTTACATCATTATTAAAAGTTTGTTTTGTTCCTGTATAAATTAACATATCTTTATATTACTATAAATCATTATATTTATCTTTTTTATTTTTAGCTTTCTCAACTGGGTACTTTAAATCGTTCATCCTTATCTTTTCTAAGATGAT
>DATESL010000025.1:0-66166 GCA_035270825.1 Candidatus Onthovivens sp.
CTTCATTATTATATAAGGATTAAAGACTAATTCTTTTTTGATAGTTTTCAAATCAAGTACTCAAAAATAATAAAAGCCAACTAGAGTTTTACTTCTAGTTGGCCCTCTTGCACAATTTAGTCTTTTTTCTTTTAAGGTCTAAACAATTTCTCACAAATACTAATTCTTCTTACTTGTTGCCATTATTAACATAAAATCCTTCATATTTTGACAACTTTTGACATTTGGCGATTACTACTTCTTCTAAAACATTTTCCTTAAAAGATTTTAATAAAGTTTAATTAATCTAAGTTCTTTACACATCTTATTAAACTTTATTTTGATATTTTAATAACATCTAATTATTCTTCCTCAATCTATTAAAATATCTTTTAAGACTAAAATTGTTCAATACAATTTTTAATCGAGAAATAGGAAGATGAAAAAATCTTCTTTCTTTTTTTATCTGCTATATCTCTTTTATACTTATATTTTACTATAGTTTAGAAAAATAACAAATTATTTTTTTCTTAATTTTATTTTTTATTCTTTTTGTTCTAGATTTCATTTAATTTATCTCCTAAATTATATATAATAAACATATGTATTATTTACATTAAGAAAGTAAGAGGTATTGAAATGAAATTTACTAATGAAGTAAAAGAAATGTGTAAGGTTCATTGTGGTGCTAGCCATGGAGCTGCACCAATTCCTGAAGAAGGAAAATGGGTTTATTCGAAAGAAATAAAAGACATCAGTGGCTTAACTCATGGGATTGGATGGTGTGCTCCTCAACAAGGGGCCTGTAAGATCACTTTAAATGTTAAAAGTGGAATTATTGAAGAAGCTTTAATTGAAACAATTGGTTGTACCGGAATGACTCATAGTGCATCAATGGCAAGTGAAGCGATTGTTGGCAAAACATTATTAGAAGCTTTAAATACAGACTTAGTCTGTGATGCTATTAATACTGCGATGAGAGAATTATTCCTCCAAATTGTCTATGGAAGAACGCAAAGTGCCTTCTCTGATGATGGATTACCAATTGGAGCTGGACTTGAAGATTTAGGTAAGGGTTTAAGATCAGCTGTTGGTACTAACTATGCTACACGCGAAAAAGGACCACGTTATTTAGAGTTAACAGAGGGTTATATTAACCGTTTAGCTTTAGATGAAAATAGCGAAATTATTGGTTATGAATATATCTCCCTTGGTAAGATGATGGAATCAATTAAAAAGGGTGAAGATGCTAATAAAGCATTAGAATCAGCCAAAGGAATTTATGGTCGTTTTGCTGATGGGGTCAAATTTATTGATCCTAGAAAGGAATAGTGGAAAAAATGATTACATTTGAAGGATATGAAAGAAGAATTAAACAAATTGAACCAATCTTAACAAAGTATGGCTTTAAAGATTTTGATGCTGTTCAAGAATATGTTTTATCAAAAGGCATTAATGCTTATGAAATTGTTAAAGGAATTCAAACTATTTGTTTTGAAAATGCTTGCTATGCTTATATGCTTGGGGCTGCTATTGCTTTAAAAGAAAATGCTCAAAAAGCATCTGATGCTGCTAAATTTGTTGGTCAAGGCTTACAAGCTTTCTGTATTCCAGGAAGTGTTGCTGATGATCGTAAAGTTGGTTTAGGTCATGGAAATCTTGGCGCAATGCTTTTAGAAGATTCCACTAAATGTTTTGCATTTTTAGCTGGACATGAATCTTTTGCTGCAGCAGAGGGCGCAATTGGAATTGCTCGTACTGCTAATAAAGCACGTAAGGAACCTTTAAGAGTTATTCTTAATGGTTTAGGAAAAGATGCTGCTAAAATTATTTCTCGTGTTAACGGTTTCACTCATGTTGAAACCAAATTTGATTACTACACTGGTAAATTAGAAGTTATTTCCAAACACCCTTATTCTAAAGGTGAAAGAGCTTTAGTTAATTGTTATGGAGCTGATGATGTTCGTGAAGGTGTTGCTATTATGCATTTAGAGGGCGTTGATGTTTCCATTACTGGTAACTCTACTAACCCAACCCGTTTCCAACATCCAGTTGCTGGAACTTATAAAAAAGAATGTAACGAACAAAATAAAAAATATTTCTCCGTTGCTAGTGGTGGTGGTACTGGTCGTACTTTACACCCAGATAATATGGCTGCTGGTCCTGCAAGTTATGGGATGACTGATACTATGGGTAGAATGCATAGTGATGCTCAATTTGCTGGTTCTTCTAGTGTTCCTGCTCACGTTGAAATGATGGGCTTAATTGGAATGGGCAATAACCCAATGGTCGGAGCAACTGTTGCAATTGCTGTTGCTGTTTATCAAGTTAATAATAAATAGTTGTTATTTATTCTAATATAAAAAGACTCTCTGAATTAGAGAGTCTTTTTTGTTATAAATTATACCTTTTTAAGGCTCCTTCTAATACTTCCTTAATCTGATGACGCATGTATTGAGGTTCGATTACCTCAACTAAGTTTAAATATTGAATTGCCCAATAAAAGAAGGCTTTTTCATTACATTTGATTGTAGCAAAGTATTCATCCTCACATTTAATGATTCGTGAATTTTTACCAAAACTATCAAAGATTGGTGTAAAGGCACTTTCATTTTTTAATTTAATCTTAAATGTTGTCACGTCACCACCAAATATATAAACATGATCATTAATATAATTGGTAATCGAGAAGTTTTTTCCCATATCTTCAATTTCTGAAAAAGGTTTAATGTCTCGATCTTCTAAAACATGAACATTAGCAATAAAATCTAAACGATAAACGGTCATATTATTGTAACGTCTTTTATTTCCTAATAAGTAATATTTACCAATATTATTAACTAAAAAATAAGGTGAAACATGATGAATATAACTATTCATTCGATCTTTTAAATTCCCACACTCATTATATTCTAGATAATTAAACCCAACCATTTTATTTCTTTTAATCGCATCGGTAATAACTTCAATTGTAAAAAAGAGTTCCTTATTAGCAGTACGAGTTATATCAACTGCTTTTGAAAGAAATGGATATTCTTTTCGATCATTAATACTTAAACAAGAATTTAATCCCTTAATAATACTTTGAGCTTGCGCTCCATTAATAATTTTACTAGAAAAAACAGCATCTATTAAAAAAGCAATTTCACTTTTATCAAATAATCTGGAGAATAATGCAGCCCCTCCACCAGGAGCAACATTAATATCTAATCCTAGTTCTTTTAAAAGAGCTAGCGAACTCCCAATCGATTTTCTCTCATATCGGACCCCATAAATTTGATCTATTTTTTCTACTATTTCTTGGTGTGTTAAAAAATGATTTTCATCAGTATAGTCTTTAAGTATTTCAATAATATAAATCAACGAAGCTTTCTTACTCATATTTTATACCTCTTGAAATTTTATTATACTATAAGTTGTGTACATTAAAAAGGACATAGAAGATAAATTAATACTCTCTTTCTAAAATAATCATTCACTTCTTATCAATTATAGTGTCATAGTCCTACTTTTAGTTATATAATTAAAGTGAATTTAAAAAGGAATAAATCACTATGCAAATTGCTCTAATCGCTCACAACAAGAAAAAAGACGATATGATCGCCTTGACTATGAAGTATCAAGAAACTTTAAAACTTCATAAATTATACGCTACTGGAACAACTGGGATGCTTATTAATAAAGCAACTGGTTTAGATGTCACTTGTATGAAATCAGGACCACTTGGTGGAGACCAACAAATCGGTTCAATGATTGCTGAAAATTCTTTAGATCTTGTTATTTTTTTAAGAGATCCATTAACTGCTCAACCCCATGAACCAGATGTCAGTGCTCTTTTACGCTTATGTGATGTTACTTCTACTCCCCTTGCTACAAATCTTGCAGCTGCTGAAATTATGCTCATTGCCCTTTCTAGAGAAGAAATAATTTGTTTAAAAAAATAACCCTCGAAAGGGTTATTTTTGTTTTCTAATTGATTCCATGTATTTTTGCGCATATGAGCAGAGTGGAACGATTTTTTTGTTTTTAACAATTGATAAATCAATAATTTTACTCATTAACTCTTGTGCTTTGCCTTGTCCTCGATAATCATCTCGGACATAAACTTTATTAACATATAATGAATCATCTTTAATCTCATATTCAACGTAACCAATGGTTTCATTTTTATCTTCTAAATTTAATCTTTCTAACATTTTGTTTATCTCCTTTATATATCTATATTATATAGTAAATAAAGATAAAAATGACTAGATATGCTTAAGATTTGTTATTTATCCTTTTTCTTATACTTCTTTTTATACATCTTGACCATTTTTTTAGATTTAGAGTGACAACTGGCACATTCCCCAGTTGGTTTTTTCTTTACTTTTTTATATATATAAACTCCAAAGAAAGTTCCAACAACTAAAATAATGGCAATAATGGTAATAATTTCTACTGGGTGCATAGGTTATGAACTCCCTAATTTCTTTTGATCTTTATATTTATTATAAAACTTAATAGCAAGAATCATTAAAGCAATTAAAGCAATAAAGATAAAGACGCTCCACCAAAATGTTCCAATTAAATAGATAGCACTTGAAACAACATAAGAAATAACTAACCAGAAAACAATTGTTCCCTTAAATTTAGGTTTCGTTAATTCAGCTCTTGCTGTTGCAACGGCTGCAAAGCAAGGAATTGTTAACATATTAAAGGCAATAAATGCCAATAACCCTGGAGCACCAATTCCAGTTGCTTCAATCATCGCTTCAACAGCCGCTAACCCTTCAATTGCTTCTCCTCCTGGTGGCGTAAAGCCAGCCACGATTGAAGCCGCTAAAGTCCCCATAGCACCAACAACATTTTCTTTTGCAATTAATCCACTAATAGCAGCAACCACAAAGACCCATCCAAGATTAGTAAGTTGTGAGCCAAAACCAAGGGGAGTAAAAAGTGGTGTAATCAGTTGACCAAGACCGGCTAAGATTGAAAGATTTATTTGATCATTTTCAAGATAAGTCCAGTTCCAAGAAAAATGCATAACAAACCAAATAAAGATTGTTGAAATTAAAATAATAGTAAAAGCTTTCGTAATAAAGTGTTTAGCCTTATCCCATAGATGAAGGGCTAAAGATTTTGCTTGTGGAAGATGATAGTTTGGTAACTCCATAATAAATGAAGGAACTTCCCCGCGCATTGTTGTGGAGCGCATTAATATTACTCCCCCCACAGCAGTTGCCATCCCAAGGACATACATTCCTAAAGTAATCAGATCAACGTTCAAAAATCCAAATCGAGCCGCGATTCCCCCAGATATTGCTGTTAATATTGGTAATTTAGCTCCACAACTAAAGAAAGGAATAACTCTAATTGTTGCAACTCTTTCATTATCATTGGCTAATGTTCTTGTATTAATCATGGCCGGAACACTACAACCAAAACCCATAATCATTGGTAAAAAGGCACGACCTGAAAGACCAAATTTTCTAAAGATTCGATCAAGAATAAAAGCTACTCGAGCCATATACCCAGAGTCTTCAAGGATTGAAAAGAATAAGAATAGTAATAAGATCTGTGGTAAAAACCCAATAACAGCAAATAACCCACCTAAAACTCCATCTCCAATAAAGCCAACTACCCAGGAGGGAGTATTGATTGCAACTAGTGAAGAGTTAACTACTCCTCCAAGCTGCCCTAAACCAATTTCTAGAAGATTTGCTAAAATTACTCCAGGTGAATTAATACCACCATTGGCAAATAATCCTTCAAAAACACTTCCTTCAAAAGAAACTAATCCTTCACTTCCAAAAGCTCCAAAAGCATTTAAGAAGAGAAAGTCCTCTGAGAAAGTAAAATGGAATATAAGGAATAAAAAGAGAATAAAGAATGGAAAACCCGCCCATTTATTTGTTAAAACTTTATCAATTCGATCAGAAATTGTTAGTTTATCTTTTATTTCTTTTTTAGTTAAGACAACTGAAAAATGTTTAGTAATATATTTATAACGAGCATCAGCAACAATTGCTTCAAAATCATTATCAAATACTTCATCTTTAAAATTCTTTTTAAATTCTTTAACAACTTCAACAAGATCAGTATGCATTGCAACTTCTAATTCATCAAGTTCAATTAATTTAATAGCATGGAATAATGGGTTTTCTAGCTTTAATCCTTTAAAAGCAGTTTCAATATTATTGATTAAAGAAGTTAACTTCATATCTTCTAAAACTGTATTAGCTTTTCTTGTTTTTAAAGATTCATTATAGGCAACATCCATTAAATGTTCTAAGTTTGTTCTCTTTAAAGCACTAATTTCAACAACTGGAACCCCAATTAATTTTTCTAACTTTTTAGCATCAATCCTGTCTCCTTGTTTATTTAGAGCATCCATCATATTAAGGGCAATAACAACCGGAACATCAATTTCTAGTAACTGCGTTGTTAGATAAAGATTTCTTTCAAGATTTGTTGTATCAATAATATTAATAATACAATCTGGTTTCTCATCCAAAATAAAATTACGAGCAATAACTTCCTCGGAAGTATATGGTGAAAGGGAATAAATCCCAGGTAAATCAATAATATCTAAAGGTTCTTTTGTTTTTTTATAAGTTCCACTTCTTTTATCAACCGTAACCCCTGGCCAGTTTCCAACATGAGCATTAGATCCAGTTAAAGAATTAAAAAGGGTGGTTTTACCACTATTTGGATTTCCCGCAAGAGCAATTTTTCTCATATTAATACACTCCTTTTGATTCTAAAAGAATCATCTCAGCTTCAGTTTTTCTTAAACTTAATTCATAGCCTCTAATTGAAATTTGTAAAGGGTCACCTAAAGGAGCTGCTTTTCTTAAAAAGACCTCAGCACCGGGAGTAATTCCCATGTCAAAAAGTCTTCTTCTTAATTTGTGTTCTCCAGGAGCAACACTAACAATAATTCCATGTTCTCCAATCGTGAATTCATTTAACTTTTTCTTCATAAAATCCTCATTTCTACTATGATTCAACTAACTTCTAATTGAGTTAGTTATCACTAACCACATATATTATATAGAATTCTATTCTATTGTCAATAACTATTAATTAAGAAGTTAGTGTTATATTACTACTTACTCATTCTACTTGAATAAGTTTCTTTTATTGAGTATATTAATAAAGTGAGGTTAGGCAATGGAATTATTAGAATCAAGTGAAGATTATCTAGAAAGAATCTTAATGTTACAAAAAGAAATTGGCACTGTTAGATCAATTGATTTAGCTAATTCTTTAAATTACTCAAAAGCTTCTGTTAGTGTTGCAATGAAAAAACTAAAAGAAAACAAATATATTATTATTGATGAATTAGGTTATATCTTTTTAACTCTTAAAGGAAAAGAAATTGCAAATAAGGTTTTAGAAAGACATGAA
Source organism: Candidatus Onthovivens sp. (assembly GCA_035270825.1). Taxonomy (GTDB): domain Bacteria; phylum Bacillota_I; class Bacilli_A; order RFN20; family CAG-826; genus Onthovivens. Next base: position 7,372 of record DATESL010000025.1, read on the forward strand.
ATGATCGCTAAAATCTTTGTTAAATTAGGAGTAAGTGAAAAGCAAGCTCTCATAGATGCTTGTAAAGTTGAACATTGTTTGAGTGAAGAAACATTCAATGCTATAAAAGAAACTATTAAAAAGAAGGATTTAATCTAAAAAATCCTTCTTTTTTTATTCTCTAATTGTTAGCTTTCTAAGAATCTTATTTCTCCTTAAAATAGCTCTAGAAAATGAAAGTCCACAAATTTATAAGTAATTGTAAATAATTATTATTTAATATATAATATTAAGGCTATAAAGGAAGAAAATTATGGGAAATAAAAATATTAAAGTCGTTAAAACAAAAAAGAAATTTAATATGACTCGCGTCATGTACTATTTAAAATCATTAATTAATAACCAATCATGTAAAGAAATTGGTGTTAAGAAATGGCCTTGGTCAATCATTGTCTTCTTTGTCTCTGTTCTTATTGCAATGATTCCAACAACCGTTTCAGCTGCTAACATGCAAGGAAGTGGTTATATTAGTAATACACGTAATGATGTTTTTAAGAACTCCTTACATGAATATGCTAATAGTAGTGATGTTAATGATTTTAAAATCACTGGAAATGTGGCCTCATTTGATGGAGAAGTTGAAACTGAAGAAATTAATGTTGGAAACGGCATTAAATATACAATTCCTAAAGCTGTTTATACCTTTGAATATACTGACTCAAATAGTTTAACTACCAAGTTTAAATTGTTTTTCATTGAAGGTGAACAACATTTATTTAGTAATACTGCTACTCAAGTTCAAGAAGTTAATAAAGATGTTTCCTATATTATCTTTGGTGAACGTTACTATATTTCTAGTTTATTTAGTAGTGGTCAACAATATGGATCGGTGAGCGGAAATTATTCTCGCTTTGAAGATGTTACTTCATTTAAGGGTTATCTTTTAAAAGATGTTTCATCAACTGCTTCTTTAAATGAACAAAAAGAAGCCATCATTACAAATTATGGCTTATTCGTTAATACTGTTTATGAATCATTAAAAATGGATTTAGTTTTAGTTCAATCTGGAATAATTCTTGGAATTAATGGTGGTTTAATTCTTTTAATGGCTTTAGTTGTTTACTTTATGACTAGAGGAAAATACAATCCTAATCGTGATATTAAAATTTATCAAGCAATGGGAATCGCCTTTACTGCAACTTTAACTCCAGCTCTATTGGCAATGATTTTAGGGTTCTTAGTTCCTAGCTTCTCAATTATGATGTTTATTATGATTTATGGATTTAGAATTATGTGGTTATCAATGAAATATTTAAGACCACAACCACAAGCTTAATCTTTCCAATCACTATCAGGGTTTGCTTTATTATCAAAACTTAATTTGCACTTACCCAAGATATCATCAATTTCTCGATAGATAAAGTTATCTTTATAAACAACTGGGCTTTCAAAGTCAGCTGTGAAGATAACTTTTTTATTTGTTTTAACAACATCTAAAAGAGTATTAATAATTAAAGGAAAATCATCTAAAAATTGATCTTTTAGATATTCAAGTTGCGTAAGAAAGTTTGGTTCAAGATAAAACTCTCCATCTTCTAAGCGATATAAAATAATATCTTTATAATCCTTATCAACAATTCTTTCTAAGTTATTAAATTCATTTAATTTCATATTTTTTCTCCTTAATGATGATATTTTTCATTTCTATTTATTTTAAAAGCACGATATATTTGTTCTAATAATAAAACTCTAGTTACTTGATGAGTAAAAGTCATTTGTGAAATAGATAAACGGAAATTAGCACGTTTTCTTAAAGATTCACTGACCCCTAATGTCCCTCCAATTGCAAAAAAGACAGGGGATGTCCCCTTATTTTCTAATTCTTGTAGATTAAGGGCGAATTCTTCACTACTAATTTCTTTGCCGTGCAGATCTAATAAGATTAAATAATCATTATTTGCTAACTTATTTAAAATAGCATTTCCTTCGACTTCTAAAATATCTTCAACGCTTTTATTTTGAATTTTTTCTTCTTCTAATTCAATAATCTCAACAGAGGCAAATTTGGATAATCTTTTTAAATATTCCTTAATTGCCATTTTATTGAAATCTTCCTTTATTTTACCAATAGCTAAAATTTTTAACTTGATCATAGGTCTGTACTTTCAAATTGTCTCGCACAAATAATCTTAATTGATTCGTGCTCATGTGAACTAAGAAGGAGTGTTTTTTGCACTTGTTTAAAAGCAAGCTCCTCGGTATTACAATCTCGAGAAAGATGAGCTAACATAATAGTTTTTGTTCTCTCGCCAACTAAAGAAGCTAGATAGAAGGAAGCATCAATATTTGAAAGATGACCAACATCGGATAAAATTCTCACTTTTAAAACTTCTGGTCTATTAGAATTTCTTAACATTCCAATATCATGATTTGATTCAAAATAATAGTAAGTAGCATTTTTAAAATAGTTTAAAGTTTCAAAAGAAATTGCTCCAGTATCAGTAACATAAACTAGGGAATCATCCTTATCTTTAATTACAAAAGACGAACATCCTAAAACATCATGGCTAGCATCAGTTGCACGAACCATCATTGTTTTAAATTCTCGTTGTTCATAAAGTTTTAAGATATTTTTCTTTTTAATTTTATTATCTAATACTTTTTTCACGGCATATTTTTTCTTATCATCAACAATAAATCTTTCACCAGAAATATGATCAGGATGAGGATGAGTGAAAAAGACAAAATCAACATCTTCAATTGTTTTTGAAATTTCTGCTAAACCATCAATTAATCTTTTTTTAGTAATACCAATATCAATAATAATTGTTGTTTCTTCATTATAAATAATAGAGCAATTCCCTTTAGAACCGCTGCCAATGTTGTGTAATTTAAGCATCTTTAATCCTCAATAAATTCGTCCATATCACGAATTGCAGCTTGGAATTCATGGGATGGAGTATTGAATTGACAATACATTCCATTAAATATTAACTTCACAGTCCCAACACTTCCTTGTCTATTTTTAGCAATGATTACTTCAACAATTTGTGGTTTAGAAGGATCAAATTTTGCAGGAGTTGTTTCTTCGCTTGTTTCAGCAGTTTTAAAAGTCTTACGTTTTTTAACCTCAATTCCTTGAGCTTCATAATATCCCTCGCGATAGAGTAAAAGAACTTTATCAGCATCTTGTTCAATAGCCCCTGATTGTCTTAAATCACTAAGTTGAGGTTTCTTTGAATCGCGGTCATCAGCCTTACGACTAATTTGAGCAACACAGATTATTGGAATATTTAAGTTAATTGCTAACTGTTTTAATTTACGAGAGAAGGTAGCAATTTTAACTTGTTCACTTTCATAGCGTTTATTCCCATCATCAATAATACCAATATAATCAATAACAATTAGTTGTAAATCATTAGTTGTTTCAGCTAATTTTTTAGTTTTAAGAATAATATCTTCAATTGAACTTTTATTATTTTCTTCCATATAAAAGGATACATTACTGATTTCATTTTCAGCTGATTTTAATTTTAATTTATCATCTTTTGTTAAATATCCGGTTTGAATATTGTTATTAGGAACTCCGCTAACAGCAGAAAATAAACGTTGCATGGTCATTTCATTAGACATTTCTAAGGAGAAAAAAGCAACTGAACCTTTAGAGTGTCGAGCCGCATTATAAGCCATATTAAGAGCTAGAGCTGACTTTCCAACTGATGGACGAGCAGCAATAATAATTAATTCACCTTTTCCTAAACCGTTTAATTTAGTATCAAGTTCAGAAAATCCTGTTGAAAGTCCAGTAAAAGCTGCGCCTCCTGTTAGTGATTCAATTTGTTTGCCTAAAGTTTTAGCAACATCTGATCCGCGAACAAAGTCACTAACACGGCGATTACTAATAATTTTATCAAGATTAAAAACAGCCTTATTAATAAAAGCATTAATATCAGTTATTTCTTTTGTTTCATATTCTTTTTCAATTCGATCTAACTCAATTAAATATTTTCTTAAAAGAGCTTTTTCGTGAAGTAAATTTACATAGTGATCAAAGTTAACAAAACTAACAACATAGTTTGTCAGATCAAATAGATAATCATGTCCACCAATTTCTTCTAATAATTTCATATCTTGTAATTGTGAACCAAGAGTCGTGGTATCAATTGCAATATCGTTATCAAAAAGAATTTGCATGGCACGGAAAATATTACGATTAATATAATTGCCATAGAAAAAATCATCTTCATTTAAAGATGTTAGCCCTTCGGCCGCACAGCTTGAATCTAAAAGCATTGATCCAAGAACTACTTTTTCAGCATATTCATCAAAAGGATAACTTTTTAACATTACTTTTCCTCGGCAACATGGATTCTTATTGTTCCGATGACGCCCTTATATAATTCAATTCTAAAATTAGTAAAACCAAAAGCATTTACTTTAAATTTATCTAATATCTTTCTTTTATCAACAATAATTTTGTATTCAGTTTTAAGTTTTTCAACAATTTCTTTAGAAGAGATTGTTCCTGCCATATTCCCACTAGGTTGAACTTTAGCCTTAAATTCCAGAGTTAAGGTTTCTAAATATTCTTTAACTTTTAAAGCTTCAGCCTTTAATTCAGCTTGCTTTTCATTTTCAACTTCGATTTGTTTATTTAAAACTTGAACACTTCCTTCAGTTTTACGAACTGCTAATTTTTTAGGAATTAAAAAGTTTGTTGCGTAACCATCACTTACTGTTTTGGTCTCGCCTTTTTTACCAATTCCTTTAACATCACTTAATAAAATTATTTCCATTTTTATTTTTCTCCTCTTACTTGCGCTCTAGCACCCGAAATATAATCATTGAGGGTATCTAAAACAATTTTCTCAACATTTTCAATTGTCGTATCTTTAAATAAAGCAGCAGCGGCTGAGAAATGTCCGCCACCTCCAAATTTTTCAACTAATGTTTGGACATTAATTGAACCATCACTACGAGCACTAACTCTAATTTCATTATCACCAGTTCGACCAATAACAAAAACAGCATTATTACCTTTTAATTGCATGCATTGATTAGCAGCTTTAGCAAGAGTTGAGACTTCGAAAATATCATCTTCTTCTCCACGACATAAGCTAACTCCATAATGTGGAGTTTTCTTTGTAGCTACTAATTTAGAAACAACTTCATATTCTTCAAATTCATCTTTTAATAAATCATCACTCATCGAGTTATCAGCTCCAAAATCTTTTAAAATCATACTGGCTTCAAAAGTTCTAATCCCAACAGTTCTAGATTTAAAATAAGTTGTATCAAGAAAAATTCCTGAAAGCATAATAGTTGCCACGCGTGGTGACATTACAATTGGTGGGAAATTAGTTGTATAACGAATTAATTCCGTAACTAATTCACAAGTACTTGATGAAGAAGGTTCAATATAATATAAAACATTATTTTCAATAAATTCCGAAGCGCGACGGTGATGATCAATAATTATGATCTTATCGGTCTTTGTTAAACATCCAGGTGACATTACTAAATGTGGACGTGAGACATCACAAACAACCACAAGTGTCGTTCCACGAATTTTTTCTTCAGCTTCTTTCGCATTAACAATAAATTTAGAAAGCTCTTCACGGGAGAAAAGAGTCGTTAAAGCACTCTTAGTTTTTCTCTCGGTTAATTTTGGTTCATAAACAATAAAAGATGGTCTTTGACAATAATCACAAATTGTTTTAATCCCAAGACATGCTCCTAAAGCATCCATATCCATATCACGATGTCCCATAATAACAACGTTGTTTGAGCGATTAATTAACCCAATTAAACTATCAGCAACAGTACGGACACGGACTTTATTTCTTTTTTCAGTAGCTTCGGTTTTCCCGCCAAAGAAAGATAATTCACTTCCATAATTATTAACAACTGCTTGATCACCACCACGCGACATGGCAATATCAGCAGCATTAGCAGCCATTTCATTTAAACGTGAAATATCAGGGAAACCACTACTAAAACCAATTGAAAGAGATGGTTGAACTAATTCATTAGTCCCAACTTTTCTCACCTTATCTAAAATTGAAAAACCATCATTAATAATTCCTTTTAAAGATAGATTATTACAAATTGCAAAATAGGAATCTGATTTATAAGCTCTTAATAATATCTTGTTTGCTTTTGCATATTCAAAAATTAATGCTTTAACATTAGCAATCGTATCGCTAGTATCATCATTATCCCCAGAAATATCATTATAGTTATCAATAATAATAATCCCTACACAAGACTCTTGTTCTTTTGTATATTTATATAATGATTCATAATCGGTAACATCTTTGAAAATAAATAAATTGGAAGCTTTAAGATATTTAACCATAAAGTCTGTTCCAAAAGGATTAACAACAATTGTATCAACCTCATTGGTAGTAATTAAATCTCTTAATTTAGGCAACCAGTTATAGACATTTTGATTTAAAATATCAATTCCTTTGGATGTTAAAAATTCACTGACCCAAATAACATTTTCGCTATCATCAATAACAATAAAACCAATCTTTCCAAAGTTATAAGCTTCTTTAATATCTTTTCCTAAAATATTATTGGTTGTTAAATCAGCACTATGTCTTTTTTCAAATAATAATAGTAAATAAACCCATAAAGTGAAAAGATTAAAAATCAACACTCCAAGAGCGATATACCCGACCACTTCAACTCCAATTGTTTCTTGAATATTATTCACATTAACAATATAAAGTGAAAAGAAAATACCAATAAAAGCAACTAGTAAAGCTGTGACTATTAATGAGCTAATCTCAATTTGTTTAAATATTTTTTTCATAATTAATACCTTTATACATTATACCTTTTATAGCACAAAATATAAACAATAAAAAAGCTACCTTTAAGGGTAGCTGATCTAACAAATTTTTATAACTTATTCACCAACAAATGGTAATAAAGCCATAACACGTGCATTTTTGATTGCTCTTGCAAGCATTCTTTGATATTTAGCACTAGTTCCTGTTAATCTTCTTGGAGAAATTCTTCCGGTTTGGGAAATAAATTTCTTTAAAAGTTCAACATCTTTATAATCAATAAATTCAATTTTGTTTTTAGTAAAATAACAAACCTTTTTCTTAGGTCTTTTTTTAATAAATGCCATATTTAGTATCCTTTCTTTTAAAATGGAAGATCATCATCAGCAAGTTCAATTGAAGGTACTTCAACTTTTTGCTCATCAGTATCAGCTTTGTAACCATCATTTGTTGAAAAATTATCATTTGATTTTCTCTCCAACATATAAAAATTATTTACAACAACCTCAACTCGTGATCCGTTTGTTCCGTCTTTGCGAGTAAATCTATTTTCAACAAGATAACCATCAACTGAAACAAGACTGCCTTTATCAGCATATTTTGCAATAATTTCAGCTGTTTGTCTCCAAGCTGTACAGTTAATAAATGAAGCAGTTTTCTTTCCTTCAGCGTCTTTTGTTCGATTATCAAAAGCAATTGTAAAAGAAATAACTCCATCACCAGAATTTGTTCTTCTTAATTCTGGGGTTCTGGTCAAACGACCAACAAGCGCAACAGTATTTAACATATTTTTTCTCCTTATTGTTTGTCGACAACGATTAAAAATCTTAATACGTTGACGTCAATTTTAGTGAGACGTTCGAATTCTTTAAATGCTGTACCTTCAGCTTCAAATTTGACAACAACATAGTAACCTTTGCTTTCTTTTTTAATTTCATAAGCTAAGTCACGGATTCCCCATTCATCAACTTTGTTGATTTTGGCTCCTCCAGCAATTAATAAGCCGTGTAATTTTTCAATTTCAGCCTTTCTTGCAGTTTCGTCAAGGTTTGTTCTGAGAATGTACATAAGTTCGTATTTTTTCATATCCTTATACCTCCCTTTGGTCTATCTGGCTCAATCCAAATGAATGAGCAGAGAAGAATGCATTAAAACAATGCTAATCTATTGTATATAAAAAAGACCTTAAAGTAAAGAAATTTATCGCCTCTTACTAACAAGATTGCGAGATTTTAAAACTTTTTGGCCTCTAATTTATAATTAATTATTTTTCGTCTCTCATAGTAGGAAAGAGAATAATTTCACGAATTGTTGGTTTGTTTGCAAGTAACATAACTAAGCGGTCAAAACCAATTCCAATTCCACCACATGGTGGCATACCATATTCTAGAGCTTCAATAAAATCATAATCCATTTCATTAGCTTCAGCATCACCTAATTCTTTAGCTTTGATTTGATCTAAGAATCTTTCTTCTTGATCAAGAGGATCATTTAATTCACTATAGGCATTGGCAATTTCAAAGCCGTTCATAAAAAGTTCAAATCTTTCAGTAAAACGTGGATCTTCGCTTTTTTTAGTTAATGGAGAAATTTCAATTGGATGTCCATGAACAAATGTTGGTTGAATTAAATCAGCTTCACAGAATTCTTCAAACAAAGCATTTAAAATAAAACCATTTGAGGTCCAGTGTGGTTCAATTTTAATATGTTTTTCACGAGCAAAAGCACATGCCTCTTCAAAACTAAGATTGCTAGTAAAATCTAAACCTGTTTTTTCCTTAACTAATTCAGCCATTGAAACCCATCTAAATGGTGAGGCAATATCAATTGTTTTTTCACCGTATTCAATAACGTCTTTATTTAAACAAACTTTAGTTGCATGACGAATAACGCCCTCACATAAATTTCTCATTGATTCTAAATCACCAAAGGCTTCATAAAGTTCAACAGTTGTAAATTCAGGATTATGACGGGAATCCATTCCCTCATTTCTAAATAAGCGACCAAATTCATAAACTTTTTCTAAGCCACCAATAATTAATCTTTTTAAAGGTAATTCGGTAGCAATTCTTAAGTAGAAGTCTTTATCAAGAGTATTATGATGAGTCACAAATGGACGAGCATTAGCTCCTCCAAGAATTGGTTGTAAAATACTTGTTTCAACTTCAACAAATCCTAAGTTATCAAAATAATTTTGCATACTTCTAAGAATTTTTGGTCTCAAAAGAGCAACATTTTTTGCTTCCTCGTTCATGATTAAATCAACATGACGACGACGGTAGCGTTCTTCAACATCAGTTAAACCATGGAACTTTTCAGGTAATGGTTTTAAAGCCTTTGTTAAAAAATAAAATTTATCAATCTTAATTGTTAATTCACCAGTGCGGGTTAACATTAAATTTCCTTCTAAACCAACAATATCACCAATATCAGTTAATTTAAAAATATTATATGATTCTTCACCAACTGTATCGATGGCAATATATCCTTGAATATTTCCAAACTTATCTTGAATACTAATAAAAGATGCTTTCCCCATTTTACGAATAAACATTGCTCTTCCAGCAACTTTTACTCTAATTGGATTAGCAGCTAAAGCTTCTGAATCTTTATCTTTAGAGACATCTTTAGCCTCAAGTGTTGTATGGGTACGATGAAATTTTTCTCCCCATGGATTGACTCCTAAATCAATGAGTTGTTTTAGTTTATCACGACGGCTTTGCTCTTGATCTGTTAATTTACGTTCCATAATTTTATCTCCTTATATTCGCGTTTATAATTATACACATTTATCTAATATTATATAAGTATCTATTTAAGTAATAGCTCTTTATTAATAATCTCTTCTAAATCATTAAATGATTTCATCTTCGTGGTGAGTGTTTGGCGAAGAGTCTTAGCATCACCAAACATTTTAAAGAATTTTGGAGCAATTCCTTTTAAAATTCCAATTGCTCTTTCTTCCCCTTTTTCCTCTATTAGAAGTTTAGCAAACTCTAACAAGTATTTACTTTGAGTTTGATAATCTCTTTTAATAATGATATTTTCATTAATTTCTTTAATTAAAAGTGGATCGCCAATTGCCCCTCGAGCAAGCATCACAGAATCAGCTCTAGTCATTTCTAAGGCTTTTTGAGCCTCTTCTAAAGAAAAAATATTACCACTGACTGCAAAAGGAATAGTGAGGATATCACGGATATTTTTTAATAAATCAAAATGAGGTTCACCCCCATAAAGTTCTTTTTTTGTCCGAGCATGGATTGCAATAAACTTCACTCCAGCCTTTTGGACTCTTTTACAGATTTCTTCAATTTGATTTTCATTAAAACCCAGACGAACCTTAACACTAACTGGTTTTGAAGAAGCCCTTACAACTGCCTTTAACATTTCTTCCATTGCATCTAAATCTTTTAACCAACTTGATCCACTATTTCCTTTTGTCACTTTCGGAACTGGACAAGCTAAATTTAGATCTAATATATCGTATTTAGTCCCTGATTTTTCTAATAACTCAATTCCTTTTAAAAGAGTTTCTTTTGATCCTCCAAATAATTGAATAGCCAATGGTCTTTCGACTTCATTAGTTAAAAGGAGAGTTTTAGTTCTAGTATTATCATAAATCAAACCACAATCACTAACCATCTCACTATAAACGAGGGCACACCCAAAAGGTTTAGAAAAGAGGCGATAAGAAAAAGAAGTTATTCCTGCCATTGGAGCAAGAATAACTTTCCCGTTTATTTCAATATTATCAATTTTAAAAGACATATTTAATTAAACTTCTTTTTCGTCATTTTCCTTTTTTTCAACTTCAGGAGCAACTTCTTCTTTAATCACTTCTTCATTGTTTTTATCTTCTTCAACCTTAATTGGAGCTTTTGTTGCAACCTTTTCAGTTTTATTATGTTCTCTATTAATATCGCTATCGTTGCTAATTTTAGCACTGATGTCACTAGAAATCTTTCCAGCATCTCTTTGTGAAACAGCCTCATCTGGCATCTTACGATTCTTTAATAAATATTCAATTTGTTCTTCACTAATTGTTTCATGTTCTAAAAGTGTTTCAGCAAGCAAAGTAACATCTTTTTCATGCTTGCGGATAATTTCTAATGCAGCTTCATGAGATTCTTCAACGATCTTACGAACTTCACGATCAATTTCATCAAGGACTTGTCCACTAAAATTCTTTTGGGAGTTGTTGTAATCTCTTCCTAAGAAGACATTACCAGAAGCTCTTTCATATTGGATAGGTCCAAGGGAAGACATTCCATATTCGACAACCATTGCTCGAGCAATTTGAGTTGCTCTTTCAATATCATTACTTGCTCCGGTTGTGACATCTTGGAAGAAAACTTCTTCACTACTACGACCACCAAGTAAACCTGTAATTTCAGCAAGTAATTCACTCTTAGTTAATAAGAATCTGTCATTATCTGGTCCCATTAAGACGTGACCACCAGTATTTCCTCTTGGAATAATTGTAATTTTTCTAACTTTATCAGCATTAGGAAGCATTAAACCAATAATGGCATGTCCGGATTCATGATAAGCAATTAATTTTCTTTCATGAGCAGAAATTCCCTTATTAGATTTAGCAGGTCCTGCAATACGACGATCAATTGCCTCATCAATATCAGCAATAGTAATCACTTCTCTTTTACCTCTAACTGCTAAAATAGCAGCTTCGTTTAAAACGTTTTCAATATCAGCTCCAGAGAAACCAACTGTACGACGAGCAAGATTAGCAAATGAAATATCATCAGCAAACTTTTTATTACGAGCATGAACATGGAAGATAGCTTCTCTTCCTGCTTTATCTGGTAAATTAACAGTCACCTTACGGTCAAAACGACCAGCTCTTAAAAGAGCAGGATCTAAAACATCATCTCTATTTGTAGCAGCAATAACAATAATACCGCTATTTTCTTCAAAGCCATCTAATTCAACGAGTAATTGGTTAAGAGTTTGTTCTCTTTCATCATTACCACCACCCATTCCGGCTCCTCTTTGACGACCAACAGCATCGATTTCATCAATAAAAATAATACATGGGGCATTTTGCTTAGCGGTTTTAAACAAATCTCTAACTCGCCCAGCACCAACACCAACAAACATTTCAACAAAATCACTACCAGAAATACTATAGAAAGGAACACCTGCTTCACCAGCAACTGCTTTAGCTAATAAAGTTTTTCCGGTTCCTGGACCACCAACTAATAAAACACCTTTTGGAAGTTTAGCTCCATTTTTGGTAAATCTTTTTGGTTCTTTTAAATATTCAACGAGTTCCATCATTTCAGCTTTTTCTTCATCACAACCTGCGACATCTTTAAACTTAGTTTTGGAATCTTCAATTTTACGAGCTCTTGATTTATTAAATTCCATTGCTTTATTGTTCGAGCCAGCAGCTCCTTGTAACATCTTAAAGAAGAAAACAGCAATTCCTATAATTAAAACAACTGAAATAATTGTTGGTAACCAGCTTACTAACCAGCTCTCTTGATATATATTAGAAGTAATTCCTGATTCACATTCAATAGCAGCGATTTCAGTAAATAAAATATATTCACCACGGTAATCATATTTTTGATCATAAAAAGATTTTGATGACATTTCAAATTGGAAGAAGAAATCTCCTTCAGCTCCAGTTGTGGTGTCAATTGTTTTAGCATCAATTTGAACAATCATTGTTCCATTATTTTCAACAGTATTAAATGCTTTTAAATCGTACTTGTTATCTTTATCAATAACAAATGAAATACCATCTTGAGTTGTAACTGTGCGATATTTTTGATTAAAGCCTTGAACGATATTAAAAATTAATAAAAACCCAAAGGCAAATATTACTAAATAAATAATTAATGGGACCCAGATTGATTTTTTCTTTTGTTGTGGCATTTAAAAATCCTCCTTTAAACACGTGTTATTATTTTACTATAATAAACGTTTTTTATAAAGCAAAATAACTCCTTATTTTATTAGATGATTTAAATCAAAAATTAAGACTGAATTCTCATCAATTATTGGTTCTTTTTGATAGCGTGGAATATATAATAATTTCCCCCTAAAATCATAAATTCCAGGCCAGATTTTACGGTATTCTCGAGGCAGTTTCATTGCTTTAAACATATTAGAAATGTTACGAACTTTACCATCTATTTTATAGAGGTCTGTTTTCTCATTTACTGGTCTAACAAAGAGGGCCTTTCCACGTAATTGAGTGCGGAAAACCTCCGATTTTGTATTAATTTTAAAGACCGTTCCACGATTTAAAGTAATATTATAACTGTATTTAAAATCATAGATCTTTGTGATTACTAACTCATCAAATTGATAGATAAAAGAAAGCTCGTTTGAAAGAGAAATTGTGAAATATTTATGAGCTTTTATTTTGGTTTTTAGATCATTAATAAAGGCGATCCCAACTTCTTTATAAACATTGAATTTATTAAAAAAGATGATAAGTAGAAGTTGGGCTTTATTACTATCTAAATCTAAAAAGACCTGGGAATTCAGGCGATTTTCAATAATTAACTGACTTAATTCCTCATTAATTGCACGTTGCAATTTATTTTTTCTATTAATTTCTTTTTCAATAATTCTTAAATCATTTATTTTAAGTTTACTGATATCACTACGAATTTTATTGCGTTTATAACGAAGGTCAAAATTAGATTTATCGATTGCAAATGGAATATTATTCTTCTTACAATAATCAAGTAGAGTCTTCTTACGATAAGCTAGTAAAGGCCTTATTATTTTAATCTCACCGTTATCAAATTCATTCTTTAATCCATAATATGCACAAACAGAATTACGTTGATCTTGGAGGATAAATGTTTCAATTAAATCATCATAATTATGGCCAATAAGGACGTTTCTAATCTTTGTTTTAAGTGCAATTTCCTTAAAAAAGTCATAGCGTTTTTCACGAGCCCAGGCTTCCATATTGCCATCGCTTTTTGGATCATAATTTAAACTTTTTATATAGTATTTAATGTTCTTTTTTTCTAAAAACTTCTTTAGTTCCTTTTCTTCAAAATCGCTTTCATCTCGGAGGTGATAATTACAAAAACAAACGATAAATTCATAATGTCCTTCCAGCAACATTCCAAGAAGCGCCATCGAATCTGGTCCAAAACTACATCCTAAAATATACTTTTCATTTCTAGCTAATTTCATCATCAATTACCTCAATTATTTCATCACTAAGAACAACATATAAATTGATCGATTCCTCCTTTTTAACATAAGGAGCCAATTCTTTAACTTTAATAGTAATTTTATGACGACCTAAAGATAACTCAACAACATCACCAACTTCAACCTCACTTGATGGTTTGGCAACTTTTCCGTTAATTAAAAAGAGGCCTCGATCAAGGAGATTTTTAGCAACCGTTCTTCTTTTAATCAATCTTGTAAGTTTTAGATACTTATCAATTCTCATATATTGAATTCCCTTCTTGATGTTTTTGGTAAAGTTCTTCGATTATACTTATAACTTTTAAAAGAATTTCTAACCAATTATCTTTTTTATCAATACTTATTTGTAGACTCTTATTTATATATGTTATTTTAATCATTTTGATATATTTAATTAAAGATGTAAAGAGAACAGTCCCAATTCCTTCAATATTAGAGAACTCATTAGATAAAAAGAGGGCAATACGAGTTTCATATTCCTTTAATCCTTCAAATGCAGGATTTTTTATTCTGAGATCTAATTCTCTTTTTATAATAAGTAAGCTCATTGCTTCAGGAATACTTCCATACATATCACGAATTGTTTTTTTAAAGTGTTCTAATTCAAATAGATCTTTAACTTCTAATAGTTTTTGATAGAGTTCAATTTTATCACTATCATTAGCAAATTCATTTGGGATATAGCCACTTATTGAATGAAGATTAAGTGGTACTTCATCTTTTTTCTTAATAATCCCATTCTTTTTCTCTTCAACCGCTTCATTAAGTAACTTTAAATATAAATCAATTCCAATATCATCAATAAATCCAGCTTGTTGTGGTCCTAAAATATCTCCAGCTCCACGAATAAGGAGGTCTCTTTGAGCGATTTTATATCCGCTTCCAAGTTCAGTAAAATCTTGAATTGCCTTCAATCTTTTACGACTAATTTCTTTTAATTCTCTTTTTGGATCAACCATTAAATAAGCAAAAGCCATTCTATTTCCACGTCCTACTCTTCCCTTTATTTGATAAAGTTGAGCAAGTCCAAAACGGTCCGCATTTTCAACTAAAATGAGGTTTGCATTACGCACATCAATCCCGTTCTCAATAATTGAAGTTGCCATTAATAAATCAATATCACCTTGATAAAATTGAGTCATAATCAGATTTATTTCATTTTTAGGCATCTGTCCATGTACTACTCCTATACGACATTCAGGAATTAATTCCATAATTTGTTGAGCGCGACTATAAATTGTATATGTATTATTATGAATATAGTAAATTTGTCCTTCTCTGCCCATTTCTCGAAGAATTAATTCTTTTACAACACGTGGATCAAAGGGAACTACATATGTTTGAATAGGAATTCTCTCTTTTGGAGGTGTTTGAATCGTTGAAACACTCTTTAATCCAATTAAACTAGATTGAAGTGTACGAGGAATTGGGGTAGCGCTTAAGGTTAAAACATCAAGATTGTTTTTAAGCTCTTTAATCTTCTCTTTTTGTTCAACTCCAAATCGTTGTTCTTCATCAATAATTAATAAACCAAGTTCATTAAAAACGACTGATTTTCCAAGTACTTTATGAGTTCCAATTAGAAGATCGATTTTTCCAAGGGCTAATCGATTCTTAATATCTTCAACTTCTTTAGGAGAATTAAACCTTGTTAAAATGGCAATTTTAATATCAAAATTTTTAAATCGGACCAAAGAAACTTCATAGTGTTGCTTTGCTAAAAGGGTGGTTGGACATAACAAACATGCCTGTTTCCGGCTTAGAATTGCTTTGAATGCTGCTCTAAAGGCAATTTCAGTCTTTCCAAAACCAACATCACCACATAATAAACGGTCCATTGGTTTTTCAGATTCCATATCATCTTTAATCTCTCTAAGAGAACTTTCTTGATCTTTAGTTAAGGAGTGTTTAAAGTCAGCTTCAAATGCTCTTTGTAATTCCTCATCTTCTGCAAATTGAAATCCTTTAACTCTTGCTCTATCCTGATATAAAACAAGCAAACGATCTGCCAAATCATTAACTTTTTCTTTGATTTTTTGTTTGGTTTTTGACCATTGACCACCAGATAAGCTATTAAGTTTAGGAACGTTTCCTTCTCTGCCAACATATTTCCTAATTAAGTTAAAACTATATAAAGGAACAAATAAAGTATCGCCCTTATTATATTTAATTTCTAAATAATCCTCGTTTTTCCCGCCTATATTTTTTGTTTGGATCCCAACATATTGCCCAATTCCATAAGATTCATGAACTACATAATCTCCAACATCTAATTCTTGATAAGAACCAAGAATAACACCCTCTCTAAATCTTGAAGAATAAAGAGAGTTAGAGTTTGTCTTTCCAAATAACTCTTTCGTCGTTAAAATTACGAATTGTTTTTCTTTAGATTCAACTCCAACATAGTAATTAAGTAACTCAAAAGTGATTGTCCCACTAAATTTATAATCCTTTAATAAATCGTCAATTATAATCTGTATCTTATCTCTTTGAACTTTGTTTTCTAGCGTGATAAAAATGTCATAATTTTGTTCAATATATTCCTTTAAAAGCAATTCATTGTTCTTTTTATATGCATCCGTAATCATGATTGGTCTAAGTGGGATATTTATTGAATCTTCATGAAGATAAAACTGATTAAAAATATAGTTTTCAGACCCAAAAGAGTTTGGTGATAAGCTTGCGTTGAAATAAGAAAGATTGGCAAGACTTTTTCCGTCTTCAAATAGTTCTAATAGGAATTCATTTGCCTCGCTCATCAAGAGTTTAGAAGAATTTTCAAACTCTTCTTCAGAAGCGTTAATAACAATATAGTTTGTTAAAAAATCAAGAATTGAATAGTGTTTATCTTGTAAAAATCCATAATATTTATAGAGTTTTTGATCAATAACATTCTCGTTTAAAATTTCTATATCTTCTTGAAGTTGAGCCCTAAGCACAAATTCGGTGTGTTCGCTTAGTTTTCCTTGTATTTTGTCAAATTCTGCCATGATTTTTTCATTTATTGATGCCTTTTCACTAGCATTTAAAAGGTTGAGTGTTGCAGGTAAAATATTACACTCGCTAATTGAAGAAACTGAGACCTGTGTGCCTATGTCAAAAAGTCGAATTGATTCGATTTCATCGCCGAAAAACTCAATTCTAATTGGTAAGTCGTAATTTAGAGAATAGAAGTCTAAAACATCTCCACGAACAGCAAATTGTAGAGATTGATCTATCTTATTTACCTTATAATATCCTGCTTTTTGAAGTTTATTAGTTAGAGTGTCAATTTCAATTATTTCCCCAACTTTTAATCTGATAGAACTTTCCACGTATAAAGTTTTAGATGGATAATATTTATAAAAAGTCGAAGGTGAAATGATGTAAATTTTATGATCTGAATTAAGCATTTCATTAATAGCAAAAATCTTCTGTGCCAGTATATCTTTAGACTCACTTATGTATTCTGCTCTGATTAATTCATCATCTGGAACAACAATTATGTCCTCTTTGGGTATTAAGGTGCTAAGGTTTTCAAAACTCTTCTGACATTTATATATATTAGAGCAAAGTAGGACAATATTTTGTCTACTTTCCTTGTATTTTTTATAGGTAAGAAAGGTTGAACCAATCTTTTCATCCACAACAAAATACCTCAATGCATTTTTTGAGGGGGTATCAACAAATGTTTCTAAAATTCGTTCAAATATTTCTATACTAATACCTCTTATTTATTGTAAATTGACATTGCTTTGTTAAAGCTCTCCTTTATATATATTTTTAAGGCATCAACAGCGTCAACTTCTGCCTCATTAATCAGTTCTCGGTCTTCTTTACTTGGTTTTCCTAAAACATAATTAATTACATCATACTCAGGCTTTCCAATTCCAACCTTAATTCGTTTAAAATCAACAGTTCCTAAATGATTAATAATAGATTCAAGACCATTATGACCACCACTTTTTCCACTGATCTTAATTTTTAATTTTCCAACTGGTATATCTAGATCGTCATTGATAATTACGATGTCTTCTAAATCAATTTTATAAAAATTAGCAGCGGCTTTAACACTAATCCCACTATTATTCATAAAAGTAGATGGTTTTAAGAGAATTAGGTCTTCTCCAGCATACTTACATTTGCAATAAAGACCATTAAAACCTTCTTTTTCAATAATCTCTCCAATAGAATCAGCAAAAGCATCAATTACCTCAAAACCCACATTGTGTCGAGTTTTTTCATATGTCTTACCAATATTTCCAAGTCCTACAATTAATTTCATATCACAATTTTACAACAACTAAGTAATCTTTTAAATATATATGTAAAATAAAGTTAGACTATCTTGTCATTTTACTTTGACAAAAAAGTCAATTAGTATTAATATATCTATTTAAAGGTTATCGGAGGGTGAAAAATGAAACACAGTTACAAAGAAAATTTGAAGATAAAAGATAAAAGAAGAACTGACATTTTAGATGCTGCTTTATTTCTTTTTGTTCATATGGGAAAAAGCGCCGTCTCAATGGATTCAATTTCAAAAAGAGCTAGATGCTCACATGGTTTAATCTATTATTATTATAATAGTAAGGATGCTATTTTAGAGGCTCTTAGACAAGATGCTGAAAAAGTATTTAAAGGTCAATTTGAATTTATTAAAAAACAAGGACTTGAAGGATTAGAATTCTTTAAGGCTTTTACTAAAACAGTATTAGATGTTATTCAACAGGAAGAAAAAGAATCTTATTATATCGCCCTTTTCTTAACCAGTCTTTTAGAAAATGAAGGTCATAACAATGATAAAATTACTAACTGGTTAGAACAACAAGTCATAAAAGAACAAAAACGAGGTATTTTTGAAGACGGAAATGCCCGTACTTATCTTCTTTTATATTTCACATTATTAGATGGTTTAACAACTAGACAAATTAGAACAAAAAATGGCTTACCAAATCCTGATTTTAGGTTTATAGTTAATCTATTCATAAAAAATGAGGAGGTTAGAAATGCATAAATTATTTCGTGTATTAATCAATAAATGGTATTTATTATTAATTGCTTTTTGTGCAATTATCGCACAAGTTTGGTTTCAATTAACATTACCTGAATTTACAGGTAATATTCAAAGTATTTTAAATGGTTTTGTTGGTGGTTCAAGCACAATTATTAACCCAATTTCGCAAATCGCCACAGTAATTCAAGGTCCAATTGAAACAGGAGAGGTTATTTCTCTTATTCTCGATCAAGGTGCTTGGATGCTTCTTGCTTGTGCCATTGTTTTAGTCTTAGCCTATGTCCAATTTTATTGCTCTTCCAAAATTGGGGCCTACTTAGGGCAAAGTTTACGTGAGAGATTATTTAAAAAGGTCAATACAATGACCCTCTCTCAATATAATCAATTTGGAACAGCAACATTAATCACTCGTACAACAAATGATATTGAAAGAATAAAATCATATGTTAGTATGGCAATTCGTATTATGGTTATGGCTCCTACATTCATGGTTATTGGATTAATTAAAACATTAACATTTGAAGATCCAGGACCAAAATTAACAATTGTTTTATTAATCGCTATTCCTTTATTCCTTGTTGTATTAGTTTTAATTTTTATTGTTGCTTCCCCATTATTTAAAAAGTTGCAAGAAAGTACTGATAATATTACGATCGTTGTCCGTGAAAACTTAACCGGGGTGAGGGTTGTTCGAGCTTACAATCAACAAGCTGTTGAAGAACAAAAGTTTGATGATGTTAATAACGTTGCTACGAACCTTATTAAAAAGGTTGGTAAAACAATGAGTATTGCTAACCCCTCAATTAATATTATTTTCCACCTTTGTTTTATTGGAATTTATGGTTTTGGTTTTTACCTATTAACACAAATTGTTTTTCCAAGTTCTGATCCTTCAGCAATTCTTGGAACAATTGGTAATCAAATTCGTGTTATCAGTGTCGTTGCTCAATATTCTATGACAATCATGAACTCGTTTTTAATGTTTGCAATGATTATTATTATGGTTCCTCAAGCTGCTACTAGTGCAAAACGTGTTAATGAAGTCTTATCCTTACCAGATTTCTCTGTCGAAAACGATATTGAAAAAACTGAAAATAATTTACTAACAATCAAAAAATTCCTCCTTCATAAAGTTAAAGATGATTATAAAGCAAAACATAATAATGAAGTTTTATCTATTTCTTTATTAACAGAAAAATATGCTACTTTAACAGACGAGGAGAAAAAGAAAGATAAACAGTACAATGATTTCATTTACTATAAAAAGATAGAAAATGAACTAAATCAAGCTATTATAGACGTGAAAAAGGGAGATTTTGATAGTTATACTGCATTATTAACTGATAACTTTAAGAAAATTAAAGAGCGTGGAGTTCTTGAATTTAGAAACGTAACATTCCAATATCCAGATGCTAATACTCCAACTATCTCTAATATTTCTTTTAAAACTGCACCAGGAAAAACTACTGCTATTATTGGTTCGACTGGTAGTGGTAAATCATCCGTTATCAATTTAATTCCACGTTTTTACGATGTTACAAGTGGTGAAATCTTGCTTGATAATATTAACATTAATCTATTACCACAAAAGGTTTTGCGTCAACAAATTGGTTTTGTACCTCAACAAGCTGTTCTTTTTAGTGGAACGATTAGAGAAAACATAAGTTATGGCAAAACTGATGCAACTGATGAAGAAATTCTTGAATCATTAAAGGTTGCTCAAGCTGAACACTTTATTTCTAAGCTGCCAGATGGGATTGACACTTTTGTTTCTCAAGGCGGTAAAAACTTCTCGGGAGGACAAAAACAACGTTTATCAATTGCTAGATGTTTAGTCCGTAAACCAGAATTATATGTTTTTGATGATTCTTTTAGTGCCTTAGACTTTAAAACTGATGCTCAGCTTCGCCGTGCTTTGAAAACCTATACAAAAGATGCCACTGTAATTGTTGTTGCTCAAAGAGTTTCCTCGATTATGGACGCTGATAATATTCTTGTTATGAACGAAGGCTTATGTGTTGCTCAAGGCAAACACAATGAATTATTAAAGACTTGTAGTGTCTACCAAGATATTGTTAAATCTCAACTTGATCCAGATGAAGTTGCAAAAACCATCAAAATGAATAAAGAGATTTTAAAGGAAGGAGGAACTAAATAATGCCACCATTAAAAAATGTAAAAAGCCAAGGCCCAAAAGACTTTAAAGGGACTGGGAGAAGAATGATTGGCGATTTTAAAAACCAAATGCCATTGATCATTATTGTTATCTTGTTGGCTATTTTTAGTGCAATTCTAACCGTCTTACACCCATCCTTAATTAAAGATTTATTAAGTGGAGAGACTCTTTCAGAAATGTTTGTCTTTGATTTAGTTGCAGGGGGTGTCGCTATTAAGTGGGATCTCTTCTTTGTCAAATTTGGAACATTATTTGGAATTGCTGTTGCTGGAGCGATTCTTTCTTGGTGCTCAGAATATGTTGCTGTCTTTATCAGCTCAAAATATGCTAAAGACATGCGTAAAATTGTTTATTCTAAATTAGATAAATTACCTTTATCTTATTATGATAAGGTTCCTTATGGTGATACATTAAGTGTTGCCACTAATGATGTTGATAATATTGCAAGTAACTTACAACAAATTATTACTCAACTTTCTATGGGTGTGACGCTTTTCTTTGGTTCAATAATTGCCATGTTCATTATGGAATGGCGCCTGGCTTTAGTGGCTATTGCTTCCCTTCCATTATCGTTTATCATAATATTCTTAATTTCTAAATTTAGTGGCCGTCAATTCGTTCGTTATCGTAAAGACTTAGGTCAATTAAATGGTCAGATTGAAGAAAATTATGCTGGATATAAGATTATTAAATTATTTAATAAGGAGAATGACGTTGAAGTTAAATTCCAAAAAACCAACTTACAGATGGAAAAAAGCGATATGCTCTCCCAATTCTTATCTGGTTTAATTTATCCAACAACAAACTTTGTTAATAACCTTTGTTATGTTGGAGTCGCAATTGTTGGGGGTGTTATTGCTGGTCAACAATCAGCTGATAACGTTCAGACTGCCATTGCTGCTATTATTTCTTTCTTCCTTTATTTAAATATGTTTAACCGTCCATTACAACAAATCGGGCAAATTATGAATCTAGTTCAAACAGTTGTCGCTAGTGGTGAAAGAATATATTCTCTTCTTGATGAAGAAGAAGAAACTCCAGATCCCTTTGATGCTATTGATAATGAAGAGTTAATTAAAGGTGAATTTGAATTTAGTAATGTTTCTTTCTCTTATAGTAAAGATAAAGAATTAATTAAAAACTTAAACTTAAAGATTAAACCTGGTGATACCGTTGCGATTGTTGGTCCAACTGGAGCTGGTAAAACAACTCTTGTTAATCTTATTATGCGTTTTTATGAAATTAATGAAGGTAAGATTAAATTAGATGGAGTTGATATCCGTAACTTCAAACGTAATACTCTGCGAGGTAGTATTGGAATGGTTCTTCAAGATACATGGTTATTTAAGGGAACTTTAAAAGAAAATCTGCTCTTTGGTGATGAAAATGCTACTGATGAAGAAATCATTGAAGCATGTAAACAAGCTCATATTTCTCACTTTATCGAAACTTTACCTGGCGGATATGGCTTTATGCTTAATGAAGAGGGAACTAACCTCTCTCAAGGTCAACGTCAATTAGTAACTATTGCTCGTGCCATGATTTCTAAACCAAAAATTATGATTCTTGATGAAGCAACTTCTAGTGTTGATACAAGAACTGAACAACAAATTCAAGATGCTTTAAATAAGACAATGGTTGGTAAAACATCATTTGTTATTGCTCACCGTTTATCAACAATTAAAAATGCTAAATTAATTCTGGTTATGAAAAAAGGAAACATTGTTGAGGCTGGTAACCACCAAGGATTACTTGCTCAAAATGGTTTCTATGCTGAATTATATAATGCTCAATTTGCTGGGACTAACCCAATGGAAAAACAAGAAGAGAGTGTTTTAGAAAGTTAATCGTTTAATTAAACAAAATAAAAAGAAGTTAATAAATTAAGTTAACTTCTTTTTTTATTTATTTATAATTCAGTTTCATTATTGTCTTCTAAATACTTACTAAGTGTTGCATAAACTTTATTTAAACTTGGATAGATTTTAGAGTAAACTTTAGAAAATAATATTTTATACTTTTCAACATTTTCCTTATTGGGAGTAAAGATCTTTTTATAATGAACTATTTTTTCTTTAGCTTCCTCAACATCTTTAAAATCACCTAAAGCAATAAAAGTACTCATCGCGCACCCTAAACTACTTGCTTCATAAGTTGCAGGTTTAAAAACTGGAAGATTAAAAATATCAGCAGTAATCTGACAAATTGCGTCCGATTTAGAACCTCCACCACTTATAATTAATTTATCAATCTTACGTCTTCCTCTCTTTGATAAGTTATTTAAGCCGTCTTTTAATTCATAAGCAATCCCTTCAATAATTGCACGGTATATATGAATTTTAGTATGAATATCATAAAAACCGATAATTGATCCTTTAGCTAATGGTTTAGAAAGAGAAGGACCCCAGTAAGGTTGTAAAACTAGACCATTAGAACCAGGAGGAATTTCTAATAACTTTTTATTCAATATTTCCTCAGGGGCAATTTGTTCAATATAAGCAGCACTCATTTCTTCACTGGCAAATTCTTTTGAAAACCATGTTAACATCCAATACCCACGGTAAACTTGAATTTCACTATTATAATATCCTTTAACACAACTTGGATAAGATGGTAAAAAGTGTTCTGGTTCAAAATATTTATCCCCAAAAAGAGAAATCGTACAACTAGTTCCATAACTTATTTGCGCTGAGTTTTTTTCAATACTTCCACACCCTAAAACCTCACAGCTTTTATCACTTCCGGTAGCAATAAATTCCAATCCTTCTGGAAAACTGGTTTCTTTTGCGGCAACTTTAGAAATTTTTCCTAAAGTTTCTCCTGCAAAGAAAATTTGAGGCATCAACTCAGGTTCGACACCAAAAATACATCCTTTTAAGGAATTTTTATTATACCAAGTATTCTTTTTAAAATTGATCGGAAAGTGTCCAGTCATATTGGAAGCACTATCCCCTAAAACTCCTGTTAAGCGGTAGTTTAAATAGGAATTAAGTGGAACGTAATGTTTAACTTTAGCCCATAACTCAGGTTCATTTTCTTGAACCCATAAAGCAGGAGTCCTTTTACGATTAAAAATAATTGTATCTCTCATTCCCACAAGATTAAAAGCACATTGATAAAAGGGAGGGAGTTTTCTTTCTAGTTTAGCTTGTCTTTGATCAAGCCAAACGATTGCTGGACGCAATATTTCTTTATTTTCACCTAAAAAGACCGGACTATCGCGAAGAGAGGTTGCCGAAATTGCACGAACATGCTTTAAAAGTGAAGGATTATTTTTAACTAAGCGCTTACTCGCACGACACATATTTTCATAATAATAATTAGGATCTTGTTCACAATACCCTGGTTTCACTGAAAAATAAGGATTAGAGTACTTTTCTTGCTCAAAAGCAAGAAATTCACCATCTGTATTAATAATTGAAACTCTAACAGATTGAGTTCCATAGTCGATCGCAATTACACAATTTTTATTCATAATGTAATTATAATCGTTTTGATATTTATATCAAAATAAATTAATGGTATAATATACCCACGTTGAATATAACGGCTATTTATAGGAGGAAAAATATATGGCAAAAAAATATGTTTATCTTTTTGATGAAGCTTTCGGATTAGGTAAAGAGCTTCTCGGAGGTAAAGGTGCTGGACTTGCTGAAATGACACATATTGGAGTACCAATTCCACAAGGTTTCACAGTCAGTACTGAAGCATGCGCACTTTATTATCAAAGTGAAAAATCAATTCCAGAAGGATTAGCAAAAGAAATCTATGAAGGAATTAAAGGTGTTGAAAAACAAACAGGAAAATCATTTGGTGGTGTTGTTGAGGGAAGCGTTCCATTACTCGTCTCTGTCCGTAGTGGTTCAAGAGTCTCGATGCCAGGAATGATGGATACAATTTTAAACTTAGGTTTAAATGATACAACCGTTGAAACATTAGCAAAAATTAGTAATAACGAAAGATTTGCTTATGATTCATATCGTAGATTTATTTTAATGTTTACTAACATTGCCAAAGGACATCCACGTACAAAAATGGATAAAATGTTAGAAGATTTAAAACATACAAAAGGTTATAAATTAGATAGTGATATTCCAGCATCAGATTTAAAAGCATTAGTTGCTAAATACAAAGAATATTACAAGGAAGTCTTTAATGAAGAATTCCCATCTGATCCTTATGCACAATTACTTTCAGCTATTGAAGCTGTCTTTAGTTCATGGGATAACCCACGTGCAAACGTTTACCGTAAGATGAATGGAATTCCTTATGATTGGGGAACTGCTGTTAACGTTCAATCAATGGTTTTTGGTAACTTAAACGAAAACTCCGGAACAGGTGTTGCTTTCTCTCGTGACCCATCCACCGGTAAAAAAGAAATTTATGCTGAATATTTACCAGTTGCTCAAGGAGAAGACGTTGTTGCTGGTATTAGAACTCCTTTCCATGTTAGTGAACTTCAAAGACAAATGCCTGAAGTCTACAAACAATTTGCTGAAACAGTCCAAATGATGGAAACCCATTATAGAGATATGCAAGATATGGAATATACTGTTGAAGATGGTAAATTATTCTTCTTACAAACAAGAAATGGTAAAAGAACCGCTTCTGCTTCCTTACAAATTGCTTTTGATTTAGTTGATGAAGGATTAATCACTGAAGAAGAAGCTGTTTTAAGAATCGAACCAAAATTATTAGATTCTTTATTACACCCTAACTTTGATGAAAAAGCTATTAAAGCCGCTACCCCAATTGGAACTGGTAACCCAGCTTCTCCAGGTGCTGCTGTTGGTCATTTATCATTTGAAGCAAGTGATGCTGCAATTAGACATGAAAAAGGCGAAAAAGTTATTTTAGTTAGAGCTGAAACCTCCCCAGAAGATATCGAAGGAATGGTTGCTGCTGAAGGTATTTTAACTATGAGAGGTGGAATGACATCTCACGCTGCTGTTGTTGCTCGTGGAATGGGTAAATGCTGTGTTACAGGTTGTAGCGCTGCAATTATTGATGAACATAGTAAAACAGTTACCATTAATGGCATTGTTTATGGTGAACAAGATACATTATCAGTTGATGGTTCTACCGGTTCAGTTTATGCTGGAGCTTTAGGAATGGTTGAAGCCGATACTAGTAGCGGTAACTTTGGTCGTATTATGGCTTGTGCTGATAAGTATAGAAGATTACTTGTTAGAGCAAATGCTGATTCACCAAAAGATGCTATCCAAGCTGTTAAATTTGGTGCTCAAGGAATTGGTTTATGTAGAACAGAACATATGTTCTTTAGTGCAGACCGTATTTTCCATATGAGAAAAATGATTTTAAGTGATACAGTTGAAGGCCGTGAAGAGGCTTTAAATGAATTATTACCATATCAAAGAGAAGACTTCTATGGTTTATACATGGCTATGGCTGATTTAGAAGAAATCAACGTTAACGTTAGATTACTTGATCCACCTCTCCATGAATTCTTACCAACCGATGAAGAACAAATCAAAGAATTAGCAAAAGAATTAAATAAGAGTGTTGCTGATATTAAAAATAGAATCTCATTCTTACATGAATTTAACCCAATGATGGGTCATAGAGGATGTAGACTTGACGTCTCTTATCCAGAAATTGCTAGAATGCAAGCTCGTGCAATTATTGAAGCTGCAATCAAAGCAAGTAAAGAATTAAAAAGAGACATTACTCCAGAAATTATGATTCCACTTGTTTTAGATGTTAAAGAATTTAGATTTGTTAAAAATGTTATTAAAGCTGAAGCTGATAAAGTCTTAGCTGAAAATAATATTAATCTTGATGTCCATATTGGTACCATGATTGAAATTCCACGTGCTACATTACTTGCTGATGAAATTGGAAAAGAAGCTGCTTTCTTCTCCTTTGGAACTAATGACTTAACCCAAATGACTTATGGTTTTAGTAGAGATGACGCTACAAAATTCTTACCTGATTATTTCACAAATAAGATTTTTGAAGAAGATCCATTCCAAACCATCGATCAAAAAGGCGTTGGTGCTTTAGTTGAAATCGCAACTAAAAAAGGCCGTGAAGCTAACTCTAAATTATTAGTTGGAGTTTGTGGCGAACATGGTGGAGATCCAAAATCAATCGAATTCTTCAATAGAGTTGGATTAGATTATGTTTCTTGCTCACCATATAGAGTCCCAATTGCAAAATTAGCTGCTGCTCAAGCATCTATTTTAGCTAAAAAGAAATAGTTAATTAATTTCTTAAATTATTAAATAAAAGGATGAATTGCTCTAATGCATTCATCCTTTTTTATTATGTTATAAGCAAAAGAAAAACTCCATTTAAGGAGTTTTATAAATTTAATTAAATAACTTTGGTCATTTCAACATCATAACCAAGTTTGGAGAAATATTTATAGGCTTTTTTGAGGAATTTTTTATCATGCGTGAGCGCAAAACAGCACGAACCAGATCCACACATATTATAACATTCAAAACCAAATTCCTTTAACTGCTCTAAGATCACATTAATTGTTGGAACATAACTTGTAGCTGTTTCTAATAAAGAATTATGAATTAAAGGTTGGAGTTCTTTTAAGCCAATATTTGATCCAATATATTCTTTAACCTTTGTTGCTGGATAATCTGCAAAATCGCCATAATCACTAAATTTAAGAAAGATATCAGCAGTTGAAGTTCCATCTTCTGGTTTAACAAGCAAAACATATGGTTTAAAAGGGGTAGTGATAAAAGTTACTCGGTCGCCTTTTCCTTCAACTAAGGCTGTTTGATTATAGTATTGGAAATAAACATCACTTCCACAACTTTCACATAATTCTTTTATATCTTCATCAGTGTAATCAGTAATATGCATTAATTTAATAACTGCTCTTAAAACAGCAGCAGCATCAGCACTACCTCCACCAAGTCCGGCTTGAATAAAGATATTTTTATGCAAAATAACACTGAATGTTTCCTTTATATCCCACTTTTTACGGCAAGCATTAAGCATTTTATGACATAAGTTATACTTAGTAATTTTAAAAACAAAATCATCACAAACAACAAAATCAAAATCTGATCTTTGTTTTGAAATTGTGATATTAATTGAATCGTGTAATAAAAGAGGAAGCATCACTGTTTCTAAGTCATGATACCCATCTTCTCTTTGGCCAATAACATTTAATGTTAGGTTTATTTTAGCGTATGCTTTTTCTATCATAATTGTAATATTATCATGATATAATCTTCAGATTCAATAGCATCTTAGTTAAATTGACATAATCATTTAATTTTAATTCTTCAGCTCTTAAATTAGCCTCTAAGCCTAAAGATTTTAAGACTTCTAAAAGATCTTCATTACGATGAACAAGACCTTTTAAGTTATTAGAAATTGTCTTTCGACGATTGGAAAAAAGAATTTTAGCAACTTTATAAACTGACTTATTAAAGTTTAAATCAGCCTCTTTAATTCGATCTAGCGAAAATACAATTGAATCAACTCCAGGAATAGGGAAAAAATTACTTTTTTTTACTGTAAATAAGGTTCTAATTTTAAATGAGAGCATTAAATAAACGTTTAATGCATTAAAAGACTTACCTTCAACTGATTTAATGCGTTCTAAACATTCTTTTTGAATCATAAAAACAGCTTGTTCAAGATTACTAAATTTAGTTGTTACAAATTCAATAATATCGGTTGTTATATAATAAGGAAGGTTACCAAGAACTTTATTAAAAGAGCAATCATCAAATTTTAAAATATTATTTTTAACAATTTTAACATTTTTATTTTCGAAGGCCTTATTTAAATAATTAACAAATTTTTGGTCATATTCACAAACAGTAAAATTTTGAACTTTATCAATAATTAATTCTGTCAAAGAACCAAGACCTGGTCCAATTTCAAGAACATTATCAGTTTCTTTAATTTTTAAAGATTCAACAATATTAGCTGCAATAATTGGTTTAACAAGAAAATTCTGTCCTAGTTCTTTCTTGGCGTGAGAATTTTCGAGTGCGAAATAGTCTTTTATTTCATTAATTGTTAACATTTTTAATAATCCTTTCTATTTCTTCTTTACTAATATTGAGCATATTCAATCTTTTTAAAAGATCTTTACCATTGGCGTGTCCTAGATGAAGTTCTTCACAGACTTTTTTTCTTAAAAGTC
The DNA here is from genome assembly GCA_035270825.1 of Candidatus Onthovivens sp. Classification (GTDB taxonomy): domain Bacteria; phylum Bacillota_I; class Bacilli_A; order RFN20; family CAG-826; genus Onthovivens. Next base: position 36,672 of record DATESL010000025.1, read on the forward strand.
GTGAATCGCTTTGCCCTAGTAATTCTAAATCATATAAATCAGAAGAAGTTAAGCTTCCACTAATACTATTACTATAGCAGACTATGTTTTCTAATGCTTTAATTACTTCCTCTTTGGTTGATTCAGCGACACCAACTTTGTGGTTTTTAATTGAGACTTCCTTACGGACATAAGCATGAGAAATATTTGGAACATTATCAGAAATTATTGTTCTTATTTTCTTGCCTGGAAAATCTGGATCTGTAAGAACAATTACTGTCTTTACTTCACTCGCTTTTTTGATATAATCTAAATCTTTTTTAGTTATGGCAGAACCGTTAACTGAGTAAAAATCAGCATCTAAAAAAGAAGATAAAAAGGCAATATCCATCTTTCCTTCAACAACAATTAAGGCATCTATGTGTTTCTTCATTATCTTTCCACGTGGAAAATTTCACAAGCATTATTATATAATGTTTCTTCCACTAATTTTTCTTCTTTTCCAACTCTTGATATGTATGCCTCAAGAACCTTAGCGATATACTTTGGTTCGTTTGTTTTACCTCTAAAAGGAACTGGTGCAAGATATGGTGCGTCCGTTTCCAAGACAATATCTTTTATTTCACACTTCTCAGCAATTTGATGGAGATTCACTGCGTTTTTAAACGTAAGAACACCGCCAATAGCAATTTTAAAACCTAAAGATATGAAATTAAGGGCTTCCTCATATGTGCCAGAAAAACAGTGCATGACACCTCTTTTTTCTACTGGATATTCTTTTAAAATACTAAAGACATCATTTAAAGAATTTCTTGCATGAATCGAAATAGGTAATTGATATTTATTAGCGATTTTGATCTGTTCAATAAACATTTGTTTTTGTTTAGCAATTATTTTACATTCGTTTTCCCAGTAATAATCTAGCCCAATTTCACCAATCGCGATGATTTTTTTGTTTTTATTCAATAACTTTTCAAGTTCGTTAATTGTCTTATCATCATATGTTTTATGTTCGGTTGGAATGACGCCAATTGCAGCATAAACACCTTCGTATTTTGAGGCGATTTCTACTGCTTGAATCGATGATTGAACATCATATCCCACACACAAAAACTTCTTAACTCCATTCTTATTAGCTTCACTAATATAATGGTCTAAATTGTTAATAAATTCTTTATCGTTTAAATGAATATGGGTATCAAAAATCATTATTATTTACCTAAGCAAAAGCGAGAGAAAATCTCCTTTGCAATATCAAAATCATGATCCTCGCCAATCATTGAAAGGATAGATAAGTAAGCATCTTTAATTGTGACATTCACAAGATCAAGTGATAATTCATTTTTAGAATCACTTATAATTTTCTTTAAGTCTTCGCGGACTTTTTCTAAAAGCCCAAGTCCTCTAAAGTTAGCAATTGATGGGTTATCAAAGTTCTCTTTTCTAATCCCAAGTTCTTGAAGAATTTTTACCTTCAGTGGTTCAATGTCATTATTTAAAGCACTAATTGTTAACAAGTCTTTAGTAGGTTTATTTAATAAATCTTTTTTATTATAAACAATAATATGTTTTTTATTTTCAATTAACTTTAAAATTCTTTGGTCTTCCTCATCAAATACTAAATCATCAAAAAGAGCAATTATTAAATCAGCATCATCAATTGCAGCAAGTGATTTATTAATACCAATTCCTTCGACCAAATCTAGACTTTCTCTAATCCCAGCAGTATCAAGAAGATTAATTAAGATACCGTTTAATAAAAACTTACCTTCAACTATATCTCGAGTTGTTCCCTTAATATCAGTAACAATAGCTTTATTTTCTTCAATTAAAGCATTCAAAAGACTGGACTTACCAACGTTTGGTTTACCAACGATTGCAACTTTAATTCCTTCTTTAATAATTTTACCCTTATATCCATCCTTAATTAAGGAGTCGATATAAGAAATATTTTTTTGGCTTACTTCGATTATTTTTTGATAGTTTGCTTCCTCAATATCAGTATATTCAGGATAATCGATATTTACTTCAATCAAACTTAATAAGTCTCCTAAATCCTTTTTAATTGGCTCAATTAATTTAGAAGCGTTCCCTTGAAGAGCCATTAAGGAGATTTTTTTACTCTCCTCGCTCTCAGCATTAATTAAATCATTAATCGATTCAGCTTGTAATAAATCAAGTTTCCCGTGCATAAAAGCACGTGAAGAAAATTCACCCCCATTAGCCATGCGGGCATTATTTTTAATTGCAACTTCAATAATGCGATTAAAAATAAGTGGAGAACCATGCGAGATAATCTCTACACTATCTTCACCAGTAAATGATTTAGGTCCCTTGTAAGCTAGCAAAACAACCTCATCAATAATTTCTTTTTCATCAACTATAAAGCCATGCATTATTTGATTTGAAGCAAAATTATTTAAGTCCTTAGAAAAAAATCTGGAGACAATCTCAAAACAATCATCACCAGATAAACGAACAATACTTAAGGCACTTTTAAGCGGAGGTGTTGCTAATGCAACTATTGTCTCAAACATATCTTTATTATATATCCTTATTATATATATTAATAAGAACTATTTAATATCTTCACTAGCAACGTATTTAATAACGATTGCTCTTTGTTTACCATCTCCTACACTCTCAGTTCTAATATTTTTCCATGTTGATAAAGCATTATGAACTTTCTTTCTTTCATCAGGAGTCATTGAATCAAGTTTGATTTCAATGTGAGTGTTTAATACTTCTTTAGCGGCTTTACGAGCAATGCCAACAACTCTAAAGTATTTCTTATCTTTATAATCGCCAACATTTAATAAGATTCTTAATTTCTTTTTAAATTTAAAACTGATAGCTAATTTGGTTAATTCATTTAAGGCTTGTAAGGTTTGTCCGTTTTTCCCAATAATTAAGGAATTTTGTTCGGTTTCAATTAACACTTTAATTAAACCTTCGTTATAAAGAGTCTTAATACTAGCAGCAATTCCAATACCGCCTAAAACACTTTTAATATAATTTTCTCCAAAGGCAATAACATCATCAATATTATAAACACCAATCACAACCTTTTTAGAAAATAAGCCTTTTTTCTCTTCTAAGACTTCATATAAGAGATCATTAATTTCAGTATTTTCTTCTTTTGAAGCTAATAACAAAGCTTCATCGAGAGTTTTTCCAGTATAATTTTTCATTTTAGTTTTTACTTCCTTTCGATTTTTTATCTTTACGAGCAAAGATAAAGTGCATTAATAATGATTGTAAGACACCAAATATTGCTCCTGCGAACCAGTAAACACCCATGGCTGATGGAAGCGAGAAGCCCATGACGATAATAAAACCAGTCATGATCCATTGCATCCATTTCATTTGTTTAGCTTGTTGATTTTGAGCAGGATTCTTTTGTAACTTAGCAACGTTTTTAGTACGAGCCTTGGTTAATAATTGAGGTAACATAACAGCAAGAATTTGAGCACCAGACATTAAAAGAATTAAAACTAAAGCGGTCCACCAACCAGCATTACCTGGCCAACCACTAAAGTTTGATAAAACATTCCAAATTGTATCTGATAATCTTAAACCTAAGACTGCATCACTCGAAAGTGAGGCACTACCAGTTAAAGCATTCCAAACGCAAATAAATAATGGGAATTGAACAACCATTACAGCCATTGACATCATTGGATGAACTTTATTTTTCTTATATAAAGCCATTTGAGCTTGAGCCATTTTTTGTTTTTCGTATTGATTTGTTGTAGAGTTAGGATATTTTTGTTGTAACTTAGCAATTTCTGGTTGTAAGTAAGTCATTTTTTGTTGAGAAAGAGTAGCAGGAAATGTAATTAACATAAAAAGTGCTCTAACCACAATTGTAACTAATAAAACTGCTGCGACTTGTCCCCATCCATTCATTCCAAAAGTATGTGATAAGGATTCAACAGCATAAGAAATTGGGTAAACTAAAAGCCCTTCTAAGAAACCATATTTAGAGAAGGCACTTCCCCAGTCTCCAAAAAAGTCAGTAGCTTTAGCTTCAATAAAGACGCTACTATTTAATGGATCATTGCTTGTTTGTCCATAAAATCCATCTTCAATTGAAATACAGGTTTTAATAACAGCTACTTTATTATTTAAAAGGGTGCTATAAAGATTAAGGTAGTTTTGACTCATAATTTCGCTACTACTTAAACTAGTAGCAAGTTTATTATTAACTTCCTCAATTTTACCCATGTAATTAACTTTTTCATCAACGATAGTTTGATGTTTAATAAAACCAAAACGAGCAAATAGAGAATTATTACGTCCTTTAATTTCACTTGTTCCATTTAACATGTCTTTTAATAGAGCATCTTTAGCATCTCCTGGTTCAAGTGCTTTATAATCACTAAGTTGTTTTGCACTGTATCCATAAACATCACTATAAGTAATTGTTTCCTTACTTAAAGTGTTTAAAGGTTTAAATTCAGAAGCAGTAGCAGCTTTTAAAATATCATCAAAGATAATATTATCGAAGTCATCATAATAATCAAAAGAAGGAATGCTGATTCCTTGAGTAAAAGCTTGTTTGTTTGTATCCATTACAAAATCATTTAAACCAATGGTTGTTGAAACAGAAGTAGGATCATCTTTATTTTCTGGTTTTAAAGCATTGTTTAAAACTAATTTACCGGTGTTAATTTTGATTAAGTCATCATTAATCTTTGTAAAAATCTCTTTTTCGAAAACTTCTTTGTTTTCAACATAGAGATAAGTATCATTACCATCACTAAAAGCTAAATTTTCAACAGTTAAAGCTCCTTCAACAATTTTAGGATTGTTAAATTTCTCTAAAAGGTATGAATATCCATCATCCGTATTTTCAAAAAAGACGGTATTAACTGGATCATAGGCGTAGCGATAGTGACTAGTGTCGGAAACACTACAAAAAGAGTTACAGGAAGTTAATACTCCAGCCGTAACTACAATTGCAGCAATTCCAAGAATTCTTTTCGTTTTAGTATTCATAAATTACTCCTTAAGCGAGGTTAGTAATCTAATTAAAGCCTCTTTAAATTTTTCAAATTCATTAACGTTATAATTTCTTGATGGAATTATAATTAAATCTAAGGATTCACTATAATTTAAAAAAGAATCTAATATATTTCTAACTTGTCTTTTAATTTTGTTTCTCATCACAGCATTGCCGTGTTTTTTAGAAACTTGAACTCCAATTCGTGTAAAACCATATTCGTTTGTTCGAAAGTAGAGAAATCCAAATTCATTTCGTTTACTATGTTTCAAATCAATTATTTCTTTGAATTCTAAATATTTTTTAATACGGTTTTTCTTTTTCATTATCTAGAAACGGTTAAGACATTTCTTCCTTTAGCTCTTCTAAGGGCTAAAACTTTACGACCAGTAGCTGTAGACATTCTGGCTCTGAAGCCATGAGTTCTCATCTTGTGAACTTTACTTGGTTGATATGTTCTTTTCATAATATTTTTACCTCCACATATGCAAAATGAATTATATATGTTTATACATATATATGTCAAACTATTATATTTTTTTTGGCTATTTCATCATTTAAAAAATATTCTCTAGGGAAGATTTTCACATGATACTTGATAACTCTCTTTAAAAGTGTGGAAAAGTCTAAAAAGCACGATAGTGAACAACTTTATTAGATGTTGATAAAGTATTTTAATGTAGAAATGTTCTCCACAATTACACATTTTGCTCTTTTTTGATAGTTATCCACAATTTATCCACAATTTTAAAATGTGGAAAAGTCAAAATCACGAGAAAATAGGTGTATTTTTCGTTCAAATTGTGGAAGGATTAATTTTGTAAATATTTATGGTTTAATATAATTATGAATGTGATATTATTTGCTTAAGGTTTAAAAATATATGGATGCAAGAACACTTACAGACACAACTAAAATTTGGAATCAAGTTCTTTTAAAATTAAAGGATAAGATCAACGACACTGCTTTTTATAATTCGATGATTGCATCGACATTTATTCACTCAATCACAGGTGATAAGATGATAATTGGTTGTGATACAGCTTTTGCAGCTCTAAACATATCTGATAATTTTTATGACTTATTTTCAGCCACAGTTCAAGAATATACCGGAACTGACTATAAATTAACTTTCGTTCATAAGACTAGTTTAGAAGAAAAAGAGGTTGGTGATGTTTTAGCAGCAAATAATCCTCGTTTCTTTGCAAATAATGTATTAAATCCTACTTTTACCTTTGATACTTTTGTCAACGGACCTTCTAACCAAGAGGCTTATCAAGCTGCAATTACAATTGCTTGCAACCCAGGTACTTCTTATAATCCTTTATTTATTTATAGTCCTAGTGGTTTAGGTAAAACCCACCTTTTAACCTCGATTGGAAACCATATTCGTGCTAAATCACCTCAAATTAAGGTTTTATACACATCCTCACAAGATTTTGTCAACGAATTCATCGCTTTTTGCAAAACTGATACCTCAACAGGAGCTTTATTACAATATATTATGAAATTTGATGTTTTGCTTGTTGATGATATTCAATTAATGAAAGATAAAAAGAGATCTTTAGAGTTTTTCTTTAATGTTTTTCAATACTTTACACAAAATAATAAACAAATTGTTTTAACAAGTGATCGTACTCCAGCGGACTTAGATGGAATTGATGAACGTTTAGTGACCCGCTTTACAAATGGTCTTTCGGTTTCTATTTCACCACCTGATATTGGGATCTGTGTTGAAATTTTGAAAAAGAAATTAGTTAATGAAGGACATTCGGTTGATTTTATTGATGAAGACGCTATTTATTTCATTGCTGAAAACTGTAAATCTTCAATTCGCGGACTTCAAGGAGCTTTAACGCGAATCTATTTCTACTCAAGTCTTTATCTTTATAAAAAAATTACTTTAGATATTGCAATGAATGCTTTAGATATCAGCGGACCAAAGGGTGGAGGCAAGCAAGTATTAACTCACCATAAGATTATTAATACTGTTTCAAGCTATTATGGAATCTCAACAACTCAGTTAACTGGTAAAATAAAAACGGCTAACATTGCTCTTGCTCGACACATTGCAATTTATCTTATTCGAACTAAATTAGATATGTCTTATAAAAAAATTGGTGACACTTTCTCAAATCGAGATCACTCAACAATAATGCACAGTGTACAATATGTGGAAAAGCAGCTTAAAAAAGACTCTCAAATGTGTACAGTTATCGAAGAGTTAAATAAGCGCATCGCCTAACTAATATCAATCTTAAGACGTAGTTGTTCTACGTTTCCACACAATCCACAGCCCTTATTATTAAAACTATTCTTAAAAAGGAGAATTAATCAAATGAAATTTACAATCAACAAAGAACAATTTGCTAGAGGTTTAAACGCTACTTCTAAAGTCGTTAGCAACAAAGTAACTGATCCAATCCTTTCGTATTTAAAATTAACTTTAAATGATGATGGATTAAATTTAATTGGATCTAATGGAGATATTTCAATCTCAACATTTATTCCTAAATTTTTAAACGATAAAGAAATTATTCGAGATTTTAAAAATGGAGGAATTTTAGTTGATGGAAAAATTATCACTGATATCACAAGAAGCATTATTGATTCAGAAATTTCACTTGTTGTTGAAGATGAAGCTCAATTATTAATTGAAAATGATAAATTAAATTATCAAATTAACGTAATCCGCGAACAAGAGTATCGTGATATTGATTTTGATAAAGATGGTTGTAAGGTTGTTTTTAAAGCTAATGAATTTGTTAATGTTATTAATGAAATTTATTTTGCAGCTTCAAATAAAGAAACTCGTCCTATTTTAACGGCTGTTAATTTTGAGAGTGAAAATGATAAAGTTATTTTTACAGCTACTGATGGTATTAGATTAGCCCGTAAAGCATTAGTAACCTCAAGTGATAGTCATTTTAATATTAGCGTCTCTGCTAAACTCTTACTTGAAGTTGTTAAACTTATTTCAAACGAAGAAGAAATTGAACTTTATATCAACGATAAAAAAGCTTTATTTGTTTTAAATTCAACTTTAATTTCAATTAGTCTTTTATCAGGTGAATATCCTAACACCAGAAACATCATTCCAAAGAATTTTTTATATACTTTAGAAGTTAATGCTAATGAATTTATTTCAACTTGCTCTAATATTTCACTTTTAAGTATTGAAAGAGAAAATATTGTTAAATTAAATGCTGGATCAATGGAAGTAAAAATTTCTTCTAAATCTCAACAAATTGGGGACGCTGAGGGTAAATTATCACTTTTTAGATTTGAAGGTGAAGCCTTTGCAATTTCCTTTAATGCTGAATATGTTATTGCTGCTATTAAAGCTTTAAAATCAGAAGATGTTATAATCTCATTTATTGGAGAATTAAAACCTTTCACAATTACTGCTAAATCTAACCCTGATTTAATTCATTTAATAACGCCTGTTAGAACGTATTAAACACTAAACAAATAATCTCCTCATATTCCTACACGAGGACGTATAAAAGTCTTTAAAAAATGGTTCCTTTATTATATAATAATAAAGGAGCTTTTATTAATGAAACTAAACACAAAAATCACTATCAAAACTGAATTTATTACCCTTGGACAACTCTTAAAATTTGCCGGAATTATTCAAAATGGCGCCGAAGCTAAGAGTTTTATTATGGAACATGAAATTAAGGTTAATAATGAGGATTGTAAGCAACGAGGAAAGAAGATTCGTGCCACTGATTTAGTTGAAATTGATAACGAGTCATTCTTTGAAATCATCAAATGATTATTGAAAGTATCAAGTTAATAAATTTTAGAAACTATTCAAAATTAACTCTAAATTTTAATAATGGGATTAATTATATTTATGGTAAAAATGCTTCAGGAAAGACTAATCTTGTGGAAGCAATTTATTTTTTATCGATTGCTCGTAGTTTTCGTACGAGTGAAGATAAGGAATTAATAAACTTGAACTCTGAACTAGCTTCAATTACTGCCAGTATTAGAACTTCAATTATTGGGAAGAAATTACAAATATATTTAACGCCTGAAGGGAAAAAGATTTTATTAGAAAACCGTCAAGTTAAAAAAATATCGGAATTAAATGAAATCATTAACTGTCTTTATTTTTATCCAAAAGATGTTTTATTACTTAAAGACGCCCCTCGAGCCCGCAGAAACTTCCTTAATATTGCAATTAGTAAGAATTCATCGAATTATTTAAAGTTTATATCGGCTTATGAAAAACTTTTAAAAGAGAGAAATGAACTCTTAAAAAAACCTAATCCAAATTTATTATTACTAGAAACAATTACAGAAAGATTAATTACTTATAGTAAAGAAATTTATTTATATCGCAGAACTTATTCAGAAGGATTAAATAGCAAGATTAAAGATGTTTATCAAGAAATTGCTGATCGCTATGAATTACTTGATTTCAAATATGTGCCCTTTATCGATGATGAGGCAAAATATGAAGAAAAAGCCAGAAAAGCATATGCTCAAACACTCAAAAATGATTTAAAGAAGAAAATGACAAGTATTGGTGTTCATAAAGAAGACTTCTACTTACTAAAGAACGGCTTAAACGTTGGTGAATTTGGATCGCAGGGAGAAAACCGCTTAGCAGTCTTAGCTTTGAAATTAACCCCTTATTTCTTAATTGAAGATGAGAAATTAAGACCAATTGTCATTCTTGATGATGTTCTTAGTGAATTAGATGAGAAACACCGCGAACTTTTAATTAAGTTTTTAAGAAAACTAAAACAAGTATTTATAACAAATACTGAAAAAATAAATATCACCCACTCAACATTTTATAAAGTTGAGATGGGAAACATAACGAAGGAGGATTGATTATGAGCGATAAGGAAATTAAAACTGTGGAACTAGAAAATCCAGAGATTGAAGAGGAAGATAAAACCATCTCGAAAGATGATGGCTTTAATGAGGTTGATAAAGCAGTTTCTAATCAAATCAAAGATAAAATTATTAAAATTGATGATGAACGTGCCTTTGAACGAGGCGCTGAAAGTTATACAGCAACTAACCTTGATGTTTTAGAAGGTTTAGAGGGGGTCCGTAAAAGACCTAGTATGTATATTGGAACAACTAACTCGACTGGTCTTCATCATTTAATTTGGGAAATTGTTGATAACGCAATTGATGAAGCACTTGCTGGATATTGTGATGAAATAAAAGTTACAATTAATGATGATAATAGTATCAGTGTTGAAGATAACGGACGCGGAATCCCTGTGGATATTGTCTCAAAATCAAAAAAGAGCGGAGTTGAAACTGTTTTTACAATGCTTCATGCTGGTGGTAAATTTGGTAATAATGGTGGTTATAAAGTTAGTGGTGGATTACATGGTGTTGGAGCAAGTGTTGTTAATGCGCTTAGTGAATGGGTTCAAGTTAATGTTTATAAAGAGGGCAAAGAATATCAAATCCGTTTTGCTAACGGCGGCCATACCGTAGCTCCATTATCAGAAGTTGGAAAAACGACAAAACACGGGACACTGGTGACTTTTAAACCTGATCCAACTATCTTTAAAGAAACAACTGTTTATACTTACGAGACTGTTAAAAATAGAGTCCGTCAAATGGCTTTCTTAAATAAAGCAATTCGAATTACTTTAACTGATTTAAGAGTTACTCCCGCTCATACTGATTCCTTTAAATTTGATGGAGGAATTATTGAATATGTTAAATATCTTAATCGTAATAATGAAGTTTTAATTCCAAATGTTTTTTACTGTCATGATGCTCAAGTATTTACGGGAAACGGGATTGAAGAAACAATTATTGTTGAAATTGCCATGCAATATACCAACGAATATAAAGATTCGCTTTATTCCTTCTGTAATAATGTTAATACTGGGAACGGGGGAACTCATGAGGATGGATTAAACCTTGCCATGACCCGTATTTTTAATAACTATGCTCGTTTTAATAAAATTTTAAAAGAGAACGATAAAGAAAAATTCTCTTATGATGATTGTAAAGAAGGTCTAACAGCAATTATTTCCGTCAAACACCCTAACCCACAATATGAGGGGCAAACAAAAGGGAAACTTGGAAACGCTGAAGTTAAAAAGATTGTCTCAAACATTGCTGGAGAAGCTTTAGAGAGATTTTTAAATGAAAATAAAGATGTCGCCATTGCTATCGTTCATAAAATTAGAGGAGCTTATGAGGCTCGTTTATCGGCTAAAAATGCTCGTGATAATGCTCGTAAAAAAACTGGTTTGGAACAAATGACTTTACCTGGAAAATTAGCAGATTGTAGTTCAAATAATCCTGAAGAATGTGAATTATTTATTGTTGAAGGAAACTCCGCAGGAGGTTCTGCCAAACAAGGTCGTGATTCACGCTATCAAGCAATTTTACCTTTAAGAGGAAAAATTTTAAATGTCCAAAAAGCTCAATCTCACCGTATTTTAGAAAATGCCGAAGTTGGAAATATGATTGTGGCAATTGGAGCTGGAATTAATGAAGATTTTAATATTGAAAAAGTTCGTTATCACAAAGTTGTTATTATGACCGATGCTGATGTTGATGGTTCTCATATTCGAGTCTTGCTTTTAACATTCTTTAATCGTTTTATGAAGCCATTAATTGATAAGGGATATGTTTATATTGCTCAACCTCCACTTTATAAGGTGGAATACCGCGGGAAAGCTTACTATGCTTATTCTGATGAACAACTTGATGATTTAAGAACTAAATTACAATTAAAAGAAGGTTATCCATATCAACGCTATAAGGGTCTTGGTGAAATGGATGCTGATCAATTAGAAGAAACAACAATGGATCCAAAAGCTCGTAGAATGTTACGAGTAACAGTTGAAGATGCAATTGCTGCTGATGAGATTTTTGATGATTTAATGGGTGAACCAGTTGAGCCACGCAGCAAATTTATTGCTGAGAATGCTCAATTTGTTAAGAACTTAGATATTTAAGGAAGGGAGAATGATATGAATTTTGATGAAAAAGATGAAATCCTAGAAGTTAATGAAAATGAAACTTTAGAAGATGGAAATAATGATGATTTTGGTGGGGCAGAGCATGGAATTAAAGCCGCTCTGGTCGACACTGAAATTGTTAAAGAAGTAAAATCCTCCTTTTTAGATTATGCCATGAGTGTTATTGTGGCTCGTGCTTTACCTGATGTTCGTGACGGCTTAAAACCTGTTCACCGCCGCGTTATTTTTTCAATGAATGAAGCTGGATATACGCCAGAAAAACCATTTGTTAAATCCGCTAAAGTTGTTGGTGATGTTATGGGTAAATATCACCCTCATGGTGATTCAGCAATTTATGGAACGATTGTTCGTTTAGCTCAATATTTCTCGATGCGTTATATGTTAATCGAAGGACATGGTAACTTTGGGACGATGGATGGAGATGAAGCTGCTGCAATGCGTTATACTGAATGTCGCTTAGCTAAATTAAGTAATGAAATGGTTAAAAACATTGATAGCGATACAGTTGATTTTACTCCTAACTATGATGGTAGTTTAAAAGAACCAGTTGTTTTACCATCACGCTTTCCTAACCTTTTAGTTAATGGAAGTGAGGGGATTGCAGTTGGAATGGCAACTAAAATGCCACCTCATAACTTAAAAGAAGTCATTGATGGATTAATTTTTTATGCTCATAACCCTGATTGCGAAGTTGGGGATTTAATGAATATTATTAAAGGTCCTGATTTTCCTATGGGCGGGATTGTTTTTGGATTGAGCGGAATTAAAGAAGCTTATACGACAGGACGCGGGAAATTTAAAATTCGTGCTCGTAGTATTATTGAAGAAAAACCAAACCAGAAAAGCAAAATTATTATTACAGAAATTCCTTATATGACAAATAAGGCCGATTTAGTGAGTAAAATCTCTGAATTAGCTCGTGATAAAAAGATTGAAGGGATTACGGGGATTAAAGATTATTCAAAAAGAAACGTTCATATTGAAATCGAATGTCGTCGTGATGTTGTTCCTCAAGTTGTTTTAAATCAATTATATAAAAACACTAAATTAGAAGTAAGTTTTGGAATTATTAATCTTTGTATTGTCAAAGGAACTCCTCAAGTTTTAACTTTAAAAGAGATCTTATCCAAATACTTAGAATTCCAAATTGAAGTTGTTACTCGTCGTACTAAATTCTTTTTAAAGAAAGATTTAGAGAGAAAACATATTGTTGATGGATTATTAATTGTTCATGATGCAATTGATGAAGTTATTAAAATGGCTCGTAGTTCAAGCACTCCTTTAGAATTTAGCGAAAAATTAATTGAAAGATTTGCTTTTAGCGAATTACAAGCAAAAGCAGTTGTTGCTATGACGCTTGGTCGCTTAACTGGTTTAGAAACCCAAAAATTACTTGATGAAAAAGCTGGCCTTGAAGAAAATATTGCTAAATATAATAAAATTTTAGAAAGCCGCGAAAATATAATTGATGTAATTGAAGAAGAATTAAATGAAGTAAAAAGAAGATTTGGTGATGACCGTAAAACCGAAATCTCCACGGAAGCCCTCTCAATTGAGGATGAAGACTTAATTCCTGTTGAAGATGTTATTATTACATTAACCTCAAAAGGTTATATTAAAAGAATGGCGAGTGCAGAATTTAAATCTCAAAGACGCGGCGGGATTGGAGTTAAGGGAATGACAACTTATAGTGATGATGAGGTTGAACAAATCCGTCATGCTAATACTCATACCGATATTTTATTCTTTACTAATTCTGGTAAGGTTTATCGTAAAAGAGTTCATGAAATATTAGATGCTGGTCGTTTATCAAAGGGAATTCCTGTTCGTAATCTTTTAGATTTAGATAATAAAGAAAGTGTTGTTTCTTTAATTACCGTTAATGATTATGAAAATAAATTTCTCTTCCTTGCAACAAAACAAGGGATCGTTAAACGTGTTAAATTAGAAGAATTTATTCGTATTAATGTTAATGGTAAAAAAGCTATTACCTTTAAAGAAAATGATTCATTACTTGGAGTTAAAGTTACTAACGGAAACGCTAAAATTTTACTTGCTAGTAATGTTGGACAACTTTGTTTCTTTGATGAAAATGAAATTCGAGCAATGGGTAGAAGTGCTAGTGGTGTTAAAGGAATGAGACTTAAAAATGAGCACTTCCTTGTTTCACTTGCAACCTCTTTAGAGGGTGATTTAGTCTTTGTTATTGCTGAAAAAGGAATTGGAAAATTATCATCAATTAATGATTATCGCCAAACACATCGTAACTCACTTGGAGTTAAAACTATAAAACTAACCGAGAAATCGGGCGATTTATGCGGAATGAAGGTTGTAAATGGTTATGAAGACTATCTTGCTATTACCAACTCTGGAGTCTTAGTTAGAACTCCACTTTCTGAAGTTAGAGTTTGTGGCCGTAATTCTCAAGGGGTCAAAGTTATTAGTTTAAGAGATAACCAAATTGTTTCCAGTTTTGCAATCGTGCCTAATGTAATTATTGAAGATGAAGTTGAAACCGAAAATAAAATCAGTGAGGAAAATACCTTAACCGAGGAAGAATAAAATGAAGGTTTTAATTTATTTTGATCCAAAATCAAAACTAGATAATTTTGAAGGAACGCGTATTCGTCGTAGTTTAAAAAGTGCTCTTGAATACCAAGATGAGTCTTACTTTTCATCCCCTTTAAGTAGTGGTTATGAAGTAGTTCATTTTATTGATTTAACCGAAATTAATAAATTCAAAAAAGAGTATGGAAAGAATTTTAAATTTGTCTTAAGTCTTTTATCGACTGAGGCAGATTTAACAATCCCCTCTCTTTTTAAAGCAGCAACTAATAAATTAGAAGAAGGTAATTTTGTTGCTAAAAGAAAACAACTAGAAATTATTAATTCAGTGGATTTAGTTTTTGCTCCTTCAGAACTGGCTAAAAAATATTTAATTGAAAAAGGAGTCACGGCTCGAATTGAAGTTTTACCAATTCCTTTAAGAATTACCCGTTTTGATATTAGTTTAAATCCTTTAAAAACTGCTATTTTTTCTCATTTTCAGTTTCCTGAAGAAACTAAACTAATCGTTTCAGTTATTGATTATCGAGATGAGGCAGCTTTTGAAAAAATAAAGAAGTTAGCGGAAAAGTTTCCTGAATATAAATTTATTTGTATCTCACATACTACTAATCGAAATCATCTTTCGATTCGTTTTAGAAACAATCTTAAAAAGATTCCTCGTAACTTATTATTTATTGAGCCCTTAACAAACGATTTATATTCTTCTCTCCTTTATAATGCTTCAATTTTTGTTAGTTGTAATTCAAATTATGGTAATGATATTGAAGTCTATGAAGCAATGGTTTCTAAAACTCAAATTCTTGCCTTAAAAGGATCGATTTTTGAAGATATTGCAATTGATAAGGAAAATTCCTATGTATATAATAGTTTTGATGCTTTAATTGATGGGATTGATAGTTTTTTTAATGAACGAATGGAATTAACAATTGAAAAAGCTGCTCAATTTTGTAAAAAAGCTTCATATAAAAGTATTGGTGTTGATTTGATTAAATTTTATAAGGAATTAGAAGGAGAATAAAAATGTTAGATATTAATTACATTTTAGAGAAGAGAGAAGAAGTTAAAAAACTTTTAGAGAAGAAAGGATTTGAGGCTCATATTGATGAATTATGCTTAATGATTGAAGCTAAAAGAGTTTTACAAAAGAAAGTTGAAGATAATCGTGCCATGCAAAATAAACTCTCAAAAAGTGTTGGAGAAGTGAAAAAAACTGGCGGTGATGTTAAGGAGATCTTCCTCAAAGTTAAAGAATTAGCTAGTAGCATTAAAGATGATGAAGAAAAGTTAAAGAAATATGAAGAAGATATTAATCTTATTTATGTTGCTCTTCCTAATCTTCCTGATGATGACCTTTTAAGCGGGGGAAAAGAAAACAATAAAGAAATTTATCGTTATAAAGATCAACCTAAATTTAGTTTTCCTATTAAAAATCACGTTGAACTTGCTGAAGAATTAGGTTTAATTGATTATGTTCGTGGAGCAAAAGTTTCTGGTTCAGGAACCTGGTTTTACACAGGACTAGGAGCTCGTCTTGAGTGGGCTTTATTAAACTTTTTTATAAATACTCATCTTAATGATGGTTTTGAAATGATTATTCCTCCACATATATTAAATTATCAAAGCGGATTTACTGCTGGACAATTCCCTAAATTTGAAGAAGATATCTTTGTTTTAAAAGATGTTGAACCATTTAAATTTTTACTACCTACTGCTGAAACTGCTCTTGTTAATTTTCATCGTGATGAAATAATTGATGGCTCTGAATTACCTAAAAAATACTTTGCTTATACTCCATGTTATCGTAAAGAAGCTGGATCTTATCGCTCAGAAGAAAGAGGGATGATTCGCGGATATCAATTTAATAAGGTTGAGATGGTTGAATATACAAAAGCTGAAGATTCAGACCGTGCTTTTGATGAATTAGTAAATAAAGCAAAATTCTTAATTGAATCTTTAGGTCTACACTTTAGAATGTCAAAGTTAGCAGCTGGAGATTGTTCTCATGCCATGGCTCGTACCTATGATTTAGAAATCTATTTACCTTCCCTTGATATTTATAAGGAAGTTAGTAGTGTTTCAAATGCTCGTGATTATCAATCAAGACGCGGATTAATGAGATATAAGGATGAAAATGGTAAGATTTTATACATGCATACCTTAAATGGCAGCGGACTTGCTACATCGCGTATCTTCCCAGCTTTATTAGAACAATGTCAAAATGAAGATGGCAGTGTGACGATTCCTGAAGTCCTTCGTCCATACATGGGCAACATTAGTGTTTTAAAAAAAATAAAAGAATAGTATAATTATTAAGCCATTGCAATTTGTATTTTCGAACCAGGTCAGGATGGGAACATAGCAGCCTTAAGATTTTTTACAAATGTGCAATGGTTTTATTTTAAAAAGAATGATTAAAACAAACGAATATTATATGAACCTGGCTTTAAAAGAAGCCAAAAAAGCGAGCAAGAAAAAAGAAGTTCCAGTTGGAGCAATTTTAGTTGATGAGTCAGGTAAAATAATTGCTAAAGCTCATAATAAAAGAACTATTAAAAGTGATGTTAGTGCTCATGCCGAAGTATTGGTTTTAAGGAAAGCTGCAAAAAAAGTTAAAGAATGGCGTTTACCAAATTTAACTCTTTTTGTAACTTTAGAACCTTGTTTGATGTGTGCTAGTGCGATTGTTCAATCACGAATTAAAGAAATTGTAATTGGAGCACAAGAATTTAAAAGTGGTTCTTTTGGATCAACACACGATATTTTAAAACTAGAGAATTATAAGATGAAAGTAGAGAGAGGAATTCTTGAAAAAGAGTCCCTAGATTTGCTTAAAAAATTCTTTAAAGAGTTAAGAAATTAGTAGATTAAAAATCTTGTTGTATTACAATAAGATAGTAGAAAAAGGGAGGAAAACGAAATGTTAAAGTTAATAAATATCGCAAAAGATTACTATGTTGATAAGAAACCTTTTCGTGCATTAAATTATATTAATTTAGAGTTTAAGCAAAATGAATTTTGTTGTATTTTAGGTCCTTCAGGTTGTGGTAAAACCACTCTTTTAAACCTGATTGGAGGGTTAGATCAATACACTAGTGGTGATTTAATTATCAATAATAAAAGTACTAAAGAATATAAGGATAAGGACTGGGATAATTACCGTAATAAACGTATTGGTTTTGTTTTCCAAAACTATAATTTGATTCCTCATTTAAGCATTCAACAAAATATTGAATTAGCCCTTACTTTAAGTGGTGATAAAAAAGAAGCAAGAGAAGCCAAGGCAAAAGTTGCTCTTGATCTCGTTGGGTTAGAGGGGATTTATAAAAAAAGACCAAACCAATTATCAGGTGGTCAAATGCAAAGAGTGGCTATTGCTAGAGCTTTAGTTAATAACCCAGAAATTATTTTAGCCGATGAACCAACCGGGGCCTTAGATAGTAAAACAAGCGTCCAAATTATGAACATTTTACGTAAGATTTCTGAAACAAAACTTGTTATTATGGTTACTCATAATGCTGAAATTGCTGATAAATATGCCACCAGAGTTATTAATTTAAAAGACGGAGTTATTTTAAAAGATTTTCATACTCCCCTTGCTAAACTTCAAAAAGAAGTAGTTAAACAAAAAGATTTAATTAAAGATACGACGAAAAAACCAAAGAAAAAGAAGTCTTCAATGAACTTTTTTACTGCTTTAAATATTTCCCTAAGAAACTTAATGACTAAAAAAGGACGTACAATTATTACCTCAATTGCTAGTTCATTTGGGATTATTGGTGTGGCTTTAGTTTTAGCTCTTTCATCTGGTTTTACTGAATATATTGGTAAGATTGAATCTCAAAGTGCTTCCTCGATGCCAATTAATATTCCATCTTATTCACTCTCAATTGAAAAACCAGTTGAAGATAATAAAAACCCTGAATTCCCTAGCGATGATCTTCTTCGTCCTTATGAATCAGCTATGGGCAAACCAACATATAAATATAATTCCTTTTCTCAAAAATATGTTGATTACCTTGAACATTTAAAAACTGATAAGAATTTAATTAATGAGTATTTAACAACTTATCAATCAAACTATTCGCTTAATTTAACAACTCTTTTTCCTGATGAAACAGTAAAAGTGGTTAATAATATTGATGCTTTATCAATGAATATTGGGGGAGCAATTAATTCTTTAACAGGTTTACCAACTAATACTTTTCATGTTTTATTTGGTGATGAGAACACTCTTGAAGATTCATATGATACAATTTATGGAACTTTTCCTAAAAAAGAAAATATTCATGAAGTCGCTCTTTTAGTTAATAACTCTAATGAGATTCCTCTAGCTAGTTTAAAGGCTTTAGGAATTTATAGTGATACAACAACAATTGAAGAAGCAGCTAAAAACCCAATTTCTTTTGAAGATATTGTTAATAAGAAATATAAGGTCTTCACAAACGATGATATTATTACAACTAGTGTTGTAAATTCTCTTGTTGATCCTACCGGTAATAAAAGAGATATCTATGCCTCTTATTATAATGGTTTAACTGATAAATTTAATAACCAAGATAATGTCGGGATTGAATTAAAAATTACTGGGGTTTTAAGACCAACAGAAGGAAGTTATTTTGCTTCAATGGCTCCAGGAATTGGTTATCAAAAAGGGTTAGAAGAAAAACTATATAATGCCAATATAAACTCAGAGATTGCCACTAAAACTAAAAATAACTTTATTCTCAATGGGTCAAATCCAATGAGTTTATTAGTCTTTTTTGGTGATTTAGTGACAGCCATTGGTGATCCAAATAATAATTCTTTAGATGCTTCAGTGATCAATAATGTAATTAATAAACATTTTAGTTTTTATTCTATTTTTGATGGAAGTAAAGTGAGAGATGTTAAATCTTATTTAAGAGAGAGTAATAGTGTTGGAATTGAATATGTTGATGAAAGATTAAAAGAAGAAGGAATTGAAGGATTAGAAGATTATTTAACCGATATCTTAAAATTATTTACAGAAGATAATCAAAAAGCTTATGAAATGCTTATTAGTTTCTTTGCTTATTTAAACTCCTATTCTAATATTAGTTCAATTATTATCTTTCCTAAAAACCTAACTTCTAAAAAAGAATTAATTAGTGCTTTAGATGAATTTAATAAAATTAATACTTCTGAAGAATATGATCCCCTTCATGCTCAAAATGAAAAAGAACAAGTTTTCTATGTAGATTTTGTTTCTTCATTATCAGATGGAGTAGCTAATATGATTAATGTTATTTCAATTGTTTTAGTTGTCTTTGCCTCGATTTCACTTGTTGTTAGCTGTGTGATGACAGGAATAATTACCTATGTGAGTGTTATTGAAAGAACAAAAGAGATTGGTGTTTTAAGAGCGCTAGGAGCTAGAAAAAAAGACGTTGGGCGACTATTTGAAGCAGAATGTTTTATTTTAGGATTACTTGGAGGGTTGATTGGATGTTTTGCAGCCTTCTTGATAACAATTCCTTTAAATCTTATTTTAAATTTAGTATTCTCGGAATACTTAATGGGAAATATTGCTGTTTTAAATATCTTCCATGTAATCGCTCTTGTACTTGTTTCAGTCCTTCTATCCTTTATTAGTGGATTCTTACCAGCTAGAATGGCTGCTAAAAAAGATCCAGTAACAGCTTTAAGAACTGAATAAGGAAAATAATTAATAAGGAGTAATAATGATTAAACGCGAAGAACAAATTAAAAATACTTTGATTGAGTTACTATCAACTACTCATATTGACGAAGTAAATGTCAATGAAATTTGTAGTCTTTTAAATATTAAAAGACAAACTTTTTACTATCATTATTCAAATATTTTTGATGTTTTAATGTCAATTTTTCAAGATATAAGTTTTGAATTTAAAGAAGATGAAAGTCTTGAAAGTTTCATTAAACGTCTATTAGATTTGCTCTTTTTAAATGTTGATTTTAATAAGGAAATTGCTAAATCTAACTCTAAAGAGATTATTTTAACCTTGTATGAGGGGTTCTATTATCGTTATTTTTTAGGGTATTTAAAGAAATATCAACTAACTTTAGATGAAGTTAAGGATTTAGCTAAGTATTATTCTTCAAGCCTAAATAGCCAAACCTTTTATTTATTTACCAATGATAATTATTCAAAAGAAGATATCATTCATAAGTTAACAAAACTCTTAAATCAAGAAGATATCGATATTTTAGTTAAAAGATTGAGATAAATATTGTATAATATAATGACTTTTAAAAAGGAGTAATTAAAATGAGAAAAGAAGATGGAATTAGTTTAATCGTCTACATAGCAATGGTTGTTGTTGTTCTATGTGTTGGTTTTTTTGTTATCGCTCCTAATGGAGCAATTATTTCTCAAAGTTTTGGCAGCGATTCTGTAATATTAGTTATTATTGGAATTGTTGTAGGAGTAATTTTTAATGTTATTATCCTTGAACTTGGACATGTAATCGGGGCCAAGATTGGTGGATATCATATTGTCAGTGTTAATATACTTGGCTTTGCCTTTTTTAAAAAAGTTCACGATGGCAAAGTTAGTAAGAAGTTTAAATTCCCTAAACCTTTCAATGGTTTAACTGGTCAAACAATTATTAAACCAAAAAGTTTAAAAAGTAATTTTAAACCAATTGCTTTTATTCCTTTAATGTTTGTTTTACTTGAAGTTGTAGCTGTTGCTCTTTTATTCTTTTTTGTTCCAGATAAAATTAGTGGATTAATTAATCCTGCTAAGGGTTTAGTTGTTTTAAAATATTTAGTTTTAATTGTTACTGTTATTGGTTTAATTATTTCCTTATATAATCTTGTTCCTTTTAGACTTGATAGTTTAAATGATGGTTATCAATTAGCTATTATTAGTAAAAAAGAAAATATTGGACCTCATAATGAAATGCTTCGTATTAAAGCAGATACTTTTTTAGGAGTTGATTATCGTCCAGTTCATGAATTTGATGAACTAACAGACTACACCCTAAAGGTTTCTAACTTACATATGTCTATTTTATATTTAGAAGGCGAAATTGATGAAACTGCCAAGATTTTAAAAAAATATTATGCTAAAGATCTTAAAATTTCTAATAGTACCAAAGATTTTCGTGATATTGTAAATCTTCTTTTATCTTTAACGAAAAGAACTTTAAATGATGCAGTTAAACTTTATGAAAACTTAACTCCTAGTGCTAAAAAAGAATTAAAAGCTCAAAAAACTGCTTTAACTCTTGGCACATACCTCCTTTACGTTGTCTTAATTGAAAAAAGTGAATCTGAATTAATTGCTAATAAACAAAGAGCTGATAAATTTTTTAAAGAATTTAGTGAAGAGTTAAACATCAAAGAAGATAAGGCAGTTTATGAAATTATCTATAATGAAGTTTGTGACTTATATCCAAATCTTGAGAAGGATTTACATAAATAATATAAAGGAGACATATGAACAAAATTATTATTATCGCAGATTCAACCTGCGACTTGCCTTTAACTATGCGTGAGGAAAGAGGAATTGAATCAATTCCCTTGCATGTAACATTTAAAGGAATTGAAAAAGACTATAAAGATGGAGTTGATATTGATGTGGAAGGTGTTTATCAAAACGTTGAAAAAACTGGTAATACTCCAATTACAGGAGCCGTCAATGCTAGTGAATTTATAGATCTTTTTAGAAAACATATTGATAATGGCGATAGCGTTATTTATATTTCAATTGGGAGTGGGCTATCTTGCACTTATAACAATGCATATAATGCTTCCTTTGAATTTCCAGAAGGACGTGTTGAAGTAATTGATGGTGAAAACTTATCAGTAGGAACTGGTCTATTAATTTTAAAAGCCTGTGATTATCGTGATGAGGGTTTAGGAATTGAAGAGATTGCTGAGCGTATTAGAAAACATGTTCCATTACTTTCTACTAAGTTTTGTATTGACCGTTTAGATTATTTAGCTAAAGGCGGAAGATGTAGCGGAATGACTAAATCACTTGCTCATATGCTTCATATCCACCCAATTGCTAAAATGATAAATAATAAATTAACTGTTTATAAAAAACCACGTGGTCTTTATAAAAAAGCAATTGATGAACAAGTAAAAGAGTTAGTTAAAGATTTAAAAAATATTGATACTACTAGAGTGATGATCGTTAATAGCGGTCATATGGATGGAGAAGATATTTACTGTAAAGAAGAAGTCAAAAAATATATTAATGAAGAAAACATTATTGAAGCCAAAGCAGGATGCGTCATTACTTCTCATTGTGGTCCTAAGACCATTGGAATTATTTACCTTTTAAAGAAATAAATAAACAAAGCAAAGAAAAACCCCTCAAACAAGGGGTTTTTAAATACTAATTTATAAATGTTAAGTTCTATGAACTAACTTTTATGTGTTTAAAGGCAATTGAGGGAGTAGTTGTGGAATCAAGTAATAATTCAGAGTTATTACCAATAGCGATAATATCATTAAATAAAGTATAGAGATTTCCAGCAACAGTAATTAATGGTAATGGATCTGATTTTTTACCATCAACAACACTAAATCCTTCAGCTTGAAGAGAGAAATCTCCAGATTGAGAATCAAGTCCAGCATGTAATCCGCTTAAGGAGGTAATATAAACGCCATCGCCAATTTTAGCAAATAAATCTTCTAGGGATGATTTACCTGGTTTAACGACAATGCTACCAAAACCAATTCCTATTTTTGAACCCATTTTACGTGCGTTTCCTGTTGTTTCAACATTATCTTTTGCAGCTGTTTCAAGATTATAGAAATAAGTTTTAATAACTCCTTTTTCAATAACTTTCTTATCAACAATTGCAACTCCTTCATCATCAAAATATTGGAAGAAGCAGTTTTTGTTTAAGCGTTTTTCAGCCACGGATAATTTTTTACTAAAGACTTGAGTCTCAAGTTTTTTCTCAAGAAGAGAAGAGTGTTTTTGAATTTCTTCACTGCTTAAGTTAGAAAGTAAAGCATTTAATAAAGAAGAGACGCTGTCTTGATTTAAGACTGCTTTATATACTTTATTTTTAATTGGTTTACTATCTAAAAGAGCAATAGCTCCATCAACAATTTTCTTAGAGAACTCATCAACATTAAATTTAGTTGGATCACTATTAAGGAAGAGTTTGTAGAAACTTTTAATTTCTTCACCTTGTTTTACAACAACACTTCCATAGAAGTAGAAGTAATTAGATTTAGATTTTAGATTTAAACCATAACTATTAGCTAGAATTTCTTCACTAGCTGATTCATTATAAGAAACTTCAACTTCAGATACTCGAGAATCTAAGGATTTTAATTTATCTTCAATTTGATGAAGAGTCTTAATTTTATCTTCAACAGACCATTCTTCAATTGCTTTTGAGAAGACATTTTTCTTATAGTATTTTTTACTTCCTTTAAAAATAATTGGTTTCTCAGCTTTTTCAATTAAAGTTGAGTTTACTTTAATAGCTTCAATTACTTTAGGAATTGTTAACTTATTATCTTCCTCAGTCGTATAAGAACCAAGTTTACCATTATAAATTCCACGAGCACTAGTTTTAAAAGTACTAGAAATAGAATAATTATCTAATTCACCATGAAATAAAGAAAAGGCTAAAGATTTTGATTTTGAAGTTGTGATTTCACAAACTTCAATTCCTTCTTTTTTTGCGGCTGCAAATAATTTATTAAAATTCATCGATTGATCCTCCTCTACCACCAACAACAATCTCATCAACACGAATTGTTGGTTGGCCAACATTAACTGGAATTGATCCTGAAGAAGAACCACACATTCCAACACCAAAGTCTAAGTCATTTCCAACCATATCAATATGCATTAAGATATCACGAGCGTTACCAACTAAAGCTGCTCCTCTAATTGGTTCAGTGATTTTACCATCTTTAATAATATAGGCTTCACTACAACCAAAGTTAAAATCACCAGTACTTGGGTTAACACTACCTCCACCAAAAGATACGGCATAAATTCCTAATTTAGTAGCTTTAATAATTTCTTCTGGAGTTGATTTACCAGCAGCAATATATGTATTAGACATTCTTGATGTTGGTTCATATTTATAGGATTGACGGCGGCAAGCACCGTTTCCAACTTCATTCATACGACGACCATTGAAGTTATCAATTAAATAACCAGTTAACTTACCATTTTTAATAAGTTGATTTTTACGTGGTTTATTTCCTTCATCATCAATGTTAATTGAACCCCATTCATTAAATAAAGTTCCATCATCATAAGCACTAACAATTTTACTAGCAATAAAGTCATCTTTTTTACCAGAGAAGACACTTAAACCTTTTGCAACACTTGTTGCTTCAAGTTGATGTCCACAAGCTTCATGGAAAATAACTCCTCCCCAACCATTACCAATAACAACTGGGAATTTACCACTTGGACATTCTTTAGCTTCAAGCATTAAGATAAGTTTACGAGCATTTTCTTTAGCAACTTCTTCTAAATTAATCGTTTTTGTAAAGTATTCCCAACCAGCTTGAGTGCCTGGACCATCAAAGCGGGTTTCCATTTTGCCAGCATCAGCAGCAACTGAAATTAAACCAATACGAGCATATTCACGATAGTTTTTAATATGATTCCCTTTACTATTAAAGATTTCAATATCAGAAGCAGTATGTGAGAAAACATTTTGAACTCTCACAATTCTTTTATCATGACTAAAAATGACATCACTGGCCTTCTTTAATAAAGCAATAATTTCATTTTTTGGAACACTTGCAATAGGGATTTCTCTTTTGCAGTTTTCTTTAACACGAATCTTTTTAAACTTTAAAACCGGTTCAATAATGCGTTCACTATTAAATGATTTAGATAAATCTTCAGTTAATGAAAGTAAATTCTTTTTGGATAAATCATTGGTATATCCATAAACACTTTTTAAATCTTTTAAGATTCTAATGCCAACGCCATTAGTTGTTGAAGCACCAACTCCTTCAACAACTTTGTTATCAATAGAGATTGAAGAAACACTTGTATCTTCAACATATACTTCAACAAAGTCAGCACCAGTATCTAAGCCAACATTAATAATGTTAAGGGCTAATTTTTTACTGATCATATAATATAATCTCCTTTTTATATAACTAATTATGAGACCTCAAAGTTTTTTGTAAAGTATTATAATTGCAACTTTTCTTTACATTTGCTTAATTTAGGTTAACTTTTCTTTAAAATATATTAAAATCAGGACTTTTTGACTAAAAATATTGTTTCAAAATAAGTATCAATATTACTTGAAACTTTTTCTAATTTAGAGTAATATCTTTGTACATGCTTTCTTTAACATAAATTCATGTTAAGGCGGAAGGAGTAAAAAATGAGAAAAGATATTCATCCAAAGTACCAAAAATGCACAGTTACCTGCGTATCATGTGGTACCACATTTGAAACAGAATCAACTTTAAAAGAAATTAGAGTCGATACATGTTCAAACTGCCATCCATTCTATACTGGGAAACAAAGATTTACCCAAACTGATGGACGTGTTGATCGTTTCAATAAAAAATACGGAATTAAGAAATAGTAAATTAAAAGTTCACCGCTTGGTGAACTTTTTTTATTTCTTTAATAATGAATTATATATATCAATTACTTGTTTTGTTGTATCTTTTGATTTTCTTTTTAAAGCAACTTGATAACCCTCTTCAATCATCTGAGTATTATCAGTTGTTAGGACTAGACGAATCTTATCAATAAAGTCTTCGTTTGTTTTGCCCTTATAACAGTTAAGACCATCACTTAACCAATCAGCATAAACTCCAATATCACGGATAATTAGGGGAGTTTTAGTCGCTAAAGCTTCTAAAACAACTATTCCTTCAGTTTCTTCAAGGGATGGGAAGAAGAAGACTTTAGAAAAATATAACCCACCCTTAATAATTGAGGAATCAACAAATCCAGGAAGGATAACATTACTTGGTCTAGTGCGAATAGCGTGATTTACATTATGAGTTCTTAAAATAAAATTTAAATCTCCACACCACACAAACTTATATTGAGGTAAAGCACGTGCAACTTTTATAAAATCAATAATTCCTTTTCTTTCAAAAGGAAAACCAATTGAGAGAATAACAATATCACCATCTTTAACGCCAACTAACTTTTTAAATCCTTCGATATCAGCATTTTCTTTTTTATAATTATCAAGATTAATTCCATTACTAATTGGAATAATTTTAGCACTCACACCCTTAATTTTTGCTATTAAGTTTTTACTATATTCAGTAGGAGTAATAATGATATCAGCTTGACGATAAAAACGAATAAAAGTATTGGTCATAATTGGTAAAATAACTTTCCATAAGCGAAAAGAATGAGAAGTATCTTCAATTGTCGAATGACCATGAACCACAATTGGTAAACCCATCTTCTTGGCTTTTTTAAAGATTTTATAGGACTTACCAAAATAATAATTAATATGAACTAAGTCTGCTTCCTTTAAATTAGTTGCAATCTCAATACCATTTAACTCCAAATTTTTCTCTTGTTGAGCAATTGCTCGACCAATACCACTATTTTTAACAGCATCAGCTTTTGGTAATAAAACTTTCATTTTTTATTTCCTTTCTTTATGACTATCAAATAAATTGATCCACTGATTAGCAATTAAATCTATTTGATATTTTTTTGATGATTCATAGGTCGACTTTTTATAACGAATCAATTTATTTTTATCATCAAGAAGTTCTTTTAATTTTAAAGCATAATCTTTAGGGTTTCGTGAATAAACAATATCACCATTTATTCCAGGCGTAATCATATCAGTCGTAGGATCCCCACAATCAATCCACAAAGCTGGACAAGAAAGGGAATGAGCCTCTAAAGTAACCAGTTGAAATCCCTCATAAAAGGAAGTAACTAATAATAAATCACTAGTTAATAAATACGGTTTAACATCATTACAAGTCTCAATAATTT
Organism: Candidatus Onthovivens sp.; assembly: GCA_035270825.1. Classification (GTDB taxonomy): domain Bacteria; phylum Bacillota_I; class Bacilli_A; order RFN20; family CAG-826; genus Onthovivens. The sequence continues at coordinate 64,147 of DATESL010000025.1, forward strand.
CAATATTTTGTAAGTTATATTTTTTAATATAGGCATCCATATCTTTTCTTAAAGATCCAATACCAAAAATTTTTAGATTAAATTTTAAGTTTAATTTTTGGGCCTCATGAACGGCCTTTAATAATAAGAGGGGATCTTTTTGTTTCTCAAAGCGCCCCACAAAGATCAGGGAGTTATTATGAAAATCCTCATTTAAAGTTGGTTCATAACGGACTGGATTGTTAATATAAGTTGCCTTTGATTTATCAAGGGCTAAAATATTAAAGGTTGATTCACTTAAATAAATGGAAAAATCAGGTTTTCTTGTCAATAAACGGATCATCCTAGCAGTAGCTGTTTTAGCTAAATATGAATTATAATGAAAATGTTCATAGATAAAGCGGTCCTTTGGTTTAAAGAAAAATAGTTCTAAAGAAGAAAAAATAATAATGTCATCATTTGTTGTCATCTCAGTGATTTTTTTTGCAATTTTTTTGCGATGAATCGTAAATTGAGCAAAACATTGCCAGGCTTGTTTGATTGCTTTTAAATAGTGATGAGCTTTAAAAGCGAATAGAAAGTAGCGGTCAAACTGACAGATTTCTTTTTTTACATTTAAATAGTGTATTTCAACACTTTTATCAACTTTATAAAGTGGTTCAGAGACTTTCTCTGATAAGGAGATTAGATGAATCTCATAGTGTTTACATAATTCATTGATAAGTTGAATAGTAACCATTTCTGTTCCACCTATATTATGAAGTTGTTGTAAACACCAATATATTTTCTGTTTTTTCATATAATTAGTTTAACCTTAAATGCTTTTATTATCAATAAAATAAACAAAGTATAAAAATAGAGTCTTATTCTTTAAAAGACTTAGAATTTATAGATAAATATGTTAAGATTATCTCAGAAATATCAGGAGATTTATTTTATGAAGAAGAAAGCTTTTTATATTACCACCCCCATCTATTATCCAAGTGGACACCCTCATATTGGGCATGCTTATTGCACTACTTTGTGTGATATTTTAGCTCGCTATAAAAGAATGTTACATATCGATACTTTCTTTTTAACTGGGACTGATGAACATGGTTTAAAAATTGAAAAAAATGCGGCTTTAGCAAATAAAACTCCGCTGGAATTTGTTGATGAAATTGCTACTAATTTTAAAAAATTATGGAAAGCCTTAGAAATTACTAATGATGATTTTATTCGTACGACGGAAAAAAGACATCACGAAGTTGTTCAATATGTTTTTAGCGAAATGCTCGCTAAAGGTGATATCTATTTAGGAAGTTATAATGGTTGGTATTGCACACCTTGTGAATCTTTTTGGACTGATACTCAAGTTGGAGAAGAACATCTTTGTCCTGATTGTGGAAGAAAGGTTGAAATAGCAAGTGAAGAGGCTTATTTTTTCCGTTTACAAAACTATTTAGAACCACTATTAAAATTATTTGAAGAAGATAAATTTATTGAACCTGAAAGTCGTAAAAATGAAATGTTAAATACTTTTATTAAACCAGGATTAGAAGATCTTTGTGTTTCTCGTACTTCTTTTTCATGGGGAATCCCTGTTAAAGAAGATAATAAACATATTGTTTATGTTTGGGTCGATGCTTTATTTAATTATTTAACAGCGCTTAATTACCATACAAGCGATGATTCTTTATATCAAAAATTCTGGGCTAATGAAGACTCAGAAATTGTTCATGTTGTTGGAGCTGATATTACTCGCTTCCATACAATTTACTGGCCTGAGTTTTTAATGTCAATGGGTTTAAGAGTACCAAATCGTGTTTTTGTTCATGGATTATTAATGATGAAGGATGGAAAGATGTCTAAATCAAAGGGAAACGTTATTTCACCATTCCCCTTAATTGAAAAATACGGTGTTGATACGGTTCGATATTATTTAGCTAGAGAAGTAATCTTTGGCCAAAACGGACAGTTTACTCCTGAACAATTTGTTGAGCGTACAAATATGGACTTAGCAAATAATTATGGTAATTTAGTCTCACGTACAATTTCAATG
>DATESL010000026.1:0-24919 GCA_035270825.1 Candidatus Onthovivens sp.
AGTTTAAAAAATCCTCAATGTTTACCATTTTGTTTGCAATCTCATTATTATTATCATCATAAATATACATTCCGATTGCAAATGAACCAACACCAGGATTGTTCCCAATATGTCCATCATTCCACATTGTAGAGAATAAGGCTTCTGCTCCAAAATAAACATCAAAAGTGGCATTTAATGGCTCTTCTTTCATCACCTTATAACCAGAACCAACAACAACATATTGATCTAATCCCCCAAGATCAACTTCAATAGTATTAGCTGACTTTGTACAGCCAGTTAAAAACGTAGTTATTAACGCTAATGGTAAAAGTATTCTTCTTAATTTCATATTGTTATCTCCTTTAAGTTATTTAATGACATAAACCAAAAAACAGATCAGGACAATTTACAACGCACAAAGATTTTTCGAACATATTTAGTTCTTTATAGCAATTGTACAATTTAATTATTGCCCTTTTATTTTGACTTAAGAAGTTTTTTTAAATTTCAGACACTAATTGTAGTCATTTATAATAATCACGCCCCAAAATTTACTCATCAGCTTATCAGGGTTAATAAACCATAATTATTTGTTGAAAATTTTATCTAGAAATAACAACTAAAGAACTAGATCTTCTTTCCATAAATTGTTTTGTTTACTGCTTATAGATCTTGTTAATAAATACAATTCAGCAATTAAAATAGATTGTAGTCCACAAAAAAACACGATAATAATCGTGTTTTATAAATTAATTGGCGGGGGCTGAAGGAATCGAACCCTCCTCTGTGGTTTTGGAGACCATTATATTACCGATATACGAAGCCCCCATATATCTAGTAAAGACATATTATTATATAATAAATATGTCCTCTTATTCAAGAAGAATAAAGTTTACACAAAGAGAAGAAAAGATAATAATGACTAACTCAAACTTCTTAAAACTTTACTCACAACTCCTAAATCACATTTACCTGAATAATTTTCTTTAAAATGTTTCATCACAACTGGAATTGAGCGATCAGTTAAAGTCAAAATAATTTCTTTAATTTCTTCTTCACTCATTAAAGTAGGTAAATACTTTTTAATATAATCAATTTGTCGATCAAGATTTTTTACATTTTCATCACGACCTGCTTTAATATTACCTTCTTTTTCTTCATATAATTCTTTTAAAGTCTTATTAATTAATAAGATAACATCTTCATCTTTAACTTCTAATTCACGGTCTGAAGAGACTAAAATCATATATTTATTAATAACAGTACTTAAAACTGAGCGAATATTAACATCATGGGCTTTTAAAGCTGCCATGTTTTCTTTTTTTAAATCATCAATTAACATTATCTATTATCTCCAATAAAGAATAAGGCCACAGTTGATGGTCCACTATGGGAACCAATAACTGGTCCAATGAAATCAAAAATGACACATTTAGCATTACTTTTTAATTTTAAAATTCTTTCTTTTAAAAAGAGCGCATCTTCTTCACAATCACCATGAGAGATAAAGAAAGTTCCATCTCCTGTTTCTTCTTTAACAAAGTGATTTGCTAATGCCATCAAGGATTGTTTACGACCCATTACTTTAGCAATTGGCACTAAACGACCTTCACTATCGACATGTAAAACTGGTTTTAAATTTAAAATACCGGCGATAAAAGCCTTTGAAGAAGTTAAGCGACCTCCACGAGCAAGTGTTCCTAAATCATCAATTGTAAAGTAGTGAAGCATTTTTTGTTTATGAATTTCAACAAAATCCTCAACTTCTTCAATTGTTTTTCCACCATTTCTTTCCTCAGTTGCAAGATAAATTAATAAACCTTGACCTAAGGATGCTGAAAGAGAATCCATGACAACAATCTTACGATCAGGATATTTTTCCTCTAATTCTAAAGCTCCTAAACGGCAAGCATTATATGTTCCACTTAATGCACTAGAGAAGATAATTGCTAAAACATCTTCACCCTTTTTTAAACTTTCTTCTGCAAGTTTGATAAATTGTTCACTATTTGCTAAAGCAGTTTGAGAAATTTCTTTCTTTCTTAAACGATCATAAAATTCTTTTAAACCTAAAGCACTGTGCTCTGGGTTATCACTATAAGTATCGCCATTAATTGTAAAATGAATTGATAAGATTCCAATATCATTATTTTCTATATAAGTGGCTGGTAAGTCGCAGCAGCTGTCTGTAATAATTCTAAAGTTGTTTTTCATTTTTATTTACCTCTTATTTATTTTACTAAAATAAACGCACTTTTTAAAGTCAAAAATAATAAAAAACGGGACTTCTGTCCCGTTTAATTTTTCTTTTTCTTAAATCCTAGAAATTTTCGGATAAAAGTTCAAAATATGCTTTTGGATGATCGCAGCATGGGCATAATTCAGGAGCATTTTCCTTCATCATGATATAACCACAGTTACGGCATTTCCAAACAGCAACTTTACCATCTTTACTTTTAAAGACTTTGTTTAAATCAACATTTTCTTTTAAAGCACGATATCTTTCTTCGTGATGTTTTTCAACACTGCCAACTAATCTAAATTTAGCAGCTAATTCTGGGAAACCTTCTTCTTCAGCGGTAAGAGCAAAACCATGATACATATCGGTCCACTCATAGTTTTCACCATCAGCAGCTTCTTTTAAGTTTTCACTAGTATTGCCAATTAAACCTAATTCTTTAAACCATAATTCAGCATGTTCTTTTTCGTTTCCTGCTGTTTCTAAGAAAATTGCACTAATTTGTTCATAACCTTCTTTTTTAGCAACACTGGCAAAATAAGTATATTTATTTCTAGCTTGGGATTCTCCTCCAAAAGCAGTTAATAAATTCTCTTTTGTCTTAGTTCCTTCATATTTTTTATTCATATCATTTTCCTCCTTGATAAATAAAATCCAAAATTATTCGTCAATTTCAACGACATCATCACCACTTGCACCACAAACTGGGCAAATTGGGTTAACATCATCACTTTCAAAATCAACACCACATAATAAACATCTGTACTTTTTCATTTTTTTCTTCCTTTATAAATTTTATATTGTTTTAACTCTCCTTGAAGAGTTATTAAACCTACTTCAAACAACGACTACATATACCATAATATATTTTAACAATTTTTTCCACTTTATTTCCCTCAATTTCTTTAATTTCTTCTTTGTTGGAATGAATAATTTCAACATCAATTAAAGAGTGACAAGAGTTACAAATAAAATGATCATGAGCAGCTTGATTACTTAACTCATAGATTTTAGAATCGTTACTAATATCTAAGGATTTAATAAGGTTATCTGACTCTAAGACTTCAAGATTACGATAAATTGAAGCTAGAGATGATTTTTTTAAGTTTACTTTTAAATAATCTTTAATCTCATTCAAAGAAGCATGTCCTAAAACACTTAAAGCTTCCAAGATATATGTTCTTTGTAATGTCATTCTTTGCATAATTTTTCCTTATTGAGAAATATTATATATAATATAGTTTTAAAAAGCAAGAAAAAAGCGCTATCTTTTTATAGCGCTCCTAATTTTTAAAAACAACGGATTATCTTCCTTGATAATGTCTAAAATCAGGGAAATATTTGAAATCTTCTTTTGCATTTTCTCTTTCGTATGCATTTTCATTTTCCTTAACTTCCTCATCGTTTCTTAAATCTAAACTTTCAAATTTAATCATAATTTCGTTCCCTCCTTTGAACAACTATATTTTACTATATCTGTATTAATATCAAAGCAATATAATTAGTCAAAATGTAAAATGTAAGCGTTTACTACTTTCATTAATAGTCTTATTATTAGCCCAGTATCGATATAATAAATTATATTAATTATTTTTATGAAACTAGTTACATGAAAATCACTCTTTGAATATATCAGCAAAATAAACTATAAAAAGAGAAAAAATATGTCTCTAATACTTTTAATCTTGTCAGTAAATAAACTTTATGCTATATTAATAAAGCAACTTAAGCCCCTCTAGTTAATCGGTATAACGGATCCATGGTAAGGATCAGTGCGTAGTTCGACTCTGCGGAGGGGCACCAATTAGAAAAAAACACGATAATTATCGTGTTTTTATTTTGTCCATGTGTTATTTATGGTTATTATATTTCTTCAGCGTAGAGATCATAAACACTCACGTCTTTAATTCTAAAACTAATCATCTCACCAAGAGAATATCCATCTTTTCCTTTTACAATAACTTTACCATCTAATTCATCTTCTAAATTATAGACACTTCGAACTAAATAAGTATTATTTTTATCAATTGAAGAAATAATCCCTTTAAAAGTTTTTCCAATTAAAGATTTATTTAACCGATAAGAGATTTGAGCTTGTTTTTCCATAATTAAGGCTTTTCTCTTCTTTTTTTCTTCTTCACTAACATCATCTTTAAATTTAGCAGCTGCTGTTCCATCTTCTAAGGAGAAAATAAAGACTCCTAGATGATTAAACTTAACTTCACCAATAAATTCTAATAACTCTTGAAAGTCTTTCTTACTTTCTCCAGGAAAACCAACCATTAAAGTAGTTCTTAAGATTGCATCATTCATTAACTCTTTAATCTTCTTATATAATAATAAAATAGATTCTTTAGTATCTTTACGATTCATTCTTTTTAAAACTTTATTAGAGATATGTTGAATTGGGATATCAAAGTAATGAAGAATATGTTTACTTTGGCTAATAAAGAGCAGTAATTGATCACTAATTTCTTCTGGATATAAATATAATATACGAATAAATTCAATCCCTTCTAATTCATCAAGTCTTTTTAATAATTCTAAAAGATTTGTTTTATCATCTTTTAAATCAAGGCCGTATTTACCAGTATCTTGAGCAATAACAACTATTTCTTTTGTTCCTTTTTTAATCATCTCTTTTGCATCTACAATAAGTTTTTCCATATCAAAAGAAACCATCCCTCCTCGAATATAGGGAATAGCACAAAATGAACAGAAATTAGAACAGCCTTCGGAAATCTTTAAATAACCATAAAAAGATGGAGTTGAATATACTCTTTGATGAATATCAAAAGAATGAGTTAAATAAGGTTTCCCTAAAAGCTCATTTATTTTTTCCTTCATTAAAGGAAAATCTTTAAAATCTAAAAATAAATCAACTTCACTCATTTCTTTTATTAATTCTTTTTTATAACGAGCAACTAAACAACCAACAACTATTAGTTTAGCATCATATTTAGACATTTTAAAAATTGTTTCAATTGCTTCTTCTTTAGCGTCTAAAATAAACCCACAAGTATTGATAATGATAATCTCGGCTTCTTTAGGATTTAAAACAAACTGAAAATCATCAGTACTAAAAAGATGAAGAATAGCTTCACTATCAACGGTATTTTTTGAACAACCTAAAGAGACTAATAATACTTTTATCATCTTTATCTCTTATAAGTCTTATTTAATTTTAAAATATATGGAATTAATTTATTAAATTCATCTAAACTGTCTAATTTAAACTCCCAATCAGGAGAAGCACAAGTTCCAGGAATATTCATGCGGTAATAAGAATCTAGTTTTAAGTAATCTTGAATTGGAATAATAACAATATCACAAATTGATTTAAAGGCATAATCAATGAGTTTTTCATTAATTCCCTTTCCTTTCAACTTCAAATCTTTAATCTTTTTATCAACAGAAGCTTTAGTTTGACTATCAAGTGATTTATACCATCCCTTTAAAGTATCATTATCATGAGTTCCAGTATAAATTAATTGATTTTTACTAATTTCAAAGTTTTCATCTAAAAAAGTAAACTCTACGACATTCATTCCCTTTAGGGCAAAACGGTCACGTAATTTAAAGACGCTAGGAAACATTTCTCCTAAATCTTCAGCCACAATTTCAATGTTAATATTCTCTTTAACTAAAGTTTCAAAAAATTCAATTCCTGGAGCTTCTTCCCAAGTCCCCTCAACTGCTGTTGGACAAGAAACAGGAATCTTATAATAAGTATCAAAAGCTCTAAAATGATCTATTCTTAAAAGATCATATAATTTAGCAGCCCCTCTAATTCGCTTTAACCAAAATTCAAAGTTTTCTTCCTTAATAAACTCCCAGTCATAAATTGGATTTCCCCATCTTTGACCAGTCAAAGCAAAATAATCTGGCGGAACACCAGCAACATGAGTTGGAGCATCAACTTCATCAAGTAAAAATTCATCTTGATTAGCCCAAACATCACTAGAATTAAATCCTACATAAAAGGGAATGTCCCCCATAATTTGAACGCCATTTTCTTTAGCATATTTTCTTAATAACTCATATTCACTATAAGCAATAAATTGTAACCATTCATAATATAAAATATCTTCTTCATATGGTGTAAAATCAAATTTTTGATAATGAGCATACTTTTCTTTTTTATCCCATAAATTCCAATCTAAATATTCATTCTTTAAGAAAAGAACGTGGAAACGGGCATATTCTTCACACCACGAATTATCTTTTAAAAACTTCTTAAAAGCCGTGGATGTTGTGTCTTTTTGTAATTTATAGGCTTTTAAGAAGTATTCATCCTTATAAGCGCGAACCTTATCATATTCAACTCTTTTAGAGTTTGAAGAAAACTCTTTAAAACTTGTTAGATATTTTTTTTCCTTTAAATATTCAAGAGAAATATAAAGCGGATCAAGAGCAAATCCACACTCACTTTGATAAGGGGAGGAGCCATAACCGACTGGGTTTAAAGGTAAGACTTGCCAGATTTTAATTCCAGCTAACTTTAAAGAGTCAATAAACTGACGACTAGCTTTGTTGAAGTCTCCAATCCCTGTCTTACTAGGTAAAGAGGAAACAGCCATTAATATTCCATTTGTTCTCATAAATCATATTATATATAATTTGAACTAAAAAAGAAAAATATTTATTAATCAAATTGAAAAGAGTATAATAAGTAAGTCATTTTTGAAGGAGGATTAATTATGAATATGAGAAATGTCGCTATTATTGCCCACGTTGATCATGGTAAAACAACACTTGTTAACCAACTTTTAAAATGTTCTGGCTCATTTAGAGAAAACGAAAAAGTAGATGATCGTAGTATGGATAGTAATGATCTTGAAAAAGAAAGAGGAATTACTATTTTAAGTAAAACTACATCTGTTAAATATAAGGATTATAAGATTAATATTTTAGACACTCCCGGACATGCTGATTTTGGGGGTGAAGTTGAACGTATTATGCACATGGTTGATGGGTGTTTATTACTAGTTGATGCCTTTGAAGGAACCATGCCTCAAACGCGCTTTGTTTTAAAAAAAGCGATTGAAGCCGGGGTTAAACCAATTGTTATTGTTAATAAAACTGACCGTCCGAATGCTAATCCTAAAAAAGCCGTTGATGAAGTCTTACAATTGTTCATGGAATTAAATGCACCAGCTGAATTTTTAGATTTTAAAGTTGCTTATGCCAGTGCCTTAAATGGAACAAGTTCTCTTCATCATAACCCAAATAAACAAGAACCAGGGATGGATGCTATTTTTGATTTAATTATTAGTGAAATTAGCGAACCTCAAGTCACATTAGAGGGCCCTCTTCAACTTCAATCAGCCCTTTTAGAATATAATGATTATGTTGGACGTATGGGAATTGGAAGAATTCAAAGAGGAACAATTAAACTTAATGATACTTATAGTTGTGCACGCGTCAATGGAACTATTAAAAACTTTAAGATTTTAAAATTACAATCATATCAAGGTTTAAAGAAAATTGATGTTGAAAGTGCCAGTGCAGGAGAAATTATTTCTTTTGCTGGTTTAGTTGATATAAATGTTGGTGAAACAATTTGTGAAACAAATCATATTGATCCCCTTCCTTTACTTCATATTGATGAGCCAACACTCCAAATGACATTTGGAACAAACTCTTCACCATTTTCAGGACAAGACGGGAAATATTTAACAGCTCGTCAAATTGAAGAGCGCTTAATGAAAGAAACTAATCGTGATGTTTCCTTGAGAGTAAATCGTATTCCTAATAGTGAAAAATGGATTGTTAGTGGACGTGGAGAACTCCATTTAAGCATTTTAATTGAAAATATGCGTCGTGAAAACTTTGAAATCGAAGTTTCTCGTCCAACTGTTATTATCAAAGAAATTGATGGTGTTAAAAGTGAACCATATGAAGACTTAATGGTTGAAGTTCCTAATGATTTTGTTGGTGATGTTATGAGTGTATTGGGCGAAAAGAACGCCCAGTTAATCGATATGGTTAGTAACGACTCCACAACAAAGATTAACTATTTTATCCCCTCACGTGGCTTAATTGGCTTTGTAAATAACTTTTTAACATTAACTAAGGGCTATGGCATTATTGCTCATACCTTTAAAGAATATCGTCCTTTAATTAAAACTAGTTTAGGCGAAAGACAAATTGGAGTTTTAGTCGCTACTAACTCTGGAACTGCTACAGGTTATGCCCTTCAACATATTGAAGAGCGCGGAGTAATGTTTATTGAACCAGGAACTCCTGTATATGAGGGAATGGTAGTTGGAGAAAATAAATATGATAGTGATTTAGCAGTTAATGTCTGTCAGACTAAAAACTTAACTAACCAACGTAGTGCCAATAAAGATCAAACAGTTGTTTTAAAAACTCCTCGTCGCATGACTTTAGAATCTTGTTTAGATTATATTAGTGGTGATGAGCTTGTTGAAATTACTCCTAAAACTTACCGTATGCGTAAAAAAGTCTTAAATACTGCTGAACGTAAAAAGTGGGAATCAAGACAAAAATTTGAAGAAGAGGAATAAAATTAAAATATAAAAAGTCTCCTAAATGGAGACTTTTTTAATTTGTTTTTCTTTAAAATAATGGAGCTAAGACTTTAAGGATTGAACGATAAATTCTTTTATAGATTGGAGCATTTAAATACTTCTCCTTACTTTGTTTTGTTGATTTTTCAATCATTCCTTCAAGATCAGCACTCATCTTTTTAATAATAGGATCATTATAAACAAGGATTGCGTTTTCAAAGTTTAAATAGAAAGCTCTAAAATCAAAGTTAATTGTTCCAGTAATCGCTAATTCATCATCAATAACCATTAATTTAGTATGATTGAAACCAGGAGTATACTCATAAATTTCAATACCAGCTGCTAATAATTCAGCATAATATGATCTTGTACATTGATAGATTATTTTCTTATCAGGAATTCCTGGAGTAATAATTTTTACTCTTACTCCTGAAGCAGAAGCAATTTTTAAGGCTGTTAATAATTCAGTATCAGGAATTAAATAAGGGGTCGAAATAGTTATTGAATCCTTAGCTTTTTGAATCATCATTAAATAAGCATTGCGGCCAATATCATGATTATCAAAGGGGACATCGCCAAATGGTAAAACAAAACTTTTATTTTGACAGTATTCACAAAGATATTCAATATTTGAACGATAAAGAAATGGAAGAATATCTTCTTTTGGGGCATTTGAAGCAAGTGTCCAGTTTGAAAGAAAAATTCTTGTTAAACCTTCAACCCCCTCACCCTTTAACATTACAACATTATCTTTCCAATGACCAAAACGGACTTTTTTATTTATATATTCATCAGCTAAATTAATTCCACCCGTAAACCCACAAACCCCATCAATAACTAAAATCTTACGGTGATCACGGCTATTTTGACGGATATCGGCTGATGGACGAATACGGTTAAAGGCAAATGATTTGATCCCAACATTACGTAATAATTTATAAAAGTTAGAACCAACAGTTCTGACACTACCAAAATCATCATAAATAAAACGAACATCAACTCCCTCTTTAACTTTTTGGGCTAATATATCAAAAATTGGATTAAACATCTCTCCCGATTCAACAATAAAGAATTCAATAAAAATAAACTTTTTAGCTTTCTTTAATTCTTCTAACATATTAGGAAAACCTTCTTCGCCAACCTTATAGTAACTTAAAAGTGTATTTGTATATAAAGAATATTTAGATTCTTTATTAATATAATTAAAGATGCGGTAATAATTATAATCTGCTTCTTTAACTAAATCTAATTCTGCACTGCATTCCTTATAATAACTCTTCTTATGAGAATCAATTTTTAAGAATCGATTTTTCTTTTTGCTACGAGTTGTAATTTTATTTGCAAAAATAAAATAAAATAAAGGACCAGCAATTGGAACTAAATTAACAACAATTAACCAAGAAATTTTAAAATCAACTTGAGCTTTAGTACTGATTATAAATAAGGATAAAATAATATTTAAAAGATAAAGAACAATCGTTGAAGTAATATAGGCCACCCCATCTAATTGACTATAAATTAAAAGCACAAAAAAGGAGATTATTAAAGTAACTTCTAAAAGCACTAATAGTCCAACAACTAATAAGCGAGCCCCATAATCTTTTTTATGTTTAAGTCGAGTTTCCTTCTTCATAGTTTAAATATTAATATATTTTATACAATAGTGCTAATATAATCAGCAAAATCAGCAAAAGATCTATAGACACGAGTCTTGGTCGTCATTAAAAGTTTTAAAGAGTTATGCCCTTTAGCATATAAAATGGGTGTTACTCCTAAATGTTTGGCGACTTCATAATCATGAATCGTATCTCCAATCATCATTCCCTCTGCTGGTTTTAGATGATTCATCGTAATAAATTCTAAACCATATTCCTTTTTACCCTTAGCTTGATTATTAATACAAGCTGCTACTCCATCAATATAATTTTCTAATTTAAAGTGTTTTAATTGAGCATAAAGGAGTTTTTCTTCTGAGGCAGTAATAATATAAATATTAATCTTCTTGCTCTTTAATAAACGAAATAAGTCAACAATTCCTGGAGCTAAAGAAGTTTTAGTTTTCCAAGAAGCTAAATAAGTCTTATAAAATTCATCACTAATTTCAGCAAAATTTTCCTTAGTTAAATCAAAACCTAAAGCTTCATAATAATTAATAACTGGAAAAGAAAACTTATCCAGATATTCATCAAAAGTAAAACTTTTAGCATGATGTTTCCTTGCAAGTCTTTGAACAATCTCAAAAGAGACTATAACATCATCTAAAATCGTTCCGTTAAAATCAAAAATAATATATTTTAAATTCATAATTTTACTCATCTTCCTCTTTAGAAGAAAAGATAAAAAGAGACTTTAACTTTTGATCCTTAGTTAATAAATATCCATTTTCTGGGGTCTTTTCAAGTTCAAAAATTGCTTCATTAACTTTGATTGAATCACTAATCACTTGAATAATATCTCGCCATTCAAATTGGGAAGTCTTTTCAATTGAAATATTTCTTATTTCATCTTTAATTAAATCATTAATTAAATCTAATGGAACTGAGTCAGTAATTGAAGCTTCTTGTAATAAACAAAATAAATATTTTAACTTTAAAAAGATTAAATCAGCACGTCGAGCCTTTAAAGTAATGATGTTTTCATCGCTTGAAGTATAAGAGTCATTACTTTTACTTCCATAATTCTCTTTTAATTTTTCAAAAGATTCACTAATTTCATCTTCATCAAAAAGTGTATTATCGAACTCCTCTTGATGCACTTTACATTTATATTCTTCTCTTTCCTCGGGTTCATCAACTATGATAACCTCTTCATCAAATTCTTCTTCAACTTCTTCCTTACTTTCTTCATTAACGCTTTCTTCTTCTAAATATTCATCATTGGTGATTTCTTCATTTAAGGAATTATCATTTATGATTTCTTCTTCAACTTTACTAACTTCTTCTTCAAAGAATTCTTTAAAGTTGACTACGCGGTCTTCTTCATTATCAAAAATAGAAACACTCCCGCATTCCTCACAAACTCTTAAAACATCAGAAGTCGCTCCACATAATAAACAGCGATAACGATCTGTATTATTAGTACTACTTACACTATCTTCTTCTATTAATGTAAAAGCATTAATCGTGCTATTACAAACTGGACAAATCTTTGCATCTTCAACAATTTGTCCACAAATATTACATTTATATTTCATAAATTACTTTCTAAAAACCCCCATTGCCATCTCAATATCATCAACTTCTTTAATAATATTCCCACTTAAACAAAATGAACCCTCATCAGTAACTAAAATATCATCTTCAATACGAATCCCAATTCCTAATTCTTTAATATATAATCCTGGTTCATCACTAATAATCATTCCGCTCTCAAGGGGCATTTCTCTAAGGGCTGGATCATGAGTATCAAGACCAATATGATGAGAAACATTATGGAAATAATATTTACTAATTTCTTCTTTTTCTTTAATAATTCCTAACTTTAAAAGACCCTCACTTAAATGATTAATTGTTAATTCTTGTAATTCTTTAATTGTAACTCCAGGTTTAACGCTTGCAATAACCAGTTTATTAGCTCCTAAAACAATATTATAAAGTTTCTTTTGTAAATCACTAAATTTACCACTAACTGGATAAGTACGACTTATATCAGCACAGTATTTATGATGTTGAGCCCCTAAATCTAAAAGTAAAAGATCATTTTCTTTTATTTTAGAAATTGGATTAGGATAATGAAGAATGGTCGCATTAACCCCGCTTGCACAAATTGTTGGAAATGAAAGAGTACTATAATCATGATCTTTGATTGTATATTCAAAAAGAGCTGCTAATTGATATTCATATATATTAGCTTTTAAATTATTTAAGATCTTTTTTAAACCAATATTAGTGACTAAAATAGCTTCTTTTAATTCTTTGATTTCATTTTGTGATTTAATCATTCTTAGAGTAATAATATCTTTGTAAATATCATTAACTTTAAGATTAACAAAAGACTTTTCAATATATTCTTTAAATTCTAAAGTCGTCTTTTGTTCATCAATTTTATTTTCAATTTCTAAATCTAAATAAAGTTCTAAAAAGTTTCCATAGGCTTTATTTAATGGATCGAGCATCATTGCTAATTGGGCTTGAAAAGTATCTATATATAAGATATTTTCAATGCCAGAAATCTTTTTAACTTCGGTATTACGAAGTCTAATTCCGGTCCATTTTTCTTTTAATTCATCATATGGTTGAATAAAAAGATATTCACTTAATAAGCCATTACTCTTAGTTAAAACTAAAATAGAATCTTCTTGATCGATACCTGTTAAATAATAAAAATTACGATTTGTTTCAAAATCATAAGTGCTATCAGCACTTCTTTTTTTACTTCTTCCTGAAAATAACACAACTAAACTATCATCTTCAATTTTCGCCATTAAGGCTTCTCTTCTAATTTTAAATTCTTCTGCAGGTATCATTATCTTTTACTCCTTATTTAGTTAACTTAACAATCGCTTTTTTAATTTCTTCTTCTTCAATCTCTTCAATTTTACCCTCATCAATCAATTTTGCATTTGATGGAACAATTGGTAGTCTAGCTAAAACTTCTAATTGATAATCTTTGCCGATTTGATCAATTTTAGATTCGCCATATAATTCAATTTTTTTACCACAATCTTCACAAAGTAAATAAGACATATTCTCAATAATTCCTAAAATTGAAACATTCATTAATTTAGCCATATTTATTGCCTTTTTAACAATTAAAGAAACTAAATCTTGAGGGGAAGTTACAATAATAATTCCCTCAATTGGTAAAGATTGAAAGACTGTTAAAGTGACATCTCCAGTACCTGGAGGCATATCAATAAATAAATAATCTAATTCATCCCATAAAACATCTTTATAAAATTGTGTTAATAAGGAATTAATTAAAGAACCACGCCAAATAATTGGATCTTCTTCATTTTCAAGTAACATATTTGATGAAATAACTTTAATTCCTGATTTAGTAATCGCTGGAAAAATAAGTGATTCTCCATCTCCTGATGCTCTTTGATGAATATTAAAGGCTTTAGGAATTGATGGTCCAGTAATATCACCATCTAAAATCCCACATTTAAATCCAAGTTTTGTTAAATGCGAGGCTAAAAGAGAGGTCACATAACTTTTACCAACTCCCCCTTTCCCGCTTACAATTCCAATAACATGTTTGATCTTATTACGGGGATTGGTTTCTATTTTTTCAATACGTGATTCACAATTTGATTCACAATTACTGCAATCATGACTACATTCACTCATTTTTAATTCTCCTTTATATAATTTATAACTAAATTCTTTTCTATAATAACCTTTTTAATAAAGAGTGACTCTAAATCTTCCTCAAATTCTAAAGGCGCTATAAAAACTATTCTTATTTTATCATTAAAGGCGAGATCTTTCACATTAAATGAATACTTTTTTAAATAATTAGCAAAAATATCGTAAAGATCATATTCCACGAGAACACTATATTCACGAGCTTTGATTACTTGCGATGTTTTTGCTAACTTAAATGTTTCTTCTAAGGCTTTTAAATAGGTTCGAGAAAGATTTCCCGCTCCAAGCAATTTGCCCCCAAAAAAACGGGTCACAATCACTCCAACATAATTGAGTTTTTGATATTTAAAAAAACTTAAGTAGTTTTTACCAGCCGAACCTTTAGGTTCCCTGTCATCACTTCCCTTTTCGACCTCATCAATAATATAAGCATAGGTATGATGATCAGCCTTATAATAAGTCTTTTTAACTTCATCTAGAGTCTCTTGAAACTCTTTGAGATTTTGGATTGGAAAAAGAGTGGCAATAAATCGTGATTTATCAACAACGATCTCGTGGGTGATTTTTTCTTTAATCATTAAATACATATGTTTATTATAATCTTTTTACGATATAATTATAGAGGTTAAAAGTATGAAAGAAAAAATAAAGTGTAAAAAATGTCAATTATTAATTGATTCCGAATTAGATTCTTGTCCTTATTGTGGTTATGAAAATAATCATGAGGAAGAATCTAAAAATGATGCTTTAAAAGAAGAAATAAAAATTGAAGAAAAAGCTCCAAGAAAAGAGTTATTTCCTTCTAAAGTTTTAATCTTAAATAAATCAAAAGAATGGATTGTTTTTATAATGGGCTATTTACTTTTACAAGTAATTTCAATTATTTTATCAACAATTGCTTTAAGTCTTAATTTTTATTTTGCTAATAGTTTAGTTGGAAGTGCAATTTTAAACTTCTCAACTTATTTTATTTTATTTGGGGTTCTTTTGTGTTATTTAGGTTTTGATGTTTTATTAGTCTTAAAACCATTTAAAAAACTTGATACTTATTTAAGAGGAATTGGTTATGGAATAATTTTAATTATTGCAACTGTCATTACCTCATTAATAATGAAAGCCATTTATGATCCAGGATCAAGTAATCAAAATGAACAAAGTATTAATTTGATTACGATTGAATTTCCCTTTCTTTCATTAATTGTTTTTGGTTTTATTGGACCAATTGTTGAAGAATTAGCTTATCGTTTAGGTTTGTTTGGTTTCTTTAAAAAAATTAATCGTCCAGCTGCTTACATTTTAACTGCTTTAGTTTTTGGATTAATTCATTTTAATTTTGCTACTAGTGATTTTTTATTGGAATTAGTAAACTTACCACCCTACATTGTTGCTGGTTTAGTTCTATGTTTTATTTATGATAAAGAAGGAATTGGGACTTCAATTATGGCTCACGTTGTCAATAATGTTTATAGTGTTTTAATGACCATTATTGCGATTAATCTCTTATGAAGAAAGCTTTAATCTTTAATCGTTTACATTTAAAAATCATTGGATTAGCAACAATGACTTTTTCTCATATTGCCATTTTTTTGTTTGAATTTAATTTAAGTTCTCCTCTTCTTGGGCTTTTATATGCACTAGGTGCTATTGCTCTACCAATATTTTTATATTTATTAATTGAATCATTAGATAAGACAAAACATTTAAAGAACTATTTACTTAGTTTAGGAATAAGTGCTTTAATCATCTATATTGTTATCGCTTTAATTAATTATTTTGTTAAACCTCTTTATTTTGGCAATATTTTTATGGATTTATTTTTATTGGCAATTGGTTATTATTTAATCTTTATAAGTAAAAATAAATACTTACGATTATTACTACTTATTCCTTTATCCTTATTTATACTCTCTTTTTTAATAAGAGGATCTTATCTTGAACTTCCTCCTGTTGTTAATATCTTAATTGATGGTTTAATGCCTCAATATCATATCTTATCTTTAGGTATTTTTACCCTTTTTGAACTTGTTTTTTACTTTTATAAAAGAAGTCTGAAGAAAGCTCTTAATTCAAAGGATTTAATTAATGTTTATACTGATTCTTTTGATTATCAATTAACTAAAAACGGAATTTATGCTTTAGTTATTACTTTCTTTGCCCTTATTCCTTATCTTTTTATTAGTTTAAATGTTAATCTTGGATATGATCTTGTTAATTCAACTTATATGTTAATTGCTCTTATCCCCCTGATTCTTTATAATGGGACAAAGGGATTCTCTAATAAAATAATTAAATATGCATTTTATTTCTATTATCCTCTACATCTTGTTATTATATACTTAGTCGTTAGCTTATTATAAATATAAAAGGAGAAAAATATGTTAATACACTTAGAAAAAGAAATGGATTTTAAAAAAGAGATTAGTGAGGGAGTTATTCTTGTCGACTTTTTTGCTTCATGGTGTGGACCATGTAAGATGTTAACCCCTGAACTTGAAGAATTCAGTGCTAAAAACCCTGATATAAAAGTCGTTAAAGTTAATATTGATGATTTTGGTCAATTAGCTAGTGAATATAATGTTCGTGTAGTTCCTACTCTTTTCGTTTTTAAAGACGGGAAAGAAGTTAAAACTTCAAGCGGCTTTATGGACGCTGGAGCTTTAGAAAATTTTGTTAAGTAATTAATTTCGTTTTAATAAATCCGATCAGACACTTTGATTTTCTCAAAGTGTCTTTTATTTTAGATAATCGGAAGAGTAATTATTCAATCTTGGTTAACTTTTTATTGATTTATCACCCCTAATACGATAATATAATTAGGCACGCAGGTGTAGTTCAGTGGTAGAACACTAGCCTTCCAAGCTAGTTATGCGGGTTCGATTCCCGTCACCTGCTCCAATCAAGAAAAAACACGATAAGAATCGTGTTTTTATTTTGTTCATGTGCTTTTTTTGTGTGTATTTTGGGTTAATTAAGACTTTTTAAGGATATTAGTCAATTTATAATTTATTTACTTTTAATTGGGACTTGAATTTCAGTTAGATAATCTTCAACATTATCTTTATTCCAGCATCCATCAATATAGCATTCACGGTAATTACCAACAACTTCATAATTATTTTCCTTAATATAATTCATCAGGATACTATATGATTCTCCAAGATTATGATATGCTCCTTGATGGTATAAACATACTGCCTTGGTTGATGAAAGCTTAGTGAATTTGATTACTTCATTTTCAATTCCCATTTCTTTAACTGCTTGAACATATCTGATTTTAATATCTTCTTCTTTATATTCGCCATCTAAATAACTAACATAACAATAATCAGGTTCTAAACACTTCATCTTCGGATTTAATGCTAAACATTCACTTGCTGAATTAATAATAAATGTAGACATCTCACCAAAGTTTTTAATTACTCCTTCCTTATAATAAACAATACATTCTGACAACTCTTTAACAATTATTCGGTTTTCCATTTTTTTCTCCTTTAATAGATAATTGATTTTGGAAAGTTGAATATGTTCTAAATAAAGATTATTTTCAATTTCTCTCTTTTTCTTTTCTAAAATTTCTATCATATTGTTATTGCTTAAAATTTTTTGGATATCCTTAACTGAAACACCAATTTGTCTTAATGCAACAATCTGAGATAACTCAACTAGTTGAGCAGTCTCATAATAGCGATAATTAGTACTTTGATCGATGAATGTTGGTAAAAGCAATCCTTCTTTTTCATAATACCTTAATGTCTTAATAGTTGTTTTAGAAAGACTTGAAAAATCTCCAATTTTGTACATATTTTTCCTCCAATAACTTACTTTACAATCTCCTCTAAAGGGAGAGTCAATAGTTATTTTAAAACAATTTTTGAGAATATCATATTGTTATATTTCTCTATATTTAAATTGAAAAAGAGAATAATTGATACCATTTCAAATTAAAATAATTTATGATTAGTTTTGATTTCAATTAATCTTGAAGGAAAAATAAAAATGAATTATAACTTAAATCTTCGTCCTGAACCATTTGAAGCAATTAAAAGTGGTTTAAAAACCATTGAAATGCGTTTAAATGATGAGAAAAAATCACTAATTAAGGTTAAGGACTTACTTATTTTTACTAATGAAGAGACTAAAGAGATTTTAAAATGTGAAGTAATTGCTAAATATGCTTATAGTTCTTTTGTTGAACTGTATAAGCACCATCATAAAAAAGATCTTGGTTATCAAGAAAATGAAATCGCTGATCCTAGTGATATGGAAATATATTATAGCAAAGAAAAAATTGCAAAGTATGGTGTCTTAGGTTTTAAAATTAAGATTTTATCCTAAGTTTAGTACGACCCCAAAGAGCAACAATGAGCCCCAAAATAAAATAAAACATTAATTAGAAACATATAGCCCTTATCAAGAAGATTATAGACCCCACAAAGAGCTAATATAATTGACACAATTCCAAATATTAAAGCCCCGAGATAAATATCCTCGAGACCTTCGATAATTAAATTATGTAATGAAACTATTGATACTAAAGTACTCACAATTAATAAAATTGTAAATAAATTCATTAAAGTATTAAATGATTTATCGAAAAAGCAAAATGCATAAATTGAACATCCAATTATCACCAGCCCAATTATTCGCTTTAAGAATCTAAAAATAAATTTAAAGGGCGTTAACAATAAACCAAATAAATATATCACTACCATAATTTTATTTTAAAGTATGTATTTATGACTCTCAATATCTATTTTTAAATTAATAATTGGTGTCCTAATTTAGGGACATAAAAAGAGTTACTCCTAGGAGCAACTCTTTAATAACTTCTTGTTTTTATTCTTTAGTTTCTAACTAAACCATCAACAAAATATACTTGACCGCTAATATAACTTCCCTTATCACTTGCAAGATAGAGGAACATATTAGCAATATCTTCTGGAGTTCCTAGTCTTTTAAGTGGGATAGAGGCAATTAATGGTTTAATATATTCATCTGGTACCGCTTTAACCATATCAGTATTAGTTACTCCAGGAGCAACAGCGTTAACACGAATATTATAAGGTGCTAACTCACGAGCTAAGGAAAGCGTAAAGCCGTTAACGGCTGCTTTTGAAGTTGGATAGGCAATCCCTCCAGCTGATCCATCACGCGAAACAATACTAGAAGTATTTAAGATCACTCCTTTTTTCTCCTTAATCATAAATGGAACAACGGCTTTAGTTGGATTAAAGATTCCTTTAACATTTAAATTCATTACTTTATCAAATAATTCTTCTGTGTAATCAATAAATTGATGATCATCACTAACTCCCGCATTATTAACTAAAATATCGATAACTTTAAATTCATTAATAATCTCCTTTATTGCTTCTTCCATCTCCTTAAAAGATGTTAAATCGGGATGCATTCCTTTTATTTTTGCATTAGGAAAACTTGATTTTAATTCCTTTAAGGCTTTAGTAACAGTTTCTTCTCTTGAACCCATAATAACAACACTAGCGCCCTCATTAAGGAAGGTATGAGCAATCTCAAATCCAATCCCACGAGTTCCACCAGTAATGACAGCGACTTTATTTTTTAATAACATAATTATTATCTCCTTTATAGTAACTTCATTATAACAAACCCTTCTCTTTTAAAAAAATGATATGCTTTTTAATTCATCTCCTTATTTAATAATTAGTTAAAAAGTGTTTTAATAAGCTATATGAAAAATATATTAAAAATCTTACTTGCAACTAATAACGAACATAAACTTTCTGAGTTTAGAAAGATCTTAAATCCCTATGGAATTGAGGTTTTGTCTCTTTCTGATTTAGAGTTAAAAAGTAATGTTGAAGAAATCGGACAAACTTATAAGGAGAATGCTTATTTAAAAGCTCATGATCTTTTAAATAAGACCAAATTAGTAATTATGTCTGATGACTCAGGAATTGAAATTGATGCTTTAGGTGAAGCAAAACCTGGATTATATTCAGCCCGTTATGCTGCCAGTTTTGGTAGTCAAAAAAACGCTAATGAGTATTTAGTTAAAGAATATCTACTTTCTCCAGCTCGCTTTTATTGCTATCTTTGTGTCTTAAATTTAACTGCGGAGCCCCTCTATTTTAAAGGAATCATGGAAGGTCATCTTTCTTCTTCTTTAGAAGGAAGTCATGGCTTTGGTTATGATCCAATCTTTGTGCCTAATAGCTACGATAAAACTATTTCTTCACTTTCTGAGGATGAAAAAAATATCATCTCGCATCGCGCTAAAGCATTAAATGAATTTATTGATTATCTAAAAAAAGTTAACTTATTAAGTTAACTTTTTCATTACAATTCGCATTACAAGTAAGAATATTAAACCAAGAACAACTGGCGCAATACTTAGAATTGTTATTATTTCATTATCAAGATTTGTGCCTATTACTAAAAGAATAATCGCAGCTAATAAAAAGATAATAATTCCAGCAAATAAAAGATAATTATATAATTTAAATTTATTATTAATAATAATTACTCGTAAATTAGGAGTCACTTCTTCATTTAAAGCTTTAAGCTTATTAGCTCCTTTTAATAGTTCTTGATTCTTAGTCAAGGTTTCATCAATTTTAGTTAAAAATTCAGGATTTTGTTCTAAATAATGACTATATTCTTCTTCTTCAACAAGTGAAAGATTTTCTTTTAAATACGTAAGATTAGTTGTAATATCTTTTAATCCATTTAAAAAATAAGTTTTATATTCTTCATTTTTAAAGTCTTTATCAGTAAATAAAGTGAGATTAGCATTACGATAAAAGACATTAACTTGATGAATATAGTCACTAATAAAATTTAAATAAATTAGAGAATTAGCACTATTTAATTCAATATCATATTCTTCAAAATAATTCTTTGGTAGATTAAATTTTAAATCTTCATAGTTATGATTAAAAATAGAAGCCATCATTAAACCAGTTAAAGAACTAAAATCATTTGGTTTTAAAAGAAGCGCTTCTTCATAAAGCTCAATCGCTTTTTCAAAGTTTAATTTATAATAGCTTTCTTTATAAGCTTTATTGGATAATTTTGCATAGCGTTTTTCTAAGTATTTTTTTCCATCATATGGAGTAAAAGTACTTCCGCAATCATTACAAAAAATAGACTCATCTTTTTTCTCTGATTCAACTAAATTTCCACAGTTTGGACATATATAATTCATGTTTATTATTATACCTAAAAATGAAGTTAATTTCTATTGATATTAAAGTTTCTTGGAAAATTTCCT
The DNA here is from genome assembly GCA_035270825.1 of Candidatus Onthovivens sp. GTDB lineage: Bacteria > Bacillota_I > Bacilli_A > RFN20 > CAG-826 > Onthovivens. The sequence goes on from DATESL010000026.1 coordinate 21,316, forward strand.
TAAGTTAGTAATTTCCCCAATAACAACTAAGCGATCAGTATCTTTAAAAATATAATTAGCACTAATAGCTGTTGTAATCCCCTCGAGACTTTCAATAGTAATAATATTTAAATCATATTTACTTCTAACTCCACTATCAATAACTTTCTTACCAATTAAAGAACGAGGAATTTTAAATTCCATGATTTCAATTTTATTGCTTAAGGAAATAAAATCTAAAACATTCCCTGATAATATCTTGCGAGATAACTTATCAGCACTATCTAAATATGGATAAACAACTTCTGCTCCAAGTTTTTCTAGAACTAACCCTTGTTCTTCACTATTACTTAACGCAATAACTTGTGGTTTCCCTAAACTTTTAGCATTGATAGTTGCAAAAATTGAACTATCAACGGAATCCCCAATACAAATAACAATATATTGACATTGATCCATTCCAAGTTCTAACATCATCTCTTTTGATAAATCTTCACTAACAAAACTTGATTCATTAAAAGCTAAAACTCTTTTAACTTTCTTTTCATCCTTATCAATACAAATAATTTGTTTGCCACTCATCACAAGCTTTTGAGCCAGAACAAAACCAAACTTCCCTAACCCAATAATTCCAATACTTTCTTTTCTTTTTCTCATCTTTAAATCCTCCTCTTATCCAATGGACACTTCTTCAGTTGCATAGCGATAATGCTTAATATTATTACTCGAATAAACACTCGAGATTGTTAATGGCCCAATACGTCCCACATACATTAAAATAATTAAAACAATTTGCGAACCACTACTAAAGTAGCTTGTAATCCCTGTTGATAGCCCAACTGTTCCAAAAGCACTCATCACTTCAAATGAATAATCCATTGGTGAAAATCGAAGGGCTCCTTCAACATAATATTTTATCTTTTCTCCATTTAAGATATAACCAAAATCTCTTTCAAAGATTGTAATTGCAAAGAAACCAATAATAAAGAATCCTAAACCAAGAAGAATAATAACTTCAGCTCTGCGGATTTGATTTTTACTTATACTGCGATTAAAAGCACTTGGATGTCTTTTAGTAATAATTCCGATTACATAATAAAATAAAAGAGCAAAGGTTGTTGTTTTAATACCGCCACCTGTTCCTCCAGGAGATGCTCCAATAAACATTAATAGAATCATTAAAATAAGCGAAGCATCACTAAATTTTGATAAATCATAAGTCGTAAATCCTGCCGTACGAGTTGAAACACTTAAAAAGAAACTTCCTAAGAAATTAAGATTTGATTCATTACCAATTTCAAGTAGATATAATCCGACTCCCCCTAGAATAATTAAACTAATTGTAAAGGTTACAACAATTTTAGTATGTAACATAAACTTTTTAAAATTAAGTCGTTTAGCAAAGATATCTAAAATAGCAAAATAACCAAGCCCTCCACAAACAATTAAAAACCCCGTAATAAAGTTTAAATAAACATCATTTTGGAAGGCAATAATAGAGGTTGTTCCAAATAAATCAAAACCAGCATTATTAAAGGCACTAACACTGTGAAAGACTCCTAAACCAATTGCCTCATCAAGAGGGAATTGGTGAATAAAATAAAAATCAGTAAAAGAAAGGACTGCTCCTAGAAATTCAAAGATAAAGGAAAGAACTAAAACACGAAAGAAAATCACTCTTAAACTCTTAAAAGATGATAAATTCCATCCTTCTTTTATTAGGGATTGTTGTGAAAGAGAAAGGGAATCAGTGACAATTAAAAAAACCGCCACAGCTAAAGTAGTGACCCCTAATCCTCCTAATTGAATAAGGATGGCAATAACTATTCTTCCATAAATTGAAAATGTTGCTGCAACCCCTTCACCAATATTAACTAACCCCGTAACACAAGTTGCACTTGTTGAGGTAAAAATAGCTTCTAAATAAGTAATCCCCATCCCCTCATTAGTCATTCCTGGAAGCATTAATAAACCACTTCCAACAAAAATAACTAATAAAAAAGATAAAGCGATAATAGCTGGTGGCTTCAATTTAAAATGAACTCTTTTAACTTCTTCCATTCTTCTTTTTATCATGTAGTCAATTATAACACTAAATAATGATAAGTAATAAACTTTCTTTCTTCTTTAGTTTTTCTTACACCCACATTTTTTCTCATACCAAACAATCATTTTCCCACACACTGGACAAGTATTAGCCTTTGTTTCTTCTCTAACAAAGGCGTCAACACCAACTTCTTTCATCCTTTTTAAATTTAAAATAATATTATGATGATGAGAGATCCCGTTCACAAAATGAGATTCTTTAAACTCTTCTAATTTTTGACATGGAAAATAATGACATTCATAACATCTAGTTATTCTTTTTTCATCTGCACAGTTTTTAAAATGGTTATTACAATAACAAGAATTCTTTTTGCTTAAACACCCCTCAAATTCGCCATCTAAAAAAGATGGACATGTTCCACAAAAGAGCCCACAAACTGCGGCAGCTGATGCTTCTATTTTCATTTTGCTTTCTTCCTTTATAATAAGGCAACTAAATCTATATATTATTATAACATGAAAAAAGACTTATTCACTAAAGATATTAATAAAGGAAATTAAGAATAATAGTTGTTATTAATAACTCTCTTTTTATCTTTACTGCTTTTACTTTAAAAACTTTTACCATCCTTTATTTTTGATGGTAACTATTTAATTAATTCTAAATAAAGTAGGAATTATAAGTATAAAAAAACACGATATTAATCGTGTTATTTTATAAATGGCGGAGCAGATGAGACTCGAACTCATGCACCAGTTACCCAGCCTACTTCCTTAGCAGGGAAGCCCCTTCACCAACTTGGGTACTGCTCCAACGCTATATAAATATATCATAATGTATTATTTTATTAAAGAGAATATTTATAAAACCTTACTTGTTAAGTAATTTTAATAAAGAAGTAAAAAGGATTTGATCAATTAGATAGACTCTGATCAAATCCTTTTATAATTTTAATAAGCTTTAGCAAAATATATAACGTATTTGGATTTTTTGCCACAGACTGGACAAGTTTCTTCAAATAAGATTTGTTCAAAAGGCATACAACGACTAGTGGCACCAAGTTCTGCTTTAATTTTATCTTCACAATCTTGATTCCCGCACCAATTCATCTTTGCATAACCACCCTTTTTAATAGCTTCTTTTAATTCTTCATAACTATGAACTTCTTGAATATTTTCAAGTAAGTTTGTGAAGGCTTTTTTATACATTTCTTCATGAATAGTTTTTAAAATAGCTGGAGTATCTTTTAAAACACTTTCTAAGGACACTTTGCTTTTTTCTCCGTTATATCTTTTTGATAAAACACAGACTTTTTCATCCAAATCACGTGGTCCAATTTCAATTCGAAGTGGTACACCCTTCATTTCATATTCACTAAATTTCCAACCAGGAGATTTATCACTATCATCTAATTTAACACGAATCCCAAGCTCTAATAGACCATCGCGAATTTCACGACATTTAGCTAAAACGCCCTCTTTTGCCATTTGAATTGGGACAATCACGACTTGAATTGGAGCCACAAATGGTGGAAGCGATAATCCATTATCGTCTCCATGCACCATTATCACAGCGCCA
>DATESL010000027.1:0-31837 GCA_035270825.1 Candidatus Onthovivens sp.
ATTTCAGAAATTGATAGCGGCGAAATCACTTTTAAAGTTTCCTCAAATTAATTGATTTAAAAGAATAAATTTAATAAAACTCGGTGGATGTTGTTCCAAAAATATTTTTATATGTTATATATGTAGATGATTTGTTTTTTAACCCTCAAAAAAGAAATATAGTTTCTTTCAAAAAAGACTAATTAATTATATAATAAATAAGAGCTTTATTAGATAAAGGAGAAAGATAAACATGGATAATATTAAAGAATACGTCTTAAAAAAGAAATTAGAATTAAAAAAAGAGGTTAGTTTATTTTCTCATCCTTTAAAATTGGTTATTGTACAAGTAAATGACGATGAAGGAAGTAATTCTTATATAAGAGGAAAGATTAATGATTTAATTGAATTAGGAGTTCTTTATAGTCACTTAAAATTAGACAATAGAACAACTGAGGATGAATTATTAAAATTAATTGATAAATTAAATAAGGATCAAAGTGTAACTGGTTTTATTGTTCAATTACCTCTTCCAAAACAAATAAATGAAGAAGTGATAAAAAGATCAATTCTGCCAGAAAAAGATATTGATGGATTCAATCCACTTAATACATTAACTCCGGCTACACCAAAGGGAGTTATTACTTACTTAAAAGATAACCATTTTGAATTTAGTGGGAAAAACGCCGTTATTATTGGTCGCAGTAACATTGTTGGAAAACCAATGCATAAAGCTCTTCTTAGGGAAAACATGAATGTAGTTATTTTACATACTAAAACTTCTCCAGAAGATTTTAAATTTTATATTGAACATGCTGATTTAATTATTTCGGCTTGTGGAGTTGTGGGAATTTTAAATGAAACTTATCATTATAAAAAGAATGCTGTTATTTTAGACGTTGGAATCACGAGGATTGATGGGGTTTTAAGAGGAGACGCTCTTCCAAACTTACCTGTGGCTTTTCAATCACCTGTTCCAGGTGGAGTTGGTTTATTAACCAGACTTGCTTTATTAATTAATTTATTGGAGGTAGCAAAAAATGAATTTTAGTATTGGAAAAACTGAAGTTTACGGATTAGATTATGCTATTAAAGCAAGTGGTAATCCGATGAGAACTTTTTTTGATCGTGAAGAAGTCGATGAAAAAGATTTAAAAAGAGCAGCATTACTTGGCGGTGCTAAACAGGGTCAAGGACATGATAATTATTTAAAAGGAATTGTTGTTGAATTTGATCTAACTGCTCCACTTTATTGGTGGAAACAGGCTCAAAGATATCATTTCTTTAATTATGTTTCATCTCAATCAACAATGCACTGTTTATTAAAGTTTGATATTTCAAGCCAATGTGTTGAAGAAACAAATAAAGAGATTTTGAAAATAGTTGAACGTATTAAGGAAGAGTACAACGCTATTAGTGATGATGATAAAGAAGAAAAAAAGAAGAAATGGAAAGAACTAGTTGCTTCAACCCCATCTGGATTTTGTTTAGGGGCAACGATGGTAACTAATTATCAACAATTAAAGACAATGTATTTACAAAGAAAATATCATAAGTTAACGGAGTGGGATGTTTTCTGTAAATGGTGCGAGGAATTACCTTCCTTCTTAGAATTAACAGGAGTAAACAATAAATAAATTATATGAATAGAAAATTATTAGAAAAATATGCAACCCTGATTGTTAAAATGGGTGTTAATGTCCAAAAAGGACAGGAAGTTATTATTAATATTGGGTTAGAAAACTTTGATCTTTTAGAATTATTAGTTGAGAAATGCTATGAAGCCGGAGCAAGTCGCGTGGAAGTTGAATATGATAATCCAACTTTAACCAAACTTCATGTTAAATATCGAACTTTAGAAACTCTTTCACATTTAACTTCTGTTGAGCGTGCTCAACAAGAAAAAAATGTGACTGTTAAACCAGCTAGAATTTATATTAAGTCAGATGACCCAGATGCATTAAAAGGAATTGATCAAGAAAAATTATCGGTAAGTCGTAAAATTTTATTACCTGAAATTAAATTTTATCGTGATCAAATTGAAGATGATTATCAATGGTGTATTTGTACTGCTCCAAGTATTCCTTGGGCAAAAAAAGTATTTCCTGATGTGAGAGATGAAGAGGCTGTTGAAAAATTATGGGAAGCCATTTTATTTGCAAGCCGTGTTGATGAAGAAACTGATCCACTTGAAAACTGGAAAAAACATAACGATACCTTAAACCAAAAATCACAATATTTAAACTCTTTAAATCTTGATCACTTAATTTATAAATCAAGTAATGGAACAGATTTTAAAGTGAGTTTAATTGAAGATGGATTATTTGTTGGCGGAAAAGAAACAACTAAAACTTTAAAAGTTCAATACAACCCAAATATTCCAAGTGATGAGATTTTTACTTCACCATTTAGTGGTCGTTGCGAGGGGGTCGTTTATTCAACCAAACCTTTAAGTTATCAAGGAGAAATTATTGATGACTTCTATTTAATTTTTAAAAACGGAGAAGTTGTTGAAGTTCATGCTAAACGTGGAGAGGAACTCCTTAAAAAAATGATTTCAATGGATGAGGGAGCTAGAAAACTCGGCGAATGTGCCCTCGTTCCTTACGAGACTCCAATTAACAAGTTAAATATTACTTTTTTCAAAACGATTTTTGATGAGAATGCTTCATGCCATTTAGCACTTGGAAGAGGTTTTTCGGTTATTAAAGATTATGAAAAATACAGTGAAGCTGAATTAAAGGAAAAAGGGATTAATGAATCAATGATCCATGTCGATTTTATGATTGGGAGCAGTGATTTAAGTATTGTTGGTGTTTCTAGAGACGGAACTAAACATCAAATCTTTATCAATGGTGGGTGGGCCTTTTAATAATGAAAGAATTTATCAAAAACTTTACCACAACAACAAATGATTATGATGTTTATGGGAGATTAAAACCAACCTCAATTACAAACCTTGCTCAAGATGTTGCAGGAATTCATTCGACTCTTCTTGGACTTGGATATGAAAAACTTTATGCTCAAGGAGAAATCTTTTTATTAATTAGAAATAAGTTTAAGATTTTAAAACCATTAAAAAATATCAAAGATGTGACCATTAAAACTCGTCCATTAAAAAATGAACTATTTAATTTACCTCGTATTTATGATTTCTATTATAAGGATGAATTATTCATTCAAGGGGAATCGATTTGGATGTTATATGATTTTAATAAAAAAGAAATTGTCACAAATATTCAAGGAGTCTTAAAAGACATTGAAAAAATCAATCATGAAAGATTTAGAAAGATTCCAACATTTGAATTTAATAAAGAGACATATTACCGTGATTTTATTGTTTCTAAATCTTATTTAGATATGAATATGCATTTTAATAACACCAAAGCTTTTGATATTTTCATTGACAGTTTTGACTTAAAAGAAGAAGATATAATTTCCGAATTTGAGATTGAGTATCATAAACAATCTTATTTAAACGATTTACTTTCAATATATCGTTATAAAGAAGGAAACATTTGTCATATGGGTGTTTATAAAGATAATGAATTAAAATTTTATTTAAAAGTAAAAATAAATTAAAAGGAGATCAATTTATGAGAATTAGAGAAGATATTGTTGAGGCTATTAAAAAGGGATTACCAGTTGTTGCTTTAGAGTCAACAATTATTAGTCATGGGATGCCATATCCTGATAATGTTAATTGTGCTTATAGTGTTGAAGACGCTATTATTGAAGAGGGCGTAATTCCTGCTACAATCGGAATAATTGATGGAGAAATAGTTGTTGGAATGACTCGTGAAGAAATTGAAGAGTTTGGTAAAAGAGAGGGAATTGCTAAATGTTCCCGTCGAGATTTACCAATTATTCTTGCTCGTAAAGAATGGGGTGCTACGACCGTTAGTGCTACAATGATCATTGCTCGCATGGCTAAAATTGAGTTCTTTGTTACTGGAGGGATTGGCGGCGTTCATCGAGATGGAAACAATACTTTTGATATTAGTGCTGATCTTGATGAACTAGGTAAAACAAATGTTAGTGTAATTTGCGCTGGACCAAAAGCGATCTTAGATTTAAATTTAACTACTGAATATTTAGAAACAAAAGGGGTCCCAATCCTTGTATATCAAGCTGATTTTTTACCTGCTTTTTATTCTAAAGAATCAGATATTAAAGCTGAATATCGCGTGGATTCTCCACTCGAAATTGCTAAAATCATTAAAGAGAAGAGATCTTTAGCTCTTGATGGAGGAGTTTTAATTTGTAATCCAGTTAGTGAAGAGTATTCACTTTCTAATGATTTAATTAATAAAGTTATTCTAAGTGCGATGGAAGAAATGAAAACTTTAGGAATTAAGGGTAAAGAAACTACTCCCTTCTTACTTTCTAAAATTGGTGAACTAACCAAAGGTCAATCTTTAAAAACTAATGTTGAATTAATCCTTTCAAACGCTCATTTAGGAGCAAAGATTGCAAAAGAATATCATAAATAATCTATTTTAGTCTAATAGTTGTGTTATTATTATAATATATGGAAGAATTATTATTAATTGGTGGTTCTAACGTTGATTATATTGGAACGCCAAAAGAAAAATTGAATCGTTCGACATCAAATATTGGAGAAATCAATATCTCTTTTGGTGGTGTGATGAGAAATATCTGTGAAAACCTAGCTCGTTTAGGGAATAAACTGATTTTTATGAGTGCAATTGGAAGTGATGTTTATGGTAAGATGCTCAAAAGAGAATTAGAAGATTTAGGTGTAAAAATTATTTCTCCAATTTCAAATGAGGCAACATCCAGTTATTTAGCAATAAATAATCATGAGAATAATTTAGATATCGCCATTTGCGAAGCAAAGATTATTTTAGAAATCAATAAGGGATTTTTAGCTCAATACTCAAGTATTATAAAAGAACATCAATATATAATTTTAGATGGAAATTTAGAGGAAGAGTTTATTGATGCCTTATTTTTAGCTTATCCTGATAAAAAGTATATTGTCGACGGGATTACTCCACAAAAAGTTCTTCGTTTTCAAAAACATCTCAAAGATATTTATCTTTTAAAATGTAATATTTATGAAGCAAAAGCTTTAATGAATTTTGATTTAAGTGAAAAAGATTTAGTTAATGGATTACTTGTTAAGGGTGTAAAAAATGTCGTTTTAAGTCATGGTTCTAAAGATATATATTATGGGAATAATCTTAATGATATTGGACGAGTTAAAGTTAATGAAATTAAAGACTTTGTTAATACAACAGGGTGTGGAGATGCTCTCCTTAGCGGGATCGTTAATCAAATAATTAAAGGTAAAAGCCTTAAAGAAGCAATAGAATTTGGAACAAAACTTAGTGAAGTGACGCTTTTTTCCAAAGCTGCCACTTCAATTGAAGTCGAGAAATTTAGGAACTAGCCCTTCTTTTTATTACTAAAGCACTTACATTTAAATAAATGTATGTTTTCTTCCTTAGATGTGGTATCATTTACTCCGTCTTAGTAGGAGAAAATTATGGAATTTAATAAGTTAAACTTAAAAGAATCTATCTTAAGAACTCTTGATGAACTAGGTTTAACAACATTAACGCCCATTCAAGAGGACTCTTATCCAGTTATTGAATCAGGTCTTGACCTTTTAGGTGAAGCCCCAACTGGTACTGGTAAAACATTCGCATTTGTTTTACCGATGATAGAAAAAATCGACACTGAATATGAAAATGTACAAGCATTAATCATGTGTCCAACGCGAGAACTTGTACAACAAGGGTATGAAGAAATTCAAAAAGTCTTAAAACATACCGAAAGTATCCGTTGTGTCTCTATTTATGGTGGCCAATCAATGTATTTACAAGTTAAAGCATTGAAGAAAAGACCACACATTATTATTGGCACCCCAGGTCGTCTATTTGATCATATTGACAGAAGAACTATTCGCTGCAATCACATCAAATATCTCGTCCTAGACGAAGCTGATGTAATGTTAGATATGGGTTTTAAACCACAAATCGAGAAAATTATTAATGAAATCACAAACGTTCACCAAACAATTATGTTTAGTGCAACTATTAATAGAAATATTGAAAAATTATCTAAAGAGTTTCAAAAACCTGATCGTGTTTTCATTCGCACAAATACAGAATTAGTTAAGCCAAAAATTAACCAATACTTTATTACAACCAGTGAAGATGACAAAAAACAAAATCTTGTTAACTTACTAAATAGTCAAGATTTTGAGCGTTGTTTTGTTTTTTGTCGCACGAAACGTAAAGTTGAGAAAGTCTACAAACTATTACAAGATGCTTTCTTTGATAGTGTCTACCTTCACGGAGATTTAACTCAACGTGAAAGAACCCAATCGATGGGTAAATTTAAAAATAATGAAACAAAGATTTTAATTGCCACCGATATTGCTGCTCGAGGAATTGATGTTAGCAATGTTGATATCGTTATTAACTATGATCTTCCAGATGAAGATGAGTATTATTTACACCGTATTGGACGTGTTGGCCGTGCCAACAAAGAAGGAGATAGTTTTTCTTTTATCTCTAAAAGAGGAAAAAATATCCTCAAAGTGTATGAGACACTCACAGACTCAAATATAAAGGAATACGTAGTTGATGAATCAACTAGCGAGGAAATGAAAATGACAAGAATACTAGAAAATCTAAAGAAATTAGATTTAAGCAAAACCAGCAAAGAAAAAGAATTAATTGAAGGTTTTAAAAAGACTTACTTAGAAGAAAATGGAGTTGAATTAACTGATTTAGAAGTTGCTTCACTCTTATTAAAAGCCTCCCTTTCAATTGAAAGAGGAAGTGACGAGGGTAAAGTCACTCGTCGTGATAACGATTATAACTCTAAAAGAGAAGAAAGAGACAATAGTCGTCGTCCAAGAAGAGAAAATGAAATCGAATTTGCAAAAATTCCTGATTCACAACGCTTCTTTATTAATATTGGCCAAAGAGATGGTTTAACAACTGAAACTTTAATGCACTTTATTGAAAAATACAGTGGTATTACTAAAGATCAATTTGCTGATGTTTACTTAAAAGATACTTTTTCTTTCTTTGAACTTGGTAAAGAACATACCGAACTCGTGATGGAAAAAATTAACAATGAACAATTTGGTGAACGTGAAGTTCACGTTGAATTAAGTGAAGGTAAGGCTTCTAAAAGTTATGAAGAAAAATCTTCATCACGTCGTGGCGGTGGATCATATGGTTCTAGAGATTCTTCTAGAGGTTATGACCGTCGTGGTTCCTCATCAAGAAGTAGTGGAGGAGAGGGCAGAAGTTATAGCCGTCGTCCATCTAGTGAAGGAAGTAGTGAACCAAGACCTTTTTTAAGAAAACCACGTGAAGAAGGAACTGGCGAAAAAAGATCTTATACAAGAAGATCTGATTCTGCTGCTCCATCATCAAGCTTTGGAGGAGAAAAAAGATCTTATACAAGAAGATCAGATTCAGCCTCTTCATCAAGTTATGGTAGCGGTGAAAAAAGATCTTATTCCCGTTCATCATCAAGTGATGCTGGTGCTCCAAAAAGAGCTTATACAAGAAAAACAACCAGTGATGCTCCACGTAGTGAATCCTTCTCCAAAACAAAATTTGGTGATCGTCATCCAGGTGGAAGAGCTCCTCGTAAAAAGAGCTACTAAAAACTATATATTTTAATGAATTAAAGGTGCTTTTAGCACTTTTTTTCATTTCTAAAAATTTTCTTCAAAAATCCTTTGAACTTTTACTAATTCTTGTTAAAATTAAGATACAGCAGTTACATATCGACGATAAATTTTATAGACTTCAAGCAGATATTTTTTTGGTTCATTTAACTATCCTATTTTAGAGATAGTTATAATATATAAAGGAGAAATATGGATAAAATTGTAGTTATTGACTATGGCAGCAATTATAATGAAATGCTGATTCGCCAACTTCGAGATGAAGGTGTTTACAGTGTTTTGTTGCCACATCGTGCAACAAAGGAAGATATATTAAATCTTCATCATGTTAAGGGAATTATTTTAAGTGGAGGACCATGTTCAGTTCATGATGCTTTTCATGATGAATTTGATAGTGAATTATTAGAACTAAACATTCCAATTTTAGGAATCTGCTATGGAATGCACATTTTAGCAGAACACTTAGGTGGCAAAATTAAATCAAAAGGGATTACCGAGTATGGAAAAGCCGTTGCAAAAATCGATACAAAGTGCCCTTTATTTTATGACATTCCTGATGAAACAGTTGTATGGATGTCACATGAAGATTATGTTAGTGAGTTAACAGGAGTTAGTATAATAGCAGAAACTAATCGATGGCCAATTTCTGGATTCCAAAAAGATAATTTATATGGAGTTCAATTCCATCCAGAAGTAGTTGGAACCGAATTTGGGGTCAAGATGCTTTCAAACTTTATTAATATCTGTCAAGCTGCACGTACTTGGGATATCGTTACTTTTTTAGATGAAAAAGTCAAAGAAATCCAAGAAACAGTTGGAAATCATAAAGTCTTATTAGCATTATCAGGTGGAGCAGCTAGTGCTGTTGCAGCTCTTGTCTTACATAAGGCTATTGGTGATAAGTTAGAATGTATCTTTATTGATAATGGCTTATTTAGAAAAAATGAAGTTGAACATATTATGGATATGTTTGAAACAAAATTCCCTCTTGATGTTCGTAAAGTTGATAGCCAAGATGTTTTTGTTAAAAGATTAAAGGGTGTTAAAGACCCTGAAGATAAAAGAAGAATTGTTGGTTTATCCTTCTTTGATATTTTTAAAGCTGAAGCTCGTAAGATTAAAGGTTTAAAATTTTTAGCTGAAGGTAATTTATACCGTGCTAATACGGAGGCTTTTGGTTTATTAAATAAAAAGTTAGTTGATAACTTAGATTATGGAAAAGCTGGTTATACTTTATTAGAACCACTTGCTGATTTATATAAAGATGAAGTTAGATGGTTAGGGGAAAAACTTGGTTTAGATGAAATCTTTAATAAACGTCAACCATTCCCAAGTGCTGGTATGGCTCGAAGAATTATTGGTGAAGTCACTAAAGAAAAGCTTGAAATTATTAAAGAAGCTGATTATATATTAGCAAAAGAAATTAAAGCTGCTGGTTTAAGAAGAGACATTTGGCAATATTTCTGTGTTTTAACAAATGTTAAATCGGTTGGATTATTAAATCGCAATATTAATTATAATTATACAATTGCTATCCGCTGTATCACTTCTAATGATGGTGTTAGTAGTGATTTCTTCCGCTTTGATCATGAGACTTTAGCCCTTATTTCTAATCGTTTGGTTAATGAAGTTAAAGGTGTTAATCGTGTCGTTTACGATATTACTGCAACTCCTCCTTCAACAATTGAATGGGAATAAATTAATAATAAAAGTCCCTAGAACCTTAATTATTTAGGTCTAGGGACTTTTTTATTTTAGATTAAAGAGATAATATATTCTAATAACTACTAAATTAATCTAGTGCTACTAGATCTGATTTTTCATAATGATTATGACCAGGGAGAGCTTTTTTATATTTCCAACATTTAATAGCGTCCTCTAATGATTTTCCTTTATTATCTATAAAAAATTCACGGATATAAGTATTATATTCAAATTGTTTATCAATCACAGTTTGTCTATTTTTCTTATCTTTCATAATTTGATAATAAGCATTAATGGCATCTTGATATGTTTTTCCATGGTTAGTTTTTAACCATTTTTGGAAAGTAACATTAAAAGAAAACTGACTTCCAATATGTTCTTTGAAAAACGCTCTGTGTTTTTCAGAACAAATAAAATCAGCTTCTATTATTGTCTCTGGATAGATATTTAGTGTCGTTAGGGTTTTTTTCTTTTTTGTTATAACGGATAATAACTTTCCTGTATCAAGAAAATATGCAATCCTTTCGACTATTTCTAATTTCCCGCCAGATATAGGCAGATTGTTGTTTCGACAAAAATTTACTAATTCCTCTTTTAAGTAATAGAAACCACGAAATGTTTTGCTGTCTAAATTTTTATTTAATGGTGGTCTTTGATTCATCTGTATCTTCCTTTAAAATTTAAATTCATGGGTCGATTATAGCATTTAATAAGCTTTCATTGAATAAAAAGAACCAGAGCATCAAAATTTTGTTTTAACTATGCTAACAACATGCTATAATGTTAGCAAGAAAGAAACAAGCAAAGATGGATTACCAACCTAAAATAAATAAGATTATTAATGAAAATTTTGGAATAATCACCACAAAAGATTGTTTAGATAATGACATTCCAAGTATTTATTTGACAAGAATGGTTTCTAAAAACTTACTTTTTCGCATTCAAAAAGGAATATACTCTATAAATCCAAATGAGTATGATGATTATTATTTCTTTCAATTTCGATTTAGCAAAGCCATTTATTCTTATCAATCATCACTATTTTTTCACGGCTTAACAGATCGAGTTCCTTTTCAAAAAGAGATTACACTGTATAAAGGATATAATCCTCATTCCATTCCGAAAAACGTTGTGGTTCATTTTGTTAATAAAGATTTATATCAAATTGGTATCAGCGAACTAAAAACACAATTTGGAAACTCAATTAAAGTTTATGACAAGGAAAGAACTATTTGCGACTTAATCAGAAATAGAAAAGAGGTTGATGTTGAGATTTTTAGAAAAGCTATTAATGGATATTTTAACTCCACAGATAAAAATGTATTTAGACTTTATAGATACGCACATACTTTTAAAATAGAAAAAGAAGTGAATGATATCTTAGAGGTTTTATATGAATAAGATGTTTTTAAAAAGATCTATGGTGAAGCAAATTTAAATGATTTAAAGACTTAAATAGACAATAACTTAATCATCGTGAGACAAATTAGGGTCATTCCAAATCGTCATGTCTTTAATCAATATTAAAATGTTGATAAATATAACAGTTTCAAATAACATTAAATCAAAGATTGGGTATGGAACAAGTAAGTATAATAATTAAATTATTTTACTTATATTGGATTAATTTCCTATGTTGTACCCAATTTTTTTATTCTCTTTTAAAAAACTTAATTTAAAATGACATCATACATAAATAGCATTATTTATAGAAAAAATGTATAATTATAAGCACACTCTTTTAAAAGAGAGTGTTTATAGTGAGGTAAATTTATGGAATGGAATGATTTATATAAGAAAGCTTATGAACTAACTTCAATTGATAAAAAGTTAACGAGATATATGGAAGTTGCTTCAGTTGGTTGTGCCCTAGAAACAACTAATAATAATATTTATCTTGGAGTTAATATTGATACGGCGTGTTCACTTGGAATGTGTGCTGAACGTAATGCCTTAGCAAATATGTTAACTCATAATGAAAGTGAAATTAAGCGAATTGTTTGTGTTCATAATGATGGAGAAGTCTGGGTTCCTTGTGGAGCTTGTCGTGAATTTATGATGCTGCTTGGATCAAAAAATGAAGAGATTGAAGTTTTAATTTCACTTAATCCAGTTGTTACTAAAAAATTAAAAGAACTCCTTCCAAATTGGTGGGGAAAAAAGAAAGTTAATATTATAGATTAATATTATATAAAGAAAAGGAAGAATAATGTCACTTGTATCATTTTCAAATGTCACTAAATATTTTGGGTCAGACTTGATCTTAGATCATGTCTCTTTTAGTGTCAATAAGGGAGAAAAAGTTGCCCTGATCGGGGCAAATGGTACGGGAAAAACGACGATTTTGAAGATATTACTAGGGGAAGAAGAATTTACTTTGGTCCCAAAAGAAGATGCTCCAGGAAGTGTTTCAATTTTAGGAAATATTAAAATTGGTTACCTTTCTCAAAACGCTATTACCAATATTAATAATACAGTTAAAGAAGAATTATCACTTGTTTTTACAAGTAATATCGAATTAATAAATGAGTTTAATGAAATTGTTAAAAAAATGACCTCAGCACCTCATGATAACAAATATCAAAATCGTTATAATGCTCTTTTAACTGAAATTGAAAATACTGACGCTTATAATTATGAGTATAAAATTGGCGAATATGTTTCCCGATTTAACTTTGATTTAGATATTTTAGACAAACAAATTTCAACTCTTAGTGGTGGAGAAAAAATGAAGGTAGCTTTTATTAAATTATTACTTTTTAATTATGATTTATTACTCCTTGATGAACCTACCAATCATCTTGATATTTCAACAATTGAATGGTTAGAAAATTATTTAAAAACCTACAATGGAACAATCTTTTTTGTCAGTCATGACCGTTATTTTTTAAATCAAATTGCAACGGCTGTTTTAGAAGTGGAAAATAATAAAACGACCTTTTATAACACCGGTTATGATAACTTTTTAGCTTTAAAGAAAAGTCACTACGAAACACTTTTAAAACTATCAGTCAAAGAAGAAAAAATCATGGAAAAATATCAAAAATTTATTGATTTTTATATGCCAAAATCTCGCTTTGCTTCTAGAGCAAAAGACCGTGAAAAAAAATTAAATAAATTAAAAGCTAATCATGTCACGCCAACCAAAGGTCCTAATAAAAATATTAAGTTTGATTTAGGTGGAGGAAATTTAAAGACTAAGCAACTACTTGAATTTAAAGAGATTCAAATTGGTTATGATCATCAAATTGTCCCAACCTTCTCTTTTGATCTTTATGGACAAGATCGAATTGCAGTGTGTGGTGATAACGGAATTGGGAAGACAACTTTTATCAAAAGTTTATTAAGTGAAATCCCTCTTCTTGGCGGGTCAATTCGTCAAATTAGGAAATTAACATTTGGTTATATTAAACAAACTGATTATGATTTTAGAAAACCAATTTCAGCGATTAGTTTTTTAAAAGAAAGATATCCAATTCGTTTAGAAAGTGAATTAAGAAATGCCTTAGGCAGATTTTTATTTCGTAATGAAGAAGTTTTTAAAGATGTTTCGAAAATGAGTAATGGCGAACAAAAAAGACTTAGTTTATGTGCGCTTTCCTTATCAAGTTATGATGTTTTGTTACTTGATGAACCAACCAACCACTTAGATATGGTAACAAAAGAATGTCTAATTGATTCGCTTAAATCTTATAGCGGAGCAATCATTTTTGTTAGTCATGATCGTTATTTTATTAATGAACTTGCAACGGGAGTTCTCTATTTTAATAAACAACAATCATTCTTTAGTGAAGGAAACTATGATGATTTAAGATTAAAATTAGATAAAATTGATGAATTAAAAACGATTGATGAAGTAGAGGAAAAATTAAAACCAAAAGCGGCTGCTCCAAAACTTTCAAATAATAAAATTCTGGAATATCAAAAACGTCTTCAAGAAATTGAAGAAGAAATTGAATATCTTGATAATCTCCTTTTAGAAGATTTTGAAGATTATAAAAAGGTTGAACAAATTAGTGAAGATAAAGCGCGCCTTGAAAATGAGTATTTCCAAATAATGCACATTTTAGAAAACTAAGGTATAATAAGAGTATGTTAAATAAAACTACTCTTAATAAATATATAAATGCCATTAAATCCTCAAAGAAAAAAGTTTTTACCTGCGATGATTTATCAATTAAGATCGCTATTAAACCAGAAATTATTAAAAGTAATCTAGTCTCTTATAATCCGCTTATTAATTTTGATTACGAGTTTAATTTAAAAGAAATTTTAGTAGAACTTGAAAAAGATTACATACTTGTTTCAACTTCAACTCCTAAAAGACAAATTATTCGTAAAAAAGAACTTGAAAAATATGAAGATTTTTTAGATTTTATTTATCAACACTATACAACAAATGGTGGACTGTTAGATAAGGGAAGTGTTGTCACAAAAAAAGATTTAAAAATTATTCGTAAACTATTAATTGAAGAAGAGAAAAAATTCAAATAATTATCATACAATTTAAGTTTGAAAAATCACGAGAAAATCGTGATTTTTTTCTTCTCTTTTTTAGATTAAATTTTAGAATAAAATAGATTAAAAAAGAAAGGGTTTAAATATCTTGCAGGCTATTGAATTAAAGATAAAAAAATCTTATAATATAGGAGTTATAAAAAGGAGATTTTTTAAATGGCTGAAATTAAAAAGACGATGCTTAGTGTTGATGGTAATACTGCTGCTGCTTTAATGAGTTATAACTTTACTGAAGTTGCTGCAATTTTCCCAATTACTCCATCTTCACCAATGGCAAACTATGTTGATATTTATAGTTCACAAGGAAAAAAGAACTTTTTCGGAAGTCCTGTTAAAGTTTGTGAACTTCAATCCGAAGCTGGTGCTTCTGGTGCCCTTCATGGCTCTTTACAAGGTGGAGCTTATGGAACAACTTATACTGCTTCACAAGGATTACTATTAATGATTCCAAACATCTATAAATGGTGTGGAGAATTATTACCTGCTGTCTTACATGTTTCTGCAAGAAGTTTAGCTACTAGATCATTATCAATTTTTGGT
Source organism: Candidatus Onthovivens sp. (assembly GCA_035270825.1). Lineage (GTDB taxonomy): Bacteria > Bacillota_I > Bacilli_A > RFN20 > CAG-826 > Onthovivens. The sequence continues at coordinate 14,423 of DATESL010000027.1, forward strand.
GATCATCAAGACGTCTATGCAATTAGACAAACTGGTATTGCAATGATTTGTAGTGATTCCGTTCAAGAAGTTGCTGATCTTTCATCCCTTGCTCACCTCGTAGCAATTGATGCTTCCTATCCAGTCTGTCATTTCTTTGATGGATTTAGAACATCACATGAAATTCAAAACGTTGAATTTGTTGCTGATGAAGAATGGGCCAAGATTGTTCCATGGGATAAGGTAGAAGAATTTAGAGCTAGAGCTCTTAATCCACATGGTCACTCTGTAACAAGAGGCGGAGCTGAAAATGATGATATTTACTTCCAAGGAAGAGAAGCTCAAAATACTCACCTTGATAATGTCTTACCAGTTGCTATTAAATACTTTGAAAAAGTTAGTGAATTAACTGGCAGAACTTATGCTCCATTTGTTTATAGTGGTGCAAGCGATGCTACAAAAGTTATTATTGCAATGGGTAGTGTTAATGAAACAGTTTTAGAAGTTGTTGAAGATTTAACTGCTAAAGGCGAAAAAGTTGGTATGATTAGAGTTCATCTCTACCGTCCATTCTCTGCTGAATTATTATTAAAATCAATTCCTACAACTTGTAAAGAATTAACTGTTTTAGATCGTTCAAAAGAACCAGGTAGTGTTGGCGAAGCTCTTTATCAAGATGTCTCGACTGCTTTAAAATTAAATAATAGTACTTTAAGAGTTATTGGCGGAAGATATGGTCTTTCTTCAAAAGATATTCAACCAAAACATATTAAGAGTATTTATGATTTTATGTTAAGTGGAAAAGAAAGACATAACTTTACCGTTGGTATTATTGATGATGTCACTCACTTATCAATTCCTGTTGATGAAGATTATGAAATTGCTCATAACTATACTTCCTGCTTATTCTATGGTTTAGGGAGTGATGGAACAGTTGGTGCTAATAAATCATCAATTAAAATTATTGGTGATGCAACTCATCAATATGCACAAGCCTACTTTGCTTATGACTCAAGAAAATCAGGAGGAGTTACTAGATCGCACTTAAGATTTGGTAAAGATCCAATCCATTCAACATATTATGTTCAACATGCTGACTTTATTTCTTCGAGTTTAGATTCATATGTCTTTAAATTTGATATGTTAAAGAATTTAAAGAAAAATGGAACATTTTTATTAAATACTGATATGAGTGATGAAGCTCTTATTGCTTCCCTCCCTAATAGAGTTAAACATCAATTAGCTAAAAAGAATGCTAGATTCTTTGTTATTGATGCAAATAAGATTGCTCTTGAAATCGGGATGGGCCGTCATACTAATACAATTTTACAATCAGCTTTCTTCTACTTAAATCCACAAATTATGAGTTATGAAGAAGCTTCAACTTGGATGAAAAAATTAGCCTTAAAAACTTATGGTAAAAAAGGTCAAGAAATTGTTGAGTTAAACTACAAGGCAATTGATAGTGGAACTCAAGGGTTAAGAGAAATTAAAATTGATCCAACTTGGATTGATTTACCACACAAAAAGACAACTGAATTAACAGGGGATGACTATTTTGACACCTATGTTAATGTGATGGCTGCTTTAGATGGTGATGATATTCCTGTTTCAACATTTACCAAATTTGAATTATTAGATGGAACAATGAATCCAAACATCACATATCATGAACAAAGAAATATTGCTGACCGTGTTCCAATGTGGAATAAGGAACATTGTATTCAATGTAACCAATGTGCCTTTGTTTGTCCTCATGCCACCATTCGTCCATTCCTTTTAACTAAAGAAGAAATTGCTGCTGGACCTGATGGATTAAGCGAATTAACCAAACCAGCTGTTGGACCATCGGTTAACGGATTAGAATTTATGATTAGTGTTTCAGCCCGTAACTGTGTTGGATGTGGCTTATGTATGAAGGAATGTTTAGCAAATAAAGCTGCTGAAAGAACTGGTTCTGATAAATTTGCTTTAAAAATGGTTGAAGCTAAAACTCAATTTAAAAATGAGAAATATGCCAGCTACTTATATAAACATACCGAATATAAATCAGATAAATTCCCAACAACAACCGTTAAAGGAATTGGTTTCTTAATGCCTTATATGGAAATTTCTGGAGCATGTGCAGGGTGTGGAGAAACTCCATACTATAAATTACTTTCCCAATTATTTGGTAGTGATTTATTAGTTGCTAACGCTACTGGTTGTTCCTCAATTTATTGTGGTTCAACTCCATTAACTCCATTTGTTACTGATAAAAATAATTTTGGACCAGCTTGGGCCAACTCCTTATTTGAAGATAACGCTGAATATGGATATGGAATGAGACTTGCTACTGACTATAAGATTTCTTTAATTGGTAGTATTTTAACTGCAGCTCTTACTCGCGAAAGTGTTGAAGCTCCTTTAAAAGAATTAATTACAAAATATTTAGAAAATATTAAAAACCGTGATTTAATCAAAGGTTTGGTTAAAGATTTAATTGCTTTAATTGAGAAAAGTAAAGATAGTGAAATTAAAGCTGCTTTAAAACTTAAAGATGATTTCATCGATAAATCAGTTTGGGTTATTGGTGGTGATGGTTGGGCTTATGATATTGGTTATGGCGGTTTAGATCATGTCATTGCTAGTGAAGATGATATTAATATCTTATGTTTAGATACTGAAGTTTATTCTAATACTGGTGGTCAATCATCCAAATCTTCTCAAGCTGGTAGTATTGCTCAATTTACAGCCTCTGGTAAGAAAAACTCTAAGAAAAACTTAGCCTTAATGGCCATGACTTATGGAAATGTCTATGTTGCTCAAGTTGCCTTAGGAGCTAATCCAATTGCTGCTATTAAAGCCTTTAAAGAAGCTGAAAGTTACAACGGTCCATCCTTAATTATCTGTTATGCACCATGTGTTAATCATGGTATTAAGGGCGGTTTAATTAACTCCATTGAAACTGAAAAAGCTGCTGTTGAATGTGGATATTTCACAACATTTAGATATGATCCACGTTTAGTTGAAGAAGGTAAACCTGGCTTAGTTCTTGATTGTAAAGAACCTGACTTCGATAAAATCAAAGATTTCATCATGAAGGAAACTCGTTATAGTCAATTACCAAAAATTAATCCTGAACACTACGAAGAATTATTTGCTAAAAATATCAAAGATTCTAAAGCTAGATGGGAAAGAATTAAAAAATACGGTTTATAATCTAAAGTCGATAAAAATAAACTTAAAAGTCCTAAAGAAATTTAGGACTTTTTCTTTTGAAAAATTGTATAATAAGACTATGAATATTATAAATAGAATAACTAGTGAGTTAAATTTAAAAACAAGTCAGGTTGAAGCTGCAATTAAGTTGATTGATGAGGGAGCAACGATTCCCTTTATTGCCCGTTATCGTAAGGAAGTAACTGGTGGATTGGATGATAGTGAACTGCGTAATTTAAGTGTTTCACTTATTTATTTAAGAAAATTAGAAGAGCGAATTAATACTGTTTTAAAATCAGTTGAAGAACAAGGAGCCCTGACTTTAGAATTAAAAGAGAAGATTGAAAATGTTTTAACGCTTGTTGAATTAGAAGATTTATATCGTCCTTATAAACCAAAGAAAAAAACGAGAGCTTCAATTGCAAAAGAAAAAGGTTTAGGCCCTCTAGCCTCCTTTATTTTAAAGGGAGAGAAGCATTCTGATTTTGATGAGTATTTAAAGACTTTTATTAATGAAGAGAAAAAAGTTAATAGTAGCGAAGAAGCCTTAAGTGGTGCTAAAGATATAATTGCTGAAATTATTAGTGATAATCCTGACTACCGTAAATATATTAAAGAAGAAATATTAAGAGCTGGTTTAATTACTTCTAAAGAAATTGCTAAAGATGAAAAAGATACTTACCATCAATATAGTAACTATCAAGAAGTAATAAAAACAATTCCTAGTCATCGAATTTTAGCCATTAACCGTGGAGAAAAGGAAAAATGTTTAAGCGTTTCTTTAGAATTTGATAAAGATAAAATCTTTGATTTTATTTCTTTTAAAGAAAGTAAAGAAAAGGCTTATAAAGAAATTATTGATGAAGCAATTAGTGATTCTTTAAAAAGATTAATTTATCCAAGTGTTGAAAATGAAATCCGTAATGATTTATTTTCGCGAGCTGAAGATAGTTCTATTTTAGTATTTAAATCAAATCTTCAATCTTTATTAATGTATCCACCAGTCAAAGATCAAATTGTTTTAGGTTTTGATCCTGGTTTTAGAACTGGTTGTAAATATGCTTTATGTGATAGTTATGGGAATCCTTCTTTAATTGGAGTTTCCTTAATTACTGCTGGAAGTGAGGGTTTTATTCAAAGTGAGACTCTTAAATTAGAAAAACTATTAAAGAGTAATAAAATTAATTATATTGCTTTAGGAAACGGGACAGCTTCACGTGAATCAGAAACAATTCTTTCAAAAATTATTAAAGACAATAATTTAAGTGTTAAATTAACAATTGTTAATGAATCAGGAGCCAGCGTTTATAGTGCTTCTAAATTAGGAGAAGAAGAATTTCCTGATTTAACTGTTGAAAAAAGAAGTGCCATTTCCTTAGCAAGAAGACTTCAAGATCCACTAAGTGAATTAGTAAAAATTGATCCAAAATCAATTGGAGTTGGTCAGTATCAACATGATATGAATGAAGCTAAACTTGATTTAGCCCTTGGAGGAGTAGTTGAAGACTGTGTTAATAAGGTTGGAGTTAACGTTAATGTTGCTTCAGTTTCATTACTTAAATATGTTGCTGGTTGTAACAAAACAATTGCTAATAATATTTTTAATTATCGTTTAGAAAATGGTCTTTTTAGTTCACGAAGTGACTTAAAAAAAGTTAAAGGAATGGGACCAAAAGCCTTTGAACAATGTGCTGGGTTCTTACGAATTATTGACGGGAAAAATCCTCTTGATAATACCGGCGTTCACCCAGAATCTTATAGTGTTGCTAAGCAAATAATGGCTGTTTCACGCCTGGATTTATTAAAAGATGATGAAAACACCCGTATTAGCAAGTTAAATGGAATTGATATTGAGGCTTTTTTAAGTGAAAATAATTGCGTTGGAAAAGATACTTTAATTGATATTATTAATGAGTTAAAAGAACCAGGAAGAGATATTCGTGAGGCTGTCGAAATAGTTGAATTAAATAATGATGTGAAAGATATTAAAGATCTTCAAGTTGGCATGATTTTAAATGGAACTGTCAGAAACATTATGGATTTTGGGGCTTTTGTCGATATTAATGTTCATCAAGATGGCTTAGTTCATATCTCTGAAATTGCTGATAAATTTATTAAGCATCCTCTTGATGTCTTATCAATTAATGATATTGTTAAAGTTAAAGTTATTAGTGTTGATTTAGAGAAAAAACGTATTGGTTTGTCTATTAAAAAAGCGAAGTAAATTTTTCTTTACAGGTATTTAAATTAGTGTATAATATATCTAGTTTTAATAACTAGATAAGGTAATTATGGATATGAAAAAAGAAAGAGCAGAATTAGTAAATTATAGATTGAGTCATGAACTCTGGAATAGTATAACTCATGGATTAGGGGCTCTTTTTGGCGTAGCCGCTCTAATTTTAATGCTTTTAAAAGTCTTAGATATCTTTGTTCCTTTTGGTCATCACTATGAACCAGGAAGTACTAATTTTACTTTTGCTTTAGTGGCAGTTTTAATTTATGGAATATCGATTATGATTTGTATGACAATCTCATGTATTTATCATGCTCTTGCTAAAAATAAGGGGAAAAAAGTCTTGCGTATTCTTGATCATGATATGATTTTTTTACTAATTGCTGGGACTTATACGCCCTTTACGCTTATTACAATGCGTGATCTCCCATTATGGGGAATTGAATCATTAAATTTTAGTGGATGGATTATTTTTGGACTTGTCTGGGCGCTTATAATTTTAGGAGTGACCATGAATTCAATTAATTTAGAAAAATATAAAATTCTTTCAATGGCAATTTATGTTGGTGTTGGGTGGATTATTATGCTTAACTGCGTGGAATTCTTTCATGCAATTAGTAGCGCTGGTTTCTTTTTGTTATTAGCAGGCGGTGTTGCTTATACAATTGGAGCAGTCCTTTATGGGTTAGGTAAAAAGAAGAGCTTATGGTTTCATACTGTTTTTCACTTCTTTGTTTTAGCTGGTGTAGTCCTGCATTTTCTAAGCATTTATCTCTTTGTTTTATAATCTTTAAAGAGAGTAAATTTATATTTAAAAAATGACTTTTGGCTTTCTAAAGTCATTTTTTTATGGAGATAATTAAACTTGGCTTTATTTATAAAAAAGATAATTTATATTGCTTTAATTTATTGGTTAATTTGTTTATAATTTGTTCAATGGCAATTAATGAAATTAAAATAAAAGGGGCTAAAGTTAACAATTTAAAAAATGTTGATTTAGTTATCCCTAAAGATAAATTAGTCGTTTTTACAGGTGTTAGTGGGAGCGGAAAATCGACGCTTGCTTTTGATACGATTTTTAGCGAAGGTGAAAGAAGATATATTGAATCTTTATCATCTTATGCTCGTCAATTTTTAGGGAATTTTGAAAAACCTGATGTGGAATCAATTGAGGGGTTATCACCATCAATTGCAATTGATCAAAAAACAACTTCTCATAATCCTCGTTCAACAGTTGGGACTGTTACAGAAATCTATGATTATTTTAGATTACTATATGCTCGAATTGGTGTTCCATATTGTCCAGTTCATAATGAACCAATCATTGCTTTTTCGAATCAAAAAATTGCTGATTTAGCACTTGATTGTCCTGAAGGAACAAAAATTTTAGTTTTAGCACCACTTGTTAAAAATGAACTTGGAACACATAAAGATACTTTAGATAAAATTAGAGAAAACGGGTTTATTCGCGTTCGAGTTAATGGTGAAATTAAACGTATTGAAGAAGTTGAGATTACTAATAAAAATTTAAGAACAACCATTGATTTAGTTGTTGATCGTTTAGTGAAAAAAGAAGGAATTGAAGGAAGATTATATGAAGCTATTGAATTAGCTAATGACTGGGGAAATGGATTTGTTATTATTCTTCATGATAATAAAGAAAAACTTTATAGTGAATTAAATGCTTGTCCAATTTGTGGTTTTACAGTTCCAAAACTTGAACCACGTTTATTTTCTTTTAATTCACCACTAGGATGTTGTCCATCTTGTAATGGCCTTGGAATAAATCGCGAAGTTGATATTGATTTATTAGTTCCTAATAAGGAAGAATCAATTAATGAGGGAGCAATTGTTTATTATAAAAATATTGTTAACTCTACCAATATTGAATGGCAGGAATTTACTAAACTTTGTGATTTTTATCATATTGATTTAGATAAACCATTTAAGAAATTAACGGAAAAAGAAGTTAATATTATTTTATATGGAAGTTTAGAACCAGTTCCTTTAAAGATTAAAACAAGCAGTGGAAACCTTATTCAAAGAAGTAATATAATTGAAGGGGTTAAGACCAAAATTGAAAGATTATATAAAGATACAACTAGTGAATTTAGAAGAGATTATCTTTTAAAATTAATGAGTGATACTGAATGTAGTGTATGTCATGGTTCAAGACTATCTAAGGAAGTCTTATCCGTTAAAATTCATAACTTAAATATTTACGAGACAACTAAATTAACTTTAGGAAATCTTTTAGTGTGGTTAGATGAACTTGATAATGTTTTATCACCAACGCAGTTAGAAATCGCTCGTTTATTAATTAAAGAAATTAAGAATCGTGTAAGTTTTCTAGTCAATGTTGGTTTAGAATATTTGACTCTTTCTCGTACTTCGATGACGTTAAGCGGAGGGGAATCTCAACGTATTCGCCTTGCTACTCAAATTGGATCTAAATTAAGCGGTGTTCTTTATGTTTTAGATGAACCAAGTATTGGGCTTCATCAAAAAGATAATGAAAAATTAATTTTAGCATTAAAAGAAATGCGTGATTTAGGAAATACCTTGATTGTTGTTGAACACGATGAAGAGATGATACGTGAAAGTGATTTTATTGTTGATATTGGTCCAGGAGCGGGAGTTCATGGTGGCGAGATTGTTGCTACTGGTTCACTTGAAGATATCCAAAATTGTCCAGAAAGTATTACCGGACAATATCTTTCCAAGAAAAAATATATTCCTGTTCCCTTTACGCGTCGTAAAGGAAATGGTAAGTTTATTGAACTTAAAGGATGCACAGAAAATAATTTAAAAAATGTTAATGTTAAATTTCCACTTGGTCTTTTAACATGCGTAACCGGCGTTAGTGGAAGCGGAAAGTCGACACTTGTCAATCAAACTCTTTACCGTGCAATCCAAAAAGAAATTAGTGGAAATGAAACTTATCCTGGAAAATATGCTTCGATCAAAGGTTTAGAAAATGTTGATAAAGTGATTAATATTTCTCAAGAGCCAATTGGAAGAACACCTCGTAGTAACCCGGCAACTTATGTGAAGGCATTTGATGATATCCGTGATATTTTTGCTCAAACAATTGAGGCAAAATCAAAGGGATATTCTAAGTCGCGTTTCTCCTTTAATATTCCTGGAGGGAGATGCGAACATTGTTATGGCGATGGAGTTATTAAAATTCCCATGAATTTTTTACCTGATGTTTATGTTAAATGTGATGAATGTGATGGTAAAAGATATAATGAGGCAACTTTAAAATGTACTTATAAGGGTAAAAATATTTATGATGTTTTAGAAATGACAATTGAAGATGCTTACAGTTTCTTTAGTAATCATCATCAATTAGCGCATAAGTTAAGGATCTTATGTGATGTCGGTCTTGGTTATATGAAAGTTGGGCAACCTTCAAATACAATAAGTGGAGGAGAGGCTCAAAGAGTAAAACTGGCCTATTATCTCCAAAAGAAACCAACTGGTAAAACAATTTATATTCTTGATGAACCGACAACTGGATTACATGTTGATGATGTTGCTAAATTGATGAAAGTAATAGAAAACTTAGTCAATGGTGGAGATAGTGTTATAATAATAGAACATAATCTTGATGTTATTAAGATGAGTGATCATATTATTGATATTGGACCAAATGGTGGAGATAAGGGCGGAGAGATTATTGCTCTTGGAACTCCTGAAACTGTTAGTGAAGTTGCTAAGTCTTATACGGGACATTACTTAAAAGAAGTATTATCGGAGGATAAATTAAGGAAGGAAAAACTAAAATGATAACTTATAATTTTATTTACTATATTGGTTTATTTGCAGTGATATTTGGTTTAGTCTTTTTTGGAGTCTTTTTAAATAAATTTGTGAGAGCAAAAGAAGTAAAGAGTATTAAAGAGATTTCAAAAATGACTTATCTTAAATTTGGTGGGACTTTTGCTTTAACTCTTCTTGGATTTATTCTTTTAAATGTCGCTTATTTTATTGAACCTGCGACGATAGAATTTTTAGCTGCTAAAGAATTAAGTGTTTCTATTCTTCATTACTTTTTAATTTATTGGATGGGAATTATCTTTGTTATTAATTTCTTTACCTTTGTTACAAGCTTTATTTTGATGATGTATTATAAAGAGTTTGGAGAAGTATTTAATAAAAGAATTAAGATTATTTTTATTGTTAGTGCTATCTTAATTGCCTTTACATTTATTGGATATACTGAGGGTTTAGCCCCTTATTTACAATATCCACTGGCTAATTCCTTATATATTGGTTTAGAAGGGATTCGTTTTATTAACTCATATGAAACACATTTAGATAATGGTTTATCAATTGCTTTCTATGGAATCTTTATTGTTAGTGGTGCTGTTCTTGTTTTATATATTTCAGAGTGCTTACTCTTTAAAAAGTTTGGGAAATACAATTTGATGACATCATGTTTTTTTATTGCTTTCCCCTCAGGTTTAGTTGGAGCTCGACTTTGGTATGTTGTTTTAGATTTAACAAAAAATGGTGCTAGTTCGATCTTCTTTAAAGACTTTTTCCAAATCTTCCGTGTTTGGGATGGCGGAATGGGAATTATGGGCGGAGCAATCCTTGGAATTATTGGTGGCGTAAGCTTTATGTTAGTTATGAAATATATTAAGAAAAAGGAATTATATCAAGGAGTGAACTACTTTAAATTAATTGATATTGTTGTTCCAACCATTTTAATAGCTCAAGCTATTGGGAGATGGGGAAACTTCTTTAATAATGAAGTTTATGGAGAGGCTGTAAGAATGGAATACTTTTTATGGTTACCAACATTTATTCGCTCAAACATGATCTTTGCTTCTCATGGAGGAACAGCTCTGACAAATGAGTTAATGTATTTACCATTATTTTTTATAGAATTTATTTCTAATATTGCTGGATACTTTATTATCCGTTATCTGCTTGGAAAATTAATTACTGATAAATATGCTCCAGGTTCACAGGCTGGTTTTTATTTAATGTGGTATGGGGCAACTCGTGCCGTTTTAGAACCTTTAAGAACGGGTGCTGATTATTTTGGGGCGAGTGTTTATTCTTCCTATATTATGATTGGAGGAGGAGCCTTATATGTAATTATAATGTTTATCCTTCGTTATAAGGGAGTTTCACTTGATAAGGAAATTAAAAAAGAGGATCTAAAAACAGATGCTTAAACTACTTATTTTTGATATGGATGGGACGCTTTTTGATACTGATAAAATTATTATAGAAACTTGGAAGGAAGTTATTACTTTCTTTAAAGGAGAAGAAGCTATAATTGATGAAGATCGCATTAGAACTTATAGTGGTCCTCCAATTGATTTTGCTATTAATGATGCTCTACCAGAATTTGAAAGAGCCTCGGTTTTAAAAGAGTATCGCACAAGAGCAGTTAAATATTATGATCTTTATTTAAGATTATTTGATAATGCTAAAAAAACCCTCCATCAACTACATGATGAGGGCTTTCTTTTAACTATCTTAACTTCTAAAAATAAACAGATGACTTTAAAATGTTTAAGAGATTTTGATTTACTAGATCTTTTTAGTGACATCATTACTGATAACGATGTTTTTAAAAATAAACCAGATCCAGAAGCAATTATTCATTTATTAAAAAAATATAATATTAAAAGTAATGAAGCAATGATGATTGGCGATAGTTATTTTGATATGAAGTGTGCTGAAAATGCTGGTATTCTTTCAACTTTAATGAGTTTTGGTCATCGTATTTTTGCAGGAGAAATTAATCCAACATATACTTTTGATTCATTTGCTAAATTTTATGATAAAATAAAAGAAATTAGAAATAATTAAAAATTATGGAAACCATTTCTTTTACTAAACAAATCAAAGAAGAGCTTGTGGCTTTAGAGTTTACTCGTTTAATTAAACTCTCAATTTTAGGTGCTTTAATTAAAAATGGTGCTAGTTACCGTTTTGAAAAAGGAAAGACAGTTCTTTCTTTTAAAACAGAAAATGCTCATGTCGCAAAATTTATTTATCAAATTATTAAAAGCATTAATGATGAAGCCAAAGTTTCTTTTTCTTATCGAAAGAAAATGAAACTATATAAAACAACCGAATACCTTGTTAATTTAACAAGTGAAGTTGAAAAGATTCTTGAGGAATTAAACATTGATTTACTCGATTATAAAATTCCTTATAATTTAACTAATAAAGAAGAAAAAATAAAAGGTTATTTTCTTGGTCTTTTTTTAATGAGTGGAAGTTGTAATAGTCCTAACTCTTCTAATTATCATTTAGAGATTTCTTGTAGCAATGAAGAAGATGCTAAAAACATTCTTAAGTTGATTGCTAAAAATAAAATTTATAGCTTTGATTTTAAAATGATTAAAAGAAGATCTCAATACATTGTCTATTTAAAAAAATCAGATCAGATTGCTTCTTTTTTAGCATATATTGATGCTAACTATAGTTGTTTAGAATTTGAAAATATTCGTTTAGATCGTGACTATGCTAACATTAATAATCGTCTAATTAATTGCGATACTTATAACTATAAAAAAACAATTCAAAAAGCTTATCAACAATTAGAAACTATTAAATTAATAAATGAAAAACTTGGAATTAAAAATATTGCTAATGAAAAGGTTAAAGCCCTTTGTCTTTTACGCATTGAACATCCAGAAGCAACTTATTTAGAATTAGCAGAGCTTTTAGGAGAAGCTCTAAGCGCAAAAGTTTCTAAATCAAATATAAATCATCTCTTTATTAAAATAAATGAGATTGCGGAGGGAATAATGTATGGGCGACATAACTAGAATTCAACGTCAACTGGCTTTAAGATTATATAATTTAAGAAAAGACCGCTTGTGGACTTTAGAAGCTGCAGCTTATGAATGTGAACTAAATCGTAACTACTATGCTGACTTAGAAAAGGGGATTCGTAACCCTTCTTTAGAAGTTTTATTAAAGCTGGCAAAGGGATTTGATCTCTCTTTAAGCGAGCTTTTAGAAAATTTAAATGAGAAAATTAAAGACTAGTAAATTATAGATGACTTTAAAGTCAGTTTTTTGCATTTTCTTATTGCATATCCTAAATATACGATATAATATAAGTAGAAAGAAACATTTGGTATCTAAAATATGCAAACAATAAAAAAAGTATTTAAATATGGACCTGGTCCTTCTAGTTCACATACAATCGGACCAAAAAATGCTGTAGAAGATTTTTTAAGTGAGGGAATTGAGTTTGATTATATTGATGCTGATCTTTATGGGTCTTTAGCTTTAACAGGCAAAGGACATTTAACTGATAAAATAATTATAAAAACCGCGCTTCCTATTGAAGCGCGTGTTCATTTAAAATATGGATTAAATAATTTAGAGCATCCTAATACTCTTATTTTAAAGGGATATAAAGATGATTTATTAATTTCAACTCATACCTATTTTTCAATTGGTGGAGGGGAATTAGTTAAAGATGGCGTTTATGATCATCATCATGATGCTAATATTTATCCCTTTGCTACTGGAGAAGAGATTAGGGGTTATTTAAATGTTACAGGAATTGACGATGTTATTGAAATTGTTGATCGCTGTGAAGATAAAGATATTAATGAATTCTTAGGTGATATTGTTGATAAGATGCTTGCTTGTGTTGATCGTAACTTAAAGGCGGAGGGTTTAATTCCTGGTGAATTGAGATTAAAAAGAGTTGCTAAAAATATTTTTGAAACTGCTCAAGATCTTCCTCGTGAGGAAAAAGTTCCAATGCTTTTAACAGCTTTTGCTTATGCTGCCGCTGAGGGGAATGCAAGTGGTGATGAAGTTGTCACCTCACCAACTTGTGGAAGTTCTGGAGTTATTGCAGCTTTAGTTTACTATGAATATAATTATAAAAAAGTTTCAAAAGAAAAGATTATAGACGGTTTAAAGGTTGCTGGTTTAATTTGTAATATTGCAAAAGAATTAGCAACGATTTCAGGAGCTGTTGGTGGATGTCAGGCTGAAATTGGAGTTGCTAGTGCAATGGCAGCTGGGATGCTTGCTCATATGGAGGGATTTCAAATCCAAACTATTGATTATGCAGCAGAAGTGGCCATGGAACACTTTTTAGGATTAACTTGTGATCCAGTTAAAGAATATGTCCAAGTTCCATGTATTGAAAGAAATGGGGTTGGAGTTCTTCATGCTTATAGTTCATTTCTTTATGCTAAAAATATTAGTCCTTTTAGAAAAGGAATTGTGTCGATGGATGATGCTTTTAGAGCGATGAAACTCACTGGTGATTCTCTTAATACAGATTATAAAGAAACCAGTAAGGGTGGCTTAGCTAAAGTTATTAAATAATTAAATTATAAGTATTTGTAGTATGGTTCATTAATAGTAGTGGCATTGCCATTACTTTTTTTGATAGAAGTTTTAGTGTAGTAAGCACTTTGACTATGGGAAACACTTCTTGAAGTTGTACCTCCAGAGATATTAGTAATTGTACGATAAGTCTGTAATAAAGCATTTGAAGTAAAATTAGTTTCGTTTAAAAGATAGTTGAATCTTTTCATTCCGGAAACTTCTGAAGCTTTAAGATTTTGGTATACATGAAGATCAACACCAACATTGATAGCTCCTCCAAGTGATAATATCACACCATTATCGCCACCACGGACTCTAAACGAGATAAGATTATTATTTTCGTCATGAGTTAAATCAAGAATAACATTCTTTAAAGTAACTCCATCTAAGGTGACAGCTTTATCTAGAGCAAAATCTAAATAGAAACTATTATTATCATAAATCGCTTTATTAATTAACTCTTCAATTTTTATTGGAGCACTTGGCTCAGTAGAGGCTTCAGCATTAATAATTTGAGAATAAATATTTCCTAAAACTACCCCTTGAGTATCCATAAAAAGGAATGTTTTTGGATCAGGAACTAGAGCATAATCAACAAGATAGTAAATAATATTAGGAACCTTATTTGTCGAACTTAAAAGTTCGCTTTGAGAAACCTTAAAGGCTTCAATTGAATAGTCAGAGTAATATTTTTTGTTCCATAACCATCCCTCGGAACGATATTCGCATTTTGTCTGGACAATATAGCAGCTTGGAATATAAACTCCATTACTATCTAATTCCTCGCGAATAAAATACTCAGTTGAAACAAATTCGTCAGCATTCAAAGATTTTTTATTACCAAGTTTAATATAAGCCTCAACACGTGCATCCTTATTAATTTTAATTCTAAAAATTAAATCATGATGATAACCAATTCCTATATTCCAAGAAAAAAGATTTGCGTTTAAATCAAAAGTACCTGATAAATCAAAATAATTTTGTTCAGTTGTTTTAATTCCAGCCTTTAAAAGAGTAATGATATTATCCATATCTAAAAATTCATTTTTAATTGAAACATTATAATCCTTAAAACTATCAAGTGAATAAGCTTCATCATAATCACTAAATTTCAGGCTTAAATCGATAGCAAAGAAATCAGTACGTGTCTTATTAGTAACTTTTAATTCATCAAAAACTAATTCTTTTTCCTCATAGCTATAACCAATTTTAATTTCATATGTATCATTAAAAGTATCACCAAATAATGATGAATTAAGATCAAGAGTAATTGATTTAATTTTATTTTCTAGATCTAAACGGATATTAGAAATTTGATTTTTAGCAAGAATTTCAATAACATCAAATTGATTAACACCACTATTAACAAATTCTGGATTTAAGAAGTCAAGAACTCCCTCTATATAAGGATATAGTAAATTAGATGGTTCAATTGATTTTAAAACTCCAATTAAATCACTTGGATTAGATTTATTTAATTTTAGATGCATTTTCTCATTATATTGAGCAATGATTGAACCACTAGAGATGCCACTATCAAGATTTTCTTTATCATAATATTTAAATTTTAAATTATGATTAGTACCATTAGAGTTAACATCAACCTTACCAGCAAGTGAAATATCATCTGTAACTAATTTAGCATTAATATCACCATTAATTTTTGTTAGTGAACCAGTGTTTGTTAAAATTGCACCGTCTAAATTTAATTTATAATCTTTTTTAAGTAATAATAAAGGATCGCTTTCCTTTAAAAAGTCACCTGCCATATCAAATAATGTATCGATACGAGGATACTCGGTAGTTGTTGATTCAGGATAAACTGGTTTAAATGAATAAGGATCAAGTTCAATTTGGAAGGAAATTTCATTTCCAAAAATATTAATTCCTAAAACATTAATTGCATTTAGTGATGATTCACTAGTATTCAGAATTAAAGAAATTTGTCCAAAGCCACCATTAATTAATGAAGGATTATTATTAAATAAGTAATCCATATTAAGACCGACTCTAGTTAAAGAAGAATTAATAAATTCAATTTCAAAAAATGACTCAAGTGGTAGAAGACTACCAGTTGTTAAAATTGTATTTAAATCTTTAGTGAGCTGTGAATTATTAACTAACTCAGCTAATGCAAGTTCAATGTATTGAACAATTTCCATTTGTTTAATAGCAGCTTCTACGCTTTCTTTTAAACCAGGAACTGCAAATAAAGAACCAATTGAATCGGTTTTAAATGAGAATTGAAGCAAATCAGTTGAAGCGTAAAGAATAGAATCTTTTAAGTAGACGCCGTTAATCTTTTGAGCTAAAGTCTCAGCATTTTTATTTTCTGAATAAAGTTTTAAATCTTCAATAGCATATTGTCCGTTTAAAAAAGTTTCAATGTTTTCAAAATCAACATTACGTAAATCAGCATTAACATTAAAACCAAGTGAAGTCGATTGACTATTTTTAACACTATTAAAAGTAATCCCGGCTTTAAAATTGCGTTCATTAATTAATTTAGAAATAGTATTAAAGATTGGAATAACGGGAGTAATGCTTGAATATTGAGTATAATCAACATATGTTAATTCTTCAAATTTATTTAATTTAAGAGAAAAAGCAAAAGAAGAGTTTATTTCTGGAAGAGTAAAATTAATCATAATACGACTAATTAAATTTCCTCCTAATTTAACTTGAATATTAATATCACTATTAATACCAAGAGTATTACCATCAATTTTTATTGAAACTAAATCATTACTAATTTGAACATCACCAAGAATTGAATTAATATCAAATCCCTCAGTTCCATTACTCATTAAATCATCAAAGAAATCTTCTTCTAAAATTGGATTTAAATATTGATCAACAAGTTTATATAAATCAAATGAAGAGTTATTACTTATTAAGTTTACTAAATTATTAATAGTTGTATTAGAGACTTTAGCTTTTAAAAGATTATTAACCTTTAAATAAGCAGTATTAGAATTATAATCAGCAAAAATAGAGTTTGCTAAAACTCCATTAGTTTTATGATCTAAAGCTATTTGATAGCGACCATCTAAAAAATTACCATAGCAACTACCTAAATCTGCTTTAATTTTACCTTCAATATCAATATTTGTATTATCAATATTAAGTGAAGCATCTAAATCTATGTCATAGCTCTCAGTTAATAATAATTTTGCTAGAGTTGTTAAAATATTGCTTTGACCTTGATTTTCCTCAGGAAGTTTATCTTTATCAAATATTTCTTCTTCATATTTATTAATAATTTCGACATCACTTTTAAAGGATATAGTAGTATCACTTGTAACAATTGGTTTACCATTTTTAGTTTCAATTCCTGTGATTTTATAATCGCGATCAAAAAATAAAGATAAGGAGATGTTATTAAGGATGGTATTATCAAAAACTACATTATCAAGATCATATTCTAATACATACCCAGCTCCAGTTTGAGTTTCTTTAGCCTCAATTAAACCATCTTGTAAAATAGTTAATAAATTATTAAAAGTAATAAACTTTGTTTCATATTTTGGAGTTTGATAACCCAAAGAATTCAAAAAATTAAAAACTGAATTATTGTTTTCAGTAATTGAATTGGTATAAACTTGATTTTTAAAGTCAGTGTAGAAAATATCGCCACCACCATGTGATAAACGATATGATTC
>DATESL010000028.1:0-67507 GCA_035270825.1 Candidatus Onthovivens sp.
TGATAATGAAAGGTTAAACTTAATTAAAGAAGTTCAAAAACAAAATATTTTAGCAGGGGTTTCAATTAAACCTCAAACTGATATAAATTTATTAAAACCATTACTATCTGATATTGATTTAGTTTTAGTAATGAGTGTGGAACCAGGTTTTGGGGGACAAGAGTTTTTAGAATCGGCCCTTGATAAAGTGAAAACTCTTGCAAGGATTAAAAAAGAATTAAATTTGCATTTTTTAATTGAAGTTGATGGCGGAATTAATAATACAAACGCTGCTTCATTAATAAAAGCGGGAGCCGACATTTTAGTATCAGGCAGTTATTTATTTAAAGCACCTGATCTTTTAAAAGCTCTTGCTAGTTTAAGTGGAGGAACATTATGAATATCGGATTTTATCTTATAGCCGCTTTTTTCTTTGGCCTTTTAGTTTTAGGCTTAAAGTTTTTATTTGAAACATTACAATATAATAAAACTGGTAGTGAAAATTATAATTTCCTACGCTTTATGCCCTACGAGTTAAATTCTTTTAAACGTTATAATAAAAACACCTTTTTCCCAATGATTATACAATTAATTGGAAGTCTTTCTCTTGTCTTAGCAAGTGTTTTATTTGTGATATATTTTAAAGATAATTTTGGAGCTTATGTGATTGGAGTTTTTAGTATTCTTTCAATTCTTTCCTTTAATTTTCTATCTTTTGTAAAATTATCTAATTATAAGTTACATTTAATTTTTGATGCTTGTTTAATTTCTTTTAATTTACTAACAATTTTAGCTTCATTATATTTTTTAAATAATCGAGATTTCAATTTCATTGGCAATAATAATCAAGTTTTAATTATTATTAATGTAATTATTATTTCAATATTATTTATATTCCAAATTGTCTTAATGGTTAATCCTACATATAAAACTTGGGCCAAGATGGTCAATTTAGGGGCTCATACCTTTAACCGTCCAAAGGTTTGTTATTTAGCAATTCTTGAATGGGGCAGTTTATTAGTATTTATTTTAAATTTTATTCCGCTTATTATAACTGTTTTTGGTCATATTCCTTTTTAAGAAGAAGAACCAATAAATAAAAAATGCATTAAAAAAAGACTTTGTTAAGTCTTTTTTAAATTTAGTTTGAAGATTTATTGAGGGTACGGTAAGCTCTTGCGCTCATTCTGACTTTCATTACTTCTCCATCAACTTCGACTTTGTAAGTTTGTAAATTGACGTTCCATTTTCTACGAGTAGCTCTTAATGAGTGTGAACGTTTATTACCACTTAGTGGTCCTTTACCAGTGATTGGACAAAATCTTGACATTTCGTGATACCTCCTTCAATTTGTGCTCACTTATAATATCATTGTCTTTGAAAATAGTCAAAAGAAATTTACTTGATTTTATTCTTTGGGAAGCGCTTATTATATTCTTCTTTCGAAATTAAATTATGAGCGTTCTCTTTTACTAAATGATAGAGCTCTTTTTTAGTATCAAGGACGAAAAATCGGGTGTCACCTTTGGCAGTATAAATCATTAAAGTATTGTGTTTTAGTGTATAGGGATGATCAATATAGAGGATATCCTTAAAATCATATATTAAAGTATTTTTGCCTTTATGTTGGATTAGGGTTGTTTTTGTAACTTCATAATAAGAATTATTTACTAAAAAGAATGAACCAAAAATAAAGGCAAAAATACTAACTCCTAAAATAATAACATCAATAATCACTTTAGAGATAACAAGCATTGAATTTTCATCTAAATATGAAAAACGCGATCCAAAAGCAAGAATCATAATTAGAACGAGAACAACGACAAAAGAGCCATAAATTGTAATCAATTTAGTTGGATTTGGTTTGATTTTTTTAACTTTCATAATATAAAAAACTATACATAAATTACATTGATTTGTAAATAGTAAAGTCGAGTTGAAAATCTATCATTTTTTCTTTATAAAAGTGTGCATTTTTGTTATAATTTTAAAAGTTAGGATTAATTGTTTAATGAATCTATTTGATATTGTCTCTTATAACTATTTCTCATTATTTGCCGGAAAAAATAAGTCCATTTATATGGAAAGTTTGATGGTTCTTTTTAAGATGCTTGAAAACGATGAAACCTTTATTAAGAAAAATGATTTTTTAAAGGCTTTAAAAGAAAAAGCTGAAAATTTAAATGCTTTTTCTTTTCAAGATGAAGAAGTCGATGGCAAAGATGATCTATTAATTCGTGAAACTATTGGGGCTAAAGCCAGTTTTATTATTAAAAGATTAGAAGAAACCGGATGGTTAGATATTGCAATTGATCCGGAAACATTTGAAGAAACAATCGTTTTACCGCCCTATTCAATTGCAATTTTAAAAGCCTTCTTTGATGTTATTAGTGATTCTGAGAGTCCATATTTAAGTTTGGTTCACTCTACTTATAGTGAATTAAAACTTGAGGATGAAGAACAAGATGATTTAATGTTTGCGACTCTTTTAAGAAGCTATGAAAATACTAAAAAATTAAAAGTTGAACTGATTACTTTAATGCATTCAATTCGTATTTTTCAAAATCGTTTAGGAAAGAAATTTCAAACTAATGAAGTTCTTCATGATTTTTTTGATATTTATAAAAAACAAATTAGTGATCGTTATTACCATCCATTAAAAACATTTGATAGTGTTTCTAAATTTAAAAGACCAATTATTCGTATTTTAGAAAAATGGATTAAGGATAAAGATATTCGTGCTAAACTAGTTATGCAAGCCTCATTTTCTTATCGTAATAATGACCGTAATGAAATCGAAAATGACGTTATTACTAAAATTAACTATATTAGTGATACTTATGAATCACTTAATTCCATTATTTCAAGTATTGATAAAGAAAACAGTTTATATACTAAAGCCAGTGCCAATAAGATTTTATATTTAAATAATACCGATAAAACAATCAAGGGGCATTTAGAAAATATTTTTAAATATTATGCTAAAAATACTCATGACCCTTATTCATTAGCAAAAGTTTTATCAAAGATGCAAGATTCCCTTTATTTTTATGAACAGGGATTTATTGATTCAGAGTCTTTAACATTACCGCTTTTACGACGTTTAAAAGAACATTCATTACCGCTTGAAATTGTTAATTTTGATGAAGCTAATGAGTTTATTATGGAACACTTTTTAGAAGAAACTAAAAATATTTATACAGATGAGCGAATTTATCAGTTTATGGAAAATGCTTTTGGGGATTCAAATGAATTGAAATCAGCTGACATCCCACTTCTTAATACTGATTCCTTTATTTGTTTAATTATGGCTACGATTAAAAGAAGTGATCCGCTTTGTTTCTATGTGATTGAAGAAAAAGAAAAGAAATACATTAAAAATCATGAATATTTAATTCCTGATTTCTTGTTTAAAAGAAAAGAACACTTTAATGAAGGAGATGAATAATTATGTTTGAAGAAGAATTTAATAAACTGGTCAGACAAGATCAACAAGCCTTTGCTCAAATTACAAATAAAATTTTAATTAAAGGATTTATAGTCCGTGATGTTTTTGATACTCGTGAGAAGATAATTCGTGTTAATCCTGATTATCGTTTTATTGAAAGATTTTATGAATTAATTGAAGATTATTTAGAGTTTTCTGGTTGGCATATTGAAAAGGATTCGATGAATGGAGTTATTGCTTTAAGTAATAACTTTGAAGATAATCGTTTACGAATTGATCGAGAAACATCCCTTATTTTATTTGCTTTAAGATTAATATATGAAAATGAGAAGGAAACATCCTCCCAATCTCAAATTGCAATCTTTTTAACTACAGCTTCACTTATTTCAATGATGTTAGAACACGGCATTACGATGCCAGGGAAACGAATTACGGGGCGCGGAGTTTCCAAGGCTTTAAGATTTTTGGCTTCTCATAATATTATTAGTAAAGTTAGTGGAAGTTATGATGAGGGGAATGTGGCCTTTTATATTTTACCTTCAGTTATTTATGCAATCGATAATGATAAAATTGTTGCTATGAGTAAAATTATTGATGAACTCAAGGGCAGTGAAGAACAAACTGATTTAGGAGGTGCACTTGATGAAACTATTAACTAAAGTTAAGATTATTAACTGGCATTATTTTTGGAATGAGACTATCGAGATTGAACCAATCGTCTTTTTAACAGGATTAAATGGAAGTGGAAAATCAACTCTGATTGATGCCTTAGAAGTTGTTTTACTTGGTGATACTACTGGACGTTCATTTAATAAAGCCGCAATGGAAAAATCTTCGCGTACATTACGTGGATATTTAAAAGGTGAATTAGGTGATTCCCTTGATGGAGGCTTTAAATATTTAAGAAACGGCCGATTTACCAGCTATATTGCTTTAGAGTTTTTTGATGATTTAGTAAATGCTCCTTATACATTAGGAATTTGTTTTGATTCTTATGATGATGGGAGTGAAGAACATCGTTTCTTTTTCCTTGACGATGGGATTCCTGAAAATGAATTTATTGTTAATAATTTACCAATGGATTATAAAACTTTGGCAGATTATTTTTCAATCAATTATAAAGATAAATATAGGTTCTTTGATTCTAATCGCCAATATCAAGATTTCTTAAAGAAGAAAAGTGGCGGTTTAAAGGATAAATATTTTTCCCTTCTTAAAAAATCGACTTCATTTAGTCCAATTACTGATATTACAACCTTTATTACTGAATATGTCTGCGACCCACAATCTAATTTAGATTTAACACATTTACAAGAAAATATTATTCAATATAAAAGACTCGAAAACGAAGCTTTAGCTATTCAAAAACGCGTTGATCGTTTAGAAGAAATTGATAAAACTTATCAAGTGTTTTTAGAACACAAAAAGAATTTTACAATTTCTAAATATATTATCGAACGATGTGAATTAGAAAACTCCTATCTCAAATTAGATTCTTTTAGAAGTTCGATTGAAGATAACAAAGGACGCATTTTAGAAATTGATGATCGTCTTGCTGATTTTTCAATAGCTTCGGGAGAATTAGAAAAGAAAAGAGTTCATTTAATTCAAGATAAAGCTAATAATAGTGCCGCTAAATTAACGCAAGAATTATCCGAGCAAAAAGTTGATACTGAACGTAAGATTTTTGCTATTAAAGAAGAAGTTAAAAGAGGTAAAGATTCTTTAAAAGCCTATAATGAAAAATTTGCTAACGCTGCAGATTTACTTTTTAAAGATTTGAAAAATATCAACCGTGATATTTTAGATGATGATAAATTAGAAGAAATTACTTTGTTAATTGATGAATGTTCCAAGACTCTTTCCTTAACAAAAGAATTTAATAATAAATGCGAAAATCATCTTTTTGATTTAACTCGTGATGATTTTACGAGTTACCGCAGCGGTCTAAGTGAATTTAAAAATAAAGTTTCTAGTTTATCAATTTCCCTTGCTCGTACAATCTTTAACATTGAAAAGAAAATCGGTTCTTTAAAAGATGAACAATTAAATATTAAAAAGGGAAATAAAGTTTATGATACCCGACTTGTTAATATTAAAACTCGTTTAGAAAGCGAACTTGCAAGTCGTTTTAATAAACAAATTAGAGTAAATATATTTGCTGATTTGATCGATATTAAAGATTTAAGTTGGTCTAATGCAATTGAGGGATATTTATATAATCAAAAATTTAACTTGTTTGTTGAACCTAAGTATTATTTTGAAGCATATAAGATTTTAAAGAGATTGCTTGATGAATATCGTTATTTTGGTACAGCTTTAGTTGACCAAGAGCGTATTATTGAAAGAAATTATGAGATTGAAAATTTATCTCTTGCTGAAGAAATTAAAACAAGTGATGAAGGTGCCAGAGCTTATACTAACTTCCTGATTGGAAGATTATATAAATCTAATACACTAGAAGCAGCTCGTGATTCAAATAACGGAATTACCAAAGATTGTGATTTATATCGTAATTTTACTTTTTCTCGAATTAATCCACGTTTATATCAAGAAAGCTTTATTGGTTCTAATTTAGATGAACGATTTGTTGAAGAGAAAGCTCGTCAAATGCAAAATAATATCGCTAATTTAACAGGGTACCGTGAATTAACTAAAATTATAAATGCAGCTAACTCCCTTGAAATCATGTCAACTTATGAAATTGATAATTACTTAGATATTATTAAAAAATCTAGTGAGGTGAGCGGCTTAGAAGAGACCCTAAGTTTTATTAACTCTGAATTAAAAGAACATGATACAACTTTAATCGCTTCTCTTGATAAACGTTTAAGAGATGTCGAAGATGATATCCGTGATATCAACTTTAAAAGAGAACAAATCATTGAAGAAAAAGGCGCTTTACAAAGAGAAATTTCTGCAATTAAAGAAGAAAAAATTGCTAATGAAGAAAGAATTATTAAAGAACGTGAAGAATCAATTAAAATTAACTATGATCCTTATTTAGTTGAAGAAAAAGCTCTTCCTTTATTTAATGAAAAACGCACTGAAAAAGGAACATTAGAGATCTTCCAAGAATTTAATGCTAATTTATCACGCTTACAATATTTAGTTAATAACCTCTCTACTCAAATTGCAAAAGCAAAAAGAGATTATGTTAGTGAATATCATCTAAGTTTTGATTGTGATAAGGAAGATGGCGATGAATTTAGAAATGAATTAATCGATTTTAGAGACGTTAAACTCCCTGAATATCAAGAAAAAATTAAAGACTCTTACCAAAAAGCAACTCAACAATTTAAAGATGACTTCATTTTTAAATTAAGAGGCGCAATTCAAGATGTTGAAGATCAAATTGAAAACTTAAATGAAGCTTTAAAACAATCCTCTTTTGGTCAAGATTTATACCGTTTCACAGTTAAGCCTTCAACAATTTATAAAAGATACTATGAAATGGTCATGGATGACTTAATTTTAGAAGTGGGTGAAGAAGAAACTGCTTTTGTTGAAAAATATAAAGGAGTTATGGAAGATTTATTCAAACAAATTGTTGAAACTGGTGAAGGGGATAAAAATTCCTTATTAATTGATAACATAAATAAGTTTACGGACTACAGAAGTTATTTAGATTTTGATTTAATAGTGTATAATAAAGATAGTGGAGAAGAACAAAGACTTTCCAAGATGATTAAGAAGAAAAGTGGTGGTGAAACTCAAACCCCATTCTACATTGCTGTTTTAGCTTCATTTGCTCAATTATATCATGTTAATGATGATGGAGAATTAGCTAATACAACTCGTTTAATTGTTTTTGATGAAGCTTTTTCAAAGATGGATCGTGGTCGTATCAAGGAGGCTGTTAAGCTTCTAAGAAAGTTTAATTTACAAGTTGTTATTTCCTGTCCAAGTGATAAAATCGCTGATATTACCGAACTTGTTGATCAAACTCTTGTCGTTTTACATAATAAAAATAGCAGCTGTGTTCGTCTTTATTCAAAGGAAAAATAATTATTTATTTTATATATCTATAAAGAGGAGGTAAATCTTATATGGGTGCAAAAATTGTTTCGATGATACTTGCAGGAGGAAAAGGGACAAGGCTTCAAGCCTTGACTAAAAAAATTGCTAAACCAGCAGTTTATTTTGGAGGCAGATATCGAATTATCGATTTTTGTTTGTCAAATACTGCAAACTCATCAATTAACGCTGTTGGTGTTTTAACACAGTATGAATCAGTTGTCTTAAATAATTATATAGGAAACGGTTCGAAATGGGGCTTTGATGGAGTCAATTCAATTTGTGTTCCGCTTGCTCCTCGTCAGACTGAAGAAGGTGCTAACTGGTATAAGGGAACGGCTGACGCTATTTATCAAAACTTAGATTTTTTAGATGATCAAAATCCAGATTACGTTTTAATTCTTAGTGGTGATCATATTTATAAAACAACTTTTGATGATATGCTTGATGTTCATATTAAAAATAAAGCTGCTTGTACAATTTCAGTTTTAGAAGTTGATATCAAAGAAGCTTCTCGATTTGGAATTCTTGAGGTCGACGAAAAAGATCGCATCCAAAAATTCGTTGAAAAACCAAAAGAACCTAAATCAAACTTAGCTTCGATGGGTGTTTATATTTTCTCTTATAAAGTTTTAAGAGAACAATTAATTAAAGATCATAAAAATCCAGCAACAAACTTTGACTTTGGAAAAAATATTATTCCAAATATGTTAAAAGAAAATAAAAAATTAATGGCCTATCGCTTCCATGGTTATTGGAGAGACGTGGGAACTCTTGATAGTTTACATCAAGCTAACATGGAGTTATTACCATCAAAGAGAAATGATGAAACAATTGATTTTGATGCTTTCCCAACAATTTATAGTGAAGATACGCACTCTTTACCTCTCCGCATCCAAAAAGGTGCAATTGTTAAAGATTGCTTAATCAATCAAGGAGCTGAAATTAGAGGAAGAGTTGAAGCCTCAGTTATTTCTAATGAAGTTTTAATTGAAGAGGGCGCTAAAGTTACTAATAGTGTTTTAATGCCAGGGGTTATAATTCGCAAGAATGCAAAAGTTCATAATGCTATTTTAGGTCCTAATACTCAAATTAAAGAAAATGAAGAAATCAATATCGATAAAGACGATATTGTTTTAATCGACTATGAAAGGAGCTTACAATAATGAATAAAGTAGTAGCCTTAATTAATTTGCACACCTCTCCTGAGCTGGGCTTATTGACAGAAAAACGTCCACTTGCCTCAACTACTTTTCTTGGTAGATATGCCTTTATTGATATTGTTTTATCAAATTTAACTAATTCTGGAATTGATGATATTGGAATTTTAGTTAAAGAGCGTTACCGTAGTATTATTAAACATATTGGCAACGAAAATACATATTTACAAAACTCTAAAACAGGATTTTTAAACTTCTTTATTAATGAAAAAGGAAGTCTTAATCCTACTTTTAATACTGATTTGAATAATATTAAAGAGAACGACTACTTTCTTTTTGATAAACACGTTGAATATGTTTTAATTGCTCCAACTGAAATTATTATGACTTATGATTATAAAAATTTAATTTCTGAGCATATTAAATCTGGTAAGAAGATTTCTGTTTTATATGGAACCGGAAAGAATAGTAATGGAACCTATAACGGACTAAGTTCAATTGTTGTTGATCCATTAAACAATATTCAAAAAATTGATCCAATTGATAAAGATAGTGATGAAGAATTAAATATTTCCTTAAAATCTTATATTATTAATAAAGATTTCTTAAAAGAAATTTTAGATAAATTCTCTAATATTTCACAAATCTTTAATATTTCCGATATGGTTTTATATATTACTAAATATTTTGAAAAAGTAAATGCCGTTAAATTTGAAGGCAAATTCCTTTATTTTAATACTTTTAAGAAATATTATGATTATTCCTTTAAAGTACTTGATCAAGGGATTTCTTTAACTGATCCTCTTGTTCCAGACTGGGTTATTTTTACCACCACTCATAATACAAGACCAGTTTTATTTGGTCCTAAGAGTAAAGTTGAAAATTCAATTGTTTCCAATGGTTGTCAAATTGATGGAACCGTAAAACGTTCAATTCTTTCACGAAATGTTGTCGTTGAAGAGGGAGCAACTGTTGAAGATTCAATTATTTTTACAAATTGCTATGTTAAAGCTGGAGTCACTTTAAAAAATGTTGTCAGTGATAAACACGTTAAATTTGTTAACAAAAAGGAGATTGCTGGAACAAGTAGTGAGCCAATTTATATTCCTCAAGGAGCTAAATTATAATGAATATTGTAATGATTACCGGGGAATGTTTACCTTTTTCTAAAACTGGTGGTTTAGGAGATGTTTGCTATTCTCTTTCTAAGGAATTTGTTAAAAATAAACACAATGTTTCAGTTTTTGTTCCGTTTTATAAAAAATTTGACTTTAATAAATATAAAGAAATTGAAAAAGTCTTTACCTTCCCAGTCAATATGGGATGGAGAAAACCTTTTGCTAATATTTTTAAATTAAAATATGATGGAATTGATTTTTATTTTATTCAAAATGATTATTATTTTTCTCGTAATGGGATGTATGGATATCCTGATGATGGTGAAAGATATGCATTTTTTAATGTTGCTTCAGTTACTCTTTTATCGCTTTTAGATTTCAAAGTTGATGTTTGTCACGTTCATGACTGGCAAGCTGGAATGATTCCATGTATTTTAAAAGAAAACTTTGCCTCTGATCCAAAACTTAATAAAATTAAAACAGTTTTAACTATTCATAATCCTTTATTTAAGGGTTATATTAATCGCGAGTCATTAAGCGATTTATTAAATTTAAATACTTATTTATTTGATTCAGGAAAAGTTCGTTTTGAAAATCAAGTCTCTTTCCTTAAAGCCGGAATCGTTTATAGTGATAAAATTACAACCGTTTCACCAACACATGCCTGGGAATTAACAACAAAAGAAGGCTCAAAAGGGTTATGGTATGATTTAACTTTGCGTAAGGAAGATTTTGTTGGGATCTTAAATGGAATGGATCAAGATGAATTCAATCCTCAAACTGATAAGACAATATATAAAACATATAATGAGGAAGATTTTTCAGTTAATAAATTAAAAAACAAAACTGCTTTTTGTAAAGAACACAATTTAGATCCTAAATTACCTCTTTATTCAGTTGTTTCCCGTCTAACTTCACAAAAAGGATTAGATTTAATTTATGCTATGGCTGAATATGTTGTCACTCATAATGGAAACTTTGCAATTTTAGGTAGTGGCGAAAGAGATGGAGAAGAATCATTTAATCACTTAGTAAGAACTTATCCAAAAAATACTTTTGTTTATATTGGTTATAATGATGAAATTGCTCATAAATTATATGCTTCAAGTGATTTCTTTATTATGCCAAGTGCTTTTGAGCCATGTGGTTTAGGGCAAATGATTGCTCAAAGATATGGAACATTACCGATTGTCCGTCAAACTGGTGGATTAAAAGATAGTGTTATTTGTTATAAAGAATCCGAGAAAAACCAAGCAAAAGCTAATGGATTTGGTTTTGAAGATTATAATAAGATGGTTGCTATGAAAGAAGTGGCTATTACTCTTGATCTTTATGAAAATAAGCCAGATCTTATTAATCAGCTTGTCGCAAATGCTTTTAAAACAGATAATAGTTGGGTCAAAAGTGCCAAGCAATATCTTAAACTTTACAAGTTGATTGAAAAATAATTCTTTGCTATAATATTTTAAGTCTTAAAACGAATAATTTATTGTTAATAATTTATAGAGAGTTACCACTGGTGAAAGGTAATAATTACGAAAATAAAATCTCACGTTTGATAAAAAGACGCAATTAAGAGTATCTTAAAAATTTTTAAGATAAATTAAGGTGGTACCGCGCAATTATAAGCGTCCTTAAAAGTTTAAGGACGCTTTTTATTTTAAAAAAGGAGTAAATTATGGCATTTAATCATTTAGAAATTGAAAAAAAATGGAAGAAAATTTGGGACGAGAGAAAAGAATATGCTTGTGATACAAGCGATTTTAGTAAACCAAAATACTATGTTTTAGATATGTTCCCATATCCAAGTGCAACGGGATTACATGTTGGACATACCGAAGGTTATACGGCATCTGATATTGTTGCTCGTAGTAAAAGAATGCAAGGATTTAATGTTCTTCATCCAATCGGTTATGATGCTTTTGGCTTACCAGCAGAACAATTTGCTATTAAAATGAATCAACATCCGGAGAATTTTACTTTAAAAAATATTGCTAATTACCGTGAGCAAATTAAAAATGTTGGTTTTAGTTATGATTTTGATCGTGAGATTATTACCTGTGATCCAAAATATTATAAATTTACACAAGAAATTTTCTTAAAATTCTTTGATAAAGATTTAGCTTTTGTAAGTTACAAACCAGTTAATTTTTGTCCAGAACTTGGAACGGTTTTAGCAAATGAAGAAGTAATTAATGGTAAATCTGAAAGAGGTGGTTTTGATGTTATTCGTAAACCAATGCGTCAATGGATGTTAAAAATTACTGAATATGCAGATCGTTTAGCAGAGGATTTATCACTTGTTAATTGGCCAAATTCAACAATTGAAATGCAAAGAAACTGGATTGGAAAAAGTTATGGAACAGTTATTAACTTTTCAATTAAGGGAAGAGATGAAAAATTTGATGTTTTTACAACGCGCGCTGATACATTATTTGGTTGTTCATATTGCTGTTTGGCTCCCGAACATCCACTCGTTTTAAAAATTACTACAAAAGAACATTTAGAAGAGGTCGAGAAATATATCGATGAAGCAAATCGTAAATCAGATTTAGATCGTACGGAACTTAATAAAGATAAAACTGGCGTTTTCACGGGTGCTTTTGCTCTAAACCCTATTAATAATGAAGAAATCCCGATTTATGTTGCTGATTATGTTTTAGGAAGTTATGGATCAGGAGCAGTTATGGCTGTTCCAGCTCATGATAGCCGCGATTATCAATTTGCTAAAAAATATAATTTACCAATTAAAAAGATTATTGAATCTGATATAAGCGAAGATGCTTTTGTTGATGATGGAGTTCATACTAATAGTGATTTTATTAATGGTTTAATGATTAAAGAAGCTAAAGAAGAAGTTACTAAGAAATTAATTTCCATTAATAAGGGAGATTTTAAAGTTAACTATAAATTAAGAGATTGGTTATTTTCACGTCAAAGATATTGGGGTGAACCAATTCCAATTTATTTATTTGAAGATGGTTCAATGCAAAGAGTTAAAGATGAATTTTTACCACTGGTTTTACCAGATTTAGATGAATTTAAACCCAGTGGAACTGGTGAATCACCACTTGCAAATGCTAAAGAATGGCTGAATGTTGAAATTGATGGAAAAAAAGCCAAAAGAGAAACAAATACCATGCCACAATGGTCTGGAAGTTGCTGGTATTATTTAAGATATATCGATCCAAAAAATGAAAATGAGATTGGTAAAAAAGAACTTTTAGATCACTGGTTACCAGTTGATTTATATATTGGCGGACAAGAACATGCTGTTTTACACTTATTATATGCCCGTTTCTGGCATAAATTCTTATATGACCAAGGAATTTTGAAGACCAAAGAACCTTTTGCTCGTTTATTCCACCAAGGAATGATTCTTGGAGAGGATGGAGATAAGATGTCTAAATCTAAGGGTAATGTTGTTAACCCTGATTCCTGTATTGAAATTTATGGTGCAGATGCATTAAGACTTTATGAAATGTTTATGGGCCCACTTGAGGCTTCACTTCCTTGGAATAATTCAGGATTAGAGGGTGCTCGTAGATTTATTGATCGTGTTTATCGTATTTATACTGAAGATACTTTAACTTCTAAAATTAGTGATACTAACGATCATTCTTTAGATTATATTTATAATTATACTGTTAAAAAAATTACTGAAGATTTTGAAAATCTCAGTTTTAATACAGCTATTTCTCAAATGATGATCTTTATAAATGAAGTTTATAAAGCTAAATCAATTTATAAGCCTTATATTATTAATTTCCTTTCAATGTTTGCCTGTATTTGTCCATTTGTTAGTGAAGAGATCAACTCCTTATTAGGAAATAAAGATCTTTTAACTTATGTTAAATGGCCAAGTTATGATGAATCAAAGCTTGTTTTATCAACAATTTCTATTGCTGTCCAAGTTAATGGAAAATTAAGAGGAACAATAGAAATTGAAATTGATCTTGAAGAAGAGAAAGTCAAAGCTCAAGCTTTAGCAAATGAAAATGTTGCTAAATTTATTGAAAATAAAGAAATTAAAAAAGTAATTTATGTTAAAGGGAAGATTGTTAATATAGTTGCTATTTAGTTTCAAGAAAAATTGTTGTAAAATTAATCATCACGATATTTAGGAAACTAAAATTGTAGATAGGAGAAAACATATGATACTTTGTATTGAAGTTGGCAATACTGCTATTAAATTAGGAGTATTTGAGGACGATGTTCTCAAAAAATATTTGTTAGCTAAGACTGAAAAGAATAAAACGGCTGATGAATATCAAATGGTCTTTGAGTCTTTGCTTAAAGAATATCGGATTAGTGGGGCAATTATTTCAAGCGTTGTTCCGGAATTAACCAACATTATATACGAGGCGACTTATAAATATTGTGGTTTGAAACCAAAAATTTTAAATCGCGAATTAAAAACAAAACTACCAATTAAAATCGATAATCCAACTGAACTTGGATCTGATTTTATTTGCACAGCAATTGGTGCACTTAAAGAATATAGCGCTCCTTTAATTATTGCAGATTTAGGAACAGCCACTAAATTATCAGTTATTGATAATAATGGCTCTTTTATTGGTGGAATTATTACTAGCGGAATGAATATTTCACTTGAGGCTCTTGTAGAAAAGACATCGCAATTAATTAAAGTTGATAAAGTTGCACCAAAATCGATAATTGGAAAAAATACCAAGAATTGTATTCAAAGTGGAATTGTTTATGGACAGGCTTTTATGGTTAGTGAATTTGCTCGTCGTATTGAAAAGGAATTAGGTTATGAATTAAACCGTGTTCTAACAGGTGGATTTGCCAAAATTATTAAAGAAAGCATTGTCTGCTTTAATTATGAAGAAAAACTTTCAATTGAAGGTTTATATGAAATTTACAAAATCAACGAGGAGAATTAATTATGAAAAACAAAAAACTTATAAAAAATATTACAATTGATGCTATTTTCTTAGCCATATTTATTCTTTTTACTTTTGTACCTTATCTTGGTTTTTATCAAATTGGGATTATTTCTTTTACAATAATCCATGTTTTTGTTTTGATCGGAGCAATGGTCTTTGGTGTTAAAAAAGCAACTTTGTTTGGTTTCTTTTTTGGAATTCTTTCTCTTTTAAAAGCCATTATGTATCCTGGAACCTTAGATTTTCTTTTTATTAACCCTTTTATTAGTGTATTACCTCGAGTTCTTTTTGGATTTTTAAGTGGATTGCTTTTTGACTATTTAAGAAAAATACCTAATAAAAAGACATATTATGGATTATGCGTGGCAGGCGCTGCCTTGATGACTTTAGTTCATACTACGCTAACCTTGACATGTCTTTTTGTCTTTGGAATTCTTGATGTCTTCCAAATGGCATCATTGCTTGGATTAGAAGCTTTAATCAACGAATTTAAAAATAGTCCAGAATATGCATTAGCCTTCTTTGGAGGAATAATTAGTCCTGGAGCAGGAATCGAAATTGCTGTAGCGGCAATTACTGTCCCTTCAATTACTCTAGCCTTAGAAAAAGCAAATGTTAACAAAGATATTTAAGTAATTTAAAGATAAAAATGTTTTTATATTGTATAATACTAAAAGTAATTTATTAAATTTTGAGGAGAAGAATATGGAATTGAATTTTAAAAAAATGGCTGAGAAATATTATGCAACAGCATTAAATACATTAACAAAAAATATTAAGATTGATAGCGTTTATGATGCAACAACTGTTTCAAAAGAAGCCCCTTATGGAAAAGGCGTTAAGAAGTGTTTTGATTTTATTAAACAACTTGCTATAAGTGATGGTTTTTTAGTTGATATGTGTGATGGCAGATGTATTGAAATTTCAACTGGTGCGGGAGCTCGTTTAGTTGGGGTTTTTGGTCATCAAGATGTTGTACCAATTTCTGGGAGTTGGAAATATCCACCTTTTTCGGCTGAAATTGAAGATAATATTATGTATGGAAGAGGAACAAGTGATGATAAAGGACCAATTATTAGTGCCTATTATGCTTTAAAACTTTTAAAAGATCACGATTTAATTAATAACTACCGTGTAAAACTTGTTATGGGCGGTGATGAAGAAAGAGGTTCGTCTTGCTTAGAATATTATTTTAAAACCTTAAAAAAGGAACAACCAACTTATGGTTTCACGCCTGATGGAGACTTTCCATTAATTTATGGCGAAAAAGGAATTATGAATTATAAATATGAAGGTTCAATTCATTTTCCTGATATTATTTCAATTGAGGCTGGAGTTGTTGCAAATAGTGTTATTGATAAGGCTAAAGTTGTCGTTAAAGATCCTTTAAAATTAGATATCTATTTAAAAAATCATCCTGAAATAGAATATAAAAAAATCAACGAAAATTCTTTTGTATTTTATGGTCAAGCTGCTCATGGTTCCACTCCTGAAAAAGGAGTTAATGCTGGCGTTATTGTTCTTGAAAGTATTGGAAAAGCTTATGATATTTCATTTTTTAAGATTATTAGTGAAGAGTATAAGGATTATAATGGACGTAATTTAGAACAATTTTATGAATCAGAAAATTTAGGAAAAACAACTTATAATGTCGGATTAATTTCCTATGACGGAATTAAGTTTTCAATGACGGTTAATTTCAGATATCCAGAAACAGTTAATGGAGAAAAAGTAATTGAGGAAATTCAAAGAATATCTCCTCTTCCAATTTATATTTTATCTAAATCTGAATATTTATATTTTGATCCTGAAAACACCCCATTTATTAAAGCTTTATATGATGTTTATGTTGAAGAAACAGGTGACAGAGTTAATAAACCATTAACAATTGGTGGAGGAACTTATGCTAAAGAAGTTGAAAACACTGTTGCTTTTGGCTCATGCTTCCCATCAAGAAATGATCATATTCATGAAGCTAATGAAAAAATTCATTTAGAAGATTTTTATAACTCGATTGCAATTTATGCACATGCTATTTATAAACTGGGAACTTTAGAAGATGAGAGTAACTTATAAAGCTTGGGCTGTTGAATATTTAAAGGAGTCTAATCTCAACCAACTCAAAATCGAAGAAGCAAACGAAGATATAAATAATTTTATCCGTGAAAAAGACACTTTTTTAGAAATTGGGCCAGGAAAAGGCAAGTTTATTATTTCTCTAGCAACCAAATTTCCTGATTATAATTTTTTGGTGGTGGAATTAAACGCGACAATTTCAGGGATTGCTTTAAAAAAAATTGATGAATCTGGTCTAAAAAATATCAAAATAATTTGTGGTGATTTTTATAAATTAGTTGATGTGATTGAACCTAATAGTTTACAAGGAATATTTCTAAATTTTTCTGATCCATGGCCAAAGAAAAGACATGCTAAAAGAAGATTAACAAGTCCTTTATTCTTAGAAAACTACATTAAAATTCTTAAAAATGATCACTATATTTACTTTAAAAGTGATAATGAGGGCTTATATCAATATACACTTGAAATATTTAATGAGTTTAAATTAAATATTATTGAAAATAATCCTGATTATAACGAACTTGCTAAATTAGATGCTCTTAGTGAGTATGAAGAAAAATTTAGAAATCAAGGAACGAAGATTAAAAGAATTGTTGTTAAAATTAAAGGAGATGAAACAAATGAATAAATACGGATTATATTACAATTATCAAACGATAAAAGACACCTTAATGATTATTTTTAAACCATTAGTTTTACCAACTAAAGTTGTTGAAAATGATAATGTAATTAGTTTATACAGGGAAGAAGAACTTGTTGGAATTAATATTTTCAATGTTTCTGAATACATTAAAATCCATGCAAATGGTTTAATTCCTTTAATTAATGAAGAGATTTTAAAAGTAATTAATTCAGTTTTAGTTTCTCATGGATTAGAAGCCTTAGAATATCAAGCTGAATCTGGATTTAAAGTTGGGGAAATTATTGATATTGAAGAGCATCCTGAAAGTGATCATCTTCATATTTGTATGGTTTCAATCAATGAGAAAGAGCCTTTACAAATTGTTTGTGGAGCTGCTAATGCTCGTGTTGGATTAAAATGTGTTGTCGCCACAATTGGGACTTTTATGAGAACTGGAGAACAGATTCTTTTTTCAAAATTATTAGGGATTGAAAGTTATGGAATGCTTTGTAGCGGGAAAGAACTAGGAATTGAAGGTTATGAGAATAAAAAAGGGCTTTTAGAGTTAGATGAAACCTATCAAATTGGGAAAGATTTTTATTAATATATAAGATATATATGATAAGATTATTATAATGAGGTTATTAAAATGAAAGATTATCGAGAAAGAGTTACGATCTATGAAGTAGCAAGTGCGGCTGGTGTTAGTGTCGCCACTGTTTCTCGTGTTTTAAATAATGCTGGAACAGTTAAACCTGATACCAGCGCTAAAGTTTTAAAAATTATTAAAAAATTAGGATATCGACCAAGTGGAGTTGCTAGAAGTTTAGCAACTAATGTTACAACAAATATCGGGGTTATTATCCCTAATGCGAACTATGTTTATATTTCAGCTTTTCTTAACGGAATTGCTGAAGTTTCAAAGTCAAAGGGTTTTACCCTTCGACTTTATTCGACCTCACACAGTAAAGAAGATGCTCTAAAATCAATTGAAAAAATTATTGCTGATAATTTGGATGGAGCAATTGTTTTTGATGACGAGTTAGCGGATGAAGAATTAGATATTCTAAACGAATATAGTGTTCCAGTTATTGTTATTAATAATGATAAAATAGGAGCTAATATTGGTTGTGTTAACTTTGGTTATCAACACACTTTTAAAAATATTTTATTAGAATATTTTTCAAAGGGTGATAAGAAAATGAGTTTCTTACATGTTCATAATGCAGGGCGCTTATTAGCAAGAATTGAACAAACATTTATTAAAGTTCATATGGAAAATGGTAAGGATTATGAAATTATTAACTGTGATGATTCCTATACCAGAACATATAATAACTTTATAGAAAGATTTAGACATGTTCGTGAAGATTATATTGTTTGTTATCGTGATTCAATTGCTGCTGCGGTTTTAAATGCTGCTACCGATAGTGGATTGAGAGTTCCTGAAGATGTGGAAGTTTTATCAATTATTGGAACGAAGTATTCAGAAATTATTCGCCCAACAATTTCTAATTTATATGTAAATATGGCTGATGTTGGGAAGATTAGTATGTATATGTTGATTGATTTAATTAAGGGTGAGTTATATGAGAAGAAATATAAATTTGAATCTCGTTATATAAAAAGAAATTCGACAAGATTTTAGTTTTAAAAAAGGATGGAAAAATGGAAAATATTATTGATGAGTTGAAGTGGAGAGGTTTAATTAAAGACTTCTCAAATGAAGAAAAATTAAGAGAATTATTTGCTACCAAGCAAACTGTCTATTGTGGATTTGATCCTAGTGCAAGTTCAATGCATGTCGGTAATTTTGTAATGATTTCGATTTTGATGCGTATTCAAAATGCTGGTCATCGCGTGATTGCTCTGGCTGGCGGGGCAACTGGGATGATTGGGGATCCTTCTGGTAAATCAAAGGAAAGAAATCTTTTAACTCCAGAGAAAATTAAAGAAAATACACTAGGAATCAAAAATCAATTATCACATTTTATTGATTTGAATGATCCAGAAAAAGGGATTATGTTAGATAACTATGATTGGTTATCCAAAATTTCTTTATTAGAATATTTAAGAGATTATGCTAAATACTTTAATATTAATTATATGTTAAGTAAGGATATTGTTTCCTCTCGTTTAGAGGCAGGAATTTCTTTAACAGAGTTTTCTTATATGACTTTACAATCAATTGATTTTTTAAATTTATATCGTAGTTTTGATTGTCATGTCCAAGTTGGCGGGAGTGATCAATGGGGTAATTTAACTGCAGGATTAGAATTAATCCGTAAAGTTGAGGGACCTGAAGCTCCAGCAGAATGTATGACTGCTCATTTAATTACAAGAAGTGATGGGAAGAAATTTGGTAAAAGTGAAGATGGAGCCCTCTTTTTAGACGCTTCTTTAACTTCACCTTATAAGTTATATCAATTCTTTATTAATCAAAGTGATGAAGATAGCATTCGCTATTTAAAGGTTTTTACTTTCTTAAATAAGGAAGAAATTAGCGTTATTGAAAGAGAACATTTAGAAAAATTAGGTGCTCGTATTGCGCAAAAAGCTTTAGCTTTTGAAGTTACAAAAATAATTCATGGTGAAGAAGAAGCTCAAAACGTTATTAAAATGAGTGAAGCATTATTTAGTGGTGATGTTTCAACTTTAAAAGAGAAAGATATTATCGAACTTTTTGGAACCTTAGCAGTTGAAGTTAAAGCCTCCTCTTTAGAAGATTTATTAATTGAATTAAAAGCCGCTTCTTCAAAAAGAGAAGCTCGTGAGTTTATTAAAAATGGTGCTGTCATATTAAATGGAACCAAAATGAGTGATCAAGATGAAATTATTGATTCCTCAAAAGCTCTTTTTAGTAAATATTTAATTGTCCGTCGTGGAAAGAAAAACTATTATTTAGGCGTTTTCATAAAATGAGAGAGTTTTTAAAAGCAACTCTTGCTGATCTTGAGACTCTTAACCATTTGTATATTGAGGCTCGCGAGATTATGAAAGAAAGTGATAATTATTTTCAATGGGGTGATGTTCGTCCAAGTCTTGAATATTTGATTGAGTTAATTAATGAGAATTTATTATATAAAGTTGTTGAAAATAATCAAATTATTGGTGCCTTTTATGTTGTTGAACACGATGAACTTTATGAATCAGAGGAAGAAAAATGGTTAAATTATGATCCTTATCTTGCTCTTCATTTAGTTGGTAAAACAAAAAAGCCCGTGGAGTTTTCAAATCGATTATTAATTATTTATTTACTTTGACAGACAATATTCGTTTAGATACCTTTAAAACGAACAAAATAATGCTTACTTTATTAGAAAAAGAGGGATTTCAACCACTGGGAGAACTCTTTTTAGCCGAAGCAAATGAGAATGTCCTTATCTTTAGTAAAAATAAAACTTGAAGTAAAGCCAACTTATTGCTAGAATAATTCATGCTATGGAAATAGCAATTAGGTGGACCAGTGGTGTAGCGGTTAACATGCCACTCTGTCACAGTGGAGATCGCGAGTTCGATTCTCGTCTGGTCCGCCAATTTTTTTTAAAAAAATGTATATGGCCCGGTAGCTCAGTAGGTAGAGCAAAGGACTGAAAATCCTTGTGTCCCCGGTTCGAGCCCGGGTTGGGCCACCATTTATAAAAATAGCATCAGTGATGCTTTTTTATTTGCCTAAATTGTAAAATTAGTCGATTTATAGTATAATTAATATATGAAGATTGAATTTAAGAAAGCGAAAGTAAAAGATTTAGACTTAATTATTGAATTTATTTACAAGATGGCTCGCTATGAAAAACTTGAACACGAAGTGACCCTCACTAAAGAGGATCTTTTTTACTATGTTTTTAAAACTAAACTAGTTAAGGTCCTTTTTTTACACGTAAATAAAAAACCAGTTGGTTTTGTTTTATATTATTATAATTTTTCAACCTTTAAAGGACGCGCTGGAATTCATATTGAAGACATCTTTATATTAGAAGAACATCGTCGTCAAGGTTATGGGAAATTAATTATTAATAAATTAATTGAAGAAGCAAAAAATAAACATCTTGGAAGAATTGAGTGGGTTTGTTTAAAATGGAACGAAAAATCCTTAGAATTTTATCGTTCTTTAGGAGCAAGCGAAATGAATGAATGGGCTTTTCTGCGTCTTGATGAGAGTGATTTTTAACACTTAATAATCAAAGATTTTAAGATCTCTTGATTTGATTAATTTTCTCTTAAGTTTTTAGTCCAAATAATATATAATTATAATGTTTAACAAAGGAGCTTTTAATATGGTTATAAAAAAAGAAGCAGTTGATAAAATTGTGGAGATTTGTGCCCGTTATAAAAACGAACCATCACCACTAATGCTCGTCCTTTCGGACACCCAAAAAGAATATGGATATATTCCTCTTGAAGTTCAAGAAGTAATTGCAAAAGAATTAGATATCCCAGCAAGCGATATTTATGGCGTTGTTACTTTTTATAGTTTTTTCTCATTAACACCAAAAGGAAAATTTGTTGTTGGAGTTTGTTTAGGAACTGCTTGTTATGTTAAAGGTGGACAAAACCTTTTAGATAAATTCTCAGAATTATTAAAAATTAAAGCCGGCCAAACAACCGAGGACGGTCTTTTTACTTTAGATGCTTTACGTTGTATTGGAGCTTGTGGTATTGCCCCTGCTTTAACAATCAATGGTAAAGTTTATCCAAAAGTTTCGACAAATGATGTCGGTAAAATTATACAAGAGTATAAGAATTTAGCTAAGGAGAACTAAAATGGCAATCACTAAAATTAAAAATGAAGCTGAACTAGCTGCTAAAATTCAAAGTTGTGGCAAATGTTTAGAAGAAAAATTCTCTGGTAAAGATGGTAAAAGACATCTTTGTGTTTGTGGAGGGACTGGTTGTTTATCCTCTGAATCACAAGAAATTCTTGATCGTTTACAACAATTAATTGTTGAAAACAATCTAGAAGATGTAGCAACAGTTAATGTTGTTGGTTGTTTTGGTTTTTGCTCACAAGGACCATTTGTTAAAATTTATCCAGAAGATAGATTATATCGCACAGTTAAAGTTTCTGATTGTGAACGAATTATTAAAGAAGACATTATTGATGGAAAATTAATTGAAGATCTTTTATATGAAGATCCAAATACTCATGAAAAAATTGAAAGACAAGACGACATCGCTTTCTATAAGAAACAAATTCGTATTGCTTTACATGGTTGTGGAACAATTAACCCTGAAGAACTTGATGAATCTTTTGGAAGTGAAGGCTTAGTTGCTTTATTAAAAGTTTTAAAAACAGACCGCCAAGAAGTTATTAAAGAAATTCTTGATAGTGGTTTAAGAGGCCGTGGAGGTGGTGGATTCCCTACTGGCCGTAAATGGCAATTTGCCTATGATCAAAAAAATGACACCAAATATGTTGTTTGTAATGGTGATGAGGGCGATCCAGGTGCATTCATGGACCGTTCAATTTTAGAAGGAAACCCAGTTTCAGTTATTGAAGGAATGATGATTGCAGGTTATGCAATTGGTGCTGAAAATGGTTATTTCTATGTTCGCGCTGAATATCCTACTGCTTTAGCTCGTTTAAGAAAAGCAATTAAAGAATTAGAAGAAATTGGAATCCTTGGTGATAATATCCTTGGAACTGGTTTTAATTTTAGATGTCATATTCGTTTAGGAGCTGGAGCCTTTGTTTGTGGTGAAGAAACTGCTCTTTTAAACTCAATTGAAGGACAAAGAGGAATGCCTCGTCCACGTCCACCATTCCCTGCTGTTAAAGGATTATGGGGACGACCAACTATTATTAATAACGTTGAAACACTGGCCTGTATTCCATACATTATTCGTGTTGGGGCAAGTGAATTTGCAAAAATTGGTACCGAAAAGAGTAAAGGTACTAAAGTTTTTGCTTTAGGCGGAAAAGTTAAAAACGTTGGCTTAGTTGAAGTTCCAATGGGAACTACATTAAGAGAATTAATTTATGATATTGGTGGTGGAATTCCTGATGAAAAAGAATTCTTAGCCATTCAAACTGGTGGTCCAAGTGGAGGTTGTTTAACAGCAGCCGAACTTGATACCCCAATTGATTATGATAACTTAATTGCAAAAGGTTCAATGATGGGAAGTGGCGGAGCCATTGTTATGGATGTCGATAACTGTATGGTCGATGTTGCAAAATTCTATCTTGAATTTATTTGTGATGAAAGCTGTGGAAAATGTTCCCCATGCCGTATTGGTACGAAAAGATTATTAGAAATTTTAACTCGTATTACAGAAGGAAGAGGGACTCGCGAAGATATCGATAAACTTGAAACTTTATCTGAGGCCATTCAAGTTGGTAGTTTATGTGGTCTTGGTCAAACTGCTTCAAATCCTGTTTTATCAACGATTACTAAATTTAGAGATGTTTATTATCGTCATATTGATGATAAAGCTTGTGATGCCGGAGTTTGTAAAAAACTTATTAGTTTTGTGGTCGACCCAATAAAATGTAAAAAATGTTCATTATGTGCTCGTAACTGTCCTGTTAATTGT
This sequence comes from Candidatus Onthovivens sp., assembly GCA_035270825.1. Classification (GTDB taxonomy): domain Bacteria; phylum Bacillota_I; class Bacilli_A; order RFN20; family CAG-826; genus Onthovivens. Next base: position 23,868 of record DATESL010000028.1, read on the forward strand.
ATTAGTGGGGTTATTGGTAAAGAACCATATTTTATTGATCAAGCTAAGTGTATTAAATGTGGCAGTTGTTTTACAGCATGTAAATTCGACGCAATAATTAAGAAATAAGGAGAAAACCATGGCTAAAATTACTATTTATATTGAATCTAAACCTTATCAAGTAGAGGAAGGTTTAACAGTCTTAGAGGCTTGTAGAGAATGTGGCTTTAATATTCCATCCTTATGTACCTGGAAAAATGGCGAATGTTCAGTGGCAAGTTGCCGTGTTTGTTTAGTTAAAATTGAGGGTGAAAGAGGATTATCACCAAGCTGTGCTTATCCAATAAGAGACGGAATGAAGATTTCAATTTCTGATCCACAAGCTGTTGAGGCTCGTCGAATCTCAGTTGAATTACTGCTTTCAAATCATAACTGGAACTGTCAAGCATGCCGTAAAAACGGACAATGTGAATTATTAGAAGTTGCTCAAAGAGTTGGAGCTCGCCCTGATATTTTCCCTGGTTCAAAAACTAAAACAACAATTGATACAATTGCTCCAGGATTAGTTCGTGATACTTCAAAATGTATTTTATGTGGACGCTGTGTTGAAGCTTGTAAAATTACTCAAGGCTTAGGAATTCTTGGCTTTGAAAATAGAGGCTTTGAAACAATCGTTGCTCCAATTGGTAATAAATCCTTTGCTGATGTTCCTTGTATTCAATGCGGACAATGTACGCTTGTTTGTCCAACTGGCGCTTTAATGGAACATGATGAAATTTCCAAACTTGATGAAGCCATGAAGGCTGGCAAAAAAATTATTGTTCAAACTGCACCTGCAGTTCGAGCTGCAATTGGTGAAGAATTTGGTGAAAAAATTGGAACTCGTTCTACTGGCAAAATGGTTGCTGCTCTTCACCGTTTAGGTTTCTATCGCGTCTTTGATACAAACTTTGGTGCTGACTTAACAATTACCGAAGAAGCAAATGAATTTGTCACTCGCTTTACAAGTAAGGTCAAAGGACCAATGATTACATCTTGCTCACCTGGTTGGGTTAATTATATGGAATATTACTACAGTGATTTAATTCCTCATTTATCCACATGTAAATCTCCTCATCAAATGATGGGTGCGATTATTAAATCTTATTATGCTCAAAAATCAAACATTGATCCAAACGATATTTGTGTTGTTTCAATTATGCCATGTGTGGCTAAAAAGTTTGAAAAAGAAAGAGATCATCAAAGTGTTGATGGTTTAAAAGATGTTGATGTCGTTTTAACAACAAGAGAACTTGCTCGCTTAATTAAAAGAAGTGGAATTATCTGGTCAAAACTTCCTGATGAAGAATTTGATGATGATTTAATTGGTGATTATAGTGGTGCTGGAGCAATCTTTGGAGTTACAGGTGGAGTGATGGAGGCTGCTATTAGAACCGCTCATTACTTAATTACTAAAAAAGAATTAGAACCAATCGTTTTTGAACCAGCTCGTGGTTTAAAAGCAATTAAGGAAGCTACTCTTGATATTGAAGGAACTAAAGTTAAAATCGCAATTGTTAGCGGAATGAGCAATGCCAAAGTCTTACTTGATCAAATTAGAGATGGCCAATCCCCTTATGATTTTATTGAAATTATGGGTTGTCCAGGAGGTTGTATTAATGGTGGAGGTCAACCATATGTCTTCCCAGTCTTCCTTCCTAATGAAGATGCTGATATTAATGAAAAATATCGTGAATTAAGAGCTAAAACTTTATATGAAGAAGATGAAACACGTAAAGTTAGAAGATCTCATTTAAATCCTGATATTATTAAATTATATAATGATTTCTTAGGAGAATATGGTTCACATGTTTCTCATAAATACTTACATACTTCCTTTAATGCTAAACGCGAAAAATATCCAACAAAAAAATAGTATTTAAAATTAAAAAAAGGATTGAATATAATTGATTCAATCCTTTTTTCTTGCTAATTTTATTGTTATTTTTTGATATGTATAATCAAATGCTTTATATAAGGATAAAGGAGTGATTACTCCAAGGATTAATCCAGCAAGGACATCAGTAAAGTAGTGATGAATTAGGGCTAGACGCGATAGACCAATAAAGAAGGCAATGATAATAAAAATAATAGAAATAATTAAAAGTGGTTTGGTTTCTAACTTATCAATAAATAAATAATAAAATAAAAGTGAAGTTGAAACACTAAAAGCTTGATAAGTGTGAGAACTAAGAAAACTATAACCATCGATTGCAAAACCAAAAGGATCTAAATTATTATCAATAAAGGGACGGTTACGCATGGCAATATTTTTAATTACTAATTCTCCAAGAACAACTGAAATAATTAAAACTATTAAAGCAAAGAAACCCGCCTTGCGAGTTCTTTTAAAAACGATTAAAGAAATAATTAATAAAAGCCAAATAATCGCGAAGTTTCCTAAACTTGAAAAGGTAATCCAAAAGGTTTTTAAAAATTCACTTTGCTCATGAAAGCGACTTGCAAAAAATTCAAAGATACTTTGATCAAGAGGATTTATCCATGAATTAGCCAAAACTTGTAAAACCATATTTAAATTGTAATATAAATTATCTAAATATATAATTAAATATATCAATGTAAAGGAAAGTTTACATAAAATTACAAAAATATGCTATTATGCTACCTTATTTTATATAAAAGTATATTCATAACGGAGGTTTTATTATGACAATAGAATTAGCTTTACGACTTATTGAGTTTCGTAAAAAGAGTGGATTATCTCAAGATGAACTTGCCACTAAATTAAATGTAAGTCGCCAATCAATTTCAAAATGGGAAAGCGGAGAGAGCTCACCAAATATTGATTACTTAATTAGTTTAAGTAAAATTTATGGTGTAACTTTGGATGATTTAATCAATCCTGAGAAATCGGTTGATGAATGTTATCAAGGTGAAAGAGAAGACTCAAAAAAGAAAAAGAAGGATCGAGTTGATATTTCACCAAATGGAATTTTTATCGATAACGAAGATGAACATGTTCATATTTCTTTAGATGGGATTGACTTAGAAAATTTAAAAGATCGAGTTCATTTTGGGGAAAAAGGAGAAGATAGTGAAGTGATTTATGATAATATAACTGGGAAAATAATTAAAAAAAGACCGCATATCAAAAACATTTCAAGTATTATTAATTTAACATGTCTCATCATGGCTTTAGTTGCTTATTTAGCAGTCTCTTTTACGGTTGATGGGGGCTGGGGCGTGTACTGGATTTTATTTATTTGTGCTCTAATTCCTGCTGAGATAGTTGAATGTTTTTATTATAAAAAAAGTTCGAAGTTTCCAATAACTTATATTGCTATTTCTACCTATTTATTTTTAGGAATGCTACAAGGAATGTGGCATCCAACATGGATCATCCTTTTAGCAATCCCACTATATTATTTATTTTCTAATTTGGTAAATTCAATAATTGATGTTTCGAAAGAAAAAAGGCAAAAATAGTTGTGATATTTCTATCATAATTCTTCTTTATAAATTATAATATATATGCGACTTGGTAAGTTAGATACATATTAAAGAAAAAGGAGAAGAATGTATGAAATATAAAATAGTTTGTGATAGTAGTTCTAATCTCACTTCTGATTATTTAAAATCAGAAAAAGATATCGCTTTTGGGATTGCCCCATTAAGCATTTATGTTAAAGGAAAAGAGTTTGTCGATGATGATCATATTGATGTTAACAAGCTTTTAGATGAAGTTAATGCCACTAGTGAAAAATCAACAAGTTCCTGTCCTTCCCCTCAAGATTTTATTAATAATTTTGAAGGTGCTGAAGAAGTTTTTTGTTTTACAATTACTTCTAAATTAAGCGGAGCATATAATAGTGCCTGTTTAGCAAAGGAATTAATGAAAGATCGTAATGAAAAGGTTTTTGTTTTAGATTCCAAATTAGTTGCTGGAACTATTGAGCAATTAGTTATTAAATGTGTGGAATTAATTAAAGAAGGCCTTGCTTATGAAGAAATTTGTCAAAAATTAGAAGAATATCGCGATTCGTTAAAGTTATTTTTTGCTTTAGATAAATTCGATAATCTTGTAAAAAATGGCCGTATGTCTAAAATTACTGCTTTAATTGCGCAAATGATTGCTATTAAACCACTTTGTTATGGTGATAATGGTGAAATTAAAATTAAAGAGAAAATTCGTACCTTTAAAGGGGTTTTAGTTCGTTTAGCTTATAATATTGAAAAGTACGGGATTGATTTTTCAAGTCAAATCTGTATTATTTCTCATACTCGTAATGCTGAAGGAGCACAAAAATTAAAGGAGTTAATTGAAGCCACAACTAAATTTAAAGAAATTATTATTCGTGAAAACCGCGGATTATGTGCTTTTTATTCTCTAGATGGCGGAATCCTTTGTGCTTTTTAGGTAAGTAAAGATGCAAGTTGAAAAATTTAATGAGTTTAAGATTGAAAAAGTAGTTGTTAGTAAAATAGAAACGATTATTTCTATCTTTTTAAAAATCATTCTTTTAGGTATTGGAGTTGCAGGGGTCGTCCTTTCTTTTCCATATCTTTTTGAAGAGGGAATTAAATATTTTCTAGAGTTTGTTGAATTTCCTTTAATGTTAATTGCAACGCTAGTTATTTTTATTGAACTGATTTTTGATATTATTTATTTAATCACTGATAAGTATTATAAGAATAAATATTTATCAACCATTAAATTAGCCCTTATGGTCGCCCTAATTATTAATTTTTTTCAATACGCTATTTTAATGGCTCCATTTGTTGAAGTTTCTGTTTGGTTTGAACGAATTGATACTTTATTTTTAGCAATTGTGGCTCCTATTATTTTAGTTACTGATTACATTTTAAGTGATTATTCATATCAATCAAAACGCTATTATGCTTATTTTGCTTTAATTCCTGGAACAATTTCGATGGGATTAAACTTTATTTTAACAAGTGGCTTTAATTTATTTGGTGATCAAGTTTTTATTAATTCTATTTATGATTACAATAAAAATGGATGGTTTACTTTTGATTTATCTCTTTCAAATGCGAAAGAGGGAGTATATGGAATTGGGGTTGGATACTTAATTATTTTTGGAGCAATTTTAGCTATTTTGCTCGCACTGTTACTTTTGTTTATTAAGAATAAAAGACAGATTTCAAAGTATAATTTACAATTAGAAAAAAATCTATATCATCAAGATCTCTAGATTTAAAATCTTTTTGTTTTTACTCTTTAAATTTGTATTTTATTTTTATATAATATTAATGATATTTTCATAAGGAGGATTGAGAAAATATGGCAATTAAAGTCGCAATAAACGGATTCGGGAGAATCGGACGTCTCGCATTCAGACAAATGTTTGGTGCAAATGGTTATGAAATCGTCGCAATCAATGATTTAACAGATCCAAAAATGTTAGCTCATTTACTTAAATACGATTCATCACAAGGAACTTATGCTTTAGCAAGTACTGTCGAAGCAAAAGAATCATCAATTGTTGTTGATGGCAAAGAAATTAAAATCTACAGTGAAAAAGACGCAATTAATTTACCTTGGAAAGATTTAAATGTTGATGTCGTTTTAGAGTGTACTGGTTTTTATACTTCAAAAGAAAAAGCAATGGCTCATATTAATGCCGGTGCTAAAAAAGTTATTATTAGTGCTCCAGCTGGTAAAGATTTACCAACAGTTGTTTTTGGAGTTAACGAAGGTATCTTAAAAGCTAGCGATACTGTTATCAGTGCTGCCAGCTGTACTACAAACTGCTTAGCCCCAATGGCTGATGGTTTAAATAAATTTGCTCCTATTCAATCTGGAATTATGACCACAGTTCACGCTTATACTGGTGATCAAATGGTTTTAGATGGACCTCATAGAAAAGGTGACTTAAGAAGAGCACGTGCTGCTGCTGCAAACATCGTTCCTAATAGTACTGGTGCTGCAAAAGCAATTGGTTTAGTTATTCCTGAATTAAACGGAAAATTAATCGGTAGTGCACAAAGAGTTCCAGTTTTAACTGGTTCAACAACTATTTTAATTGCTGTTTGTAAAGGTAACTTTACAGCTGATGAAGTCAATGCTTATATGAAATCGGTTAAATCTGAATCTTATGGATATAATGAAGATCAAATCGTTTCTAGCGATGTCATCGGAAGTAGTTATGGTTCCTTATTTGATTCAACTCAAACAATGGTTTCAAAAATTGATGATAACACATCACTTGTTCAAGTTGTTAGCTGGTATGATAATGAAAATTCTTATACCACACAAATGGTCAGAACCATTAAATACTTTGCTGAATTAAAATAATTATATTTTTAAATTAAGGCCTGATCATATTAATTAGGCCTTTTTATATAAAAAAGGAGAAAAAGATGAATACAATTGATACTTTAAAAGATTTAGATAATAAAAAAGTTTTAGTTAGAGTTGACTTTAATGTTCCTTTAAAGGGTAGCGAAGTTCGTGATGACAACCGCGTTCAAGCCGCTTTACCTACCATTAAAGCATTACTTGAAAAAGGTGCTACTCTTGTTTTAATGTCCCACTTAGGAAAAATTAAATGGGGAAAAGTTAGTGATGAAGAAATTGAAGCACAAAAAAAGAAAAACAATATGGAATATGTTCTTCCAGTTTTAGAAAAACACTTACCTGGTGTTAAGGTTTATTTTTCTAAGGCCACAAGTGGTGAAGAATTAGCTGCTGCAATTGCTAAATTAAATAAGGGCGAGGTTTTACTTGTTCAAAATACTCGTTATGAAAAAGGTGAATCAAAGAATTCTCCAGAATTAGCAGCTGATTGGGCTAAAAATGTTGATGGTTTTGTAATGGATGCTTTTGGGAGTGCTCATCGTGCTCATGCCTCAACCTTTGGTGTTCCTTCAATTTTAAAAGCTGAAGGTAAAATGGTTGCTCTTGGTTATTTAATGGAAAAAGAAGTTAAAAACTTAGGAGCTTGTGTTGAAGGCAAAACTCATCCCTATATTGCTATTTTAGGTGGATTTAAAGTTAGTGACAAAATTAAAGTTATTAGCGCTCTTTTAAATAAATGCGATAAAATTTTAATTGGTGGAGCCATGGCTTTTACTTTTGCTAAAGCTTTAGGAATTAGTATTGGAAATTCACCTTGTGAAGATGATCAATTAGAATTTGCAAGAAAATGCTATAGTAGTGGAAAGATTGTTTTACCAATTGATTCTAAATGCGCTAATGGTTTTGATAATTATAATGATATTATTACCGTTAATACTGAAGTTGAATTAGGAAAAGCTGGAATTCCTGATGGTTATCAAGGGTTAGATATCGGACCTAAGACTGCTAAATTATATGAAGATATTATTCGCAGTAGTCGCCTTATTTTCTGGAATGGACCAATGGGTGTTTTCGAAGATCCAAACTTCCAAGATGGAACAAAAGCTGTTTGTAAAGCAATTAGTTTAAATAAGGACGCCTTTAGTGTTATTGGTGGTGGTGATAGTGCTGCTGCGGCTAAAGAATTTGGATATTCAGAAGGATTCTCTCATGTTTCAACCGGTGGTGGTGCATCACTTGAAATGATTGAAAATGATGGAGCTTTACCTGGAATTGACGTCATTGGATAAGGAAAGAAAAAAATGAGAAGAAAATTATTACTTGGCAACTGGAAAATGAATAAAACTGTTGCTGAAGCTACTTTTTTTGCTACCGAAGCTAAAACATTAGGTAAAGAAGCAAAAAAACATAAGATCGATATGGGAATTTGTGTTCCTTTCACTGCTTTAAGTGCTGTCAAAAAAATCTTAAAGAAGTCTTTAATTGTTGGAGCTCAAAACTGTCATCATTTAAATTCTGGTGCTTACACTGGAGAAATTTCGATTCCAATGCTACAAGAGTTAAATATTGATACCTGTCTAGTTGGACACTCTGAAAGAAGAGAATATAACAATGAAACTAATGAAACTTGTAATTTAAAATTAAAAGCTTTATTAGCTGCTCAAATGACTCCAGTTTATTGCTGCGGTGAGAGTTTAACTGTTTTTGAAGAGGGCAACACCAAAACTTTTGTCAAAGAACAAATTGAAAAAGGTTTTGAAGGGATTAGCGCTGAAGATGCAATTAAAGTTATTGTTGCTTATGAACCAATTTGGAGCATTGGCACAGGTAAAAATGCATCAAAGGAAATTGCTGAAGATGTTATTGCCTTTATTCGTAAAACTTTAAAAAATTTATATGGAACAAAAATTTCTAATAAGATTCGCATCTTATATGGTGGAAGTGTTAAACCAAATAATATTAAAGAATATTTAAGTCAAAAAAATATCGATGGGGCTTTAGTTGGTGGAGCAAGTTTAGATGCTACATCTTATAAAGAATTATTAACAAATCTTATTTAAGAGATTTAGCAATAAAAGAAAAAGAAAAAGAGAATTAATTTCTCTTTTTTTCTTGCATAATTTCCTCTCTATTATAAGATAAATATAGTTATTTATTTAAGGAGTAAAATCTATGGAACAAAACATCAATCAAGTTGATCAAAAAGAACTCAAAAAAGAGATGTCTCTTTATACTAAAACTTTCCTATTTTTAGGATTGGCATTACTCACTACTGCTCTTGCTACTATTGGCTTTGCGATCATGTTTGCCTATTTCTTTCCTTACAGTGAAAATGCTTTTACTATTTATCTTATTTTTTCTATTGTTGCTGGAGTTGGAACAATGATTACTTCCCTGGTAACAACCTTTAAAGTTATTAAAAATAAATCCAGCGCCATTATACCTTTTATAATATATGTTTTATTTATGTCCTTATTACTTGCTAATATTTCCTATTTTATTGCTGATCCTTATACAATTGGTGTCTCTTTAGTAATTACATCCTTAATTTTTTTCACAATTTGTATTTGCACTTTAATCTTTAAATCAAGATATCGCCTTGTTTTTGGCCTCTTGATTGGGTTAGGAGTGGCTGTTGGAATTATGAGTTTAGTTAATTTTTTGATACTTCCTTTTCTTTTTACTGGAAGCGAAGCTGCTTTTGATGCTTTTATGCAAACTTTTTATATTGTTCAAGGGATAACTTTGATTTTAAGTGTTGTAGTAACAGTTGCAGATTTAATGGCTTTAAAATCCCTAGCAGCTACTGGGGAGAACCGTACAAACTATGCTTTATTGATGGCTCTGAACTTATATAACGATTTTATTTGGATTTTAATTCGTGTAATTATTCTTGTTTCGCGTAATCGCGGAAGAAATTAATACTAATTTTTGCCTAATTCGACAATTTATCTTCATTTTAAAATAAGTTGAAAAATATTTGTTAAATTTGCGATATTTCGCTTTACAAAAAATAGGCATTAAGATACAATACTAATAGACTTTTTTAGAGACTATTAAATTAATAAATAGTGCTTTAGATCTTAGTCAAATTTATACTAAGATTAATATTTAATACGCTTAAAAATTAAATATGAAAAAAGTTTAAAAAAGTGTTGACATTACATTAGCAAATGTAATATCATATTAAAGCGTTCGGCAAAAGAGACTTTCTTAAAAGCCGAGTATAACGAGAGTTATAGCGCAAGAGATCTTTGAAAACTAAACAGATGTACAACAAACAAACGTCATAAAATTAAGTTTTTATAAAAACAACAAAACCAGAATAATTAATGAAACAAGATACAAACAATTGAGAGTTTGATCCTGGCTCAGGATGAACGCTGGCGGCGTGCCTAATACATGCAAGTCGAACGAGATAGTTTACTATCGAGTGGCGAACGGGTGAGTAACACGTTGGTAATCTACCTTTCAGTTGGGGATACCCGAAGGAAACTTTGGCTAATACCGTAATACGTAATAAAGTGAAATTCTTTATTATAAAAGGAGCTTCATGCTTCGCTGATAGATGAGCCTGCGTCTGATTAGCTAGTTGGTGAGATAATAGCTCACCAAGGCGAGGATCAGTAGCCGACCTGAGAGGGTGATCGGCCACAATGGAACTGAGACACGGTCCATACTCCTACGGGAGGCAGCAGTAGGGAGTTTTCGACAATGGGGGCAACCCTGATCGAGCAACGCCGCGTGAGTGATGAAGGTCTTCGGATCGTAAAACTCTGTTGTAAGGGATAAATGGTCAGAATAGGTAATGATTCTGATTTGATAGTACCTTACCAGAAAGCAACGACTAACTTCGTGCCAGCAGTCGCGGTAATACGAAGGTTGCAAGCGTTATCCGGAATTATTGGGCGTAAAGAGTGAGCAGGCGGCTTATTAAGTTTAAAGTTAAATCGTGGGGCTTAACCCCATCTCGCTTTAAAAACTGGTAGGCTAGAGTATGTGAGAGGTAAGTAGAATTCCATGTGTAGCGGTGAAATGCGTAGATATATGGAGGAATACCAGAGGCGAAGGCGGCTTACCAGCACAATACTGACGCTCAGTCACGAAAGCGTGGGGAGCAAATAGGATTAGATATCCTCGTAGTCCACGCCGTAAACGATGATTACTAAATGTCCGAGGAATCGGGCGCTGAAGCTAACGCATTAAGTAATCCGCCTGGGAAGTACGATCGCAAGATTGAAACTTAAAGGAATTGACGGGGTCCCGCACAAGCAGTGGAGCATGTGGTTTAATTCGACGCTACGCGAAGAACCTTACCAGGGCTTGACATAACATGAAAATAATTACGAAAGTAATTTAATGTCGCAAGATATATATGCTACAGGTGGTGCATGGTTGTCGTCAGCTCGTGTCGTGAGATGTTGGGTTAAGTCCCGCAACGAGCGCAACCCTTGTCCTTAGTTGCCAATATTAAGTTAGGAACTCTAAGGAGACTGCCGGTGTTAAACCGGAGGAAGGTGGGGACGACGTCAAATCATCATGCCCTTTATGTCCTGGGCGACACACGTGCTACAATGGTCGGTACAAAGAGATGCAAATGCGTGAGCATAAGCGAATCCCTTAAAGCCGATCTCAGTACGGATTGAAGTCTGCAACTCGACTTCATGAAGCTGGAATTGCTAGTAATCGCGAATCAGACACGTCGCGGTGAATACGTTCTCGGGGCTTGTACACACCGCCCGTCAAACCATGAGAGCTGGTAATACTTGAAGCCGTTATCCTAACCGTAAGGAGGGAGACGTCTAGAGTAGGATTGGTGATTGGGGTTAAGTCGTAACAAGGTATCCCTACGGGAACGTGGGGATGGATCACCTCCTTTCTATGGAATATAATAGAAATCTCGACTAAAGTAAGTCGATGTGTAAAAAAATACTTAAAAAAACAAATTTATCTGTATTATTAAGTGGTGTATGACGTTTAAACGTTCATCTGTTTAGTTTTGAGAGAATAGTCTTCTCTTAAAGCTTGTTCTTTGAAAACTAGATATTTATAAAACATGTTCTTTCTGTTAAGTTGCAAATTTCATTTGAGTGTATATTCAAATTTATTGCGATCTAACAAAAATTATTATTATTTGTTAAGACAAAACTAAAACCTAAATTTTTTTACGAAGTTAAGTTAATAAGGGCGCACAGTGGATGCCTTGGCACTAGAAGACGACGAAGGACGCGACTACCTGCGAAAAGCTATGGGGAGCTGGTGTAAGCTATGATCCGTAGATCTCCGAATGGGGAAACCCAATGCATAGAGATGCATTATCAATGTTTTACATTGAAGACAAACCTAGGGAATTGAAACATCTTAGTACCTAGAGGAAAAGAAAGATTATATCGATTCCGTAAGTAGCGGCGAGCGAAAGCGGAGGAGCCCAAACTACCACTTGTGGTAGGGTTCGGACCACGACATGGGATGAGTTATATGACAGTAGAATGACTTGGGAAAGTCAGCCAAAGAGGGTGAGAGCCCCGTATATAAACTTGTATAACCCCCTAGTGAGTTCCAGAGTACGGCGAGGCACGTGAAACCTTGTCGGAATACGCGGAGACCACTCCGTAAGGCTAAATACTAACTAGTGACCGATAGTGAACCAGTACTGTGAAGGAAAGGTGAAAAGAACCCCGGGAGGGGAGTGAAAAGAATCTGAAACTGTGTGCTTACAAAAAGTCAAAGCCCCTTGAGGGTGATGGCGTGCCTATTGAAGAATGAACCGGCGAGTTTTATTATCATGCATGGTTAAATCGAAGAGATGGAGCCGTAGCGAAAGCGAGTCTGAATAGGGCGCTAAGTATGATGATATAGACCCGAAACCCGACGATCTATCCATGAGCAGGTTGAAGGTGGGGTAAAACCCACTGGAGGACCGAACCGACGTTCGTTGAAACGCCCGCGGATGACTTGTGGATAGGGGAGAAATTCCAATCGAGTTGGGAGATAGCTGGTTCTCCTCGAAATAGCTTTAGGGCTAGCGTCTGAGAAATTAATTAGTGGAGGTAGAGCACTGAATGGCCGCGGGTCGCATCTAGCGATACCAATTCCAATCAAACTCCGAATTTCCATTAATCGTATCCAGGCAGTCAGAGTGTGGGGGATAAGCTTCATGCTCAAAAGGGAAACAGCCCAGACCGTCAATTAAGGTCCCTAAATTTACGCTAAGTGTTAAAGGATGTGAAGATGCATAAACAACTAGGATGTTAGCTCAGAAGCAGCTATCATTTAAAGAGTGCGTAACAGCTCACTAGTCGAGTGCCTTTGCGCCAAAGATTTACCGGGGCTAAGCGTAATACCGAAATTACGGATTTATATTTTATAATATAAGTGGTAGAGGAGCGTTCTATGTGGGGCGAAGTCGATTCGAGAGGATCGGTGGACTGCATAGAAGTGAGAATGCCGGTGTAAGTAACGATTGTATGTGAGAATCATACACACCATTAGACTAAGGTTTCCAGGGGAAGGGTCGTCCTCCCTGGGTTAGTCGGGTCCTAAGGCGAGGCCGAAAGGCGTAGTCGATGGATAGCAGGTTGATATTCCTGCACCCGTATATATGTGATGTAGTGACAGAGGAGGCTAATTGTACCGGTTATTGGATTCCGGGCTAAGCAAAGTACCTGGCAGGGTAGAAAATCTCTCTGCTATTAAGGGGAAAGTGTGATGGGGATTGAACGGATTCGTCCTAGTAAAGAAGTCAATGATGCCAACTCTCGAGAAAAGCTGCTAGCTTAAGTATATATGGCCCGTACCGAGAACGGACACACGTGGTCAAGGAGAGTATCCTAAGGTGAGCGAGTTAACTGTTGTTAAGGAACTCTGCAAAATTACTTCGTAAGTTCGCAAGAAGAAGTGCCAGTGAAAGCTGGCCGCAGTGAAGAGGCCCAAGTAACTGTTTATCAAAAACATAGCTCTATGCTAAGCCGTAAGGCGATGTATATGGGGTGATGCCTGCCCAGTGCTGGAAGGTTAAGAGGGGATGTCAAGCGTAAGCTGAAGCATTGAATTGAAGCCCTAGTGAACGGCGGCCGTAACTATAACGGTCCTAAGGTAGCGAAATTCCTTGTCGGGTAAGTTCCGACGCGCATGAATGGTATAATAATTTGGGCGCTGTCTCGACAGCAGACTCGGTGAAATCTTAATGCCTGTGAAGATGCAGGCTACCCGCGACTAGACGGAAAGACCCCATGAAGCTTTACTGTAGCTTAATATTGAATGCTTGTAATCCATATGTAGGATAGGTTGGAGACTTTGAAGTCGGGGCGCTAGCCTCGATGGAGTCGTCGGTGAAATACAACTTTTGAATTATAATCATTCTAACGGCGTAATTACAATTACCCGGACATTGTTAGGTGGGCAGTTTGACTGGGGCGGTCGCCTCCCAAAAGATAACGGAGGCGCCCCAAGGTAACCTCAATACGGTTGGAAATCGTATTTCGAGTGCAATGGCATAAGGTTGCTTGACTGCGAGAGGTACATCTCGAGCAGGGACGAAAGTCGGGCATAGTGATCCGGCGATCCCGAGTGGAAGGGTCGTCGCTCAACGGACAAAAGCTACTCTGGGGATAACAGGCTGATTGCTTCCAAGAGTTCACATCGACGAGGCAGTTTGGCACCTCGATGTCGGCTCATCACATCCTGGAGGGGTAGTACCTTCCAAGGGTTTGGCCGTTCGCCAATTAAAGTGGTACGCGAGCTGGGTTCAAAACGTCGTGAGACAGTTTGGTCCCTATCTGTCGTGGGCGTAGGAAATTTGAAAGGATCTGTCCTTAGTACGAGAGGACCAGGATGGACATGGCAACGGTATATCAGTTGTTCCGCCAGGAGCATGGCTGAGTAGCTGCCCATGGAAATGATAAACGCTGAAAGCATCTAAGCGTGAAGCATACCTTAAGATGAGATTTCCCATTCGAAAGAAGTAAGTGCCCTCCAATGTCAGGAGGTTGATAGGATAGAGATGTAAGCACTGCAAAGTGTTCAGTCGACTATTACTAATAGCACGAGGACTTAATTTCAAGAAAAGATTTTATTGATCTATAAAAAATATGTAAAAACAATTTAGGGTAAGGAAAGAACATAAATAAAAATATCTAGTTTTCAGAGAACATCTTTAGTGATAGAATTCTCTTAGACGTATAAAAGTCTGGTGACGATGACACAGTGGACACACCTCTTCCCATCCCGAACAGAGAAGTTAAGCACTGCAGTGGCGAAGGTAGTCGAAAGGCAAGAATAGCAAGTCGCTGGGCTTTTTTTAATGCAAATTAATTAGATATTAAGATTTATATAGTTTTTATTTTGTTTAATTTTTGGTATAATAGATATTGCCTATCGTGATAGGAATTTAAATATGGAAAAAGTAAAAAAAGTAAAGAATGAGGTAGCTAATAAAGCTACTCCTAAAAAGCCCATAATCAATGTTAAAGAGCTCTCAACAATGGTTGGTGAGATCTGTAGCGAAGCATATGGGGTGGTTGGTTTAACAAAAGTCAATTCGATCCGCAATAATTATGTTATCTTATTGAAAAAGGATTATATTGAAGGTGTAGTTATTACAAGCTATGGCTTAAATGAATTTGTCATTGATGTTCATTTAATTTTAGCATATGGTGTAAAAATTACCGAAGTCGCCAGTGAAGTCTCCAAGAGAATCTCTTACTTTTTATCAAAAAAATATGGAAAGATCTTCAAAGCTATCAACGTTTACGTTGAAGGGCTTCAAGAGATTTAATTTTAGAGGTACAATATGCGAATTATAAATGGTCAGTTATTAAAAGAAATGATTATTTCAGGTTCCAATAATTTATATAATTATTATCCTGATATCGATGCTTTAAATGTTTTCCCGGTTCCAGATGGTGATACCGGTACAAATATGAATTTAACAATGAGTTCTGGAGCAAAAACAATCATGAACCGTCAAGACGATGATTGTTATAGTATTGCTAAGGCCTTTTCAAAGGGCTTATTAATGGGAGCTCGTGGAAATAGTGGTGTTATTACCTCACAAATCTTTCGTGGGTTTGCTGATGCCTTAGAAGGTAAAAGTGAAATTGATGCTCTAGCTTTAGCTGATGCATTTGAAAATGGTGCGAAAGTGGCCTATAAGGCCGTTATTAAACCAGTTGAGGGAACAATTTTAACAGTTATTCGTGAAACAAGTCAAAAATTAGCTAAAAGTGTTACAGCTAAAATGACAATTGAACAAGCCTTTAAGTTAATAATTTTAGAAGGTAATGCCTCTTTAGAGAGAACTCCTAATCTTTTACCTGTTTTAAAGGAAGTTGGAGTTGTTGATAGTGGTGGTGCTGGGTTAATGAAAATTTTAGAAGGGATGCAAAGTGCTCTTTTAAATAAAATGGTCGAAAGATTAGAAGATGTTGTTGAAACCGAAGGAAGCAGTATGCAAACTTCACTTGAAAGTGAAGAAGCCTATGGATATTGTACAGAATTTATTTTACGTTTAGAAGAAAGTGAAAATAAGAAAAAATTTGATCAAAAACGTTTCACAACTGTTTTAAACGCAAAAGGTAATAGTTTAGTCGTCGTTAGTGATTATGATGTTGTAAAAGTTCATATTCACACCCTTCGCCCAGGTGAAGTTTTTAACTATGCTCAACAATTTGGAGAGTTTGTTAAGTTAAAGTGTGAAAATATGACTGAACAACATAATGAAATTCTCTTCCAAGAGAGTTTAAAAGAAAATAGTAAAAAAAGTGTCAAAGAATCACAAAAAGATTATGCTTTAATTGTCACTTCAAGTGGCAAAGGAATCGATAAACTTTTTAATGAAATTGGCATTACAAATATAGTTAATGGTGGACAAACGATGAATAGCTCAACGAGTGATTTCCTCGACGCCATCGAAAAAGCAAACGCTAAAGTTTGTTATCTTTTCCCAAATAATGGCAACATTATTTTAGCTGCTTCTCAAGCTAAGGAAATATTAGAGGGGAAGGTAAAAGTATACGTCATCCCAACTAAAACAATTATGCAAGGAGTTGTTAGTGCAATGAATTTTAATCCAGATTTAAAAGAGGATGAAAATTTTGAGGTGATGAATGAAGCAATTTCAAGTGTCCGCAGTGGAGCGGTTACTTTTGCTATTAAAGATACCGAAATTGAGGGTGTTAAAGTTAAGAAAAATGAGTTTATGGCAATTGTTGAAAGTAAAAATATTATCAGCAGTCATAAATCAAAATTCATTGCTTTAAAATCACTTTTGAAGAGATTAATTGATGATAATAGTGCTATTTGTACTATTTTATGTGGTGAAGATATTAAAGACCGTGAGATGAAAAATTTAGCCAAAGAATTAGAGGAAGAATATCCTTTAATTGATGTTGATATTCGCAAAGGCGATCAACCAGTCTATAGTTTCCTCGTTGGAATCGAATAAAGGAAGAAAAATTTATGAACATTGTTATTGATATGATGGGTGGGGATAAGGGCTTAGAAGCAACAATCCCTAGTCTAAAAAAATTCTTGAAAAGTCATGATGATGTGATGATTTATGCTGTTGGAGATGAACCATCTTTAAGTGATTTTAAAAATCATAAAAGAGTTAAAATTATTCCTTCAACTACTGTTTTAAAAATGGATGTTAATCCTCTTGATGCTATTCATGATAAAAATAGCTCTTTAATGGTTGGAATTAAAACTCTTCTTGATAATGAGTGTGACGGGATTGTTAGTGCTGGCTCAACTGGAGCTTTATTAACAGCCGGGATCATGAAAATTAAAAGATTAAGCGGGATTTCTCGTCCTGGCTTATTAACTCCTTTTCCTACTGCCGTTAAAGGTAAAAAGATGGTGGTTATTGACTTAGGAGCTAACACTTCTAATACTCCTGAAGAATTAAATCAATTTGCGGTGATGGCATCATTATTTGCAAGTTTTGCTTATAAAACTAAACAACCAAAAGTTTATTTATTAAATAATGGAACGGAAGAAGAAAAAGGCAACGATATTACAAAAGCTGCTTTTAAACTTTTAAAAGAAAATAAGCAAATTAATTTTGTCGGAAATATGGAAGCTCGTGATGTATTAAATGGCGAAGCGGATTGTTTAATTTGTGATGGATTTAGTGGAAATATTCTTTTAAAAGCAATTGAGGGAACGGCTTCATTTGTTTCAAGTTTATTAAAGAAAGCTTTTAAAAGAAGTTTAGGATCTCGAATTGGTTATTTATTAACTAAAAAGGGTGTTAAAGAAATGAAAAGTGTTATGAATTATAAAAATACTGGTGGAGCAATGCTTTGTGGGATTAACGAAGTTTGTATTAAAGCTCATGGTTCTAGTGATGATGAGGCTTTTTTAGGTGCTTTAGAGTTGACTTACAATTTATGTGATGCTCATATTGTTGAAAAATTCAAAGAGGCTTTGAAATAAAATAAAAATGGAAAATTTAAGAAGTTTTTTCAAAGAATTAAAAATTAAACCTCATAATAAAGAGCTCTATGAGATCGCTTTTACTCATTCCTCTTATAATAGTGATGCCAAAACTTCTCACCGTGATTATGAACGTTTAGAATTTATTGGAGATAGTGTGCTCGGTTTTGTTGTTGCCTCATTACTTTTTAGTGCTCATCCAGAGTTTAGAGAAGGTGATTTAACAAAAGCTAAGGCTTCTCTTGTTCAAACTAAGTCTCTAGCAATGTATGCTCGCAAGGAAGATTTTGCTGAATATATTAAAGTTGGTCATAGTATTTCAAAAGAAGAAGTTAAAAATAATAATTCGATTTTAGAAGATGTTTTTGAAGCTGTCATTGGAGCTATTTATTTAGATCAAGGAATTAAAGTATGTTCTAAATATATTTCTAAAGTATTTTTAGAAGATATTATTGATTTTAAAATGGAAGAAGTTAAAGATTATAAATCACTTCTTCAAGAAGCAATGCAGGCTGAATATCGTGAATCAGTTCACTATTCTTTAATTGAAGAAAAAGGACCTCCTCATGATAAAACATTTTTTGTTGAAGTCTCCTTTAATAATATTGTGTTAGGGCGAGGAACTGGTAAAACGAAGAAAGCTGCTGAGCAAAAAGCTGCTGAAGAAGCTTTGTCGAAAAAGGCTGGTTAAGATGGGTTTTTTTAAAAATTTAAAAAACAAAATCTTTAATAATAAAGATAGAGAAAATCTTTCAACTTATGAAACGGGATTAGATAAATCTAATAAGTTTTTTTCATCTAAATTAGTTAAATTAGCCAAAGAAACAAAAAAAGTTAATTCTGAGTATTTTGAAAAACTAGAAGAAATATTAGTCGAGGCAGATTGTGGGATTAATTTTACGATTTCCATAATTGCTCGTTTAGTTCAAAAAGTAAGTGAATTAAAAATTGAAGATAGTGAGCAAATTAATGAGATGTTAGTGGAGTTAATGTTTGAAAATTACTTTAAAGAAGAAAGTGATAATCAGTTAATTACTTTTACAAAAAAGCCTGAAATTTTATTAGTATGTGGAGTTAATGGAGTTGGGAAAACAACATCAATTGCTAAACTTGCTAATTTTTATTTAAAACAAAATAAGAAAATTACTTTAGTGGCTGCTGATACTTTTAGAGCTGGAGCTAAAGAACAACTCAATGAATGGGCCAAAAGACTTGGTGTAGCAATTTGTTTAGGAGGGGACAATGAAGACCCTTCAAGTGTTTGTTATAGTGGCGTTACTTTAGGTTTAAAAAACAATAGTGATTTAATAATTATTGATACAGCTGGTAGGTTACACAACAAAACTAATTTAATGTTGGAACTTTCTAAAATTAAAAGAGTGATTGCAAAGCAAATAAGCGACCCTATCACTGTTTATTTAGTTCTTGATGCAACAACTGGTCAAAATGGAATCATGCAGGCTAAGGCCTTTAAAGAGTTGATTGATATCGACGGGATTGTTATTACGAAGATGGATGGAACAAGTAAGGGCGGAATCATTCTTTCAATTAAAGAAGAATTAAATATTAAAGTTAAATTTATTGGTTTAGGTGAGGGGATTGATGATTTAGCGATTTTTGATTTAGAAAAATATCTCTATGGTTTAACAAAAGGATTAACAGAAAATGAATAAAATTGATGAATTTAATTATTTTAATGATTTAATCCCACTTTATAAAAACCTTCTAACCCTCAAACAACAAGAAGTTATTGAAAAGTATTTTATTTATAATCTCTCCCTTTCAGAAATAGCCGAGATTTTAATGATTTCAAAGGCAGGAGTTAATGATCATTTAGAACACGCTAAGCAAAATTTACTTGGTTATGAAGATAAATTACATATCTTAAAAAAATTAAGATTACTTGAAAAAGATATTGAAAACCTCAATATCACTAAAGAAGAAAAAGAAAAATTAATAAAGGATTTATATTATGGCATTTGAAAACTTACAAGACAAACTATCACGCATTGTTAAAAAAATAAAAGGTGAATCCAGATTAAATGAAAAGAATATGGAGGAAATCTTAAAAGAAATTCGCGTCGCTTTACTTGAAGCAGACGTTAATTTTAAGGTAACCAGAGACTTTATTAATGAAATCAAAGAAAAAGCAACAGGTGAAGAAGTTTGGACCAAACTTAATCCTAGTGAAATGGTTATTAAAATTGTTCATGATGAATTAATTACCCTTTTAGGAGCTCAAGAAACTGAAATTAAATATAATAAAAATAAACCAACTATTATTATGCTTTGTGGTCTTCAAGGTTCTGGTAAAACAACGACTGCTGGTAAGTTAGCATCGTTAATGAAAAATAAATTAAAGAAGAAAGTATTGCTTGCAGCTTGTGATGTTTATCGTCCTGCAGCCATTGCGCAACTAGCTCAACTTGCAGACTCAATTGATGTTGATTTAGTTAACTTAGGGGATAAAGTAAGTCCCGTCCATATTGCAAAAGAAGCTAAGAAAAAGGCATATAATGATCATTATGATGTCTTAATTCTTGATACAGCAGGCCGTTTACAAATCGATGAGCCTTTAATGAAAGAATTAAAGGATATTAAAGAAGAAGTTCAACCAGAAGAAATCTTATTATTGGTTGATGCGATGAGTGGACAAGATAGTGTTAACGTGGCAAGTTCTTTTAACGAATTACTTGGTTTAACTGGTTCTATTTTTTCTAAAATTGATGGTGACACCCGTGGGGGATCCATTTTAAGTATTAAAAAAATGACAAATGTTCCTATTAAATTTACAGGTACTGGGGAAAAAATTAGTGATCTTGATATATTCTATCCTGACCGTATGGCGGATCGAATTTTAGGCATGGGCGATGTTGTTTCTTTAATTGAAAAAGTCGAAGAAAACTTTAACCAAAAAGAAGCTAAAAAATCTGTTCAAAAAATGATGGATGGACGCTTTACTTTAGATGATATGCTAGCTCAAATGAAACAAATTGAAAAGATGGGTTCTCTAGGAGGACTTTTAAAAATGATTCCTGGAATGCCAAAAATCTCTGATCAACAATTAGATTTAGCAATGAAAGAAATGAAACTATTTGAAGTTATTATCAACTCAATGACTAATGAAGAAAAAATTGATCCAAGTATTTTGAAGAATTCTCGCAAAGTAAGAATTGCTAAAGGAAGTGGAACTAATAGTGCCCAAATTAACAAAGTCATTAAAAAATATGATCAGATGAAATTAATGATGAAACAAATGAAAGGCAATAAAAAAGGCGGCATGCTGCCACCTGGTTTTGGCGGAGGTTTTGGTTTTTAATTACTTAATAAACTTCTTACCTTTATTTAAAGCTTCTAACTCCCAATCGGGAGTTTTTTCATTCTTTAATTCCTCAATTAACTTCTCTTCAGTCTTAGAATAAATATGCCCGTTTAGTAGGTCTTTTCTTAATTTAAGCGTTAAATCAAGCGATTTCTTTAAACGGTATTTTTCAATTGCTTGATGGTTTCCTGAGTATAAAATATCAGGTATTTTTTTATTATCGTATTCATATGGTTCAGTATATTGAGGGTACTCAAGAAGGTGTGAGGAAAAACTTTCCTCTGCTAAAGATGACTCAGTAATAACCCCTTTAATAAGCCTTGAAACACTATCAATAATTGCCAAAGCAGCTGGTTCACCACCTGTTAAAATATAATCACCAATTGAAATAACTTCATCAAAATAATCATATATTCTTTCATCAAATCCTTCATAATGACCACACAAAACTAAAATTTCTTCATAATCTTTTGCATAGTGGTTAGCAATTTTTTGATCGTATTTTATTCCACGAGGAGAAAGAATAATTTTGTGTGTTTTCTCACTAGAATTAGCTTTTAAAGCATCAATAATTGGTTGAATTTTTAAAATTAATCCTGCTCCACCACCAACAGGAGGAGTATCACAGCGATTATATTTATCTTTCGTATAATCACGAATATTTACAAGTTTAACTTCAATTATTTCCTTACCAATAGCGCGTTTTAAAATTGAAGATGAAAGAAAACTTTCAAAGACTTCTGGGAATAATGTTAGGATAATAAATCTCACAATAAACCCTCGATTAAATTAATTACAATTCTTTCATCTTCCAAAGAAATTGAATCTATAAAGATGTCAACAAATGGCAGATAAAAGAATTCTTCTGAATCCTTTTTTAAAATTTTTAATGTAATTTGAGCTGGAAATTCCTCTACTTTTGCAACTTTTCCAAGAAGATTTAAGTCCTTATCATAGACTTCTAAATCAACTAAATCATCATAGAAAAATTCACCTTTTGGCAGGTCTTTTTGATTTTTAACTACTAAAAGGTCCTTATTTTCAAGGACTTCAGTTTCTTCAATTGAAGTGATTTCATTAAAAGCAATGGTGTAAATATTTCCCTTTATGCGACGAATACTTTTTAAAGTAAGGTCTTTTTTGCCTGTTTCATTTTCAATAAAAAAGGCAGAATTTTTTCTAAATCTTTTTTCAAATAAAGAAGTAGTGATATAAATTCTTAATTCACCTTTGAGGCCACTTGCTTTTAATAATGTTCCGACTTTTAAATATTTTTCCATAATTTTTCCTTAAAGAAAAAGAGTACACTCTTAATCTTTTTGATCGAAGGATTCAAATTTGACGTGTACTCTTTTGTTTTCTAATTTTCCGGCGACGGCTAAGATTTCTCTAATCGAATTTGCTACACAACCTTTTTTACCAATAAGTCTTGCCGTGTCTTCATTTTGAGCAACAACAAGCAAGGTAATATCACGAGGATTTTCTTGAGGAATTTCTCTAATTAAGATTGTATCTGGATTAGAAACAAAACCATCAATAATTGTATGAATTAAACTAGTATAATTCATAACTATTCTCCTTTGACTTCGACTATTTCTTCAACAACTGGTGTAGTTTCTTCAACTTTTTTAACTGTCTTTTTAGCTGGAGCTTTTTTAGCTGGAGCCTTAGCAACCTTTGCTTTTTTAGCAACAGGTGATTTTGTACTTACAACTTTAGCTTTTTTAACAGCTTCAGGTTTTGTGGATTTAGCTTTTGCAAGTAATCCTTTTGCGGTTAAGATACCTTTGATTGTATCGCTATATTGAGCACCTTTTGCTAACCATTCTAAAACAGCTGTTTCATCGATAACGGCATTAGCGACTCCCTTTGAAGGATCGTAATAACCAATTTGTTGAACATAACGTCCATCACGAGCATATCTTGAATCTGCTGCTACAATACGGTAGAAAGGATTTTGATGTCTTCCTATTCTTGTTAATCTAATTTTTACTGCCATAATTTATTTCTCCTTAAATAACTGAAGTAATATTAATAAAAAATGAAATGGTTGTCAAGTGTTTTCACTTAACACTAAGACTATTTGGCTTTTATTTAATATTTGATTCAAGTATAATATGAATTAGCATTGAAAGAGGGGATTTCTTATGATATTCAATTATGGATTGGTCTTGAGTGAGGCGCTTAACATTATGGATATTGTTGGTTATATTGCTGCAATTTTAACTACAATTTCATTTATTCCGCAACTAATTAAAGTTATTAAAACAAGAAATACAGATTCGATATCTTTAATTATGTATATTCTTTTTGTTGTTGGAGTTATTTGCTGGGTTGGTTATGGAATTTTTAAAGTTGATATTCCGGTGATTCTTGCTAATTGTTTCACACTTCTTTTTTCTGGTTTTATTTTAATTATTAAAATTATTAATACAGTTAAAGAACATAAAGCAAAGAAGAAATCTTAAAATTACTTTACAAGTATAGTAAATTTCGATACAATTATTAAGCATTTGAATGCTACGAGTGGTCCGCTACAATCAGTCACATTGTATGAACATTAAGAGAACGAAAACAAAGGGGGAATTAATTATGAACAAAAACTTAGTTAAAGAAGTAACCAAAACCCAACTTAGAACTGATTTACCAGAATTTGGTAGTGGAGACACTATTAAAGTCTCAGTAAGAATTACTGAAGGCGGAAAATCTAGAATCCAAATCTTTGAAGGCACAGTTATTGCCAGAAGAGGTGGAGGAGTTGCGGAGACATTCATTATTAGAAAAATGAGTGGTAACATTGGCGTTGAAAGAAACTTTCCATTACATTCACCAAATATCGACAAAATTGAAGTTGTCAAATATGGTAAAGTAAGACGTAACAAGATCTTCTATATTAGAGGATTAAGTGGAAAAGCTGCAAGAATTAAACAAATTCTTAAAAAATAATTATGTGACTAAAAGGATGAGGAAACTCATCCTTTTTTTATTACTTAAAATTTATTTTTTTATCTTCAAAGATGGATATATGTTATAATTTAGAAAAGTATTTTTAAGGAGGAATAAAATTTATGAAAGTTACTAGTAATGGAATTATTGATGGTATTATTTTAGAAAAATATGGAAAAAAAGGAACTGAATTTAATGTTAATGGGGTTCCGACTCTTTCTTTACCTCTAGAAATTAAGGAAGCGCCTTTAGGAACTAAAAGTTTTGCTTTAGTTTTAGAAGATAAAGATGCTATTCCAGTTAGTGGAGGATTTGCCTGGATTCACTGGGTCGCTTGTAATATTTTAAAAAACAAATTAGAAGAAAATGAAAGCCAAAAAGCTACTGATTTTATTCAAGGAGCTAATTCATGGACTTCCTATCAAGGTGGTAATCAAAGTAGGGAACTATCTTCCTTTTATGGAGGAATGTGTCCACCAGATCAACTTCATTTATATGAGTTACATGTTTATGCTTTAGATACTGTTTTAGATCTTAAAAATGGTTTTTATATGAATGAGATGTTCAAATTAATGGATGGTCATATTCTTGACTCATTTACTTTAAAGGGTTATTACAATGATTAGAAAAATTGATCATGTAGTTATTACCACTAAAAATATTGAAAAATGTGTATATTTTTATCATTTATTAGGATTTAAAGTTCAAAATACTGATTTTGGTTATGCTCTTTTTGCTGGTGATTTTAAAATTAATGTTCATCAATTAGGAAAAGAATTAGAGCCTCATGCTTTAAATGTTACTTTAGGATCAAATGATTTATGTTTTGAAATTGATGATAATTTGGAAGAATTTAAAGAAGATTTGATTAAAAAAGGTGTGATTATTGAAGAAGGAATTGTTAAAAGAAATGGTGTTTTTGGTCCAATGAATTCAATCTATGTTCGTGATTATGATGGCAATTTAATTGAATTTTGTAATTATAAATAAATATGGAAAAAGAGAAAGAGAAAATAACTAAAAACCAAAAGGAACACGCTATTCACTGGTTCCCTGGACACATGAAAAAAGCCAGTAATAAAATTGAAGAATCAATTAAACTGGTTGATTTTGTTATTGTTCTTCTTGATGCTCGTGCTCCGCTTTCTTCCTCTAGTGAGTATTTAATTTCTTTAACAAGAGAAAAACAAAAACTCTTTATTATGACTAAAAATGATTTAGCTGATGAAAAGATTACTCTAGGGTGGCAAGATTATTTTTCTAAAGGAGAAGATCGAGTTTTATCTCTTGATTTAAAAGCAGCTGATTCTAAAAAACTAATTTTAAATGAAATTCATACTATTTTAAAAGATAAAAAAGATAAATATAGTAAAAAAGGAATTGTAAATTTTACTTATAAAGCAATGGTTGTGGGGATTCCTAATGTTGGTAAGTCAACCTTTATTAATATGGTTGCTAATAAAGCAATCACTAAAACCGCCAATACTCCAGGATTAACTCGCAAAAATCGCTGGGTTAAAATTGATGCTAATCTTGAATTAATGGATACTCCAGGAATTTTAGAACCTTCTTATAAAGATAAGCAAGTTGCTATTAATTTAGCGCTGATAGGGGCAATTAAAGCAACTATTTTACCAACAGAAGAATTGGCTAATTATGCTCTTGATTACTTAAAAGAAAATTACTTAAATATCTTAAATAGTAAATATAATTTAAATGTAGAAAAAATAACAGCAGGTCATGAAGTTTTTGAACAAATTGCTAAAAAAAGAGGTTACTTATTAAAGGGTCAATTTTATGATTTAGATAAAGCACAAATCCTTTTATTAAATGATTTTAAAAATGGACAATTTGGAAGAATAAGTGTTGAGAAAGCTGATTAAATGCTTGATTTTGAGATAAAATATTTTAAGGAAAATATTAAAATAATTGCGGGATTAGATGAGGCCGGAAGAGGCCCTCTTTGTGGTCCAGTAGTGGCCTGTGTTGTTCTTATTGATGATAAGTTTAAACATGTTGGAATTAATGATTCTAAAGCCTTAAGTGAAAAGAAAAGAAATGAATATTATGAATATATTTTAGAAAACGCTTTAGAAGTACAAATTGAAATAATCGAACCAATAGAGATTGATAAGTTAAATATTTATCAAGCAAGTAAAAAAGCTATGGAAAGAGCACTTGCTAAACTAAATAAGATTCCAGATCTAGTTTTAACTGACTGTATGCCTTTAATTTATAAAGATAAAGAAGTTATTTCATTAATTAAGGGCGATAAATTAGCTCTTTCAATTGCAGCAGCAAGTATTATTGCAAAAGTCACTCGAGATAAAATTATGGATCAATATGATGAAAAATATCCAGAGTATGGCTTTAAAAATCATAAGGGTTACTGTACTAAAGCACATCTAGAGGCAATTACAAAATATGGAATAATAAAGGGTTTTTACCGTGAAAGTTACCGTCCTGTTAAAGAGATTTTAGATGCGGATTTAAAATTATTTTAATTTAATGACTAAAGATTTTAAATAAATAGCAATCTTGATAGTAAGGAGGTAATTTAATAAATGATTACTATTAAAGATGTTATTTTTTATTTTTGTTGTAAATATGTTGGAAACTGGGACAAGGTTTATAAGGCTTTTAAAGATAAGGAAGAATTTAAAGAAGAATTTTTTGCCGAATATAAGGAAAAATATGATTTTAATTCTTTTATTTCAATGGCTGATGATGAATATCCAGTTTCTCTAAAAGAAGCTACTAGACCACCTTTTGGTTTATTTTTTAAGGGAGATATTAGTCTATTAAAAACACCTTTAAAAAATATGATTTCAGTTATTGGTAGTCGAAAGTGCACACCTTATGGTGAAAATACCACTAAAGACATTATTTCAAAATTAGATGAAGAAAGAGTTATTATTAGTGGCTTGGCTAAGGGGATTGATGTTGTAGCACATACTGCGGCTCTTGATAGTGGTTTAGCGACCATTGCAGTTTTAGGTTCAGGGATTAATAATTGTTATCCTCGTGCTCATCAACCAGTCTATAATAAGATTTTAGCAAATGGAGGCTTAATTCTTAGTGAATATCCAGGAGACACGGAACCTTTACCAGAATATTTTATTCATCGTAACAGAATTGTTGCATCATTATGTACTTTTTTACTTGTAAGCGAAAGCTATGGTAAAACAGGAACTTATTCCACAGTTTGCTTTGCTCTTGGAAGCGGAAAGGATGTAGGATGTGTTCCTTATGAAGCAAACCTTAATTCTAATTGTAATAAAATGATTAAAGAGGGAGCATATTTAATTGAGTCGGCAAGTGATATAATTAATGTAATTGAAAACAAATAAAAAAAGAAAAAAAGATAAATATATATATATTTATAAGGATATAGATAAATTATTACTCTTTACAAATTGCTAACTCTTATATATATTTTAGAAACGAAAGAAGAAAATTATGAAACTAGTTATTGTTGAGTCCCCAGCTAAAAGTAAAACTATCGCCCAATATTTAGGTGAAGATTTTCGTGTTGAAGCAAGTGTTGGACATGTTAGAGACCTCTCAATTGGAGGTAAAGGTGGTTTAGGTGTTGATATTGAAAATGATTTTGCTGCTAAATATAGCATTAATAAAGAAAAAGTTAGTGTTGTTGCTAAACTTAAAAAATTAGCCAAAAATGCTGATGAAGTAATTCTTGCAACTGACCCGGACCGTGAAGGGGAAGCGATTGCTTGGCATTTAGCCAGCGTTTTAAATCTAGATATTGAATCTACTAAAAGACTTGAGTTTCATGAAATTACAAAAACTTCGATTTTAGAAGCAATGGATGATCCTCATTTAATTAATATGGACTTAGTTCATTCTCAAGAAGCTCGTCGCATTATTGATCGCATCTTAGGGTTTAAACTTTCTAATCTTTTAAGAAACCGTATTAAATCAAATAGTGCAGGTCGTGTTCAAAGTGTTGCTCTGCGTTTAATTGTTGATCATGAAAAAGAGATTAACGATTTTATTAGTGAAATATATTATGTGATTGAAGCATCAATTTTAAAAGATAATCAAAAATATAAAATTGAATTATCAAAAGTTGATGGGAAGACTCCTGAATTAAAGAGCGAAGAAAGCGCTAATTATGTTTTAACTTCCTTAGGTAAAACTTGCCAAGTGAGTGATATTAATGTTTCAAAGAAAACTTTAGAATCTAAAGAACCATTTAGAACATCAACTCTTCAACAACAAGCTTACTCTAAGTTTGGTTATTCAATTAAAGAGACAACTGTTTTAGCTCAACAATTGTATGAAGGTATTGAATTGGGTGGAGAATTAGTTGGTTTAGTCACCTATATTCGTACGGACTCAACTAAATTAAGTGAGGGTTTTGTTAAATCTGCACAAGATTATATCATTGCTAATTATGGTGCTGATTATTATAAAGGTGCTAAAAAGTCTAAAAATGTTAAGAATTCTCAAGATGCTCACGAAGCAATTCGTCCTACAAGCTTAGAAAGAACACCAGCTAGTGTTAAAGCACAGCTTGCACCAAAAGCTTATAAATTATACAAATTAATTTATGAAAGAACTCTTTCTAGTTTGATGACATCTAAAATTGTTGAAACAACATCATTTGTTTTAACAAGTAATAATATTGCCTTTACTACCAAAACTAGTAAGGTCCTTTTTCCCGGTTATGATATTTTTAAACTTGATGAAGAAGAAGAATCATCACTTATCCCATCCTTAAAGATTGGTGATAGTTTTGAATTAGTTGATGTATCCAGCAAACAAGAAGAAACTAAACCACCAGCTCGTTATAGTGAGGGTAAATTTGTTAAAATTATGGAAGAAAACGGAATTGGTCGACCATCGACTTATTCTTCAACAATTCAAACACTTGTTCAAAGAAAATATGTTACTTCAACAAAAGGAGTTTTAGCTCCAACTGAACAAGGAGTTTTAACCTCAACTGTTTTAGTTAAATATTTTGCTGAAATGATGAATACTGATTATACTGCTGAACTTGAAACTTCACTTGATAAAATTCAAAATGGAGAAGTTTCTGAACTTGATGTTATGAAAAACTTCTATAGCGATTTTGAAAAGATTTTTAATGAAGCAAAAGATAAAATGTATAAAGAACCATTAAAGAAAACTGGCGAAAAGTGCCCAGTTTGTGGAAATGATTTAGTTGAACGAATTGGTCGTTATGGAAAATTTATTAGTTGTTCAGATTATCCAAATTGTAAATATATTGCCAAAACTCCAAAAGAGGCACCAGTTGAAGTTGGACGTAATTGTCCAGATTGTGGTCATCCTTTGGTTTACCGCAAAAATAAAAAAGGTCAACAATTTATTGGTTGCTCTAATTTTCCAAAATGCCGTTATATTGAAACTGATCAAACAAATCAAGTCGAAGAAGAGAAAAAATATTGTCCAGATTGTGGGCAGTTATTAGTTCGTCGTAAAGGGAAAATTGGTTATTTCTATGGGTGCTCAGGTTATCCAAAATGTAAACATATTGAGCCAATTAAAGATGAAAAGTAAAACAATTAATATTATTGGAGCAGGACTTGCTGGATCTGAAGCCGCTTATTTCTTAGCCAATAAAGGTTATAAAGTTAAATTATACGAAAAAAGACCACTTGTCTCTTCGGAAGCTCATAAAACAGATAAGTTTGCGGAATTAGTCTGTTCGAATTCTTTAAAATCAAAGGCTCTTGATAATGCTTGTGGTTTATTAAAAGAAGAAATACACCTTCTAGGTTCCATTATGATGGAAGCAGCGGCTGAAAGTGAAGTTAAAGGCGGAGATTCTTTAAATGTCGACCGTGAGATTTTTAGTGACTATATAACTAAAAAAATTAATGAACATGAAAATATTGAAGTTATTTATCAAGATGTTGAAGAGCCACTAGAGGGAATTAATCTAATTTGTACTGGTCCTTTAACAAGTGCAAAATTATTAAGTAAAATTTCTTTTGATACAAATGAAAAAGTTTATGGTTTTTATGATGCTAGTTCACCAATTGTTGAAAAAGATTCAATTGATTTTAGTAAGTGTTATTTTAAATCGCGCTATGATAAAGGCGATCCTAATATTTTAAATTGTCCAATGACAAAAAGTGAATATGACTTATTTTATAATGAATTAATAAATGCCAAAAGAGCACCCCTTCATGATTTTGATACTAATTATTTTGAAGGTTGTTTACCAGTTGAAATAATCGCCTCACGCGGGATTGATACACTTCGCTTTGGTCCCTTAAAGCCAGTTGGACTTGAAAATAATGAACATCAACCTTATGCTGTAGTTCAATTAAGACAGGATGATTTAATTGGTGATTTTTATAATTTAGTTGGTTTTCAAACTAATCTTACATATTCAGAACAAAGAAGAGTGTTTGCTTTAATTCCTGGATTAGAAAAGGCAAACTATATTCGATTTGGCTTGATGCACCGCAATTCTTATCTTTATGCACCTAAAGTTTTAAATGCTGATTTAAGTTTAAAATGCAACGCTGATATTTATGTTGGTGGACAGTTATCAGGGGTTGAGGGTTACGTTGAAAGTGCTGCCTCAGGACTGATGGCTGCAATTTATTTATATTTAAAACTTGAAGGAAAAGAATTTAGGGCTTTAAGTTTTAATACAGTTTTAGGAGCACTCCTAAGATATATCACTCATACGGGAGCAAATAATTTTGCCCCAATGAACGCAAATTTTGGTATAATTTATAGAGCCAACAAAGATCCAAAAGAATTAGTTATCAAAAGATCTTTGGATGCCGTTAAAGATTTTATAAATTATATCAATGAATAAAGCAGAACATGAATTTTTATCCTTCCTTGAATTTGAACTAGGATATAGCAAAAATACTTTAAAAGCATATCAAAAAGATATTGATCTTTTCTATGAATATATTTTTGCTGAGGGTTATGAATTTGATAATGTTGATAAAGCAGGGGTTCGTGGATTTATGAAATCTCGACTTGAGACAACTACTTATCGCGGAGAAGAAGAAACACCTCGGACATTAAAAAGAAGAATTGCTGCTTTAAAGAAATACTATCAATTCTTAATGAAGAAAAAATATATTAAAAATAATCCATTTATTAATATTCAAACTCCTAAAGTTGTTAATAAACTTCCTGAAGTGATGTTTGAAAAAACTATTCAAAAACTTCTTGATACAAATGCCTCTCGCGAAGATAAATTAAAAGATCGTGACCAAGCTATTTTAGAGTTGATGTATTCGAGTGGGTTGCGCTGTTCGGAGTTAATTAATATTAAAATTAATGAAGTTAATCTTTCTGCTCGCTATTTAAGAGTTATTGGAAAAGGGAAAAAAGAACGTATTGTTCCCTTTTCTAATGAAGCCTTAGTGGCGATTAAAAGTTATGTTAGTGTTCTTCGTGAAGAGTTATTAAAAGATAAATCACCTCATGATCGTTCTAAGCACCTTTTTTTAAACTCTAAAGGGGAGGCCCTAACTTCTAGAGGTCTAGAATATATTCTTGATTCAATTGTAAAAAAGACTAATTTAAGTTTAGGAATTAAACTTCATCCCCATATTTTAAGACATTCATTTGCAACTCATCTTCTAGAAAAAGGTGCTGATTTGCGTTTAATTCAAGAGTTGATGGGACATTCATCAATTAATACCACCCAAATTTATACTCACGTTTCAAAAGAAACGATGAAGGAAGAATATAATAAATTTTTCCCTAAAGGTAAAAAGTAAGTTTTTAAATATATAATTTGCATTTTAAGCGTTTTATTGGTATAATTTTTAAGACTTTTTGTGCTTTACAAAAAGAATACGCACATTATGGATTCAGCGTCCTAGTCTCTATTTATATTTTGAAAATAGAGGGAAGGCTGTTCGAAATAATGGAGGCATAACAAATAAGGGGGAGTCTTAAATGACCGAAGAAAAAAACTTAAGCGCAACTTTAGACGCTGCTAGCGAAGAAATTACTGCTAGTGAAACTGAAGTAACAACCAATGAAATGGATAATATTATTTTTGATCCAACTCAACCAATCGTCACCTTAGCAAAACTTTTAGAAGGTGGAGTACATTATGGACACCAAACAAGAAAATGGAATCCAAAAATGAAACAATACATCCATTGCGCAAGAAACGGTATTTACATTATTGATTTAAACAAATCAAAAGTTGGCATCGAAAGTGCTTATGATAAATTAAAAACAATCATTTTAGAGGGCGGAAAGGCTTTATTTGTCGGAACAAAAGACAATTCAAAACTTATCGTTAAAGAAGAAGCTGAAAGAAGTGGTTCCTTTTATATTAACAATAGATGGTTAGGTGGTATCTTAACAAACTTTAAAACCATTCAAACCAGAATTAAAAAACTTAAAGAATTAGAACAAGCTGAAGAAGAGGGAGTTTTTGATCAATTACCTAAAAAAGAAGCTGCTGCTTTAAGAAAAGAAAAAGAAAAATTAGCTAAAAACCTTGAAGGTATTAAGGAAATGAGAAAAATTCCTAACGCAATTATTGTTGTTGATCCAATGGAAGAACACAATGCTGTTGCTGAAGCTAGAATCTTAAATATTCCAGTTTTTGCAATTTGTGATACAAACTGCAATCCTGAGGGTGTTGATTTCATTATTCCTGGAAACGATGACGCTACTAAATCAGTGAAATTAATTATTGGTCTATTAAGTGATGCTGTTGTTGAAGCTAAAGGTGGATTACCACTTATTGCTTATACCAAAGATGAAGGTGAAGAAGTCACCATGAAAGATGCAATCAGACAAGCTGATAGAGAAAACGCTTTAAGATTAGCAGCAAGAAGAGAAATGCAACGTTTAAGAATGGAAAAAGATAAAGCTCGTTATGGAAATAACCGCTTTGGCAATCGTCCAAGATATGAAAATAATCGCAATGAAGAAGCTCCAAAAGCACCAGTTGCCCCAACAGCACCTGTTGTTGAAGCTCCTGTAAGCGAAAAAGTTGAAGTTGCAGAAGTCAAAAAACCTGCTAAAAAACCTAGTGTTAAAAAAGTAGAAGAAAAGACTGAAGAAAAAGGAGAATAATCAATGGCAAATATCGAATTAATTAAAATTTTAAGAGACCGTACAGGCGCTGGCATGATGGATTGTAAAAATGCATTAGATGCTGCTGAAAACGATGTTGATAAAGCAATTGCTTGGTTAAGAGAAAAAGGAATTTCCAAGCAAGCTAATAAAGCTTCAAGAATTGCTGCTGAAGGCTTATGCCAAATTAATATTTGTGAAGCTTGTAATTCTGGAATTATTTCTGAATTAAACTGTGAAACTGATTTCGTTGCTAAATCTGATGATTTTGCTAATTTAATCAATTTAACAAACCAAATTATTTTAAAAAATAAAATCGAAAGTGTTGAAAAAGCTATTGCTCATCCTGAAGTTGTTGAAGCTTTTACCAATGCAACTGTTAAATTAGGTGAAAAATTAAGTTTAAGAAGATTTGAAATTATTTCCAAAACTGCTGAAAATGGTTTTGGTCGTTATATTCACCTTGGTGGAAAAATTGGTGTTATTATTGTTTTAGAAAAAGCTGATGAAGAATTAGCTAAAGGTTTAGCAATGCATATTGCTGCTAATGCTCCTAAATATATCACCACTGAAGAGATTTCTAGCCAAGCTCGTGAAGAGGAAAGACATATTCAATTAGAAGCTGCTAAAAATGATGAGAAATTAAAATCGAAACCAGAAGCTGCTTTAGAAAAAATCATTGAAGGTAAATTAAACAAAGTCTTTGGAGAATTCACCTTAACTGAACAAGAATTCTTATTAGAACCAGGCAAAACAATTGCAACTGTTCTTAAAGAAAAAGGCAATCGAGTTTTAAAATTTGTTCGTTACAATGTTGGTGAAGGACTTGAAAAAAGAAAAGATAACTTCGCTGAAGAAGTAATGGCACAAGCTAATAACTAATTTAAGGAGACCCTATGGGTCTTCTTTTTTTATTTTTTATGAAATTTGTATTTTAATTGTAAAATATTCATAGTTTTTTTGGTATAATAAAGGAGTTATATGGAAACGAAGTATAAAAGAGTTGTTTTAAAAATCAGTGGAGAATCCTTATCAAGCAATAATGGCTTGATCTTTGACTCTTCTAAACTTAAAGAACTAGCAAAAATCGTTGAAAAACTTCAAAACATTGGGATTAAAGTCGCGATTGTTATTGGAGCTGGAAATATTTTTAGAGGACGAATTGCTGAGGAATTAGGGATAGAAAAAGAAGATGGCGATTATATTGGAATGGTTGGAACAATCATTAACTGTAAGGCCTTTTCTTCAGTATTAGCTAATTTAAATATTAAAAACGTTGTCTTTTCTTCCTTGCATGTTGATAAAGTTGCTCAAGTTTATAATAAAGTTGAGGCAAAAAAACATTATGAAAATGGAGAAGTTGTCTTATTTGCTGGGGGGACAGGATTTCCAGGATTTACAACCGATACCTGTGCAACTAGAAGAGCAATTGATATTGAAGCCGAAGCAATCTTAATGGGAAAACATGGGATTGATGGAGTTTATAGCAGTGATCCTAATCGTGATAGTGAAGCTAAGTTTCTTAAACATTTAACCTATCAAGAAGTTCTTGATCGTAATTTAAAAGTAATGGACATTTCAGCTATTAAAGAGCTAATGCCTTATGATATTGATGTAAAAGTATTTTCAATGGCAACAACCTCAAACTTTGTTGATGTATGTTTAGGGAAAGACATTGGAACGACAATTTGTAAAGGAGACCACTAAAATGGAAGATGTAATTTTAAAAGCTCGAGAAAAGATGGATAAATCAATTCTTAACCTTAAGGAAAACTTAAACACCTTAAGAACTGGACGTGCTAATCCTTCATTATTAAATAATATTGATTGCGATTACTATGGAGAAAAAATGCCCGTTAGTCAATTAGCTGCTATTTCAACTCCTGAACCAAGACAACTTTTAATTGCTCCTTATGATTCAAATGATATTAAAAGTGTCGTGGCAGCAATTAATGCTAGTAATATTGGAATTAATCCAATTGTTGATGGTAAGCAAATTCGTTTAATCATGCCTCCATTAACTGAAGAACGTCGTAAAGAATTTGCAAAAAAAGCTAAAACCTATGGTGAAGATGCTAAAGTAGCTATTCGTAATATTCGTCGTGATTTTATCGACTTAATTAAAAAAGACGATACTTATACCGAAGATTCTTTGAAAAAAGAAGAAGAAAACGTTCAAAAAGTTACAGATGAATTCATTAAGTTAATTGATGAAACAATAAAGAAGAAAACAGAAGAAATTCTTACAATCTAGGTTATATGGAACGCAAGAATGAGAGTGAAAAGAATCAGCTACATGAAAAATATCTGAATTCTTTAAACGATAATGCTAAAAAATCAATGAAAAGCCGAGTTTTAACTGGGTTTTTTGTTATTTTAGTTTCGATTCCTTGCGCTATTATTGGCGATTATCTTTTCTTTGCTTTGATTGCAGTTTTGGCAATTATTGCGACTCATGAAATTTGTAAAGTTCCTCAATCAATAGAGAAAAAATTTAATAAATTTGTTTATATTTTTGCCTATATTCTTGTTTTATCACTGCTTTTTTGGGTTTTATTAAAAAATAACTTAAATAATTATTTTGATATTCAAAGTGGTGTGGTCCCTGGACCATTCCTTTTTTCCTTATCTAATGATTTTAAAGCCATTAGTATATCGGTTGGTTCATTTATGATTTGCATTATCTTTTTCTTTTTAATGTCTTTTATTGATGAAAGTTTTAAATTAAAAGATGCCTTTTTCCTTACCACAATGCTTTTTGTCATTGCTCTTGGTTTGCAAGGACTGCTCTTTTTAAGATATGCAGCTTTTGCTTATGCTAATTCAGGAGCTGGGATAAACAGCATTCAAACACCAGCAGATTTCCGTTTTTTTCAAAGTGCTGGCTTAATTATTTTCCTTCTTATTGGAACATTTTTAAGTGATACAGGAGCTTATTTTATTGGTGTTTTATTTGGTAAACATAAACTATGTCCAAAAATCTCTCCTAAAAAAACATGGGAAGGATTTATTGGCGGCTTCTTCTTTAGCGTTGCTGCTTCCTTGTTATTTGCTTTCTTAATGGATTATTTTAAATATCCTATTTTAGAAGGAGTGCTAGATATTGCTCATTGGTACAATGTTTTAATTGCTAGTTTAATGATGCCATTAATTGGCACGATTGGTGATCTTTTATTCTCATCAATAAAAAGAACTTATTTAATTAAAGATTTTGGAACTATTTTAAAAGATCACGGAGGAATTCTTGACCGTTTAGATAGTTTATTGCTAAATTCTGTTTGTCTTTCTCTTTTAGTAACAATTTTTGCAAATAATTGGAATTTTACAATTTAGGGAACAAGAAATGGAAAAAATTGTTATCCTTGGTGCAAGTGGTTCGATTGGGACCCAAGCTATTAATATTATTAAAGAAAAGAAAAATTTTGAATTAGTAGGAATTTCAGTTGGTGAAAACCTCAAAGTTGCTGAAGAACTAATTCAAAATTTTTCACTTTTATATGTATGTTTAAAAAATAAGAGTGCTTATAAAGTTTTTAAAAAGAAATATCCTCATATTCAGTTTTTTTATGGCGATAAGGGGTTATTAAAGCTGATCAAAAAATCAGGTTGTGAAAGTGTTTTAAATGCTTTAGTGGGATTTAGTGGTGTCATGCCATCAATTGAGTCATTAAAATTAAATAAAATCTTATATTTAGCTAATAAAGAAAGTTTAGTTTGTGCTGGAGATATAATTAATGAATTAATAGCAAAAAATAATGGTAAATTATATCCAATTGATAGTGAACATGTTGCAATTGAAAAGTGTTTAAAAAATGTTAAAAAAGGTGAATTAGATTTTATTGGTTTAACTTGTAGTGGAGGACCATTCCTCCATAAAAAACTAGATAACTTTGATAAAATTACTTTAAAAGATGCATTGAAGCATCCTTCTTGGTCGATGGGTAAAAAGATTACTGTTGATAGTGCTACTTTAATGAATAAAGCCTTTGAGATTATTGAAGCTCATTATTTATTTGATGTTTATGCAAAAGATATTAAAGTCTTTATTGATCCTAATTCTTATGTTCACTCCCTTATTCATTTAAAAGATGGAACATATAAATTACAGGTTTCCAAACCTTCGATGCAATATCCGCTTGAATATGCCCTTGCTAAAAATCGCAATTATTATCAAGATGTTGAAATTAATACTTTTAAGAATTATAAATTTTATGAAGTTGATAAGGAAAAGTTTCCTTTAATCAATTATGGTTATTTAGTTGTTTTATTTAAAGGAAACTCAGGAGTGACTTTAAATGCTGCTAATGATATGGCGGTTAAAGCTTTTTTAGAAGAAAGTATCAAATACATTGATATAAAATTTATAATTGATAAAATTATGAAGGAATATAATTACACAAAAAAGATTAGTGTAAGAGGGTTGATGAAACAAAATAGAAAAATTGTTTATAAAACCAATAAGATTATTAATGAGTTAAAAAAGAAGAGGGAGAATTAAGATGCAAATCGTATTATCAATTGTTTTATTTTTTATTGCTTTAGGGGCTTTAGTGGCAATTCATGAAGCCGGGCATTTAATCGCTGCGAAGGCTTTTAATGTTTATTGTAGTGATTTTTCGATTGGTTTTGGACCAAAAATTATTAAAATAAAAAGAAAAACTGGGGAAACAAAGTTTTCAGTTGGTATTTTACCACTGGGGGGCTATGTTTCAATGTATGATGATGAGGGAGAATTAGAACCAGGAGTTAATGTTCCTTTATCTCGTTCCTTAAGAGGAATCTCTCGTTATAAAAAAATTATTATTATGGCTTCAGGGATTATTATGAACTTTGCCTTAGCATTTATAATCTTTTTTATTAGTGCAAGTTGTTTTGAACAACATGAACTGGGGGCCATTAATAAAGTTAAAGTGACAGATGCAACCCAATTTAATTTAAAATTTAAAGAGGTTGAAGATAGTAGTAGTGATTTAATTATCAATGGTGATGGTCGTTATTATTTAGTTGGGGGAACCTTCCAATATAAATATACATCCGTTGATGATAAGGGCAATAAAACAGTTAACCAAGTTAAAAATATTTCAATTATTAAAACTGAAAACTTAGAAAATAATAACTACCAATATGCTTTAAGTTTAGATACTTCTCAAGTTGGAATTAATAATCTTGATTATAGTCAATCTTTTAAATTATTAGTGGGTGAAGTCTATGATAGTGAAATCACCTCAGAAACGATTAGTGATGTTATGCAATATGATTCATCTAAAGAAGAATTTGTTCCTTTTAAAGGAGCAATTACTCTTCCTATATATAAGGGTGAATTTGCTCAATATGAAATTTCTGAAACCTCCCTTTTTAATCCTGAGATTTATCTTGGGACTTTAGAGGAAGAAAAAAACGATATTCAAGTATTTGATTTAGAATTAAAAGGAACAAAAGATCGAGTCTTTGAACCACTTGGTTTGTCAATTTATTCTCATTCATACTGGGCTGGTTGGGATTCTTTTGAGATTGCTGGTAAGCAATGGGTTAATTCAACTTCGCTAATTTCTCAAACTCTAGGACAACTCTTTGTTGGTAATCAAGAGGCTTGGGGTGGAGTTGGTGGACCATTAGCTATATTTTCTCAAACAACAAATATTTTAAGTAATAATCCTTTCAATTATTATCTTAATACCTGGGGCATTATTAGCGTGAACTTAGCCTTATTTAATCTTTTACCATTCCCTGGTTTAGATGGATGGCAAATTGTGACAACAGTTGTTGAGGGCGGAGTTAATCAAGTCCTTAAATTAAAGAAGAAAAAAGCAAAAGAAGAAAAGGTTATTTTAGAAGGTTCAGTTGAAGAGGGAAATGATGGTGCTTTAAAAGAGATCTCTGTTGGGGAAGCTTTAAAAGTTAAAAAAGACGCTGAATGGAGAATTCCACCAAAAATTAATGCAATTCTTTCATATGTTGGTTTAGGTTTATTATTCTTATTTATGTTTGTGATTTTATTCAAAGATATATTTACATTTTTTTAAAATAAGTAGTTAGGTTTTTATTAAAGGAGGGAAATTTATGGATCAAAAAATGCTTCGATTTTTAGAATCAATTCAGCTTGAAAATCCAGAAGATTTTGATTTATCATTTTTAAGTATTGTTAAATCAACCTCTGATAAAAACTTTTATACATATAATATTGTTAAGGAGACGCCATGGGATTATCAATTAATTGATCAATTTTTAAATGCTCTTAATACAATTAATACTTATAAATACGAGATTAACTTCTCTTATAATAAAAAAATAACAATTGAAGATTTAACTCTTTTAATTGATGATTTTATTTTTAACAAAACTTATAATAAAATTCCTTTTTCTCTTCAAATAGAAAAAGAAATTTTAAATTTAATATCGGAAAAAGAAGAGGATTACTCTTCTTTAAAACCTTTTGAAGAAGAATTAAATTCATTCTTTAATTTTATTAATTATCCCTATGAAGTTCTTATTAATAAAGTTGAAGAGGAAGAAGAAATCTTAGAGTTAACAGAGGAAATAAAAGAAACCTTTATTAAAGAAGCAAAAGAAGAACAAAAAGAAAATGAAGCAATTTTATTAAAAGAAACTCAAGAAGCCTATAAGAAAATGAAAGAAGAGCGTCGTCTAAGTGAATTATTTTCAAAAAAAGGTGGTTATGAATATAAAAAAATTATTGAAATCAATGTTAATTTAGGCGGAGTTGATTTTAACGGAAAAGTTTTTGAAGCGACTTCTCGTTTATCTAGAAATGGGAAAATGATTTATAAAGTAGGTGTTTTTGATGAATCAGATGCTATTTATGTAACTTTCATTGCTAATTCTAAAGCCTTAAAGGTTGAAGAACTTGATAAGATTAAAACGGGTAGCAACATACGAATCAAAGGAAAGGTTGATTTTAATAAATATTCTCGAGATTGTGTAATTTTAGCACATTTTTTTGATCTCCTTCCTGATGATGAATTACGTAATGATAATGAAGAAGTTAAACGCGTTGAGCTTCATCTCCATACGAAGATGTCAGAGATGGACGGCTGTGCCTCCATTATGGATTATGCAAAACTTGCCTCACACATGGGACATAAAGCACTTGCTGTTACAGATCATGGCGTGGTACAAGCTTTTCCTGAAGCGCAAGCTGCTGCTAAAAAATACGGCTTAAAGATGATTTATGGATCAGAATTATATTTAGTGGAGGATTATTTAAAAGGAGCCTTGTTTCCAAGTGATACTAAATTAGCCGATGCTACTTATGTTGTTTTTGATTTAGAATCAACTGGATTAAGCGCTAAATATGACCGCATTACTGAATTTGGTGCTGTTAAAATTAAGGGTGGGATGATTGTTGATCGACTTGATATTTTAATTAACCCAGGAATGAATATTTCTAAAAAAATTGAAGATTTAACCGGAATTAGTAATGAATTAATTAAAGATTGTCCTAAAATTGAAGAAGTAATGGAAAAGATTATGAAGTTTATTGGAACTTCAATTTTAGTTTCTCATAATATAGAATTTGACTATGGAATGTTAAATGAAGCCTATGAACGAATTTATAATAAGGAATTAATAGTTCCATGTATTGATACTTTAGCTCTTTCTCGCTATATTTTCCCTATTAATAAAGCTCATAATCTTGGAGCACTCTGTTCTAGATTAAAAGTTGATTATGATGCAAAAAGTGCTCATAGAGCAGATTATGATGCAAGTGTTTTATCTTCATGCTGGCTTTCTTTAAGAGCTAGTTTAACAGAAAATAATAAGGATCTGCGCCATTGTGATTTAGAAAAATTAGAGATTAATAATGCCCTTTATAAACATTTAAGAGGAACACATGTCACTGTTCTTGCTAAAAATAAAAAAGGTCTTAAAGATTTATATAAAATAATTTCTGCATCACACTTAGATTATTTAGGATTACATCCATGTGTTCCCCGTTCCTTATTGATTAAATACCGCGAAGACTTACTTGTTGGGAGTGCTTGTTTTAATGGTGATGTATTTAATGCCTCTAGTAAACGAAATAATCGTGTTTTAGAAGAGGTCATTTCTTTTTATGATTATATTGAAATTCAACCACTTCCTAACTATTCATATCTTGTAGAAAAGGAAGAGATTAGTAGTGAAGTTTTAAAAAAAGTTATTTTAGATATTGTTGCAACTGCTAAAAGATTAAATAAAATAGTCGTTGCTACTGGAGATGTTCACTATTTAAATCCTGCTGATCGAATATATAGAGATATTATGGTCGCTAACCAAGCAGTTGGAGGGATTATTCACCCTCTTTTCCCACACCGTCGTAATGGAAGTGGTTATTTTGAATCACCACAACAAGAGTTCCGTTCAACGGGAGAAATGTTAGAATTATTATCGTGGTTAGGAAAAGAAAATGCTTATGAATTTGTTATTACAAACTCAAATTTAATAGCTGATAAAATCGAAAAGATAATTCCTATCAGTGATCAATTATTTACACCAACTATTGAAAATTGTGCTGAAAAATTAAAGAGTATTTGTTTTGAAAATGCCCATGCTCTTTATGGAGATGTTCTTCCTGAATATATTGAAAATCGTTTAAATGTTGAGTTAGAGGGAATTATTGGACACGGATTTAGTGTTACTTATTATATTGCTCGTGAGTTAATTAAAAAAGCTCACGAAGATGGTTATATTGTTGGTTCAAGAGGAAGTGTGGGGTCCTCATTTGCTGCTACCATGGCTGAAATTACTGAGGTTAACCCGCTCCCTCCATTTTATCGCTGTCCAAAATGTAAGAAAGTTATTTTTCATGATATGAGCGATGGAATTACTTCTGGTTTTGATTTACCTGAAAAGGATTGTCCAGATTGTGGAACTAATATGGTTCGCGATGGACAAAATATTCCTTTTGAAACCTTTCTTGGTTTCTCAGCGGAAAAAGTTCCAGATATTGATTTAAACTTTCCAGCTGATTATCAAGCAACTGCTCATCAATATACTAAAGTTTTACTTGGAGAAGATAAGGTTTTCCGTGCGGGTACTATTTCAACAGTTCAAGATAAAACTGCTTATGGATATGTTAGAAAATATTTTGAAGTAATTGGAAGAGATCCAAATAAAATAAAGGGCTGTTATACGGCCGCTCTTGCAAAAGGCTGTACTGAAATTAAAAAAACAACTGGACAACATCCAGGGGGAATTGTTGTTATTCCATCTGATATGGATGTTTATGATTTTACGCCTGTTCAATATCCAGCTGGTGATATTGATGCAGCTTGGAAAACAACTCATTTTGATTTTCATGCCATTCACGACACAATTTTAAAATTAGATATGCTTGGACACGTTGACCCTCAAGCCTTAAAAATGATGATGGATTTAGCTAATTTAAAACTTGAAGATATTCCAATGAGTGATCAAAATATCTTCTCACTTTTTACAAGTGATGAGGCTTTAAAAATGTCTCATAAGCATACAATTCCTGATATTGGGATTGCTGGAATTCCTGAGTTTGGCACAAACTTTGTTAAGCAACTGGTTCGTGAGGCTAAACCAAAGAGTTTTAAAGAGTTAATGATTATTAGTGGTTTATCTCACGGGACAAATGTTTGGACTGATAATGCTCAAGAATTAATTAAAAATCGTGTTGTTAATTTAGATGGCGTTATTGGGTGTCGTGATGATATTATG
This sequence comes from Candidatus Onthovivens sp., assembly GCA_035270825.1. GTDB lineage: Bacteria > Bacillota_I > Bacilli_A > RFN20 > CAG-826 > Onthovivens. Next base: position 66,620 of record DATESL010000028.1, read on the forward strand.
ACTTATTTAATTTCTAAGGGAGTTGATAACTCCTTAGCTTTTAAAATTATGGAATTAGTTCGTAAAGGAAAACTCTTATCACCTGCTCAAGAAGAGGAAATGCTTAAACACGGAATTCCTCAATATTATATTGATTCTTGTAATAAGATTAAATATTTATTCCCTAAGGGACATGCTTGTGCTTATGTTACAATGGCAGTTCGAGTAGCTTATTTTAAGATTTATTATCCACTTGAGTTTTACGCTACATTCTTTTCACTAAGATGTGATCAATACGATATTGAAAGTTTAATTAAAGGTGAAGATGCCATTTATCAAGCCTTAAGTGAATTTAAAGACCGTCGTAATTCAAATAATCCAGAGTTAGCATTAACAAATAAGGAAGAAGAAGTTGAAAAAGGATTAATTTTAGCTTTAGAGATGGCTGAAAGGGGTTATAAATTTGCTAATATTGATATAATGAGAAGTGATTCTGATAACTTTATTATTGATTTAGAAAACAAAGCCTTAATTCCTCCATTTAAAGTTCTTGATGGAATTGGAGCGGAAGCTAGTAAGGAAATAATTCGTGCACGAAATGAAAAACCATTTGATTCAATTCTTGATTTTAAAACTCGAGGTAAAGTGTCTTCAAAGACTGTTGAATTATTAAGAAAAATTCATGCTCTTGATGGATATCGAGAAAATGATGAAATTACTTTATTTGATTTAGGGCTATTTTAAATAACCCTTCTTCATATTTGTCCCAGTAGCTCAGCTGGACAGAGCACCGCCCTCCTAAGGCGGGGGTCGCACGTTCGAATCGTGTTTGGGACGCCAGAAGATTATGCTGAAAAAAATGCAATATGTATTTGTTTCAGCATAATTTTTATATAAAATACTTTAATG
>DATESL010000029.1:0-2799 GCA_035270825.1 Candidatus Onthovivens sp.
TGCGCGAAAAGAAATTAAAGATGTTTTAAGTTATTTTAAACTTTTAATGAATCATAGTGATGATATTTCATTTGAAAGAATTATTAATGTTCCGCGCAGGAAAATTGGCAAAATTTCAATTGCCGATTTAAAAGCGGCTGCAGCTAATAGTTCACTCTCACTTTATGATTTTATTTTAAATTCTCATACTTTAGAGCATTCGATTCGTGGCGGAATTATTTCTACTCTTTATGAATTAATTAAAAAAATGGAAGTTGTCGAAAGAAAAATAAGTGAAAACTTAGAAGCATATAGTGAAATATTACATAACTTCTTAATTGATATTGGTTATATAAAGTATTTAAGTGATGATGAAGATAATGAAGAGCGTATTTTAAACGTCAAAGCCTTAATTGATGAAATTAGAAACTTTAATAAACAAAATGATGGAGCACCATTTAGTGAATATTTACAAAATGTAACTCTTTTATCAGCTCAAGATGATATTGATGATTCTAATAGTGTTACGTTAATGACTGTTCATACTGCTAAAGGTTTAGAGTATGATTATGTCTTTGTTGTTGGGATGAATGAGGGTGTTTTTCCTAATGCGAGGGCCACTCTTCAAAGAGGATATGAGGGTTTAGAGGAAGAAAGAAGATTAGCCTATGTTGCTTTTACACGCGCTAAAGTAGCCTTATTTGTTTCCTATAACCGCGATTATAACTACTCAACTAAAACTTATGGAACACCATCTAATTTTATAAAAGAAGCAGGGATTAAAGAACCATTTACTTATACTCACACTTCAAAAGATAAGGTTAGTTCCTTATATGATCAAATCTTTGGTCAAAAAGAAGTTAAAGCTTCTACCACTTTAAATGATAAAAATAATATAATATGGAGAGAGGGCGATAAATGTCACCATGTTAATTTTGGGGACGGGGTTGTGGTTGAAGTTAATGGTGATATCTTAGATGTTAATTTTGAAAACTTTGGTTTAAAGAAGATGCTTGGAACTCATAAGTTTTTATCTAAAAAGGAAGACTAGGAATGGATTTAAATAAGGCTAAAATAAAACACGAAGAGTTAGTTAAAGAAATTGAAAAGTATTCTTATGAGTACTATGTTTTAGATACTCCTAGCATTAGCGATTATGATTATGACACCTTAATGAGTTCTTTAATTAAACTTGAAGAAGAATATCCAGTTCTTATTACTCGTAACTCCCCAACCCAAAGAATTGGAGGAGTTGTTTTAGATGGTTTTACAAAAATTAAACACCAATCTTTAATGATGTCTTTGGGTGATGTTTTTTCTAAGGAAGAATTAATTGCTTGGGTCAATAAATTATATAAAGAATTAGGCAGAGTTGTTCCTTTAACTTGTGAATTAAAGATTGACGGGTTAGCGATGTCTTTACTTTACGAGGATACTAATTTGCGCTATGCCGCGACTAGAGGGGACGGATTAATTGGGGAAGATGTCACGGTTAATGTTTTAACAATTCCCTCAATTCCAACCCGTATTAAAAAAGATGGAAGAGTTGAAGTGCGCGGAGAAATCTATATGCCTAAGGCCTCTTTTAATTCCTTAAATAAGGAACGCTTAGAAAATGATGAAGCTCTTTTTGCAAATCCTCGTAATGCAGCTGCTGGCTCAATTCGTAATTTAGATTCAAAAATTGCTAAAGCCCGTAAACTTGATGGGTGGTGGTATTATTATATTGACGCGGCTAAAGCAGGCATCAAAACACACTTTGAAGCTTTAAATGAATTAGTTACTTTAGGATTTAAAGTTAATAAAGAAGCTCGCCTTTGTTTTAGTTTAGATGAAATTATTAACTATGTTGATGAATACACTTTAAAGCGTGATGATCTGGAGTATGAGATTGACGGGATTGTTTTAAAAGTTAATGATTTTGATCTTTATAATCAAATTGGGGTTACTGCTAAAACACCAAAATGGGCAATTGCTTATAAGTTTCCACCAAAAGAGGTTGAAACTCGTCTGCTTGATATTAAATATACAGTTGGAAGAACTGGCAAGATTACCCCTAATGCAATCTTAGAAAAAGTTTTAGTTGATGGGTCTTATGTTTCAAGAGCTACTCTTCATAATGAAGATTATATAATAGGTAAAGATTTAAAGATTAATGATTATGTCATTCTCCGTAAAGCTGGGGATATTATTCCTGAAGTTGTTAAAGTAAATCTTTTAAAAAGAAGTGGGGACGAAAAAGAATTTAAGATGATCACTGAGTGCCCATATTGCGAATCAAAGTTAGAAAAAGTTGATAATATGCATTTTTGTCTTAATACCCACTGTCCTTCAAGAAAAATTGAAGGGTTAATTCATTTTGCTTCTAAAGGCGCAATGGATATTGAGGGGATGGGGATTAAAGTTAGTGAAGAACTTTTTAATTTAAAATTTATTGATTCCTTTAGTTCGATTTATCGTCTTTATAAACATAAAGAAGAGTTATTAGAATTAGAGGGATGGAAAACTAAATCAGTTGAAGGGTTATTAAAAGCGATTGAAAAATCAAAAGAAAACTCTTTAGAAAAATTACTTTTTGCTTTAGGAATTAAAGAAGTTGGAGCGAAGATGGCTAAGACGCTAGCTAAAACTTATTTAACTTTAGAGGCTATAAAAAAACTGAGTAAAGAAGAGTTAGTTAAATTAGATGATGTTGGTGAAGTCTTATCTTCATCAATTGAAGAATACTTTAAAAATGAAGATAATTTAAGATTATTAAAAGAATTAGAAGAAGAAGGACTTAATTTAAAATATTTAGGAACAACTGATTTTATGAAAGAT
>DATESL010000030.1:0-18663 GCA_035270825.1 Candidatus Onthovivens sp.
TATCAAAAAAGAGAAGAGAAGATCTTAAATAAAGCATCTTCTCTTTTTATTTATGACTTTTAAAGTATAATATAATTAATGATTAAATTTATTATATTTGATATGGATGGGACTTTAGTCGATACGATTAAAGGGATTGAAAAAGGTCTTAATAGTGCTTTAAAAATCTTAGGATATAAGAGTCATTATAGTTATGATGAAGTTAAAAGCTTTATTGGGAATGGCGCTCGAGTGCTCTTTTTAAAAGCGACTAAAAAAGATTTGATTGATGAAAAAGAATATCAAATTTATTTAAATGAGTATCGTGATCATCAAAAGTATTCTGAAATTTATGAGGGGTGTATAGATTTTTTAATAAAGGCAAAAAGGGCAGGAATAAAACTATTTATTCACTCCAATAAACCAGACATTTTACTACAGATCTTAGTTGATGATTTAAACTTAAGAGAGTACTTTTTAGAAATTAAGGGGGAAAACGGGGGTTTTAGACGTAAACCTGATATTGAATTTATAAAATACTTAGAAAATAAGTATCAATTAAATCTAGATGAGGGGGTTTATGTAGGGGATAGTATTGTTGATCTAGAAACAGCAAAAAATGCGAAGATAAAATCTATAATCTTTAAAGATGGATATGGAAATAAAGAAGAAATAATGAAGGGGAATCCTGATTATTTTATAGATGATTTTTATCAATTAAAGGAGATAGTATTTAATGACAAGAAATGAAGAATTAATTTTTGGATTAAAGAGATGGGTTTATAAAACAATAACCTATGTTGGTAATTTAAATGATGAGGAATTTTTTAATAATGATTTGGTTTTTGATGCATGTTGTTATTGTATTGAAGTGATTAGTGAAATTGGAGAATTCTTAGCAAATGAAGAAGAAATTAAACTCCTTTATAAGGATGTTAATTTTGAAGCTTTAAAAGATTTAAAGAAGAACTGTTTTCAAGGTGATAATATTAATTTAAGTTTAATCTATGAAACAATTACAATTTCATTTCCTAATCTTTTAAAGTTATTAAAATAGTATTTTAAAAAGTGGAGAAAAAAGATATAATATAAACATGATAAAAATATATACTTCTCCAAGCTGCAGTAGCTGTAAAAAAGTTAAGAAATGGTTTCAAGACCAAGAAATTTCTTATGAAGAAAAAGACATCTTTCGTGATTTTTTAAATGAAAAAGATTTAAGAGAAATTCTTTTGAAATCTGAAAACGGAACTGATGATATTATTTCTAAACGCTCTAATATAATTAAAGCTGGTAATATCGATATTGATTCAATGAAAGTTAATGAATTAATTGATTTTATTAAAAAGAATCCTTCAGTTTTAAAAAGACCAATTATGGTTGATGATCGTAAGTTACAGGTTGGGTATAACGAAGAAGAGATTAGATCATTTATTCCTCGTGCTCGCCGTATAGCACTTGATAATTGTCCCTTTGATGGAGATTGTTCTAAATGTCCTAACGGGGCTAAAAATGATGTCTAAATTGCTTTAAAATTAAAAAGAATATAAAAATAGGAAGGCCAAGCCTTCCTATTTTAATTTGAACTATTGTTTAATTGTTTCTAAAGCACGAGTTTGCTTAGATTTTGTATTATCTTTATAAAAAGTATTTGTTAAATTACAGATGGTACGTAATTTTTCACGAACCTTTTCAATGTTTTCCCCAGCGTATTCTAACTCATAATCAATAAGAGAGTTATATTCATTGCGGTCAACACTAAATTCACCAATTGAATCACCACTATCAACTTCAATACGGAGTGTTTTTAACTCAGTAATGATTTTTAAATCTTCATGTTTGACTCCAAGCATCTTCACAAATTCACGAATATAAGATTCAGGGAAGATATTATTATTAGCAAATGCTTCATAAGCTAATTTACTAATATCTTCATTTTTTTCAAGTAAGCCTTCAGCCAGAGGAGCTTTTAAAGTTAACATATAAGTTCCCTCTTTAAAACGAATTCGTAAACCAATTCCTAAATGTTTTAATTGTAAAGAAGGAGTATCAATATAGTAATTGATTTGCTCATATTTCTTTAAAATCTTTGTTTTATAATAATTTAAAATGTTTTTATATTCATTTTCTTTAATTAAGACCTTTGCCTCTATTTCAATATTTGTTGCCATAATAAATTTATCCTTTGCTTTATATATGATACAATAAAAGAACAAAGAATTAAAGAAAGAAGGAAAAAAGTATGTATTATTTTATTGATGAAGACGCTATTAAAATAAAAGATCCTAATTATATCTATTTAGTCCTTGGGATTATTGGTATGATGATTATTATTTTTGTCATCTTTTTAATCTTTACTTTAATTCGTACTAAACGTTTAAAGACAATGCATAAAGATGAGATGTATATTGTTTATTTTAAAATGATTTTAAAAGCTTTAGGAGAAAAAAATAATATCTTAGAACATAAAATTAAAGCAACAAAGATCAAAGTTACCTTAAAAGATCTAAGTCTTCTTGATCAAGTTACTCTTAAGAAATTTGGAGCAGAAAGTTTTAGTGTTAAAGAACAGGTAGTAACTATAAAGGGTACAAACATGACTTTAATTGAAGAAGCATTTGATGAAATAAAATAATAAATTTACTTATATATTAATTTCTATAGAAAATAAGGCAAATAAAGGTATATTTATCAGACCAGAAGAGTATAATGAGAAAGAGCCAAAATTCCTAATTTACTCTCTATAAATTTCATAATATAGAAAGGGAGTCGATATGTTAAAAATAACTAAGTTAAATAAATCCTTTTTAGATAAGAAGAATAATAAAATAGAGGTTTTAAACAATATAAATATCCAGTTTGGTAATAATGGTTTATATTTTATTGTTGGTAAAAGTTGGGGTTATCGCAACAATTTATCCATTGATTGCAATTAGAAAAGTTGATATTGCAGTTGCTTTAAAATCATTATAAAAAAAGGAGAACTTAAATTCTCCTTTTTGTTTGTTTTTAATGTTATTAAAAGAATACGTCGCGAGCTTTATCTTTAACTTCTTTGCTAATAGTAAATGGAATACGAGTTGTATAACCTTTTTTAGCAGCCACAATCATCTTTGTTGGCCAAGCATTGATATCTTGGTTCCATTGTAAGACGGTGTCATTATATAGGTCACGAGCAGCAGTAATCTCTCTTTGGAGATAAGCATTTTGTTGTAAGACATCAGCAATTTCTTGATGAGCTTTTAAATCTGGATAGTTTTCAAAGGCAATATTGATTTTACCCTCGATTGCTCCTAGTTTACTAGCGACTTCGTTACGAGTTTCATCAGCTATTGCTCCGCTTCTTAAACGAGCAATCTCAGTAAAGGTTTTTTTATCAAGATCAACTGCTTTATCAAGAAGTTTAGCAGCATTTTGTAAGATAATTACTCTTTGTTCAAGGTAGTTATCAATTTGAGATGCGTTATGTTGGATCTTTTGTTCTAATCTTCTTAAGTAAGTTCCAGCATTAATCTTCATAAAAAGAAAGATAATTCCAGGAATTAATAATAAAACCCATAAGATCACTTCAAAGACTGTTGAGCCTGGGCCCACTTTAATTGGGATTTGTTTTGCAATAACATTAATTTCACGACCATTTTCATTAACTGGTCCAGTTAATTCATCTAATTCATTTGCCATCTTTATACCTCCATAGTTTTGACTATATATAAATTATATATACTTTGAATTATTTGTCTAATAATTTAGCAACTTCATCGTTATTAAGATCCATTGTTGGGTCATTAACTAGGAAACCAAAGAGCCCTGGTTTATAAGTTATTCCTAAATCATCTTCACAATATTTTTTAAAGACATTTAAAAAATTATCATCACTTAATTTATCAATAAGTCTTTGACGAGGAAGAGTTGAAGCTTTTACTTCCATAATCGTATTTTTTTCTAAAGGTAAGTATTCGACCCAAGGAACAGGCACTAAATGGGTCTTACCATCACCTGCAGTTCGGGGAACATATTCAATGCGAGGAACTCCTCGATAGGAGTAAGCTGTTATATTAACACGATCAAAGTCTTCATCTTTTTTAATAAAACTTGTTTTTAAGATAGCCTCAGTTGCACTATCCTTATGACGAAGGGTTTGATTATTAAAGCGATTTGCTAATGCTTCATGTTCATATTGAGGATAGTTAGTAATTGGAGGGTGTTCATAGATATATTCAAATGGTTTATGTTGTTGATAAAGAGGAATTGAAAGGATTGGAGCTAAATCAAAATATAATGAGGTGAAGAAGTTAGTTTGATATTCATTAAAGCTTTTAAAAGCTTCTTCAATACTATAATTAATAAAACGTTCTGGTTCATCTTCATAGGTAAAAGAATAAGAGTGAGCTGAACAAATATAGTTTATTTTGTTTGCTTTAACAAATTCAAAGTCATCACCATATGGTTCTTTTGATTTAATTAATTCTAAGATATTGCTTTGAGCAAGAGGGGTAAAGAGTAATCTAAACTGTGTTTCATGATTTCGGTCAAGAGCGTTAAATAAATAATCAAATTCATCATTACCAAGCGGGGTAAAACTTTCTCCCTTATTAACTGCTTCAGTATGAAGACGGTCAATTTCTTTAACTCCATTTTTTACAAGCTTCTTAATGTCTTTTTCACTTAAGTCACGACTTAACATTGGTGAACGAGAAAAACGTAAGTTCGGTGCTGCATCGTTTGCATATAATAAACAGGTATGGGAACGATATTCAGGTTTTGGACGGGTAATAGAAGCGGTTAAGGTTTGGGTTTTTGTGACCAGGCGTGAGTGACCCTCACTATCGGTGACATGCGTTGTATAAGTAACCACCATACTCCCGGTATAAATATGATTTTTTATTTCTTTTAAACGAGTTCTTTTAATTAAAAAAGGATTGCCAACAATTGAACCACTCAAAATAAAAGAGATTGAACTATCAAGATCATTATTTTCTTCAAATTGATAGTGATTATGTAAATACTCCCACTTTTTATTATCAAAATAGTTGTCTAATTGAATAAGAGGAGTAGTCTTTCTAACAATTTCAGCTGACATACCAAAATCATATAAACGATTAAGAGCAGAAAGTTGTTGGTAACCAAGAGCTTTTAAGTCATGAAGTTCAGCTTCATGATCTTTAATTTCCTTTGCTAAATTTTTAATAACCTTATTTAGTTTTAAAAATATTATTAAAGTAGAAGTAAGCGCAACTACTAATAAGACAATTGCCACAATAAGACTAATATAAGCAGCAACACCATCACCAGGAGTATAAATATAATCAAGTAAGAAAAGCAGACCAACGACTAAGGAAATAATAGCAATAACAATTAAAAAAGTACGCCAAGCACGATATTTACCTTTTCTTTGACCAAGAATATCACAGGCGTTTTGGAATTTATTAATTTCTTTTGTTGTTAAAGCATTAGCTTCAACATCAACTCCGCTTCTTTTTACTAAGTCATCAAAAAAATCTTTAATGTTTTTTTGATGAGTAGTTTTTAAAACTCTTTCATAATGAGTATAGGGATCTAATAGGGGACTGTCTTTAACCATAATTTTTTCCTTCACTTTCTTCTCTTATAATATAACTATAATAAGCCTAAAGCAGTAAATTCTTCAATGATTTTTTCTAAAGGAAAACCAATTACATTATAATAACTACCACTTATTTCTTTGACAATAGTATAAGTTTCATTATTTTGATAGGAATAACTACCAGCTTTATCGCTAACATCGACATTTTCTATATATTCTAATATTTCTTCATCTGTTAGATTTTTAAAAGTGACTAATGTTTTGACTTCATTTGTAATGACTTTTTCTTGATAGATAATTGTATATCCAGTAATGACTTCATGGGTTTGATTATTTAATTCCTTTAAAATCTTAAAAGAATCAGCTTTATCTTTTGGTTTATTATAGATTTTACCATTTAAAAAAACGATTGTATCCATACAAAGAAGGAGATTTTCTTTGTTTACTTTTGAGATCAATGATTGAGCTTTAAAAAATGATTCTTTTTGGGCATAATAAAATTCATCTTTACTTATTAAAGATTCATCAAAATCTGGTTTGAGGATTTTATATGGTAAATTTAGTTTCTTTATTAATTCAATTCGTCTTAAAGAAGAGCTCCCTAAAATAATCATTTTTTATTTAAAATAAGTGGGATAATCATTGGATTACGTTGTGTTTTTCTAAAATAGTAACGTGATACAACACTTCTTAAAGTGTTTTTAATATCATTAAAAGTTACTCTTTTAGTTAAGAATAATTCATCAAGAGCTTCTTTAACCATGGTTGAAGCATGACGGGTGAGATGATTTTCATAAGCTCCATAACTTACAAAGCCAACTGTATGAACAACTGGTGGAACTAATAAGCAGGAATTTTTACTATCTAAGACAATTGAGACTGTAACCATTCCATCATCTTGTAAAATACGGCGGTCACGAATAACAGCAGTCGAAACTCCGTTAATATCATAACCATCGATATAAATATCTTCAGCGTGAACTCGCTCTCCCTCAGTTATCATGTGATTATTTAAAACTAATGTATCACCATTACTTAAAACAAAGACGTTTTCTTTTGGCAAACCAATTTCTTTTGCAATAGCAGCATGCATTTTTAACATATGATACTCTCCGTGGACCGGCATAAAATATTTAGGATTAAAAAGTTTTAAGTTTAATTTTAATTCTTGTTTTGATGGGTGACCTGAGGAGTGAATCTCATTAAAGATGGAATTAGTAATAACCTCAGCTCCCGCACGAGTTAATTGGTTAACAACGCGGTGAATTGAAGCCCCATTACCAGGAATTGGTGAAGAAGAGAAAACAACAGTATCACCAGGAATAACTCTAATTCCTCTAAATGTTCCATTAGCAATACGACTTAGGGCTGCCATTGGTTCTCCCTGTGATCCGGTACATAAAATAAGGGTTTCGGTATCTTTCAACCCACCCATTGTTTCAACATCTTTTAAATAGTCATTAGGAATTTTAATATAACCAAACTTACGAGCAGTCTCAACAGCATTAACCATGCTTCTCCCAATAACAATTGTTTTTTTATTATGACGAACAGCACAATCAATAATTTGTTGAATACGAGAAATATTACTACTAAAGGTCGAAATAATTAAACGACCTGGAGCACGTTCAAAAATATCATTAATTGAATTTAAAACATTTTTTTCACTTGGTGACCAACCTTCTTTATCGGCATTAGTTGAATCAGCCAATAATAAATCAACACCTTCAACTCCAATTTGAGATATTTTATGTAATTCAATATCAGGACCAACTGGTGTTAAATCGATTTTAAAGTCTCCAGTAGTCACAATTCTTCCCTCACTCGTATCAACACATATTCCATATGAATCAGGAATAGAGTGAGTGACACGGAAAAAAGAGATTTTAAAATCGCCAATTGTTAAATGAGAATCTTGATTATATTCAACGATTTTAATATTTGATTTTAAACGGTGATCTTCAAGTTTATGACGAATTAAGCTCCCAGCAATACGAGGAGCATAAATAACAGGTAAATGAATAGTTTTTAATAAAAAAGGAATCGCTCCGATATGATCTTCATGACCATGAGTGATAATTAAAGCTCTAATTTTATGTTGATTATCTTTTAAATGATTATAACTAGGAATAACATAGTCAACTCCTACTAAATCATCTTCTGGGAACATTACTCCCGCATCAATGATTATTAAATCTTTTTCTGTTTCAATACAGTAGGTATTTTTTCCAACCTCACCTAAACCGCCAAGAGCATAAACTTGGACATGATTATTTTTTATTTTTTCACTCATTATTCTTCTATTTCCTTTCGCAAAAACCGAAAATTTATTATCATTATTATACTTAAAAACAACAAAGAAAACAATCTTATAATTTAATAGCGCCTTTTATTTCTTTATAAGGATTTTCTTTATCAATATGATCATAGAAAAGAATCCCTTTTAAATGATCAATTTCATGTTGAACAACCATTGAAGGGAAACCAATGAAGGTTTCTTCAATTTCTTTATTTTGAAGGACATCAAAGGCTTTAACAACAACTTTATGAGGACGATAGATTAAACCATCAATATCTCTATCAACACTTAAACAACCCTCACCTCCAGCAATATAGGCAAGTTTTGTTGATTCAACAATGATTTGAGGGTTAACTAAACAGTATTCTCTCATTTTATCTTTATCAAAGAAATAAAGAGCACACATCATCTTATTGATACCAATTTGAGGAGCGGCTAAACCAACTCCTGAACGGATATGATGTTTGGTGGCATATTCTTCATCTTGAGAAAGTTTTAAATATTCTAACATCTCTAATAAAATCTTTTTATCCTTCTCATCAAGAGGTAAAGGTAATGGTTGTGAACGTGCACGCAAAGATTTAGCACTATCTTTAACAATCTTAAATAATTTCATGTGTTTATTATAATAAATTAGGAAGAAAAGTTAAACTTATTTACATTATTTTGCTATAATTATTTTATGAATTTAAAAGTTTTAGAAGCCCTTAATGAATTAAATGAAGCAATTAGTAACTCAGATTGTTATTCTAAGCTTCTTTCGTGTAATAAGATCGTTGAAGAAAATGATAATATAATGCGTAAATCTTATCAAAAAGATATGAAAATAGTTGAATATGAGGATACTTTAAAGTCTTTTGGTAAAAACTCCAAAGAAGTTTTTAAAGTCAAAAAAGAGCTTGGAGAAATTGTTTATGAACTCAATAAAATAAAAGAAGTTGAAGACTATAATAAAGCTTTTAAGGAATTTAAAGAGATATATGAATATATCGATAAGGAGATCTTTTTTAAGATAATATAAAATGTTAAGAATTATTTCAGGTAAATATAAAAGAAGAGTTATTTCTCAACCTCCTCTAGAGATCACTCGTCCAAGTAAAGATTCAACAAAAGAAGGTCTATTTTCTTCTTTACGTGGTAATTTAGAGGGAAAATCTTTTTTAGATGTCTTTTCAGGTAGTGGAGCAATTGGAATTGAGGCTTATAGTGAGGGAGCAGCTAAAGTTACATTAATTGAAAAAAATCGTAGTGCTTATCGCACTATTGTTGGTAATTTATTAACTCTAGGAATCTTTGATATTCGGGTCATTAATGATGATTACCGTAGTGTTTTAAAATCACTTGATTATACTTATGATTATATATTTCTTGATCCTCCTTATGAAATAACAATTACTTTAGAGATGATAAATGAATTTATTATACATAAAGTTATTAATGAAGAGTCAGTTATTATAATTGAAGCTGAAAATGAATTAGACCAATCATTAAAAAATAGTTATAATTTTAAAGAGTATAAATATGGTCGCAGTAAGATTTATATCTTAAGGAGTAAAAACATATGAAAATAGCCCTCTATCCTGGAAGTTTTGATCCAATTACTAATGGTCATCTTGATATTATTAGTCGTGCTTCAAATTTATTTGATAAAGTTATTGTTGTTATTGCTTTTAATCCAGAAAAAACCTGCCGTTTACCACTTGAGACTCGTCTAAGAATCTTAGAAGAGGCCTGCAAGGAATTTAAAAATGTTGAAGTATCCTCAACTGAAGAGTTAACAGTTAACTATGCCAAAAGGGTCGATGCAACAATTTTAATCCGCGGAATGCGCGTGGTTAGTGATTTTGAATTTGAATGGTCACTAGCTGCTGCTAATAGTTTTATTGATCGCAGTATTGAAACAGTCTTTTTATTATCAAAAGTTGATTTTTCTTTTATCTCTTCAAGTTCAATTTATGAAATGTATTTACAAGGCGTAGATATTTCGCCTCTTGTCCCTCAAGTTGTCATTGAAGAATTAAATAAAATAAGTAAATAAAAACCAGCCTAGAGGCTGGTTTTTTAATATTAATTTTTAAGACTAAATGATTTATTTTTCGGTGCCAGAGACAGAGAATAAGTTTTTCCCAGTCCAAGCATCAGCTAAGAAATCACTATGAGCATATTTATCAGAACCTTCTAATGAATAAAAGATTGAAGAGATCATGTAGTTAGTTTTATTAGCTTCAGTTAAATCAATTAAAGCAACGGTAGGAGTTTGTAATTTATCACTATATAATAAGTTTTTAGTGTTGTTTTTAATTGTACTTCCTTTTGAACTATCTTCTTTTTCAATATTGAAGTAGTAGTTATTATTGCTACAAACTTGGTTAGCATCTTCATAGAAGACATTAAATGATTTAGAAACTAAAATATCATCAATTGGTTTTTTACCTTCTTCTTCGTAATATTCATCATTTTCAAATGTTTCATCAGCAATGATTGATTGGAATTTGAATTCAGGATATTTAGCAGCGCCTTCTTCTAAGCCACCATTAATTTTTAAATCCCAGTTATCTCTTAAATATTCTAAGCCATCCTTTAAAGTGACACAGGCATCACACTCTTCTTGGACGAAAATGAGGAAGAACTTATCTTCAGAACTATATTCTTTCATTAATTCACGAGCTTCATCACGATTCTTAGAACTCCATTTTTCTTGAGCGGTTGCATAAGAATCAAAGAATTTGTTAACTTGACTAGTTTGATCATCAAGTTTTGAACCAGCCATTGATAACCAACTATCTTTATAGAAAGCGATGTCATCAGTTGTTTTATTCATTAAACCTTGAATACCGGTCGTAATAGATGGAATGGAAAAAATAATTCCAAAAATAACTCCAACGATTAAGAGGGGTTGAACCCAAGCTGTTTCTTTTATCCATCTCCAAATCGCAATGAATGGTGATGCAATTACCTTTAATATTTTCATAATTTCTTTATACCTCGCTCATAATTAGCATATAAGATTATATCTTGTTTTGTCTTCTATAACAAGTTTAAATTTTATTTAATCTTTTAAATTCTAGCTCCCGCAAATCGATTGAATAATTGGGTGAAATAAAACTCTTTTAAAGTCAAAAATAGTTTCTTCTAAAACATATATTTTTGATCATTAACTAAATGAAGTGATCGTAAAGGAGAAAAAGAGTGATTGGTAGAGATTTTTTTCAAGAATTTAATAGCTAAATTTAACCCCTAAATTCTTAGTTATTTTCCTCTATTTTACTAAGAAGATTGAGTGTTAAAATAATAATCTTAACATTCTATTAAGTTACTCTTTATTTGCTTGAATTACAACCAAATAAGCCGTAAAATATTGAAGATTATGAATAACTTTTCTAAAGCTAAACGCAAGGTTCAAAATTATCTCTTTGATCATCCTGTTCAAAATGCTTTTATCGATAATTTTTATCGCTTTTTAGTGACACTATTTAGTGCTTTAATTTTTACGATTGGTTTTAAATGTTTTATTCAACCAAACTATCAAGCTTTTTCCCCTGGTTTTGTTCATGAAACTGGAATGATTCATCAACTTGCCAGCAGTGGAGCAAGTGGTTTATCCCAAAGCTTTGTTGCTATTTTAAAATTAGCAGGAGTTGATTTTATTATTGATCCAAATAATCAATATATTATGAACTTCGTTTTCTATTTTGTTATTAATATTCCCCTTTTAATTTTAGGGTTTTTAAAGGTTGGTAAAAAGTTTGCTATTTATTCTTTGATTAATGTTGGCTTAGTTACTATTCTTGGTATTTTAATTCCTAATGGTGAAGGAGATTTTCTAACTAAAATTTCTGAAATTGTTTATGCTCAACCCGTGGCACGAATTCTTTTTGCAGGAATTTGTTCGGGACTAGCTTGTGCTAGTGCCTATAAGATAGAATCAACAGCGGGTGGAACTGATATCTTAGCTTTTTATTTAAGCGAAAGAAAAAGTGCTCAAATTGGTATTTTTTCCACAACTTTAAACTTTGTTGTGGTAACTCTTTTTACTGTTTTATCAATGGTTAGTGGAGGATTAGTTGGAGAAAACGCTGTTTTTGAACCAGTGAAGCCAGAATTAGCTATAACCATCTTTCTTTATACTGTTTTATATATGATTGTAGCAACACTAGTTGTTGATACATTAAATGTTTCTAATATTAAAGTAGAATTACAAATTTTTACTAAAAATAAGGACTTATCACAAGTTATCCTCTCTAATATTCCTCATGGCTGTACAATTACTGAGGGGAAGGGCGGATTTACTGGTGAAACGGTTTATGTAATTTATGCCTCTGTTCGTAAAAACGAATCAAAACAGGTTGCCGATATATGTAAGAAAGTTGATCCAAAGTGTTTTATTAACGTTTTAAAAGCTCATCAGGTTTATGGTAGCTTCTACAGGAAACCGATTAAATAAAAATGAAGAAGGAAAAGACCTTAAAACCTAATTCCTTTACTTTTAAGAAGTTTTTTAAGTTATTATATACTTTTTTTAAGATTGGCTTATTCACCTTTGGGGGCGGATATGCCATGCTTTCTTTAATTGAAGAAGAGTGTGTTTTAAAAAATAAATGGATTAGTTATGATGAATATAGTGATATTTTAGCAATTGCTGAGACAACACCTGGACCAATCTCAATTAATATGGCGACCTTTTGTGGGTATAAAGTATGTGGTGTTTTTGGTTCACTAGGTGCAACTCTTGGAGTAATTTCTCCATCAATTGTTATTATTTTTCTGATTTCATTATTTTTTGAAGATTTATTAGAAAATACACTTATTGTTGCTATTTTTAAAGGAATTCGTGTTGCAGTCGCCTTTTTAATTGCTAAAGCCGGATTTAATATTCTAATTAATTATTTTAAGAGCGAAAAAAGAAAAGTTATCCCAAGTATTTTTATTATTGTTTTCTTTACAATCTCAATCCTTTTAACCTTGTTTGATATTAATTTTTCAACTATTTATTTAATTATTATTTCTGGGTTTTTAGGATTTGTCATCTTTGGCTTTTTAAGACCTTTAATGGAGAAGAGAAAATGATTTATTTAGAATTATTATTATCATTTTTAAAGATTGGATTATTTTCCTTTGGAGGCGCTTATGGAGCGATTCCTTTAATTCGTCAAGAAGTCTTAGCTCGAGGCTGGATGGATGAGATTTTATTTTCTAATATCTTAGCAATTTCTGAGTCAACTCCTGGACCAATTATGTTGAATTTAGCAACTTATGTTGGAAGTATGCAAGGTGGAATAGGTGGTTCTTTAATCGCTTCACTGGGAGTTGTTTTACCATCTTTTGTCATTATCTTATTAATTGCTATTTTTCTCCAAAAATTTGTTAAAAATAAATATGTTCAAGCAGTCCTTAAGGGCGTTAAATTAAGTGTGATTGGGATTATTATTGCTACTGGTTTATATATGATTTATTCTGCTTTCTTTAATAATGTTGATCATTTTGTTTATGATTATGTCAGTGTGATTATCCTCCTGATTTTAGGATTATCGTATTATATTTATCTAAAAATAAAAAAGAAGAAGATGTCTTCAATTATGTTAATTGTCATTGCAGGTTTCTTAGGCGCTTTCCTTTATATATAATAAAGAAAATAAAAAGATTCTTTCTAGTAAAAATACAGAAAGAATCTTTTTTAATTTAAACTACTATACATCTTATATATAAGAGAGAATTTTTAGTGGCGGAGAAAGAGGGATTTGAACCCTCGCAAGTGTTACCTCCTACTAGTTTTCGAAACTAGCCCCTTCAGCCTCTTGGGTATTTCTCCAGTTTATTTAATCCTTATATATAAGAATGATAGAGATGACACGTTGTCATCTCTATAATAATATCTAAATATTAAAATAAATGCACCTAATATTTCCTCAATATGAAGAATTAGAGGTTAAATTATTAATAAATAAATATCCGCTTTTATCATTAAAATTGCATATTTAAATTTAGGAATTAACTTATATTGTGTTAAAATATTAACAACTTAAAGTAAATTTATTGATTGTTTTTAATGGGTTTGACTTATGTTATCGAATAAACTAATATGAAATCATATTAATTGTTCTCCTTTTAATTTATAAATAAGACTTTAATAAAAAGAGAAAAGCAATGGAGAAGTATTAAAGATTTTTCTAAAATCTTTAATACTTGAGAAGATTGATAATAGTTTTAATAGGTTCACGCAATGATAAAATAAACAACAGATAAAAGCCATTACAGGCTAGAAAAAAAGACTTTATTTGATTTAAGAAAGACATGTTTCTATCTTAAGTTTTGACTATATTAAAATTAAAAAGGAGAAATTGAACTAATTTCAACCTGGTTTAATAATTGAATTATGATTAGATATTATTTATTTAAAAATAAGAGAATTTCTTTTCTTGTAATCTTATTTACTCTCTTACAAGCTCTTTTTGGTGCGGGTTTTGCAGTTATTTTTGAAAAATTTATTGATTATGCGACAAGAAGTGATCAAGAATCTTTCATTACTCAGGATTTTATAATCATAGCTGTTTTATTATTAGTTTATATAATTTTATTTACCTTGATTAACTTTTTAAGAAGATATTTTAGAGCAGGTGCTATTGTTCAAATTGATAGGAATGTAAAAACCGATTATTTTAATAAATTATTTGAACTTGATTTAATGAACTATCAAAAAACGGATACCGGACACTATTTATCAAGGTTTACAGAAGATTTACCGACAATTATAAGTGAATATATTATTGAATTTTTCAATCTGTTGTTATACATTTTTCAAGCTATTTTCACAATTGCTGTCGCCTTTTATATCAACTGGATTATTGCAATTGTCTTTCTTGTTTTATCATTTACGATCGTTATTTATACAAGTTTCTTTGAAAAGAAATTTAAAACTATTAGAGAAGATATTTCAAAACGAAACTCAGAGTATTTAATTGATTTAAAATCATTTTTAAATGGTTTTGATAGTATCAAACTTCAAAAAGCTGAAGCTGTTTTTCTTAATAAATATGATTCTAAACTTAAACCCGTCAATAAAGCCAAGAAGAAGTGGTGGCTTTTAGAAGCAATCTATAGTCCGGGGACAGCGTTTTTAACGCTCTCACTTACTTTTGCTTCAATTGTCTTAGCTACATTTTTCTATATTGAGGGAATGATCACAATTGGTCTTTTGACTGCTGCAATTTATTTAAGCACACAAATTTTTAATCCAATATCTAATATTTTTGAACAAATTACATATCTAAAGGCAAATAAGAGTTTATCTGAGTTAATATTTGATGAAATTTCCTATGATAATTCAAATCAAATCAAATTAGATAAGAAAATTAAAACCATTAGTTTAAAAAATACATCATTAAAATATGAGAATGCTCAAGAATATATTTTAGAAGATCTCAATCTCAACATTACTATGGGTAAAAAATACCTTTTAATTGGAAAAAGTGGAATTGGAAAATCAACTTTTTTAAAGTTATTAATAGGAAAACTTAATTATGAGGGAAGTATTGAAGTTAACTCGATTGAGCTTTCTAAAATAGATAAAAGTAGTTTATTTGATCAAGTTTCATACGTCTCACAAAATCCTTATATCTTTAATGATACGATTTTAAATAATGTTGATATGATGGGAATACATTCACTTAGTGAAGTCCAATCAGTGATTGAAAAAGTTAATTTAAAAGACTTTGTTGAGAAAAAAGGTATTAATACGTATATATCAGAAGAAATTTCTGAAATTAGTGGTGGAGAAAAACAAAGAATTTGCTTAGCGAGAGCACTTATTAATAAACCACAGATTTTACTATTAGATGAAGTAACTGCTTCCTTAGATAAAGAAACATCGCTTGAAATTGAAAAATTAATAACTAATTTAGATATGACTCTTTTTTATGTTTGCCACAAGATCTCTGATCAAGTTCTAAAAGAATTTGATTATGTAATAGATTTTAACGAGAAGAACTTAACTATTAAAAAGACAAAATAAATCAAAGAGTATTATTTAACAAAGTAACTACGAGGATTAATAATGAAATAAATAAGTTTAATCTCTCCTCTTTTCTTGTTGCGATATTAAATATGAGATATAATAATAGACAAGATGATATTAACCGATTTAACTAACTTTTATATAACATTTGGGACTATTGGGAGTCTACTTCTTTTGATTGGTTTATTTTATGCTATTTTTCATAAAAAGATTGCCAAAATCTATAATACCAAATCAAATAAAACCTTTTATAAGTCTTATATTCATGTTTATGATCTTGAAAAACAAGAAGTTAAATCTATTAATACCAAAGAATTAGATAATATTGAAATTGATTCTTTTGTTGAATTCCTTAATCGCTTTAGTGAACAAGCTCAATTTGAAGTTAAAAACTGGTTTAATTTGCTTTTTTCCAAAACTAATCTCGATTTAGAATTAAGTGAATCAGTTTTATTAGTAACTTTAAAAAAGAATAAGAAGTTTCGTAAGAATTACCGTATTCTTTTTACTTGCAATAGTGTTGATATTAAAAACAAACGACTTTGTTTAGATTCAGAAGTTCTTTATGATTTACCATGTGAACTTGAAAAGAATAAGAAGAAGTTTAAAAAGATTATTAATGATATTAGTGAAATTAAGAAATCTTATGAAGATGGCTATTTTCAAAGAGGAATAAATGTTGTTATTCGCTTATTTAAAAAAGTAAACTCAACATCAGCTTTTAATGAAACAGTCTTGCGCTACATTGTTCTTGATTCTTTTTCTCGATTATTTTCTAATTCTAACTCATTTTATTATTTTAAAGATGATGATGAATTAGAAATTGCGATCTTAGATTCACGCTTTTTTACAATGTATCAATTTAATAATCTTTTAAAGAGTGTTAAAGATGAAATTTCTAAAATCCTTGAAGTTTCTGGTTATAAAAACTCTTATGATTTTACAGTAGCTGGGGCATTAGTTGGGGATTTAAATCATGATTTTAATAAAATGCATTTATCAATGCAAAAACTAATTGAAGCCAATAAAGAATTAAATAAAAAGATTTCAATTTATAAAAGAGAAGAAGGATCACTAAAAACAAGTGAACAAATTTATAAACCAGAGATTGCTAAAATTTTAAAAGAACAAGGTGTTCATATTTCCTATCAAGGTGTTTTTAAAATTGGTGAAAAGATTACTTCCTTTGGTCATATTGCTGATTTTAGTGTCACTTCACCCTCATTTGGTGATTATAATGAATTTTTAAAATATGTTTCACTTTATGAATATGACCGTGAATTAATTAGTTTAATCTTAAAAAAAGCTGTGACAAAATACGTTAATGAAAAATATTCATTCTTCTCGAAACTTATTATTCCAATTGCCTTTAAAGACATAACCCAAATCATTAAAGTTTTAGGGGAAATCAATGGAATTAGCGAAGCAAATATAATCTTTTTAATTAATAACAATCAATTTATTGATATTGAAGATGAAGAATATGTTGGGCGTTTAATTACTTCTTTAAAAGCAAAAGATGTTTCCCTAGGAGTTTATATTGAGGCTGATAATTATCATAATCTAAAGAGTTCAACTTATGATTGCTTTGATGCTTTCTTTGTTGATCCAAGACTTGGAAGTGATGCTAAACAAAATAAAGCCTACCTTCGAGCCCACGCTATTTTTGATAAGTTAGTTAAATATAATAAACCGATTATTACGGTTGGAATAAAGACCTGGCCGCAACTAGAGCTATTAAATAAGATTGGCTTACAATACTTTGCAAGCGATATCTTACAAGCTAATACTAAGATGATCGTGCCACTAGATAATAAGTTAATTAAAAAATTAACTAGTTTAAAGAAATAATTTTTATAAAGGAGAATATATGGAAATAAAGAATAAGGCAATTACTTCACGTGATGAAGATTTTGCTCAATGGTATACGGATGTTTGTAAAAAAGCTGAATTAATGGATTATAGCAATGTTAAAGGATTTATTATTTATCGTCCTTATGGCTATGCTATTTGGGAAGAAATTCAACATTATTTAGATAAAGAATTTAAAAAGACTGGACATGAAAATGTCTATTTACCTTTAGTGATTAGTGAATCACTTTTTCAAAAAGAAAAAGATCATATTGCTGGCTTTGCCCCTGAGACTTTAATTTGTACAATTGGCGGAGCTGAAGAATTAAGTGAACGTCTTATTGTTCGTCCAACCAGTGAATGTTTATTTACTGATCATTTTAAAAACATTATCAGTTCTTATCGTGATTTACCAAAACTATATAATCAATGGTGTTCGGTTGTTAGATGGGAAAAAACAACACGCCCTTTTTTAAGAGGTAGTGAATTTTTATGGCAAGAAGGACATACCATGCATTCAAGTGAAGTTGAGGCTAAAGAAGAAGTCTTAAAGATGCTAGAAATTTATGATTCGATGGGTAAAAACCTCTTAGCTTTCCCATTTGTTAAGGGAAAGAAAACTGATAAAGAAAAATTTGCTGGAGCTTTAGAGACTTATAGTATTGAGGCTTTAATGCATGATGGGAAAGCTCTTCAATCAGGAACTAGTCATTATTTTGGTCAAGATTTTGCTAAGGCCTTTGGTGTTCAATATTTAGACAGTGACGGAAAAATTAAACATCCTCATCAAACATCATGGGGGATTTCGACTCGTTTAATTGGCGCTGTGATAATGGTGCATGGAGACGATAATGGATTATCGCTTCCACCATTTGTGGCTCCAATTCAAGTCGTGATTGTCCCAATTCAAATGGCAAAAGAGGGCGTTTTAGCTAAATGTCGTGAAATTCGCGATGGTCT
>DATESL010000031.1:0-9132 GCA_035270825.1 Candidatus Onthovivens sp.
AATAAGAAGTTTGTCTTAACTGGAAGTTTAAATTCTTATTCTCGAGATGAGCTTGGAACAATTATTGAAGAATTAGGAGGTAAGATTAGCGGCAGTGTTTCTATTAAAACAGATGCCATAATTCTTGGAGAAAATCCTGGTTCAAAATATCAAAAAGGTTTAGATTTAGGAATTAAAATTATCAATGAAGAAGAATTAAAGCAGATTTTATCAAAGGAGTTAAATAAAAATGAAGAGAGTTAATAAAGAATTATTAAAGAGCTGTGCTAAAAGTATCAAATTAGAAATGAAGGAGAGTGAATATGATCTTCTTGAGGAAGAATTTGAAATAATTTTAAAGCAATTAGATTTAATGGGTGAAATTGAGGGGATTGATGAAGTTATTCCCTATGATTATCCCTTTGATGAAGAAACAACTTATTTAAGAGAAGACCACCCAGGAGTAGTTTTAACTCCTGATGAGGTTTTATTAAATGTTAAAGACCATCAAGAAAAACAAATTAAAATACCAAAGGTGGTGAATTAAGATGAACTATTTAAATAAGTCAATTAGAAAAATCCACACAGCTTTAGTAAATAAAGAAGTGAGCTGTGTAGAATTAGTTCGGGAAGCTTTAAGAAAAATTCAGGCTGATAAGTGCAATGCCTTTGAACTTGTTTTAGAAGAAGAGGCTTTAAAAGAAGCCGCTTTTTTAGATACTTTAGGAATTGAAGAAGATAATCTTTTTTATGGAATCCCCTATGTTTGTAAAGATAATATTTCCACAAAAGGAATTATTACTACTGGCGGAAGTGAAATCTTAAAAGATTATATTCCCTTATATGATGCTAAAGTCATTGAGATTTTAAAAAGTAAAAAAGCAATTTTAGTTGCTAAAACAACTCTTGATGAACTAGCCATGGGGGGAACTGGACTTTCTAATCACTTAGGAGTTCAAAAAAATCCTCTTGATCATACAAGAATAATTGGGGGATCAAGTAGTGGAAGTGCGATTGCTACATTAGAAGGGGTTACTCCATTTGCTTTAGGAAGTGATACTGGAGATAGCGTTAGGAAACCTGCTAGTTATGGGGGAATTGTTGGTTACAAGGGGACTTATGGAAGTATTTCTCGTTATGGTTTATTTTCATTTTGTCCATCTCTTGATCATATTGGCTTTTTTACCCGTAACGTTGAAGATAGTGCTTTAGTTTTTGATTTATTAAATCAAATTGATGAATTAGATTTAACATCTTCAAGAAGAGAAAGAATTAAAACCTTTCCGCTTTTAAATAAGTCTTTAAAAGGGAAAAAGGTTTGTTTAATTAAAGAAATTAATGAATCATTTAAAGATTCAATTGCTTATCCTGATTATTTAAAATCCATTGAAGATTTAAAAAAAGAAGGGGTTGTATTTGAAGAAGTTTCTATCTCCTCAGCGCTTTTACAAGCTCTTTATCCGGCCTATATTGTAATTTCTAGTAGTGAGGCGACTTCTAATAATGCTTGTTTAGACGGCATTAAATATGGAATGAGAGTTAAAGGCTCAAGTTATGAGGAAATAATTAGTGAAACTAGAACTCAAGGATTTGGAGAATTAATTAAAAGAAGATTTATTTTAGGAGCTTATGCTCTGCGCAGTGAAGAACAAAATAATACATATCTTAGAGCCAAAAGAGTTCGCCGCTTAATTGTTGAAGAAATTGAAAAAATCTTTAAAGATTATGATTATCTTTATACGCTGGCAAGTCGCATTAGAGCACCAAAAATTGATAAAAAAACTGATAATTTAGATGTTTCTAAATTAATTGCAGATAATATTTTAGCCCTTGGTAATTTTGGGGGATATCCCTCAATTACAATTCCTCTTGCCTTCTATGATCATTTACCAATTGGGGTTAATATAACTGGTCGCGCTTTTGAAGACGGAGAAGTTTTTGCCCTTGCTTCTTTACTTGAAAAGCTAATTGGGATTAAAGACTTTAGTGTTGAGGAGGAGAGTTAATTATGAATTTTGAAGCAATTATTGGATTAGAAATCCATGTTGAGATGAAAACAAAAACTAAAATGTTTTCCAGTGCTCCGATTAATTTTGGCAGTGATCCAAACACTAACGTTAGTGTTATTGATTTAGCATTTCCAGGGACTCTCCCGCTTGTTAATAAAGAAGCAATTAGAAATGCGATCCGTGTTTCTCATGCTTTAAAGATGCAAATTGATCCCCTTGTTCGTTTTGACCGTAAAAACTATTTTTATAGTGATTTGCCAAAAGGCTATCAAATAACCCAACAAGACTATCCTCTTGGGAGTGAAGGGACTTTAGAAATTAATGATGATGGAGTAAGTAAAATAATAGGCATTGAAAGACTTCATATGGAAGAAGATACTGCCATGCAACATCATATTGGGACATATACTTTAATTGATTATAATCGTGCGGGGATTCCCCTTATTGAAATTGTCTCTAAACCTGAAATGCATAAGGGGAGTGAGGCTAGAAAATACGTTGAAAAAATTAGAGAAATTGTCACTTATTCGGGGGTAAGTGATGGAAAAATGGAAAATGGATCTTTAAGATGTGACGTCAATATTTCCCTTCGACCATACGGGGTTAAAAAATTTGGCACAAAAGTTGAAGTTAAAAACCTAAATTCAATTGCCAATATTGAAAAAGCAATTGATTTTGAAATTTTCCGTCAATCAAGACTTTTATTAATTGGAAAAGAAATAATGCAAGAAACTCGTCGTTATGATGAAACTAAAAAAGAAACCGTTTTAATGAGAGTAAAAAAAGATGCTGCCGATTATAAATATTTCCGTGAAGCTAATATCCCTCAAATTAGACTGAGTAATGATTTTATCAAAGAAGCTATTAGCACATGTCCTGAATTATATGATGAGAAGGTTGAAAGATTTAATAAAACTTATGCCTTAAATGAACAAGATATTTCAATATTACTATCAAGTATTGAACTGGCAGCTTACTATGAAGAAATTGCTAAGTATTCTTCTAATTATCAAAATATTGCTAACTTTGTTAATTCATCTTTACTTGGTTATTTAAATAAAACTAGCATTGAAATTAAAGATCTTAAAACTAATCCACGTTTTTTAGCAGAGCTTGTTGATTTGCTTGTTTTAAAGAAAATTAACTCTTCACAAATGGCCTCCATTTTTGAAAAGATTATGAAAGATAATCGTAGTGCTTTAGAAATTCAAAAAGAAATGGGAGCAACTTTAATTAGTGATGAAGAAGAAATCTTAAAACTAATCCAATCAGTTTTAGAAACTAATCCAAGTTTAAGAAGTGATTATCAAGCTGGGACAACAAGAGCCGCAGGGTTTGTGATGGGACAAATCATGAAAAAGACTGGAGGGAAAGTAGATCCAGGAGTTGCTAATCGTTTAATTATTGAAGAGTTATTAAAATAACTATTTATAATCCTTATTATATAAAGAGACTTTCGTAGTCTCTTTTTTTAATCTTTGTCTTTTAATTTAGCTTTTTTTAAATGGATATCCTTAATTAAATATATTTATAAAGTAATATAAGCATATTTTTTTATTAAAATCTTATTTTCATAAAGACTTAGGAAGTTAAATTTTTTTCCTCCTCATTCTTTTAAAATAGTATTTAAATCTTTCAAAAGTGTTATTTAATTAGATGATGAATAATTTAAGAAAAAATTAGGCTGATAGTTTTTAATAAACTCTTCTTAAAAAAAATTAATAAAATCTTGAATATATTTTGTCAATTTGCAAAAGAGGTCTATAATTTTATTAGATTGAAATACTTAATATTTTGACAAAAGGAGAATTTATGAAAAAAAGAAGCGTAGCGTTTATTTTAGCTGCTCTATTTTTATCGCTTAGTTCTTGCAGTGGACCTGTTGGTTTAGTTGGCGACAAGGGCGAACAAGGCTTACCTGGAGATAAGGGCGAACAAGGTTTACCTGGCGAGGACGGAAAACCTGGAGAAGACGGAAAGCCGGGAGAAGACGGAAAGCCGGGAGAAGACGGAAAAAATAGTTATGCTAATACTATTATTCCCTCTCTTAATGGTTATGTTATTTGTCAGATGGAGAACGGGTTTATTGGTGAAGAGATAATATTCACTGCCATTGCTGATGAGGGTTATGTTTTAGAAACAATTAGTCTTAGCTCTAAAAGTGTTAATTATGATGAATCAGATTTTTCTCAAACTGGTTTACTCTATACTTTTAAAACTAAAATGGTTGAAAACGGATTTGTTGTTCAAGCGACTTTTAAAGATACTTTGATTTATGAAAAAATTGATGAGGTTAATAAAGCCTTAGATAATTTAACAGCTAAACCACAAACCGCTAATGAAGTTTTTAAAATAATTGAAACAATCAATCATGATAAAAAATATAACTACGGTTTTACTTTAAATTCAAATTATTTTTTATATGATTTAGAAGTCAATAAATTAGTTTATCTTGATTCAAGAGATAATGTTATTTATCCAGCTAAAGCAACCTACACTCCACTTCATTCTTGGGCTTTAGTTGAAAATAATCTGGAATTAAAAAAGGCTCAAAAGAAAAATTATAATGTTATTTTAGATGATAATTATTATTTTGAGACAAAAGATCTTACTTTAACTACTGGCTTTGATGTTGGAAATAATGAATTAAATTTAAATTTAACTTATCTAGGAAAAGAAAATATTACCAGAGATGTCCTTTTAGTTACTAATCGTGATAATTTAAATATTAATAATTCAACTGATACGATTACCCATTTAGGATTAGTCACAAGTGTTAATATTATTAAGACTGCTAACACTTCCTATCATGAATTGGGTGATATTCTTCAAGTTTTAAATATTCAAGAAGGAAGAGTTGTCGTTGAAAATTCACTCTCATCGATTCCCCTTGTTAATATTAATATTGAAAAAGAAGGTGTTAAAATTCAATTTGATAATAAACGTAATGTTGAAAGTGTTAATATTTCAGCTTCTAATCCAAGCTTTATTGTAGAAGATAGCATAAAAGTTGATAATAGCGCTAAAATTGATGTGCTGACTGTTGCTAATGAAGTTAAAGATGTCGTAAATAATGAGACTGTTTTTGGCGATTCAACAAAACCAGCAGTAAGACAAGAAACAACTCTTATTACGAACGTAATAGAATTTGCAACAATTGATGATCAAGAATTTGGTGGGAGTTATAAGTTAATGAATAATCTTATTATTAATGATTGTATTGATATTGGTTCAAGACAAAATACAACCCTAGATTTTAATGGTTATTCAATTGATTTTAAAGGAATTGGTAAACGTCCATTTACGATTCTTAAGGGCGGTATTTTAACGATTAAAAATGGTCTAAATAATTCAATTAATAAAGGCGAGGGCGGTTTAGACTCTACAACTCGCTCAATTATAGAAGATCAAGCAAATTATGGAGTATTTGGTGTATCTGGAACTCTTAATCTCTATGGAGGATATTTTAGTGATGTTGGCTTTGAGGGTTCAACTTTAAAAGTTAATAGTGGAGCTAAAGTAACAATCTATAATGCTTCGCTTGTTTCTAATTTTACAAATGGAGTGATTAATAGTAGTGGAGAGGTCATAATTCATAATGGTTATTTCTACACCGAGGCCTCATATCGAGAATTAAATGGTAATTATTATTCTTATACGATTATTTCCAGTTATAAAATTACCGTATATAATGCTAAGGTCTATGGCATTCAAGGGGGAGTGGCTCTTAATAGCGGAGAAGCCGATATTTATAATATAGATATAACAGTTAATGATCTTAATTATCATAAAGATAATAGAAACACTGCTTTTTATGCCTTATATGTTGCTGGAGAAAGAGGAGTTATTAAAGCTAATATTTATAATGGCTCTTTTAAAAGTAGTGGCTATGCCGTTACTCAAGTTGGTAATGATCAAGATGGGGGTAATAAAGAGGAAGCAAATGCTAAAATATATGGGGGAGTATTTGAAGCTCTTCCTCAAGTGGGGAATATAAAAACTAAACTATTTAATAACTCACCAACAATTGGCAGTGCCACTCTTTATGGAGGAAAATACTTTCAAGATGTCAGTAATAGTCAATTTGGGGGAGCCTATATTGGTGAGGGTTATGAAGTAATCTTTGAGGACCCATACTATGTTGTAAAAAAGGCTCTTTCATCAACATTTTAAAGTTAAGGAAAAAATCATTTTTGATGAAAAAAAATACTAGTAATCTTTTAGAATTGAGTGCTATGATTAGTGTGCCTTTGATAATTAGGGTCGTTAAAAAAATCATTTATTAATCCTTTAATGATTATAAGACTATTTTAAAATAATCGATTTTAGATGTATCCTATCGTGATTTTTTAAAAACGAGGTCCTTAATTATTCCCATCAAATTTTAAATCAAGAATATCTAAATTTTAGCTCTTGATTTCTGGGGGGTGTTTGTTATTATTTATGTTGTTGATACTTTAAGTACAAAATAATTTTTAGAAAAAAATAAGTAGAAAATTATGAAAAAAAGAAATCTAGCCATTACTTTAGCCGCGCTTGTTCTTTCGCTCACTTCCTGTGGCGGAGCAGTTGGTCCTCAAGGACCTGTTGGAGACAAGGGCGAAATTGGAGATAAAGGCGATCAAGGAGAACCAGGATTACCTGGTAAACCTGGAGAAGACGGTGAAGATGGTAAACCTGGGGAAGATGGTAAACCTGGGGAAGATGGAAAACCTGGAGCGGACGGTCAACCTGGAGTTGATGGAAAAACCGCTTATTCTAATACATTCTTACCTGCTCTTAATGGTTATGTAACATGTGATGTTGGTAGTGCTATTATTGGAGAAGAAGTTACTTTTAAAGTTATTTCTAATCAAGGATATAAATTAGAAACAATTGAAGTTAAAAACGGAACAACCGTTTTTGATAAAGCACATTTTGCTTATACTAACGGTTTTTATACATTTACAACCCCAATGCTTAAAAATGGTTTTGTTGTTCGTGCTACTTTTGAAGTAATTGAAGAGACTGATAGTGGCGTGACGGGCGAAGGTACTGGTTCTGTTGAAGAACCAATCGTTGTTGACCCATCAATTATTAATGAAAAAACAGTCAATGAAATTTTTGAAAAAACAAATAATTCTAATGAACCAGCTTATGTTCAAGTTGGCGATAAAACATTTATTGCTCCAAAAAAGGAAATACCTGCAGAGCCTACAGCTACTCCAACCTTTACTGTTTCATCAGTTGATGTTCTTGATACATTAGATATTTGTAATGAAGTTTTAGAAACTGGCGGGATCACAAATCCAACATTCCAAGTAAAAGCTACGGTTGATGGTGTAGAAAAAGCTGTTGATATCGTTCCGTTTTCTGGAATTGAATATATTGTTGAAGAAGCTCGTCAAAGAACAATTCCTCTTGGTAAAAAAGCATATTTAATTAAATCACAAGCTCAATTTGCTCAACTTGGAACTATTCAAGATATTTTCTATAAAGATAATAAAGCTGATTTAAATGTTAAATTAATTGATGATATTAAATTTGATGAAACTTATAAACGTATTTTAAATTTCTATGGAACAATTTATGGAAATAATAAGAGTATTATTACTCGTAGTGTTGGTTCAAATTGGGATGGAATGTGTTTTTCTCGCTTCCATGGTATTTTAAAAGACGTCAGTTTAATTCCTGGAAAACACGTTACTACAAAAACAGACTATGATAAAGAATTATTAGCTGCTCCATTTGCTGAAAAATTAGTTAATGGTGCCGTTATGGAAAATATTACAATTGGTAAACCTGCTGATTTAAATACTGAACCTTACTATATGGAACAAAATGACTCATTCTTTATTAACCATATTGAAGGATCTTCAACTATGAATGAAACTACAACTAATGTTACAATCAAAAATGTTAAAAACTATTTAAATTATAAAGTTGGTGGTAGTGGTTACGCCTCACCTTTAGTTGGTGGATTTATTACATATCATAGCGCTCAATACCATGAGTATGATAGAGCAACCACTGTTAATTTTAGTAACGTTACAAACTTTGGTCGAATGGAAGGTAAAGGAGTTGGTTTATTAATTGGTAACTCTAGCAACCTCTTTAGTGAACGCGTTGGGGTTGAAGTATTAACGACTTTAAATATTGAAAACTGTACTAATGAAGGAGTTCTTTATGGAAGTACTTTCTCTTCACTTTATTTTGGTGGTGCCGATAAATCCCAAGCTATTGTTGATACTAACATTGCTAAATACCCAAATACTTTTAAAGGTGCAAGTAACGTTAATTCTGGTTTAACATCAAGTGGTATTGCTTTAACTGCAGCTGACTTTACTAAAACTGTTAATGAGTCTACAAAAGCCCTCTCATTAGAATATAATGGCAATAACACTGACGTTGCTAAACTCTCTGCAGAAATTAAATTCACTCTTTCAATGCCTGCAAATACCTTCCAAATTCATACTAAATCAACTGCTATTACTGCATTTGCTGAGGGGACAAAAAAGGTTGAATTTAGTGAATTAAAAGTCGCTAATTTAACAGAAATTGTTTATGCTGATGATGAAGGCGGAAAACCTAATGTTGGTTTTGAATTTGAATACAATACAGGAACTAATACTTATAAATTATTTATTGGTGAAAATAGACAAGGTGATGGTTATGTTATTCCTGAAGATGGTTATACTCCATACATTGTTATTAGAACCCATAAAGCTGATGATTCAGTTAATGGCAGTATTATCATTAAATAATTAATTTTAAAAAATTATAACGTTAAAAAGAACTTAGTGCAGACTAAGTTCTTTTTTTGTTTTCTTTTAATCTTTTACTTAGCTCAAATGAGTGTAAAAGTTTTATGGACTGCCAGAT
Organism: Candidatus Onthovivens sp.; assembly: GCA_035270825.1. Lineage (GTDB taxonomy): Bacteria > Bacillota_I > Bacilli_A > RFN20 > CAG-826 > Onthovivens. Next base: position 8,850 of record DATESL010000031.1, read on the forward strand.
AGGATATTAAAGCTCTCCATAAAATGAGTCATTTTTAATGCTAATTTTACTAATATTATTATTTTATATATTTTTTATTAGGAAATTATTTTTAGTGTAGTAAAATAAAGAATATCTTAGGAGAAATTAGAAAGATGAAAAAAAATAAAATACTTCTTTTTGTTTTACCATTAATGGCTTTTGCAATTGCTGGTGCCTTTAATGTTAAAGATCAAAAAGTAGTTACTAGGGATAGTAACTTAATTGTCTTAGTCAAAGATCACTATAAAAGTGAAGATGCTTT
>DATESL010000032.1:0-19040 GCA_035270825.1 Candidatus Onthovivens sp.
TTGGTTTTTCCGCTTCCAGCTCCAGCCTTAACAATAATATTTTGTTCAAGGGGAGCATTAATTGCTTCTAGTTGTAATTTATTAAACTGTGCCATCTTCTTCCTTATCCTCTTGAGTTTCTTCTAAAATATTAGCTGTTGCATTAAAATAACAAATATCACGATACTTACAATATGTACAAGGTGATTGATCTTTATCCTTAATTTTGCTAGGAAAAACACTAAAATCTTGTTCGACAATTTTTAATGCTAATTTTTCCATTGCTTTTTCTCCGTCTTGAATAATCTCTTTAACGGGGATTTTAGCATTTGAAAGTGAAATGTATTCACCATATCTTTTAATACTATGGCCGTCTACTTTAATCAACTTTTCATCAAGCTCTTTAACTAAATCTAAATTATTTTCATCAATTACTCCTGATAATTTACAAGAAGGGAATTTAGAAATATTATTATCTTTGTCTTTTAAATAATTATAGGGAATATTAAAAAGAAAGAATCCCCCAATTTTTAAATTGTGATCCTTACTATAAGTAGCAGCATATAATGGAAGTTGTAAATCAAAGCCGTATTTATTTACGCGAGGATCAAATGTTGTTGCACCAGTTTTATAATCAATAATTGTTAAAATATCTTCATTTTTCCCACTAACTAATAAGGAATCAATAATCCCGTTAATCTTATATGCTTCATTATTTAGCATTAAGGTCGAAGAAAACTTTTCTTCACTTCCTCTTTTTGCAATTTTTATTTTCGAGGAAAATTCCTTAATGAAACCATAAGAATATTCAATAAAGGGCTTTAATCGATGTAATAACATTAAATCTTTATTACTAGTGTAATATTCCTTCACATTTTTTTGATATACTTCTTCAAATTCTAAATCATTATCAACATCTTCAAAAATTGAATGAACAAACTTTCCATATATTGTATAAAAATTATCATCAAAGTCATCTACTTTTAAATAGTAATCAATATAAAACTTAAAGGGACAACTTGCATAAGTGTTAAAGCGCGAAGCGCTAACACTCATTGGTTCGTCCATTAAAAAATTCTTAAAATCATTATTATAAGTTTTATAGTCTTGATCATCTTGAAGATTATGTTCGTCTTTTAATTTAGAAGTTAAAAGATTTAAAGCTTTGGTTGTATATAATCCTTTTATATTAAACACTTCTTCGACTTCCTTTAATCCTAACTCACTAACAAATTGAGAGGAATAAATCTTTTCTTCTAAGTGCATTTTAACTCGACTTAAAAAGACATTATTATAACCAATAAAGTTTTCTAATAATCTTTTATAATCACTAGTTTTTAAATAAGATGGAGAAACCCCCATTTTAAGTAATAAGTCATCACTATAAAGATCGTTATCTTTATATTCTCGATAAAAATCACCATTTTGAAAATTTAAAATATAAAGATAACTATCCCTTATAAAACGCGGAGAAGAAATGACTTTAATCCCCTTATTTGATCTTTTTTCACTAAGAGAAAAACTTAATAGTAACTCTTTTTCAATACTTTCTCTAAATTCTGCATCTTCAATTTTATCTGTTTCATATTCATTTAATATTTTATGAAAACTTAAAGCTTGAATGTCTTTTTTTGTTACTCGATTTCTAAAATCAACTAAACTACTAGTTAGTAAGTGGTTTGAGGAATAATTTAATTCAAGATTAAAAATTTTTGCAAATGTTGAAAGATAATATCCATATTTATTTGGATCAACATAGATATAAATTTTATTAGCAGGAATATTTTCATCATAAATCAAACGACGGATATCACTAAAGACATATTCAATTTGAGCAAAAATATCTTTGAAAACAAGTATTTCTTTATTGTTATTTTTCGTTATATCTAAATCTTCAACCGTAATATCTTTAAACTTTATACGCTCACTTAAAAAAGTTCTTAACGAAAGATTTTCTTTTTCTTCGATTAATAAAATGACACTATTTTTAAAATGTTCTTTTCCTAGGGCGTTTAAAGTTATTAATTTTTTATTTATTAAATCCTTTTTAATTAAATCTAACTCAGGAATAATTTCAGTCTCAAAATTAATTAATTCTAAAACTCTTTTTGCCTTTTTAACACTGAGTTTATATTTTAAAATTAAATAATTAAGAGTTTTTTGATCACCACTTAAACCAAGTAAGGAATAAACATCATGATCATAAAGATATTTAATATTTAAGAATGGATTCTCCCTTTTTAAATTCAAAAAAAGATCTTCATATGAAGGCTTTCCAATGACCAAATATTTAATCTCATTCTCAAATTTAAACATTATCTTATTTTACAATTATTTTCCTCTTTTTAGAAATACTATTTCTTTTATGGGACTAATTCTACTCATTAAAAAGAGGAATAAAAAAGGATTATTTTGCAATAATCCTTTATAAATAACTTTAAGCTTAATCTTTCTAATCGATTAACGTTTAGAGAATTGGGAAGCTTTACGAGCTTTCTTAAGTCCGTATTTCTTTCTTTCTTTTGCTCGAGCATTACGGGTTAACATTCCTGCAACCTTTAAAGAAGATCTCTCTTCTCCTGCTTCAAGTAAAGCACGTGCAATTCCAAGTCTTAAAGCTCCAGCTTGTCCGCTAAAACCTCCGCCTTGAACAAATGCTTTAATATCATATTTTCCTTCAACCCCTAAAATGGTTAATGGTTGTTTAGCATCAAGTACTAAAACTCCATATGGGAAATATTCATTGACATCTCTTTCGTTTACAATAATTTTACCAGTTCCAGCAGTAACATAAACTCTAGCAATACTAGATTTTCTTCTACCGGTTCCATAATATGCTTTCTTTGTAGCCATTATTTGTTTCCTCCTAAACTTTTAAATGTTAATACTTCAGGTTTTTGTGAACTATGTTTATGTTCACTTCCTTCGTAAACAAATAATTTTTTGTAGATTTGTCTTCCTAAACGACCTTTTGGAAGCATTCCCCAAACTGATCTTTCCATTAATTCTTCTGGGAAGTCTTTAATCATTGTTTCAAGAGTTCTAACTCTTAAACCACCAGGAAATCCACTGACATTATAATACTTTTTGTTAGTCATAATGTTTTTTCCACTGCAAGCAACTTGACCAGCATTAATAACAATCACAAAATCTCCACAATCTTGGTTTGGTGTCCAAGATGGTTTTTGTTTTCCCATAAGGACGATTGCAATTTCACTTGCTAATCTACCTAATGGTTTGTCTTTTGCATCGACAATATACCATTTACGGGTAATTTCTTCTTTCTTTAAATTTGTTGTTTCTCTATTCATTTCACTGTCCTCCATTAAATTTAAATCGTACCGGGACTTAAAGTTAAATTAGTGTCGTTTAGTATTATATGGTTTTTGTCCTTCAATGTAAAGGAAAAACATCTTTTAAGATGATATTTATTCCACTTTAAAATTAATTGAAAACTAAACTAAAATAAACGACTAATTATCTACTCTTCACCCATGATTTTTAAGAGATGCTTTTTAACACCATCTTTTAAATCATCTCTTTTAAGAGCTACATCAATTATAGCGGTTATATAACCTAATTTATCGCCACAATCGTATCTTTTGCCAATAAATTCTCCAAAATAAACTGGTTCTTCGTTTTCAATTAATAACGCAATGGCATCTGTTAATTGAATTTCTCCACCCTTACCACGAGGAGTAACTTCTAAGGCTTCATAAATACGGGAATTAAAAACCCATTTCCCTAGAGATGCTAAATCACTAGTAGCTTCTTCTTTTGTTGGTTTCTCAACAATTCCTTTTAAGGAATAAACTTTTGAAAAAACTTCATTTTCAACATTCATACAACCATATTTAACTATCTCATCATGAGGAACTCTTTGTCCCCCAACAATGGTTTTACCATCAGTTTTAACAAAGGCTTCAATAAGTTGTTTTAAAGGTGCTTTCCATTCATAAAGACAAATATCATCACCACATAAAACACAAAAATTATTATCTTTAACAATCTCTTTTGTAATTAAAACAGCATGTCCTAATCCAAGTAATTCTTCTTGTAAAACATAATGAATCTTTACTTTAGTTGCTATCTTATGAATTAAATCTGCTAAATCACCTTTTCCTTTAGCTCTTAATTCATCTTCATAATCACTATCTTCACTATAGTAACGAATAATATCTTCTTTCCCCTCAGATATTACTAAAACAATATTTTCAATTCCACTATCAATACATTCTTCAATAATAAAATCAACTGTTGGTCGATCAATAATTGGACACATTTCCTTTGGAACTCCCTTTGTGATTGGTAAAAATCTGGTTCCTTTACCAGCACAGGGAATTACTGCCCATTTAACATTTAAGTTTTCCATATCATCACCTCATTTAATAGTTAAATTATACAAGTTATCTTTAAGATTATAAAGTAAATAAAAAAGAATGACCAAAGGATGGTCATTCTTTTTAATTTTATCTCAAATTATAAACTAACGTTGTGGTAAACAGCTTGAACATCTTCGCAATCATCAAGAGCATCAATTAAATCTTTAAATTGAGTTAATTCTTCTCCTTCAAGGGTAATCATTTCATTAGCAAGAAGGGTAATTTCAGCTGCTTCAAATTCTTCAATCCCAATTTCTTTTAAAACTTCTTTTGTTTTATCAAAGTGACTTGGATTAACAACAACCTCCGCCACACCATCTTCTAAACTAGAATCTTTTAAGTCAATATCACCTAAAATCAGAGTTTCTTCTAATTCATCTTTAGTTCCTTTATAGAGAAAATCTAATAAACCAACTTGTTCAAAATTAAATAAAACACTTCCCATATGACCGTTTCTTCTAGTAACAATTGTGCGAGTGTTAACTAAAGCACGATTGGTATTATCACTTAATGTATCAATAACAATATAAGATCCACCTGGACCAAATGCTTCATATCGACCATTAATATAATTAGTAGCATCGCCACCTTGAGCTTTTTTAATTGCACGCTCAATAACATCCCTTGGACAAGTTTTTCTATATTTATCAATAACTGCTCTTAAAGCAAGATTACTAGCAGGATCTGGCACACCACTTTTAGCTGCTACATAAATTTCTTTAGAAGCACGCATATAAACTGCACTCTTTTGTGCAGCTGTTTTTGCCATTGAGGCAGCTCTAACTTCAAAATGTCTTCCCATATCTTTATCCTCTTTCTTTTCTATTTATTATCATTAAGTATTGTACTCTTTTGCTACTTTATAATCAATATTTAACCTTATTTAAATATAAACCGTTGGGTTTTGCTTGATAAACGATGATTTCTCTTGTGGTAGTCTCAAAAAGTGTTGAGATTTCATTTACATTTATTTTTTCCTTACCAACTTCAATTAGTAAACCAACAATCTTACGAATTTCATATTTCATAAATCCGTTTCCACGAAAATAAATAATTAAATGATCTTTATTTTCTTTAAATTTAATATCATAAATTGTGCGAATAAAATTACCCTCATCTTCTTTTTTACTTGTGAAGTTTTTAAAATCTTTCTCTCCAATGAAATAAGTTGCTCCTTCTTTCATTTTAGTTACATTTAATTTGGGAATAAAAACTTCATTATTTCTTTGAAGAGGATTATATTCTTTTAAATTAATTTGATAATAATATTCTTTTTCTTTTGCTGAAAAACGAGCATTAAAATTCGTGGAAACTTTCTTCACGCTTTTAAAATGAATATCAGGAGGTAATAATTTATTTGAGCTGATTAAAAATTTATCAATATCAAGACTTTTAATAGTTAGAAAATTAATAACTTGGTTATTAGCATGAACACCTTTATCCGTTCTTCCACTAGCAAAAACTCGGGTTTTCTCAGATAAAATTATTTCTAATACTTTTTCAATCTCTTCTTCAATAGTTCTTTTATTAACTTGTTTAGCATAGCCATAAAAGTTACTCCCGTCATAAGAGAGAATAACTTTATAATTGTTTATAGTGTTTGAATTCCCCATATAAAATTAATGATATCATTAAATCCTTCTAAATTTGAACTTAAAACACTAATTGCAATAAATCCTCCTAAAATAATTAGAAGCGTTAAAATAGCAATTAAATCTTGATAAGTAAATTTTAAAATTTTATATCTGGTTCTAGAAGCATATGGATCATATCCCCTAGCATCCATGGCAGTTGCAAGTTCATCACTACGAGAAAAACAACTTACAAGTAGTGGTACAATTAAAGTTGTAATGCTTTTAATTTTTTTAGAAATAAACCCACGATTATAATCAACTCCACGACTTTTTTGCGCATTCATAATTCTTTGTGATTCATCAAGCAGAGTTGGAATAAAACGCAGAGCTAAAGAAATAGTCATTGAAACAACTTGTGTTGGAAATTTCAATAATTTTAAAGGAGTTAAATACCACTCTAATGCATAAGTTATATCCATTGGAGCAGTGGTTGAAGTTAAAATAACTGTTAAAGCAACCATTAATACTAATCTTAAAATAACGTGTCCGACTTGTAATAAGCCATCAAAATAAAGAGTATAACCATTAGCAAAAGTATGAATTGGATGTAACCCAGTTGAGGGAACAAAAAACATTATTAGTACTAAAAAGAAAATCATAAACCACATGCTTTTTAAGTTTTTAAGGAAACCAATAAAACTAACTCTAGCAACTAACATTAATAAAAGAATTAAAAGAGTAATTACTCCTAAAAATATAAAACGATTAGTGTAATTACCAAATGGAAGAAAAATAATCACCATAAAAACAACAAGACCAAACATCTTTAATCTTGAATCAAGACGGTGAATAGGAGTGTTAAAGGGTGTTAATTTCCCTAAAATACTAGTTGCCACCTTTTTTCTCCTTTACAAGTAAATCAACAATATCTTCAATTTGATCACTCTTAGAAAAATCAGTTTTAAACCCACACTTTTTAAGAACTTTTTTAAACTTAAAAAGAACTGGTATTTCTAAAGCATACTCATCAATATGGGTATCATTAAAGATTTCTTCAGGTGTTCCACTTTTAACTAATTGTCCATCATGAAGAACGATTGTTCTAGTTGTATAATTTTTCACAACATTCATATCATGAGTAACAATAATGACTATTTTCCCGCTTTGATGAATAGTTTTAATTAATTCCATAATATCCTCTTTACCTTGAGGATCAAGTCCAGCTGTTGGTTCATCTAAGACTAAAATATCTGGATTAGAGGCTAAAATTCCCGCAATTGCTACCCTTCTTTTTTCTCCACCTGATAACTCAAATGGTGAACGAGCAAAAAAGCGTTCGCTAATTCCGACCTTTTTTAAAGTTTCTTCGCTTATTTTTTTAGCTTCTTCTGTTTTTAAACCAAAATTTAATGGTCCAAACATAACATCTTTTAAAACTGTTTCACTAAAAAGTTGATACTCAGGGAATTGAAAAACAATCCCAACTTTCTTTCTTAATTTAAATAATTTCTTATTTAATTTTTGAATATCTTTTTCTTCATTTTTCAGTAATTCTTTTAAGGTTTTTTTATCTCCACTAATAATAAAATCGTCAACTTTAACATAGCCACTTGTTGGTTTTAATAAACCATTAAGCATTTGAATAAGAGTCGATTTTCCGCTTCCTGTTTGACCAATAATTGATAAAAATTCTCCCTTTTTAATACTTAGAGTTATATCCTTAAGAGCATAGTAAGCATTAGGATCTTTTTTGTTATAGATAAAGCTTATATTGTTAAATTCTATTTGCATAAAAATTCCCCTAAAGCTTCAATAGTTTTAATTTCATTTGGAACTTTAATTCCTTTTTCTTTTAAAGAGTTTTTAATCTTTAAAACAAAAGGAATATCTAATCCAATTGATTCAATACTTTTAACATCGTCAAAAACAACATCTGGACTATCATTTTTATAAATTTGTCCCTCATTTAATATAATAACTCGATCACTTAAATAACTTTCTTCAATATCATGAGTAATCGAAATAAATGTTAAATCTTTATCTTCTTCTTTCATCTTTAAAATAAGGGCTTTGATTTCTTCAACCCCTTCAGGATCAAGCATACTAGTTGCTTCATCAAAAATAATTGTCTTTAATCCTAAAGCTAAAATCCCCGCAATTGCTACACGTTGTTTTTGTCCACCTGATAACTCACTTGGTTCTTTAAATAAGAGCTTATCCATTCCAACCTTTTTAGCAAAAGATTGAACAATTTTATCCATCTCTTCGTGTTTAACATTTCTATTTTCTAACCCAAAAGCTATATCATCAGCAACTGTTGAACCAATAAATTGATTATCAGGATTTTGAAAAACAATGCCAATTGATTTTCTAATTTCTGAGACATTTTCTTCATTTTCTAAAATTCCATTAAGGTAAATCTCACCCTTATCAGGAGAAATAATGTAACATAAAAGTTTAGCAAGGGTTGATTTACCACTGCCATTATGTCCAATTAAGGTGACATATTCCCCCTTATTTATCGAAAAAGAAACATCTTTTAAAACTAGTGTTTCTTCATCATATTTAAAGTGTAAATTTTTAACTTCAATAACTTTATCCATTTATTTTAATATTACTTCCTTATATTTTCCCTTATATGGAGCTAATTCCACTCCTGCTAATTCTAATAATTTTTTAGAAGCTCTAAAAGCTAATTGATTGGCATACTTATCATCTAAATAGACTATTTTTTTAATTCCTGTTTGAATAATTGCTTTAGCACATTCATTACAAGGAAATAAAGTCACATATAATGTACAGCCCTTTAAAGCACTCCCATTGCGAGTATTTAAAATAGCATTAAACTCTGCATGACAAATATATAAATATTTATTATCTAAATCATCATTTTTATTCCAGGATAATTGTGATTCATCTAAACCACGAGGAAAACCATTATAACCATTGGAAACAACTTTATGGTCTTCATCAACAATACAAGCTCCAACTTTAGTGGAGGGATCTTTACTTCTTTTGGCGCTTAAAAGGGCCATTCCCATAAAATATTCATCCCAGGTAATATTTTCCATCTAATTTCTCCTTTTATAAAATGACAACTATTTAATTATACATATTTTTACTAAATAATAGTATAATATAAACATGAATATCTTATTATTTTTAACACCTAAAAGCCAAATCAGATGTGCTAAGAATGAAATGTCGATCAGACAAGTTTTAGAAATCATTGAACATCATGGCTATACAACAATCCCCCTTATTAATAAAAGTGGTCAATACACTGGAACAATCAGCGTTAGTGATCTTCTTCTTTTTATTAAAGATCATCCTTTTAAATCAATTGAGGATTTTAATGATGTCTCAATTTTAAAGATGAATCGCACTCGAGATTATGTCCCAATTACCATTGATAGCCAAATGGAAGAATTAATTATTGCTGCCATTAATCAAAACTTTGTTCCAGTAGTTGATGATAAAAAAACCTTCATTGGTTTAATTACTCGTAAAGCGATTATTAATTACTTATATCTTAATAGTGATAAAACTCCTGAATAAAAAAAGTGTATTCACCTCGAATACACTTTTTTATATCTTATAAATTTCTTTGAGAATCTCAACCATTTTTTTCATTTGAGTTAACGAAACAATTTCAAATCGCCCATGCGCATTAAAGTCTCCTACCCCAAGATTAGGACATGGCAAACCTAGAAATGTAATATTTGCTCCATCAGTTCCTCCACGAATTGGAGTATATTTTAAAGGGACCTTTGCTTTTAGATAAGCTTTATTGAGATGTTCAATTAAAGACATATCTTTTAAGAAATATTCTTTCATATTGCGGTAATCATCATGAAGTTTTAATTCTAATTGAGCAGTTGGATATTTTTTAGTCAATTTATTAACCGCTTCCTTAATCAAATCTTTTTTATCTTCTAATAAATTTTTATTGTGATCACGAATTATAAATTCAAGGACTGTTTCATCAGTTGAACCTTTTATTGAATCAACATGAATAAATCCATCATATTCCTCAGTTTTTGCAGGAATCATTTCAGCTGGTAAACTAGAAATAAACTCATTTGCCACTAAAATACTATTAACCATAATATCTTTTGCAGTTCCTGGATGCACTTCAACTCCCTTAATAATTAATTTACCACTAGCAGCATTAAAGTTTTCATAGTTGGCTTCATAAATAGTGCCTCCATCAAGAGTAAAAGCATAATCAGACCTCATTTTTTCTAAATCAAAATGAATAGTTCCTCTTCCTACTTCTTCATCAGGCGTAAAACAAATTGCTAGATTGAACTTAAATTCATCTTTATGCGCTAAATAATACTTAGCAAATTCAAAGATAATTGCAATTCCAGCTTTATCATCTCCACCTAGTAAATGTTCACCATCAGTAACGATTAAATCTTCATTTAATAAAGTTTTTAAACAACTAAATTCTTGAGGATCAAGAGAATAAGTTTCATTTAACTTAATAATTCCCCCATCATATCCATAAACCACTTGAGGATTTTTGATATCTCCTTTAATAGTTGGTGCTGTGTCAATATGAGCAATAAGAGCAATAGTCTTTTCAGAGTTATTAGGGACATGAGCATAAACTAAACCATACTCATCTAAAATCACCTCTTCAATTCCTATCTCTTTTAAATCTTTGGCCATTAACTCCGCAAAGAAAAGTTCCTTTTCCTTACTTGAAGGATAGGTTTCACTATCAGGATCGCTCATTGTATCAATAGCGATATATTTCTTAAATCTTTCTAAAATATCCATTAAAATTACTCCTAAACATTATGATATATAAGATCAATATCTTTTAAGGTATAACCAAATTTTTCTTGTTCATTAGAATTTAGCACATCAAAAATTAAACTATCCTTAAAGCTAAAAACAAGGTCTTTTTCACCATTAAAATTTATTTTAGTCGAGAAATCGGCATATTTATATAAATCAACAGTTGTGCCTGTTTCCCCTTCAAACCCAAAAGTAAAACTTGGTTTTTCTGCAAAAGAAGAATATTTACTTAAATCAAGTTCGCCAAAATCAGCTTTAAAATTTATCTTTAACATTGAATCTGTTGCAAACTTATCATTAAGACTAAGTAGTTTTTTAGTATCAATTTTAAAGGTGAAAGTACCTTCAGCTTCTACCTTAACTTCACTTGCAACAAAATCAAAAATACCATCAGCATCTGAAGATAAATAAGCATAATCCTTACGAGGAGTTTTAACATCAAGTGAAATTTTTGTTACATCAAGATTATTTTTATAAACCTTATAATTAGGTGTAATAGATAAATAAATTGCAAATAAAGAGAGTCCAACTACAACTGGAATTAAAAAGAAGGAATAAAATGCCCACTTAGGAAGTCTTTTAACAGCAGCTTCTTTTTCTTTAATTTCATCTAGATCGTTCATGTGATTTTTTTCCATATTGTTTATTAATCCTTTATAATATGTTATCATAATTGAAGAAAAAAGTTTATGAAAAAGCAAATATTAATCGATACTCATGCTCATCTTGGATATTGGCCAACATTAAGACAAACCCAAAGAGATTTATTGAAATCTGTTAAGAGTAATGGAGTCAATTTTACTCTCCTTTCATTTGACGGAACAGAGTTTCCTACTGGTCGTTTTAAAGCCATTAATCAAATTAAGGGTTCATCTTTAGCATTAAAATTTGTTCAAAAACATCCTGAATTTGGAATGCTTGTATGGATTCGCCCAAATACTGAAACTAATTTTAATGAAGTTGATGAATTTATTAATAAAAATAGACAATATATTTATGGAATTAAAATTCATCCCTTTTTATCAAGATTAAAAATTACAGATAAACTCTTTAATCCTTATTTAGAAATTGCCCGTAAATATCATCTTCCAGTTCTTGTCCATACAGCAACTGATGAATATTCACGTATAAAATACTTAGAAAAAAGAGCACAAAAGGACTCTGATTTAATATTTATTGCAGCGCATCTTGAACTCTCTTCAAATAACAAACAAGCCGTAAAAATTTTAAGTCGTAATAAAAATATTTATGGTGATAGTGCTTGGGTTCATTATGATATTATTAAAGAATTAAAAAAGTATAATGTATTAGATAAATTTATGTTTGGAACCGACAATCCAATTGATGGTGAATACACATTAAAAAACGAAATATATCAAGGATATATCAATAATTTAATGGACTTATCGAAAAATGAATATGATCATTTAATGTACAAAACAGCCTTAAAAGTTTATAAAATTAATTTAAAATAATTACCAAGGATTTGGATAACACCAACACATCCATTATCATCACAGGCTCCATTGTCTGGAGTTTGAGTATTTGAAACTGCAATCACAATAACCATTACTATAATAGCAACAAATAAAAGGATAATCGCTATTACTAAACCTTTTGAACCTTTTTCCTTAATGATTTCTGGTTCAATTGGTTCAACTTCTTCGATCTCGTTTTTTTCTTTTTCGTTATTTTTTTTCATGATCTTCTTCCTTTGCTTGTTTACTTTCAAGCAGAACTCCTCGTCTTAATGAAACTGCTGAGGCAATGTTAAGAGCTATTAATACTATTATAATATGAATAAGAATAGAAATAAATCCAGTTAATATTTTAACCCCAAAGATAATAAAAAACTCATAACTAAAGTGAAAAGCCCCAATCGCTGATGAAATCGGTATTTTGAAGACAAAATCCATAATATATATTGCTCCTGCGATTGCAAAAATATTATATAATTTATTTACTTTGCCGTTTTTAAAATACTTCTTAATTAAAAATAAACCAATAAAGAAGATAATTGATAGAGCAATAAAACAGGTTATCACACTAATTTTAATCCAGTCATGAAAAACATATTCACGACCATTATAATTTATTGAATCATTTAAACTCATAAATAAAACAACAAAGATATCTAAGGCTAATAAAATAACTCCAGTTGAAATTGGTAATTTATTATCAATTTTACTCATTTTCAATACTTTATAAATTAAAACTGGTAATAACCCAGCTAAAGTTGCAGGTATTCCATATAAAGGAAGATATGGTCCCCCTTGAGGGAACATTAATGATCCAAGTAAATCACTACCAAAACCAACAATTGCTCCAAATACTGGTCCTAAATAAAAGGAAGAAAAAATAACTACACTCGGAGCAAGAGACACTTTTAAAAATGGTAAGCCAAAAAAATAAGGTAAGGCAAAAAACCTTGAAAGAATAATTGTTAAAGCCATAAAGAGTGCACCATAGCTTATTTTATGTAATAGGGACATTTTTTTCATCTTAATCTCTTTTTATACTCTTAGCGATGTGTCTTTCCACATCTCTTTCTTTAATAACATCTCTTTTATCATATAATTTCTTACCCTTACCAAGAGCTATTTCAACCTTACAACGCCCAGCTTTTAAATAGAGTTTGGTAGGAATAATTGAATATCCATCTTTCATAACTTTAGCATTAAGCTTCATGATCTCTTTTTTATGTAGTAATAACTTTCTTAGTCTTAAAGGGTCATGATTAAAAATATTACCCTTTTCATATTCAGAAATATCCATATTTAAAATAAAGGCTTCATTATTTTTAATAATGACATAAGCATCACCTAAATTAACTTTATTTTGTTTAATTGATTTAATTTCTGTTCCTTGAAGTTCAATTCCGCATTCTAAATGATCACTTAAAAAATAATTAAATGATGCTTTACGGTTAGTGACAATAATTTTAACGTGTTCTAACTTATTCATTGTTTAATTATAAACTAAAAGTCTTCAAAACGATAATACTTACTTTAAATAACTATCAATTGTATCATCTAGAGCTGCTTCTAAATTATAGACTGGTTCAAAATCGAGTTCTTTTTTTATTTTTGAACAGTCAAGGTTATATTTTTGATCATGAACGAGACGGTCATTAACAAATTTAATTAATTTATAATCTTTTTTCATATAATCTAAAATATGATGAACAATATACAAATTATCATATGTTTCAGTTGTCCCAATATTATAAATTTCCCCAGACTTTCCAAACTCAATAATCTTATCAATTGCCACACAATGATCATAAACATAAAGCCAGTTACGCATATTATTACCAGTTCCATAAATTGGAATCTCAGCATTCATATTAGCGCGAGCAATAACAAGAGGAATTAATTTATCTTTTGCTTGGTATGGACCATAGTTATTAGTTGAACGAGAAATAGTCACATCATAACCATAGATTTTATGAAACATTAAAATGTATTCATCAGCTGTCGCCTTAGATAAACTATATGGATTTTTTGGATTTAATTGATCAGTTTCTTTAAAGATTTTTTTAGAATCAAGTGCTAAATCACCATAAACTTCATCAGTTGAAATTTGATGAAATCTTTTAACTAAATATAAGCGACTTAATTTTAAAAGATTTATTACTCCATTAACATTAACATCGAAAAATAACTCAGGACTTAAAAAGGAACGATCAACACTTGTTTCAGCAGCAAAATTTAAAACATAATCAAACTTTTCTCTTTTAAAAATACGGTCCATGGCTTTTAAATTAGTAATATCTTCTTTATAAAATTTAAAGTTCTTAAAATGTTTAAATTCATCTAATTTTCTCTTATTAGCTGCATAGGTGCATTTATCAACAACAACTATTTTATCCTTTTTTCTTTTCCCAAGAAAATATTCCACAAAGTTACACCCAATAAAACCTAAACCACCTGTAATTAAAATTTTCATATTTAATCCCTACTTTCTTATAATAATCTTACGATATACATCTATCATTTTATCTAAATATGCATCACTTGTTCTATCAATATGATTAGAAAGTGATGATTTAATTAAACTAACATCTTGTTTTTCCTTTTTAGCAGCTATTTCTAAACCTTTAAGGATAATAAATCTTTTAAATTTAGGGAGTTTTGCTAAATCCATTCCTCCAGGTAACATATAAAAACGAACATGATAAAAATTTAAACCATTAGCTTCAATAATGTCCATTTTCTTTTCCTCAGTGATTGGTTCAATCCCAGTTGAAAAGATAAAAACATTCTTATCTTCAAATTTTTCATATTTACTTAAAAATTTATCAAGTCCTTCTATTTTGTTATTTCTTAAGGGACCACCAAAAAAGATATTATCGACATCTTTAATTAATTTATTGCTGATCTTTTTAATAGGATAAATCTCTAAGGGAATAATCTTTCTTTTTAAAGCTTGAGCATATTTAAGGGTGTGTCCCATATTTGATTTATAAAACAAAATATTTTTCATACTATATATCATATGATAAAAACTTTCAAAAAAGAATAAATTTCTCTTGCAATTGAATGATTGTTCAACTATCATATTGTCAAGGAGAAATATTAAATGGAAAAATTATTAAGAAATACCGATCGAATATTCGAAGTTAGTGACTTCTTCAAGATGTTTGGAGATCCAACTAGACTTCAAATATTAATTACTTTGCTTGAGGGTGAACTTTGTGTAAATGATATCGCCACAAAAATCAACATGACAAAGAGTGCTGTTTCTCATCAACTTAAAAGTTTAAAACTTCTCAAGATTATTAAATACCGTAAGGACGGTAAAAATGTCTTCTATTCTCTGGATGATGAACACGTCTATACAATACTTGAAGTCGCCTTTAATCACCTTGATGAATAATTGAAAGGAAATAAAAATATGGAAATCGTCTACAAATTTAGCGGAATTGATTGTGCTAATTGCGCTCGTAAAATCGAAAAGAAAATTAAAAAAATTGATAATGTTAGTGAAGTTACATTAAACTTCTTAAGTTCAAAAATCTTTATTACAGTTGATAATGAGGCTCTTTTAGAACCAATTAAAAAAAGAATTAAAGACTTGAGTTATACCCTTGAAATAAAAAGGATAAAATAATATGAGTAAAAAACTAAATTACTGGAGGATAGGAGTAATCGCCATCCTGACCATTTTCTTATTGGTTTTTCATCTAGTTTATGGAGAAACTAAATTAGGAATAAGTGATGTTAATACACTTATTATCCTACCTATTTCCTTGGTATCATATGCTTTTTTAAGTTATGACTTATATATAAAATCATATCATGCTTTAAGAAATAAAGAATTCTTCAATGAAATTACCCTTATGATCATCGCAACAATAGCTGCCTTTATCATTAGAGAATATGTTGAAGCTTTAGCTGTTGTTATCTTCTATCAGATCGGCCAATCATTTGAAAGTTATGCATTAAATAAATCACGTAATAATATAAGTTCTATTTTAAATTTAAAACCTGATACAGCAACTCTTTATAATGATGATATTGAAAAAATTATTGATCCTGAAGATGTTGAAATTGGTGATTATTTATTAGTTAAAAATGGCGAGAGAGTCCCACTTGATGGAATTGTTATTAGTGGCTCATCATTTCTAGATACTTCTTCTTTAACCGGAGAAAGCATCCCTGTTTCAATAAAAGAAGACGATGAAATATTAAGCGGGGTTATTAATCTAGGAAGCCCCTTAATTATTAAAGTTACAAAAAACTTTTACAATTCAACTTTAGGAAAGATTCTTGATTTAGTTGAAAACGCCACTAATAAGAAAACCAAATCAGAAAAATTTATCTCTAAGTTTTCTAAAATTTATACTCCAATTGTTATTTTATTAGCTTTATTAGTCTTTATTATATCTCCACTTACTAGTGATCCAAGTCTAACTATTAACTGGAGCAATAGTGCCTATTATGCTGCTTCAATCCTTGTTATTGCTTGTCCTTGTTCCTTAGTTTTAAGTGTTCCAATGGCTTATTTTATTGGTTTAGGAGAAGCGAGTAAATTAAAAGTCTTAATTAAGGGAAGTGAGTATTTAGAAAGATTAAACCGACTTGACACAATTGTGTTAGATAAAACTGGGACAATTACAAAAGGAGATTTTAAAATCGTTGATAGTTATCCTTATAATATCAGTAAGGAAAGTTTGCTAGAATTTGCTCAAATTGGAGAATCATTTTCCACCCACCCAATAAAAAACGCCATTATTGATAGCAAGATTGAAATCAATACAGCAGAGATAAAAGATTTTAAAACAATCGAAGGCAAAGGAACTTATTGTTTATATAAAGGAAAAGAATTATTAACTGGTAACAAATCATTATTGGAGGCCTACAACATTGAATTTAAAGAAAATAATGATATTGGAACAATAATTTATCTCTCTTATGATTCTAAATTCCTTGGTTCAATTGTTATTGCTGATCAAATTAAAGAAGATAGTGCAAAAGCAATTACTAACTTTTATAAAAACGGAATAAAAAACATATATATGTTTACTGGTGATAAAAAAGAAATTGCTGAAGATGTCGCTAGAAAAGTTAATATCAAAAATGTTTATTCTTCTCTTCTTCCAATTGATAAAACTAATCGATTAGAAGAAATCATCAATACTTCTAAAAACAAACACATTGCATTTATCGGCGATGGTGTTAATGACGCTCCAAGTTTAATTCTCTCACCAATCGGAATCTCAATGGGTTCAATTGGAACTGATGCTGCAATTGAAGCCGGCGATATTGTTATTCTTGATGATAATTTAAACAAGATTAATGAGGCAAAAAAGATTTCTCGTAAAACAATTAATGTTGTTTACCAAAATATAATTATCTCTTTGCTTATTAAAATTACTGTTTTAGTCCTTACATCTCTAGGGATCCTTGGAGATTACGCCATGTGGTTTGCAATATTTGCCGATGTAGGCGTAACATTCTTAGCTGTATTAAATTCGCTTAGAATCATGAAAAAATGAATTTCAATAACCAAAACTAATAGACCTAGTTTCAATAACTAGGTTTTTATATTTTTTAGACTATGTCGATATAATTGGTATTGACAAGGTAGTGAAATAAGTATATATTAGAACAAGACTTTGAATAGAGAGTCAACCAATAAAATGAAAAAAATTAAACCAATATTTATAACAACTATAGCCTTAACGTTCCTTGTTAGCTCCGCTGGAATCAGCGATGTCTGGCAAGTTTTTAATAACTCTAATAGTGGTTCTTCTAATGAAAGCACTCCTGAACAAAATCCTGATAACTCGAATTTATCAACTCTAAAGAACACCTTTAATGAAAGCATTAACGGCAAAACAGTTTTTAAAATTAATAATGCTAATGTTGCTTTATCAAATAAAAACGGAGAAACATCATATTTTAAATTAGATGGTGCTTTCCAAACCAATAATAAAGCTGTTGAAAAATACTATCTTTTTATTGAAGATCAATTTAAAGATATTAAAGAATCATATCGTTTATCACATAGTGGTGGCGATATTTTCTACACTGACTTTAAAAATCAAGTTTATACCAATTCAATTACTGAAAACAATAATTCAGTTTTTAATTTTTTGAATTCTTTAGGTTATCAAACTCCAAAATACGAAACAAAGTTTATTACTTTTAAAAATTTATTAACCATTTTACAAGATGGTTTAGTTGAGGCTAAAGAAACTCAAACTGGAGCCGGGTATGTACTAGAATATGATCTTGATAATGTAGTTTTTGATAATACCCTCCTTAATAACATCTCCTTATCTTTATTTTTTGATCGCGATTATAAAATCACAGGAATTGAAACTAAAAATGGTAAACCAATTGTTACAAGTGATATTACTATATCCTTTAAAAGTGATGTTGAAATTATTAATAAATATGAAGAAGAAATATTTGATAAAGATAAACTTCCTGAAGAAAATCAAGGTCAAAGCAATATTTTAACAACTCTAGCAAAACTATTATTAACTGAGAGTTATGATGTAGATTTAGATGCTTCACTTAATATTAATAATACAAATATTGATATCGAGGGTAAAATAAAAGCAGATTTAGGTAGTTGCTATGGTAATTTTTTAGATGGACGCTATCAAATAACTTTAGATCATAAGACTAATGGAGTTTTAGCAAACTCTATTTTTGCTGATTATAATTCTAATACTGCTTATTTAAAGGTTAATAATCTTTTAAAAGCTAAAGTCTCTAATACAACTATTAATAATTTAGTAAACTTAATAAGTAATAACTCATCATTTGATTTATATAAACTT